>JAHISP010000007.1 GCA_018818165.1 Bacteroidota bacterium | reverse complement strand
TAGCTGAAAAAACAATTTATTTTGAAGAGAAAATATGCTTAGTTTTAACAATGTAGAATTTAATTTTAAAAACCAACCAGTATTTAATGAACTAAACTTAAATATTGAAGAAAGCGAATTTGTTTTTCTAATTGGCAAAAGTGGTGCAGGTAAAACGACACTTTTACAAATGATTTATATGAATTTACTGCCACAGAGTGGATATATTCAATTTGATATTTATAGTAGTGATACAATTAAACCCAAAAAACTTCCCAATTTAAGAAGGAATATTGGAATTATATTCCAAGATTTTAAATTGCTTGAAGACAGAACTGTATTTGAAAATCTAGCATTTGTGCTCGAAATTACTGGGGCAATAAGAAAAGATGTGAAGCAAAAAGTATATCAAGTTCTCTCAGAAGTTGGATTAGCACATAAACAAAAAAATAAAATAAACCAACTATCGGGAGGTGAAATGCAGCGTATAGCAATTGCCCGAGCAATTATCAACGAACCAAAATTAATAATTGCTGATGAACCTACTGGAAATTTGGATCCAGAAACATCAAGGGAAATAGTGGATATTTTATATAAAATTAGTTCTAGGGGAACCTCAGTACTAATTGCAACTCACAATTATGAATTAGTAAAGAAATATAAAAGTAGAATAATAAGACTAATTAATGGTAAGGCAGAACAAGTTGATGATTCAAGCAAATTATAGTTAAATTAATTTTGAGCGACAATATTAAATAAGCTCTTTTACAATATTTGCAGTAACAACCTCTACAGAATCAGTTGCATTTAATATAGCAACTTTGTATTTATTTTGATAATAATCAATAACCGGCAATGTAGTGTCTCTGTAAATTCCAAGCCGTTTTCTAACTACTTCAGCATTATCATCCATTCTTTCTATAAACGAATTTACAGCACCACAATTAGGGCAAGTATTTACGTTAGGAATATCATTCAAGTTGACTATAATTTCACATTTACTACAAAATCTACGTTGGGTTAACCTGTTAACAATAACTTCAGTATCAGCCTTAAGAAGAATGAAAAACGGATTTGTAATATTTAGGTCGGCAAAAATAGAATCCATTATTTTGCATTGCTCAATAGTCCTTGGAAACCCATCTAATATAAAACCAGTTTTATAGTCCATATTGGCAAGAGTTTCTTTAACCAATCCACCCATTAAATCGTCAGAAACTAAATCGCCTCTATCCATAACTTCTTTAGCAGCAATACCAGATTTAGTTCCTCTAGAAACTGAATCTCGAAGAATATCACCAGTGGATATATGTTTAATATTGTATTTTTGTGATAGGATTTTGGCTTGAGTACCTTTCCCAACTCCAGGAGCACCGAATAAAATTATCTGCATGTCATCAATTTATTTTTTGAAATGATGTTGCAAAATAATTGAACTAAAATTAATTTACAACAAATTATGTGTTAATTATTTAATAAATGGAAAATAAATTATTTTTTTCTTTTGGTTTTAAAATAGTTAGTTATTAACAATTTTGATTCGTTTTCATAAATACCTGAAAAAACATTTACTTTATGATTAAGTTTATTTTCATCTAGGATATTGTAAATAGAACCACATGCTCCTGTCTTAGGTTCATAAACTGAAAAATAAAGATTCCTAATTTTTGAAAGTAAAAGTGCGCCAGTACACATTACACATGGCTCAACAGTAACATATAAATCACAATCTTCCAAAGATTTACTTTGCAAATTATTAGATGCTGCAGTTAATGCAATTATTTCTGCGTGTGCGGTTGAGTCTTTTAGCTTTTCTACTTGATTGTAACCTTTGCCAATAATTTTATTATCTTTAACCACTACTGCACCAATTGGAACTTCATCATCGTCAAATGCAATTTCAGCTAATTTAAGAGCTTCAAACATAAATTTATAAGATTCTTCGTTGAATAACATTAAGAGGGAACCTAAATTTGGTTAGTATAAAAGTTAAAGAAGTACGCCCGGAAGGATTCGAACCCTCGACACCCAGAGCCGAAATCTGGTGCTCTATCCAGCTGAGCTACGGACGCATGAATTATTTTTTGAAATTGAAACATAAGTTATTTAAATAATTAAATCCACTATTTTTAATTTTAGTAGTTGTTAGTGCTCAAATCTTGATGAACATTACATTTTCATTTGTCCAAATAAAAAATTTAATTTTACAATAAGAATTAAGTTCTTTGAAGAATATTCCTATCAGTTATTTCTGTTTATTAAGCTCTTAAATATGGATACTATTGAATTATAAGAGCTTAAGTTGAAAACATTGCTCAACATTGCTCAATATAGTAGTTGCAAATCAAATTTGAATAAAAAATGTTATTCGTGCAATAAAAATGAGAAAGTGCTGCCTTTTCCTAATTGACTTTCTGCCCAAATTGTTCCATTATTTTTCTCAATTAATTCTTTACAAAGAATAAGTCCAAGACCCGTACCTTTTTCACCTTCGGTACCTAAAGAGCTATATCTTTCTTCAATTTTAAATATTTTTTTCATTGCACTTTTGTTCATTCCTAATCCAGAATCTTTTATTTGAACAAGCACTCCGTCTTTATGTTTTTTTGCCAGCAAGGTAATAGTACCCTTATTTGGAGTAAATTTAATAGCATTAGCAATCAAATTTCTGAGAACAGTTGCAATCATTTTAGAATCAGCAGATACAATTAAATTATCATCAAAATTATCAATTATTGTAATATCTTTATTCCTAGCAGCAATTTCTGCAATAGATATTACTTTTGAAAAGACCTTTTTAATATCAATTTTTTTAGGTTCATACTCCATTCTTCCGGTTTGAATGCTAGCCCATTCTAATAATTCTAAGATTAATGAATAAACATTATGAATAGTATCATTTAATGACTTAATAGAATCTGCTTTTTCAACGTCAGTCAAATCAGCATAGTTTTCATTAAGTAATTCACTCATTCCCATTAGCACTTGGAAAGGGCTTTTTAAATCATGAGAAATTAGAGAAAAGAATTTATCTTTATCTGCATTTAATTTTTTAAGTTTTTTCTCAGATAATGCTAGTTTTTCATCGGCGTATTTTTTATTAATAGCTTTAATAACCTGAAGAGAAACAAATTCTAGCAATTCAATATCTTCTGGACTAAAAGCCTCAGCATTATGATAATCTTGAATTACTAAAACGCCCTTAAATGCAGATTCAAAGTTGAGATATATTCCAACCCAAATTTTTGCAGATTCACCACTTAATCCAACTTTTCCTTCACGCTGAAGTTGCTTATCCAACTCTTCATTAATAATCATACTCTTTTTTTGTTTTAGAACAAGTTCGGTAAGTCCATCACCTAATGGATGTGGTTCTGGTGGACTATCTTTTTCATCAACATGGTATGGAAAGTTAAGAAGCTTTGTTTCTTCATTGTAAAAAGCAATGTAAAAATTATCAGCAGGCATTAAATCTTTAATAATATTGTGGATTGAACCATATAGCTCCCGAAGAGATTTGTCAGAATTTGCTTCTTCCGAAATTTTGAAAAGAGCTGCTTGCAAAATTTCTTGTCTCTTGTTTTTGGTAATATCCTGCACTATTCCTAAAGAACGTATTGGTTCACTTTTTTCATTAAAGAAAATTTTTACTTTTTCATAAACATATTTTACAATGTCAGTGCCAAAAGTAAGTCGGTATGTTAATTCAAAGTTTTTATGATTTTGTAGTGCTATTTGAAATGTTTTTTTCACAATTTCGCGATCTTCATGATGAATTAAATTGTAAAAATTTATATTGTGCGTTTCTATCTTATGTGGGTCCAGATTGTAAATGCGTAATAATTCTTTTGAGCGCTGAATTTCATTAGTAATTAAATTCTTTTCCCAATGCCCAATATGTGCCATTTTTTGAGCTTCTTTTAGAAATTGCTCACTTTCTTTTAATTTTTTTTCAGATTCTACTCTGTTTTTGTTATCTTCAATTAACCCAACTCCACCTTTTATTTCATTTTTATCGGAAAATATTGCATTAAAATTAGCAATTATTGGAGTTGAGGTATTTGCTGTTAATGATTGATAGAATCCTTCGTAATAACCTGAGCCGGTTATTAATGTTTTTTTTATTTGAGAACGAAACTTTTCGTCCTTTAAATCTGTGAGTAAATTTACTTTAATTAGAACCTCTCGTTTCACTCCAATTATTTCTAATAATCTATCATTGAAATCAATTACTTTTCCACTAGTGTTAAAATGGATAATTCCAAATGGAGAATTATAAAAAATAGTTTTATAAATTTCGCCAGGTTCAATATTTGTGCTTTTAATTTTACTCATCACAGCGCTATAAATAGTGGATGTTTATATTTAATTTGCATTTTATTCCATTTCTAGTTTAATCAGTTATCACAAAAATTATGGAGTAAAAATTTTATTTATTTAACATGCTAAACTATGGAAAAATTTTAATTTTATTTCGGAAATTCAATTTTGCAATTGAAATAATTAGGAATGGAAATTTATACTCCTCCTTTTACAACAAGAAATTTGTTGTTTTCAAGTGATATCTTTTTTAATCCGTAAGGAAGAATAATTTTGAAACTCGCTCCTGGATTTTTTTCTGTACTAATTGAACTAGGACTAGTTACTGATATACTTCCGCGGTGCTGATGAATTATTTCTTTAACAAGCGATAATCCAACCCCTGAGCCCTCATCATTGTTTTTATTGGAATTGCTTGCTCTATAATAATTATCAAAAACTTTTTTTATTTCGTTTTGTGGAATACCAATTCCATTATCGCAGATTGTTATTTTTACAGAATTTTTCTCATATATGGAATTAATTGATACCGTACCATTTCTATTTGTATACTTAATTGCATTACCAATAAGGTTTGAAAAAGCCAATTTGAGTAGAACTTCATCACCCTTTAAAGTTCTAAAATTATTAGAAGATATATTTTTAAGTTTTATA
The DNA here is from genome assembly GCA_018818165.1 of Bacteroidota bacterium. GTDB lineage: Bacteria > Bacteroidota > Ignavibacteria > Ignavibacteriales > Melioribacteraceae > 1-14-2-50-31-20. The sequence continues at coordinate 8,209 of JAHISP010000007.1, read as the reverse complement.
CGTTTTTTTATAATACTTTCTTTATTTAAATCTAGTATTTCATCTATCAATTTATTTATATCAACATCTTCGCTCGTTTTTTCATCTAGTAACCTCAAGCGCGATATTCTTAAAATATTGTTTATCATTTCAAGTGATTCATTTAAACGTACAACAGCTCTATTTAATTTCTGATCTATTTTGGAAGAAAATTCTCCGAGAAATCCATCCAGAATTAATGAAATAATAGATTTTGTTGCAGCAATTGGAGACTTTATTTCATGAACAACTCCCATAATATATTTTTGTTTTTTTAATTCAGAATTATTTAGCTCTTTAAGTGCATCATAAAGTTTTTTTTCATTTAAATATAATTGATGTGCAATTCTATTTGTTAGAAAAACGCTAACAATTGTCATTAGGCCAAAAGATAATAATGCAGTAATAACATATTCTGGATTGGTATACATTTCAGTTTTATATATGCCCGTAACACAAAAATGAGGAGCAGTTCCTATAAATTGAAGATAACTAATAAGAGACATTGCAAGAATTACCGCAATAGCAATAGTGTATATAACACCACCGGGAAGAATTAAACTTCCAATTATTAAATGAAAAATATAGAAAAGATAAAGTGGACTTTCAATTCCACCAGTCATAATTATTAGCAGGGTTAATAAAGTTAGATCAACCAAAATTTGAACTAAGGAAAGGTGAAGTGGGTTGAAGCTACCACGAATATTTTTGACTCGTTTCCTAATTGATAAAAGAGATAAATTATATACAAATAAAAATAGAGTTATTATTCCAATGGAATTATGCTGTATTTCTGAGAGTTCAATATTAACTATCAGTTCCAGAAGATAGTTGAAAGTAAACAGCATTACAATTGCAATGAATCGCAATTTAATAAAAAAGAGATTTCTTCGTTTTAATGAAAGCCAAAACTCGTCATTTCTTTCAATCCATTCAGGAACTAATTTTATCATATTAAATTCTTAAATATTGATTTATTTACTGTTTAATATTGTTTTATGATAATATAATAAATATACTCTTTTGTTGGTAATGAAATGTAAAACATGAAAAATTTAAATGTATTAGAATTCTCACTTTTCACGTTTTACATATATTTTAATTATGCAATATATTCACCGCGCTTAGTATATGTTGTATGAAGTAATTTATGCGATTTATGTCCACAAGGACCTTCTGGCAAAAACTTTTCATATATGTAGCTTATGTGAGGATTTTCATGCGATTTACGAATTGGCATTCCTTCATCTTCCTTGTAAATTGCTTCTGCGCGTTTTGCTCTAATTTCTGCATTAGTTGGTATTGGCTGTCCACCGCCTCCAATACATCCACCAGGACAGCCCATAAATTCAATGAAATGACATTCACTAAATTTACCACCAGCTTTAATATCTTCCATTACCTTTTTAGCATTTGCAGTTCCATGAGCAACAGCCACTTTTAATGTTGCACCCTTTAACCATTCCCAGTTTGAAAAATATTTTTTATACATTTCTGGAACTTCACCAACTTCTTCGATATTTAATTCAACATAACGAATTCCTTCAAATCCACGTAATGGAGTTATGTTTGCATTCTCGAATAAATTTTCTACTTTCTTTCCAGTTACTAATTCTATAACTGTTCTAAGTGCAGCTTCCATTACTCCACCAGTTGCTCCAAAAATAACACCGGCACCAGATGCTTCACCAAAAGGATCATCAAAGCTAGATTTCGGTAATTCTGGAAGAAATATTCCAGTCTCTTTAATCATTTGAGCAAGTTCACGCGTTGTTAATCCAAAATCAACATCTTTAAATCCAGAATCAACCATTTCTGGTCTGTTACATTCAAACTTTTTAGCTGAACAAGGCATAACCGCAACTGTAACAATATCAGCTGGATTAATTTTTGCTTCTTGAGCATAAAAAGTTTTTATTACAGCGCCAAACATTTGTTGAGGTGATTTTGCAGTACTTAAATTATCAATATATTCTGGATAAAAATGTTCGAGATATTTTACCCAACCAGGTGAACACGAAGTAAATTGAGGAACTTTATTTGCATCAACACCGTTTACTAAAGCATTATATAAACGAAGAATAAGTTCTGTACCTTCTTCCATAATTGTTAAATCTGCTGTAAAATTTGTGTCAAAAACTTTATCAAACCCAATTCGTCGAAGTGCTGTGTTTAGTTCTCCAGTCATGGAATGACCAGCTTCTAATCCAAATTCCTCACCAATTGCTGCTCGAGGTGATGGAGCAGTTTGAATAATAACGTGTTTATTAGGGTCATCAATGGCTTTCCAAATTTCATCTCGAGGGTCATTTGCGCGTAATGCACCAGTTGGACATCGGTTAATACATTGCCCACAATTAATACAAATTACATCCGAAAGTTGTTTGTCAAAGAAAGTTCCAATATGAGTTGCATCTCCGCGTCCTATTGCTTCAAGTACACCAACCTCTTGTAAATCAATACAAGTGCGCACACAGCGTTTACAGAGTATACATTTATCCATATCGCGAACAACCGAATATGAAGAATTATCAATTTTATATCTTGGTTTTTCTATATGCCCAAAATTGTAGTGATCAACTCCATATTCTTTTGCTAGTGATTGCAACTCGCAATTATTGTTTCTAAAGCAAGAATAACACTCACCATAATGCTCACTTAAAAGTAAATCGATAATATGTTTTCGAGCCTTACGCACCTTTGGAGTTGCAGTTTTTATTTTTATTGGAGCCGTAATTGGAAATGCACATGATGCTTGCAAAGTGCGAGCATTTTCAATTTCTACAACACAAACTCTACACACACCAGCAATACAAAGGTCTTCGTGATGGCATAGCGTTGGAATATGTACATTATTCTGTTTGCATGCTTCAAGTATTGTTGTACCTAGAGGAACAGTAACTTCTTTCTCATTAATCTGAATTTTTACAGATCCTCCTATATATTCTGGATGTTCTGGCTTTTCAATTCTATGTGGTTTCTGACTTATAGGAGCGCGTCCGTTTTTTTTATTTTCCATTTTCAACTCCATTTTCATGATAGAATATTTCGTTTTTAAAGTTTTCCAAGATTGAAATAAATGAATTTGGTGATGATTGTCCCAATCCACATTTTGAAGCTATTTGCATTGTTTTTGCCAAATCTTTAAGTTTATCCAAATAGGCAAATGTATACTGTTCGTTTTCTATCATTTTTACGCCTTCAAGGAGTTTAACATTTCCAATTCTGCAAGGTGTGCATTGACCGCAAGATTCTTCAACAAAAAATTCCATAAAGTTTTTTAAGACTTTTAGCATATCTCTGTTTTCATCAAAAATGATAATAGAACCGCCTGTAGGAATATCTTCATAAGATATTTTTCTATCAAATTGTGATTTTGGCACACATATTCCAGAAGCTCCGCCAACTTGAACGGCTTTTGTATTTTTTGCACCAACTTTTTCAAGTATTTCGTTTATTGTAATGCCCCATTCCCATTCGTAAACATCAGGTCTTTCGCAATCACCAGAGACAGAAAATAGTTTTGTTCCTGTAGATTTATCTGTGCCTAAATTTCTGTACCAATCACCACCTTTTAATATTATATGTGGAATGCAGCTAAGCGTTTCTACATTATTTACAGAAGTTGGCATTCCCATAAATCCAGTATTTACTGGATAAGGCGGACGGTTGCGAGCTTCACCTCTATTACCTTCAAGTGATTCTATAAGTGCAGTTTCTTCGCCACAAACATAGGCAGAAGAACCAAGATGGATTTTAATATCAAAATCAAATCCTTCTTTACCAAGAATGTTTTTACCTAGTAAATTTTCGTTTCTCATTAAATTAAGATAATCTTCTAGTGATTTTCTGATGTATTCATATTCACCACGCAAGTAAACAATTCCATATTTTGCTCCAATTGCATAGCCAGCAATTATCATTCCTTCAAAAACCAACTCTGGATATTCAACAAGCAGCACTCTGTCTTTAAATGTTCCTGGTTCACCTTCATCTGCATTACATATTATATATTTTCTTTCAGCTATAGCAGCAGCACCAAGCATCCACTTTGTTGAAACTGGAAATCCGGCTCCACCTCTTCCTTTCAATTTAGAATCTTTAACTTCGAAGAGAATATCATCGCGAGAGAGTGTTAAGGCTTTTCTTACACCTTCACCCAAAGAATAGTCTGAAAATAAAACTTTACCATTTCTTAGCTTATCTTTTTTCATATTTACCCCACCACTTTATGAATATGTTGAACAGCAGTTTGCGGAGTTAATTTTGTAAAAACTCTTTCATTTATTGCCATTGCTGGCCCTTCATCGCATAAGCCCAAACAATTTGTATATTCAATAGTAAACTTGTTATCACTAGTGGTTTCGCCCATTTTAATGCCTAACTCGCGCTCAATTGCTTTTACAATAGACATTTTGTTCTTCATATCGCATGAAATTGTTTTGCATATACGAACAATATTTCTGCCTTTGGGTTCTGAATTTAAGAATGCATAAAATGAAATAACACTATATACTTCTACTGGTTGGATTTTTAAATGCCGTGCAATTTCCTGTTGTGCATAATCAGAAATATAACGGTGTTTTGATTGAATCTCTTGCAGAATTGAAAGTAACACAGAACGAGAATTTCCATATTTTTCGATTAGTTGTTCAATTTCTTTAGCAAGCGATGTTTTTTCAAATACTAACATTAGACGACCTCTCGTTATTTTTTTATTAGAAATTTTACCTTTTTTATCAATTCATCAGAGGAAATTGGTTTTTCAACAAAATCATCAACTGGAACCATTTCTCCCGCACCAAATTCCATTCCTACAGTTTTAGAAATAGATGTGTACATTAAAATTGGAGTTTTAATTCCTTCGCGTCGAAATTTTTGGGCAAGGAAAAATCCATCATCTGGTTCCTCCATCATAACATCTAAAATAATTAAATCGGGATTTTTTTCTTTAACGAGAGAATATCCTTTGGTGGGATTATCGGTTGTGATAACTTCAAAATTACTTGCTTGCAAAATTAATTCGGTTGCTTCCAAGATATCATGGTCATCATCAATTACTACAACTAGTGACATAAATAACTCCAATTTATATTTGTGTAAAAAAATCTTCGATGGAGAAAAATTTCAGCTAATTTTAAATCCGACAATAATTGTGCCTTTTATTTTATGAGTGTAAAGTGTATTATTTTATGATAATAAAAGGAATGGTTTACAGAACATTAGTTTATTATCAAAAGTAGGAATTAAAAATTCCCAATTGTTGTAAAGTACCAATTGTTAATAATGTTTAATTTTTTATTTCATGAGAAATGTTTTCAACTTCTCTAAAAACTCTCATAAAATTGCCACTCCAAATTTTTTCAATATCTTTTTCTGAATATCCTCGTTTTAGAAGTTCGTTTGTGAGGTTTCCCATTTCACTCACATCATTTAGTCCAGCAACTCTTCCTCCGCCATCAAAATCAGAGCCAATTCCAACATAATCTATTCCAACTAATTTTACAACATAATCAATGTGGTCTATTACATCGCTAATTGTTGCATGTTTTGAGGGAAATTTCGTGTGAATTGCGTCCCATTCCATTGATAATTCATCTTTTTCTTTATCCGAAATTTTTGGGTTGGAATATTTATTTTTAATAATAGATACAGCAGAATCTCTTGCAGCATTTGGTTCTGGAGTTCTAAGATATTCATCAACAAAATTAATATCTATTATGCCGCCATTTTTTGCTAATAGTTTTATCATATCATCAGTCATATTTCTTGGATGACTGCACAATGCACGGCAATTACTATGTGTTGCAACAACTGGAGCTTTTGAATATTTAATTACTTGGTAAAATGCACTATCAGAAATGTGAGATACATCAATTATAATTCCAAGTCTATTTAATTCATGAACAACTTCAATTCCAAAATTAGTAAGTCCTTTATCTTCACTTTCATCTGTGGAAGAGCAACAAATATCATTATTCTTTGTGTGGCAAAGGGTTAAATATCTAATTCCTAAATTATAAAAATGTTCAACTTGCGAAATATCTTTTCCAATTGGATAACCATTTTCCATTCCAATTAAAATTGGATGTCTTTTTGAGTCGTTTATTTTAATTATATCATCGCTTGAGAAAGCTAACTGTGCAAATGATGGTGATGAGTTTATTCTTGATTTAATAGTTGCTATAATTTCGTGAGCTTTATCATTAGCTCTCTGGATGCCAATACTATCACATTCATGCTGAGCAGTCCAAACTATAAAAAAAGCAGCATCTAAACCACCTTTGTCCATTCTTGGAAAATCGGTTCTGCTTCCGTCAGCTAATAGCGAGTTATCTTCTTCTAAGTTGTATGTGGAATCGTTTGTTAATTTTATGGGAATATCAATATGTGAATCTATTGTTAGAAAAGCTGAATGCATTTCTTGTCCACTTTTATTTTTGCATGAAGATAAAAGAAAAATTATTATTGAAGCTACTCCTAAAATTTTCATAGTACCTCATATTTGGAAAATTGAACATTTTTAAATAATTTCTTTTTGAAAATAGTGAAATAATTATTTTAATTTTCGACAATAAAATGAAATCAATAAATTAGTTATTGTAATTCTATCGAAATAAGAAATGGAGATTTTAAATGGAGAATGAAACAGATTCATTAGTCCTTACTGGAGAAGAGACTTTCAATATTTTACTAAGCATCAAGGACTTGCCATCAATTCCCAAAATAATGTTAGAAGTTCAGGCATTATTAAGAAGTGAATCGCACAATACTGTAAAACTCTCGAGTATCGTAGGAAAAGATCATGGGCTTACGACAAAAATTTTGATGGTTGCTAACTCTCCATTGTATGGGTTGCAACGTAAAGTTTCATCGTTAGAATTTGCAATTATGCTTCTTGGCGTTAATGAAGTTTCTAATATTGTTACAGCTCTTTCTTTGGCTGAAACAATTAAAGTGGATAATGTTAAGGGACTAAACTTTATGGAATTTTGGAAACATTCCATGCTAGTTGGCACTGCAGCAAAAGATATTGCTAAAAGACTTGGATTTTTTGATTTATCTGGCGATGCTTTTGTGGGCGGAATGTTGCATGATCTTGGAATTCAACTTACAGCAAGATATTTTCCTAAACAATACAGCAAAATTGTTGAATCTGTTGCAAAGGATGGATTGAACTTTAAAGATGCAGAGGAGAAATATTTAGGATTGACACACCAAGAAATTGGAGGATTTATTTCTAGAAGATGGAACTTGCCTCCACATTTAATAAATTCATTAATGTTTCACCATAATCCTTATGGTGCTATGGATTCACCAGTTGTGCCTTACATAGTGCATGTTGCCGACTGCATGACTCAAAAATTTAAAATTGCTGATGTTCATTGGGATGAAGGTTTAGAGTTTGATAAATCAGTTGTAAACGTACTTAAGTTTGAAAATGAAGAGAAGTTTATAGATTTTGTTGAAGATTACAAAGTTAGGTTTGAAGAAACTGCAAATTCAATTGTATTCTAGATAATAAATCTATCTTTTTCTTGAATACTTAGTACAATCAATACCAGAAGTGGATTTCACTTCTATAGAAGGAAGTTTCTTTGACTTAAATCCCATGGCTTTACATCCATAAGGGAAGTTTTTATGCCAGGTTACATAAAGATGTTTACAATTTCTACAGTTTACTACTGTCTGAGCCATAATAATTTAGTTTAGATAAAATATAATAATTTGTTTGACTTTAAGTGTATTTCTTAAAGTAAATGAATATCTAATTGCAATGTGTTTAACAATTTTTATTCATAATATTATTCAAAAATACATGAAAAAGTTGAACTATCAAAAAAATTAAATAAACATGTTGTTTAATCTTTTTTATTAAAAGCAAAAAAAGTATTTATCAAAAAATATTTTGCGAATATTAAAAACATGTAAAAGTTATTTTATATAAAACAATTTATCCCTTATTTACAAAAGATAATTTTATATGAACTATTAGAGGGAAAAATAAAATACTAGCTAAAATTTGAAAATTAAAATAGTTGAAATCTTATTAAATTAACCATTGCTGTCCAAAACAAAATAGGATATTAGTAAAATACTATAAATTGGACAGATTCTAAGACAAAACCGAAAGTATCCCCTATATTTAGAATAAATTTAACTGTTCAGACTTAGCAATATAGAAATCTGG
>JAHISP010000006.1 GCA_018818165.1 Bacteroidota bacterium | reverse complement strand
TGGTAGTGTTGTGATTTGCTTTCTAATTGTTATTTTATATTTTTAAAAACAGCTTGGTAATTGTTTTAGGCTACTTTACGTTCGTTGTGATTTGCTTTCTAATTGTTATTTGATATTTTTAAAAACAGCATAATAAATAATATTGTATTTTAGCAATTCGTTGTGATTTGCTTTCTAATTGTTATTTGATATTTTTAAAAACAGCAATGGAACATACACTCCAGGCAAGCCGCGTGTTGTGATTTGCTTTCTAATTGTTATTTGATATTTTTAAAAACAGCAAGGGAGCAAAGAAATCCCGAAACAACTAGGTTGTGATTTGCTTTCTAATTGTTATTTGATATTTTTAAAAACAGCCAGTTTTTGTCTTTCTAATATGTTGTTTTAGTTGTGATTTGCTTTCTAATTGTTATTTGATATTTTTAAAAACAGCTCGGTTCTTTTTTTATCTTGTATTTAGACTGTTGTGATTTGCTTTCTAATTGTTATTTGATATTTTTAAAAACAGCATGTCTGTTTTTTAGTCTTAATGCTACTAAGTTGTGATTTGCTTTCTAATTGTTATTTGATATTTTTAAAAACAGCAGACCCCTTGTTAAGTTGTTAAATAATAAGGCTTTAGCGTGTTTTTAGAATTAAAAAAATGAAGCATTTTAAGTTAAAAATATTGAACTCATCCTAAATCCCTCTCTTAAAAAGAGAGGGACTTTATGGGAAAAAAGGACTTTGAAGATTTTTATTTCAAAAGAGTTCTAGTTGATGTGGTTCTATAAAACCATCTGTTTTTTTTCTTCCATCAAATATTTCGAGCATTTCAAATTGTTTATCTGTTATTGAAAGAATTCCAACATTTCCCTTTTCTGGTATAATATTTTTGACCCGTTTAACATGTACATCTCTATTTTCTCTGCTTGAGCAGTGCCTAAGATATATAGAAAATTGAAACATTGAAAAACCATCTTTGATTAGTTCTTTTCTAAATTTAGAATAAATTTTTCTTTCTACTTTTGTATCTGTTGGCAGATCAAAAAAAACTAAAATCCACATTACTTTATATTGGCTAATTCCCAAAATAATCCCCCATACTTTAAAATGGAATGGATTGTTAATAACTTTTTTAAAAAACTATTGCACCTCTGGATATAGTATTTTTCTTGCATCACCCTCAAAGCACCTTGCAAGAGATGCTGTGGTTCTTTGCATACCAACCATTAACGGACTATTTTTATCTTCAATTATTATATCAACTGTAGCAATAGAAAGCAGTTGCTTTTTTATTGAAGTTGAGAGTTCAGTAAAATCCTCTCCATTTTCAACTATTTCAACAACAATTTGGTCAACAAAAGGTCTGTATGGTTCCATAATATCATCAGCAAGACAATAAGAATTATATTTGTTATGATGATGAATTCCAAGAGTTGGAAGTAGACCAGAGCCAACAAGGGAGCGGGCAACAATAGCACGAAGGATTGCATAACCATAATTTAATAAATTATTTGGTGCATCTTCTTCCTGTCCACGCTTAAAATCTGGAATATCAATAAAGATATTTTGCCAAAAATAAGCAGCTGCACGTGCTTCATAATTATCGGGGTCGCCAGAGCGGACTTTTCTTGCCCAAGTTTTCATATTCTTAATTGGTACCTCTCTCTTATGGAGTAGAGCGGCTTGATTTAATATTTTTGCAGTAATTGTCTGCTGCCATAATTTTTTCTTTAGAGGAATAGATGCTTTAATTTGAGAAATAAATTTTTCGGTTTGCAATGTGTTACCATCAAGATTTAAGAATAAACCATTTGGATGATATTTTTTATCGGAAGTAACCACAGCTGCATTGTTTTCTAGCAAGGAAGCAAGCAAAGAATGAGAAATTGTAATTTGAGGGTTTTCGAGAATTAAAATACCAATATCTTCAATAGGTACTGAGGAAGTTCTTGATTCTTCCTCAGTACTTTTATTAGGCTGAGTAATAATTAGCTGACTATCCTTTTTGCTTAAATATGCTGGATTGCTAATACATATTGTACGTTTAATCATTCTTCACCAACTTTAACTATTTTGCCTAAATGATTAATACGAACTTTTATGATACCTTCTAGATTATTTAATGATTTTATTGGATGGTAAGTTATACCTTTCAAGATAGTTTTCTTGTCAACATTCGTTTCTAAATGATGTCTAAAAACGAAATCCCTTATAGCATTATTGCCATATACAACCTTTGATAGAGTTTGAACTCTAAAAAGATGAGGTGAAATAATGTCTGAGTTGGTTGAATTAAATAAATCAATTTCATCTGGATTAAAATCAAATGAAGGGAAAACAAAATATTCATTTTGTTTCATCGTAAATAAAAAATCCCAACCATTTTTATTTTTGTCAACAAGTGGTAAACCATTATTAGCACGCTGCACAGCTTCATAAAAAGAAACTACATCATCTTGCAAATTGCCTTCTTCATCTCTATAAATTGCAACGTGATGATTATTACTTGTGCTTACAAAATCGACAGGTTGAGTATTTCCATTCTTGTCAAGTATAAGATTACCGCTGTGGTCCTTCTTATTATGCAAAGCTTGCGCATTACTTACACCCGTAATAGTAACACGTTTAATAGAAAACCCTTTATCTTCATTAAACCAAATTGGGTTTTCATCAAGATTTACAAAAGCCTTTTTAGGTTCACCACCAAATTCATCAAGACGGTTTTGCAAGATACGACGTACACCAACATCAATAACTTTCTCTAACTTTAAGTCAGGAGAAACTTCCTTGCGAATTGTAAATTGACTGCTCTGCGAAACAAGTTTTACTTTTTCTGGTAATACGATTTTGTTGTTTAAATCAATATAAATTGGATTTTTGCTTGGTGCGTTATCTCCACCAAAAGCAACTTTAGGATCACCACCAAACTGAGCAAGTCTAATTAGCAGAGCTTCGCGAAATTGTTGTTTAGCAACAAGTTTGATTTTAGGTAAATCAAATTTAACACCTACTTTTTCTTCCTTTGTTTCGTATTGTTTAATTTGCCCATAGACAGTTTCGTTATGTAATTGACCACGAGGAGTAAGTTCAATATGCTCTTTGTAATTGTCTCTACCTTTTATTTTAATTTTATTCTTGTTTCTAGTTACTACTTTATTTTTTGCCTTAAATGAAATTAAGATACTTTCAATATGTTTTTTAGCATCTTCTCTAAATTCTTTTAATGGCATTGGAGGAATAAAAAGTAATTTATTTTTATCATCACGATATAGATATTTTTGTTCAATACCATACACTTCATGATACTTTTCATGTCTTTTATTTCCGCGTGCCTTTAAGTTGTTAAGATATTGAACATGGCTATAAGAAGTAAAAGCGACAGTAAGTGCATCCATAGCATGATGACGATGGTCGTTTCTTTTTGACCAATCAACAATAATTTTTTCCTGTTGACCATTTTTACCTTGAATAGTATTAACGAGACCAAGCATTTCATATTTAGGTAAATTTATTTCTTTCATGACATTGATTAATTGCCAATCTTCTCTTAAACGACTTGTGATGCTACCAGTGGTAGTATTGACACGCCTGACAACTTCTTCTAGCATTTGTTTAGCTTTTTTTGCAATGTACTGACTATTACGTAAATCTCTATCAATAAAACCCTCTGGTATATCTGCTGATTTCATTTTAAGTTTATTGTATTTAGCTTTATTAATATTGCCATTTTTGTACAGTCTTTCAATGCGGGATAGATATTGGTTAAAATCTGATTCATTCAATTTATTTTTTAGATAGTCATATGCTGTGTCATTACCTTTTTCAATATTTATTTCTCTTTTTGTTAAAGTTTTATTTGAGAATGAATCATCAAAGAGTTTAGCTTGTGGAATTATATGCTCAATATCAAATTCTTTTGAAAATACTTTTTCTTTTGGGATATATGTATTTGTATATAATGTTTTATAGCCATTATTTTCTAACTCTTTCCAAAGTTTATATCGGATAATATCATTTCTTGTTACTTTGTTAATGCAAAAATCTGACTGTAAAAGTTTTTTAATAACTTCATTTTCAGCAGTTGATGTTCTAATGCCATCAGTCATTTTCTTTCTTTCGTCGGCACTTTTTTTCAATTCACGGGCAAGTTCAATTCTTATTTCATCAGGTTTGCCTAGTGTTTCATCCTCAATAATTGCATTTATTACATTCACCATTTGGTTTAAAATTTTTTCCACAACTGGATTGCGAAGTGAGTTCTTAGGAAGAAGTTCTAGTTTATCCTTTAACACACGATTTGCTAGTTGCTCCCTATTAAGTGAATTTGAATGGTTATAGCCTGCTAAAGTGCAAGCAGCATCGTAAGAATTACCTTCTCTAAGATCCGGCAATATTTTACGGATAGCTCTAGAGGATAGATTGCCGTAATCATCTTGTAAACTTATATTTGCAATTAGTTTGGCATATTCTTTATTAAAGCCAAATTTCTGTTCAATAATTTCAATAAGTTTTTTATCATCTTCAATTGAGTAAAGTAAATGCCAAAGTTGCATTATTGGCTGCTTATCAAAATCATTTCCATCTATTTCGGAATTAAAAAACAGAATTTCAGTTGAGATGTTTAGCTTCTGAAATTTAGATTTAATAGTCTCTATTATTTCAGATACTTCCAATTTGCTAAAGTCTAAATCAACTCCCTCCAATTCTAATATTTTTTGATATGCATTAAATAACTCCACATTAGTTTTGTTACCCTCAACACTTTCATAATTTATTTCAAAATCCTTAGGATTATCAACAATAATTTTAAGAAAATCATTAGCACTAAGTTTGTGAACAATATTAAGCCGTTCAAAAGCTTGCAATTTCATTTCATCGGAAAGGCTTCCATACTCACCAGTTGTTTTGTCAGTGAGCCTTATGTTATTTAATATTTGCCATATTTTGAATTCTTGAAACAATGGAGAGCTTCTAGAAATTACTTTAGGACCAATTATTCTTTTTTTTAACTTATTCTCTACTTTATCAAAGTATTCTTCTTCTTTAGACTCAAATTCGCAGAAACTAAGTAATCCTTTTTGAGATTTTAATTTACGTTGATAAAAAATAATAACATCACGAATTTCAGATTTTAATGCTTCGGTAAGTTCTGGGTGAAATTGTTTTTGTGTTTCCCAAATTGTATTAAATTCATCAAGATAGTCCTGGCGATAGAAAACTTGATTTTTTAAACGAGAATGTTTGTTTTTTTCAAGCTGAGAATAAAGATATTCGCCGACAGTTTGTTTATTAAAAAACAGCTCTTTGCTTCTATCGCTGATTGCCCCTAAATAACCACTTGATGAATAAATATTGTTGTTAATTTCAGCAATAACATAAGCAAGTTCTTCTTTTGAAAGCTGTTTGTTAATCCCTTCGCTACGCAATTTATATGAATGCAATTTTACTTCATCACGTTTCCCTTTGTTCTCAAAGGTAAAAATACCATATTTACCCAGGAATATTTTAGATGTAGCTTGTTTCCCTTTATTTTTCAATTGTTCAAAAAATTTATTGGTTAGTATATCAGGGTAAAATTGTAGATGATAATCCCAAATTTTTTGCAATTCGTTTTGCAAATCGGAACGATAAAAATCAGGAATGTATTTTTTCCCATTTGTTAAAAGTTGGAAAACAATTTGACCAGGTGTATAGTTATTTGCATAAAGTTCTTTTGCAATAGCCATTCCATCAATTGCAATTCCTTCATCTTCGGTTTTTGCTTTTCGGCTACTTTTATATCCACGTTTTTTATTTATCATTAAGAATACTTTAGCAAGTTCATCTTTGCTAATTTGTTCTTGTGCAGCTTTAGCCCTTAACTTATATGTATCAAAAGTAGATTGCTTTCCTTCTTCGTTTAATAGTGTAAAATTTGAAATTATGTTTTGAGTTTTTAATATTTTGATTAGTGCATTACGTCTTAATTGAAAACGATTGAGATTACGTCGTGCACCTCTTTTGAGGGTTCTGTCAGCATTGATTGAAGTAGCTTTGCCTTTTAAGAAATCACCAACCTCATCGGTTGTAATTGGGATTACTCTAACTCCTAATTTTATTATTTCAGATTTTTCATTTTCGTTTTCAGCTTCATTAACCATTGCCCAACCAATAGAAGTTGTGCCCAAATCAAGCCCTAAAATTTTTTTCATTTTTTCCTCAATTTTATTAGAATAATTTATATATTGCACTAACAATTAGAAGCAATTCACAATAAGGATTATTCCGTTGTGAAAACATTTGAAGCGGCGAGAGTCGCTTTTTTTTATTATTAACAAAATTCTAATTTTAAGTGCCTACCATATTTTTCATTAATGATTTTCAAAATAAATAAGATACAGAAAACTTTCAATTTCTTTGGTAATATCGGTTTGTTAAAATAGTAGATAAATTTTATAAAAGATGAGAATGTTTTTAAATCTTTTATTCAAATATCCACTCCGCTCATTTCATAATCAACAGTTATTCTCACATTCCACCTCCAATTAATTTATAATTTATTAATCCTATACATATTAGGATAATTTCTATTTATTATTTTAACTTTTTTACAATGTTACTTTCTATTAACGATTTCATTTGACTAATTGCAATTTCGTTCAATTTTTTAAGTCTAATATTTTGTGGTAAAGCTTGTTCTATTAGGATGGAGTTTATGCTTTCCAAATTACTTAATACAACTAATTGTTCTAACGTGGAGTAATCCCTAACATTCCCTTCTATACCATTATTTTGATTCCGCCATTCCTTAGCTGTAATACCAAACAAAGCCACATTTAGTAAATCCGCCTCAGAAGCATAAATGTAATTTTCTTGTTCTTTAGTAATTTTAGCTGGTACAAGAAATTCCTTAACAGCATTAGTATGAATTTTGTAATTAACTTTTGCAAGCGTTCTTTGCAAATTCCACTCAAGTGATTTGGTTTTACCTTCTTCCTCTTTAAGTCGTTGAAATTCTTTAAGTAAATAGAGTTTGAATTCCGCACTTATCCATGCAGCAAATTCAAAAGCAATATCTTGATGAGCAAAAGTACCCCCATATCTACCTGATTTAGAAATTATTCCAATAGCATTAGTTTTTTCAATCCACCTTTGAGGTGTTAAAGAAAAACTATTTAATCCTGCGTTATTTCTAAACCCATCGAATTCGATGGAATTAAAATTGGAATTGTGTAAAATTTCCCAAAGCCCAATAAATTCTATTGAATTTCTGTTTCTTATCCAATTTTGGATAATGTAATCAGATCTGTTGGCATCTTTCGATTTTGCCATATCCGTTAATGAGATGTATTCAATATGCTCCTTAGTAAACATTGATACATCTTTTCCTTTTACAATCATTTTTCTGATATTCATTTTTTCCCCTAATGGAAGTACTCCATTTAAATTATCAAAATAGTACTCTAATTTTCACTAAAAAGTAGTATTCCATTTCACAACCGATTAATAATTTGTTGTTTATTTATTACCAGTAATAATTTATTAATAATATTATTAAATGAAAGATGAGCTGTATATTTAGCCAATGCTGTCAACTTAAAGAAATATTTTTATTGAATGTCATCCCCGTCCCGACTTGTCGGGATTATCGGGAATCTTTTCTCTTAAAAAGATTCCGTGTAAGAGCTTCACGGAATGACAAAAGCTTAAGTTGACAGCATTGATATTTAGCTCACCCTCCATTTTTGAAATTAACTAACTACTGCTATCTATCAATAATTTGTCGGGCGTTTTTGAACCCGTTGTAAAACTGTTCATTTACCATTTTAAGAACACTGGCAAGTTTATCCAACTTACTATAGAGAATATCATCAGCTTGGATAAATAAATCCTTAAAGGTGGAAGTAGTTTGCTTACTTTCAGCAAATGCAGCACCTTTAATACCCATAGCTTCGGCAAACTCATCGGCGTTTGTTTTAATAGCTTCAATATCCGCTTCGGCAATTCCATAATCGGCAAGTTCAGTAATTAAATTTTTAGCAGTATTATAGATTGCATAACCTTTTTCGAGCAATTCGTTATCCCTAAGACCTTGTTTCAAATCGCTTTCTGTGTAATCAGTAGCTTGTTTAATTTCGTTATTACCAGTAATAACAGCATAAATATTTAACCCGCTAATAACTTTAAGCAAAAACGAAAGCAACTCATTTCTTTCCTTTTGCTTATCCATTGTTTTTCCAGAACTAATATGTTCTCTAATAGCTTCCATTTCCACTATCTCCTTTATCTTTGCCTCAAACGATAGTGTAATGTTTTCAAAAGCTGGAATTGTGTCCAAAACTGATTGATTTGCCCTTAAATAAGCAGCAACAGAATTGTACATGTTCAGTTTGTTTGATTGACTGTTAGTCATTGCATCCTCCATTTGTTATTTATAAATTGCCCATCCCTCAGTTGGAATCGACATTATGGCTTGTTTTTTGCCATTATTTCAAAAATTTAGTCGATATATGTTTTTTCTCCCAATATTTAATTTTTCATGCCATAATATTATTTTTTGCATCATTATTTGAATTGAATAACCCATTATTGAGCATGATAGCGCCATTATTTAATTTTTTAGCTCATTATATTATTTTTTATTCCATTCTATTAATTAACTTCCTAATTATTGAAATTGCTGATACCATTATTTTATTTTTTCAGAACAACATTTTATTAATGTGATTAAAAATAGATTCTTTTTTTATATAGCTTCGCCACCTAACTCCCATTAGCAATGTTGTCAACTTAAGCGCTTTGTCATTCCGTGATGTTCTTACACGGAATCTTTTTAATCTAAAAGATTCCCGATAATCCCGACAAGTCGGGACAGGAATGACGCTCTGCGAAAATATTACCTTAAGTTGACAGCATTACTCCCATTAGGGTAAAAAAATCAATTTCATTTTCACATTATTTATTCGTGTTAATTTGCATCTGCTAAACCAAAACCAAGACTGTTTTGCGAGCCAAATCCACATTCATAACCAATTTTAATTAGTTCAATGTCACCAACAAGAGTAAATGGAATTTCATTTGCTTTAATATTTGTAACAATTCCACCCTTTTTGGTAACAGTAATAAGCTTAGTAACTTTTTTATTTGCAGCCAGACGTTTATCAATGTAATTAGTATCCCAACTAAATTTTATACCATTACCTTGATAATCCTTATTATGAACTAATTTGTATTTGTTAATTAAATTTTGATTAAACACTCTATTTATTTCGTTTATATCATCATAATATCTAAAATAATGTGGAATTAGTTTACCGTTTGATTCTTTTTTGGTAGCAATAACAAGAGGAGAAAGAAGTGTAAATTTTGAAGTATTTGAAAAAATAGGAGCTGGAAGAGATTCCACTTGCTCAATAACAAATTTGCTGTTTATGTTGTTATAATTAATTTCAATAAATTGATTTTCAAAAGTGCCAATAATAAAATTTTGAATAAAAGTATCTATTAAAGGGGACGAGATAAATAAGCTTACATTTTCACTTTTAAGATAAAATCTATTATTGTTAATTTCGGGTATTTTGTTGAACCTTAATGCAAATGAAAATAATTTATATGATTTACCTTTTTCTTGAAATCCAATTTCATGAAGGAATTCTGAAAAAGCTGGTGAACCAAATTGTAGCAACTTATAAATTGTTGCAGATAGCGGATAGTTATAGTTGAGTGGTAATTGTTTATTGCCCACAATCTTTAATGTTAATTTAAGCCTCAATTTTGTAGCCTCATTTAATAGCCTTTATCCCCTTCTAATGAATTATTCTATAGTATCTTTATGGTAGTTCCTTAATAATCTTACTAAATAATTAAACTAAAAATATTTATTACAAATTTATAAATTTTATTGTTCAAAAATCCATTTTCTTTGGATATTCGAACCCAATAAGTCTTCCACAATTAACTTCCACATTCCGCCATGATTCAATATTTAATTCTAAGCTGGCAATTGAACAAGTTGGCATATTCTCAATCACTTTATCACCCAGTAGATTAGCCAAAACAGTAAAACCTGGATTATGACCAAACATTAATACAGTTTCATATTTATTATCAATTTTACTTATAATGTTTAATAGCACTTGAGTTGTAGCATCATAAATTGAATTATTAATTTCTATATCATCTGTAGAGTAGTTTAGGTGCGAGGAAAATATTTTAGCTGTTTTTAATGCTCTTCGCGCACTGCTTGAAATAACTATATTGGGAATTACATTTTTCGATTTCAAAATTTCTGCCATTTGGGGAGCATCTTGTTTGCCACGGTCACTTAAAGGTCTATCAAAATCTGACAGTAAATGGTCTTCCCAGCTTGACTTTGCGTGCCTTATCAAATAAAGTTTTTTCATATTAAAAATTCCAAAATATTTGTATTATAAATAAAAAATAAAGTATTTTTATTTCTAAAATATAGGTAATAATTTAACTTTTCACATTTAATAAATAAAAGGATTATGGAAATATTTGAACAATCTGGAGTTATTCCATTTAGAAAGCATAATGGAGCTATTGAAGTTCTAATTATCTCAACTCGCAAAGGTAACTGGACAATCCCCAAAGGTATCATTGAATATAACCACACACCGCAAGAATCGGCACTTAAAGAATGTATTGAAGAAGCTGGCGTTTGGGGTGTTGTGGACGAACCTAAAGTAGGCACTTTCAAATACAAAAAATGGGGCGGTATTTGCAAGGTTAAAGTTTATAAAATGAAGGTAACAAAAGTTTTATCCAAATGGGAAGAAGATGATTTTAGAGAACGACTTTGGATACCTTTATCTGAAGTTTCTAAATCAATAAAAAATAAAAAATTAAGTGAAATAATTTTAACTTCTTTTGAAAAGGAATTAAAGTTTCTGAAAAGGAAAGATATTGATTGATAAAATTAAAGTAATTGTTTTTGATCTTGGTAATGTTTTAATTTACTTTGACTATAGTAGAATAAATAAAGCCTTAAATAAAATAGATAATGGTCTTGGTGATAGATTCATAAAAATATATTATGAAAATTACCAAGTTCATAAACAGTATGAAAAATGGGAATTGAATAATGACGAATTTCTTAAAATAATGTTGGAATGGTGCGAAAATAAAATAGATGCAGAAACTTTCAAACATATTTATGCTGATTTATTTACAGAAAACTTTAAGACCATTGCTTTGCTTTCTAAATTAAAAGAAAATTATCAACTAGTTCTTCTTTCAAATACTAATTTTATTCACCAAAAATATGGTTGGGAGAAATACAGTTTCCTCAAATATTTTGATAAGCTTATATTGTCTCACGAAGTTGGAGCAATAAAACCAGAAGAGAAAATATATAAAGCAGTTGAAAACTTTACTAATCAGCTTCCAGAATGTCACCTATTTATTGACGATATTGCAGAGTATGTGTATGGCGCAAGAAGCTGTGGATGGAAAGGAATTCAGTTTGTTACAAACGAAAAGCTTTTATCCGATTTAAAATCGCATAATATTTTAACTTAATTAGGAAAATTTTTAATGGAAAATATTTTAAACTCATGGTACTTTGGTACAATTATAGTACCCATATTAATTATTCTTGCCAAAATTATTGATGTATCACTAGGAACGCTAAGAATAATATTGGTCTCCAAAGGCTCAAAATCTTTAGCACCATTGCTTGGTTTCTTTGAAGTTTTAGTTTGGATTATTGCAATTGGGCAGGTAATGCAAAATTTGAACAATCCAGTTAATTATGTTGCTTATGCTCTTGGATTTGCATTAGGAAATTATTTTGGAATATTACTTGAAGGCAAACTTGCGTTAGGGCAAGTAATTGTTAGAGTAATTTCAAAAAGAGATGCTAGTGAATTAATTAAGGTTTTAAAAACCGCTAAATATGGTATTACAATTGTTGATGCTATCGGTTCAACTGGTCCCGTTCATATGATTTTTACTGTTATTAAAAGATCTCAAGTTGGCAAGGTTGTAAATATTATTAAGGAATATAACCCAAGAGCCTTTTATTCAATAGAAGATATTCGCTATGTATCTGAAACAAATTTTGGTACTATCTTGCCAGAAAAAGGGTCTTGGTTTAGAAGGACACAAAACAAAAAGAAATAAACCAAAACTATGGTCTGCAAGTGTATTGTTTTGGTCACGAATAAACTTCGTTTTGAAAGACCAAATGACAAACTATAAAAACCAAATAATATCCAAATTTCAAGTTCTAATATCCAAACTTTTTTCTTTTTTATGCATGATTCATTCATAAATAATACATCTGTCCAAAATAAAAACATACAAAAATAAACTCCCATAATTTACACCTCAAAAGGATTGTTTTTATAATAATATGACTTTTCCATTTAAATAATTCGGGAGTTTTCTAGTTTTTGAATCGATAAGACAATTGGTTTTTTGATAAAAAAGACAAGATAAATTCATTATATTAATTTTTGTAGTGTGAATAGCAAACTTGTAAATGGCAAAGCTCTCGAATCAGCGATTCGAGCTACAATGTAGGGCGATTCGCCGAATCGCAAGGCCCCGATACTGACAAACTTGTAAAACTGTATTAGAAATAGTCTAAATTACAACAATGTTCTTAAAAAGTAGAAGTGTCTCAAAACTGAAAACATGAATGATCTTGGTTTTGAAAAACCAAATGACAAACCACAAAAACCAAATAATATCCAAATTTCAATTTCTAATATCCAAACTTTTTTATGCATTATTTATTCAAAAGTAATGAGTGTGGGTTTGGTTATTAGTTTTTGCTATTTGTTTGAAATTTATTTTTTGATGTTTGTTATTTATTATAACATTTTTTGTCTCACTAATATAGGCATAGAGGGGGTGCGCATAAGTGGAAAGATTTAACTCCTGCTTAGAAATTACTCTTTAATCCAATCATTCCAAGTATTTTCTTCAACTCCAATAGTTATTTTATTTCCATTACGAACAATTGGGGTTTTTACTAATTGAGAGTCATTTAATAATTCATCTTCAATATTAAACACCATAAATTGCAAACCACGTTTTTTATATTGTTTACTGTCTTTGTCAATAATATCATCCAATTCAAAAACTCGACAGATGTTTTCAAGCTCACCTTTGCTTAAACCTTTTTCATCCAAATCTTTAAAGTGAAAATTGATTCTTCTTTCTTTAAAAAAGCGCTGAGCCTTTTTTGTGCCGTTGCATTTTTTAGTGCCAATAATTTGAATGTTCATATAAACTCAATAAATAATTTTAAATCCTTCACCATGAATATTAATAATTTCAATTGAATTATCCTCCTTTAAAAGTCCCCTTAATTTGCTAATGTAAACATCCATGCTTCTGGAATTAAAGTAGCTATCCGATTTCCATATTTTTCGCAAAGCTTCAGATCTAGAAACGACTTCTCCTTTTCTACTTATGAGTAAAGCTAATAATTGAGTTTCCTTTGAAGTCAATTTATGGAGGGAATTATTTACTGCTAATGTTTGCTTCGAAATATCATATTTATATTTGCCAATTGTAATTATTTCATTATAATTTTCCTTTTTGATACTGCGTTTTAATATTACTGCTATTCTCAAAAAGAGTTCTTCCATGCTAAATGGTTTTGTAATATAATCATCAGCTCCTATTTTAAAACCTTCAATTTTATCAACTTGCAATGATTTTGCAGTTAGAAATATCAAAGGTATTTCTTCATCAATTTTTCTGATTTCACGCGCAAGAGTAAAACCATCTTTTCGGGGCATCATTATATCTAAAATAATTAAATCATACCCATCATTATTGAACGCCTTTCCACCCTCAATGCCATCAACTGCAAGCTTAACTTTATAATCTTTTATTTCAAGGAATTCTTTAATTAAACTTCCTAAGTTTGGATCGTCTTCAACTAAAAGTATTTTTATTATTTCATTCATATGGCAAATATATTTTAAATGTTGTTCCAAACCCCAATTTACTTAAAACTTCTATTTTCCCTTTATGTGCTTCAACTATTTTTTTTACATAACTGAGGCCAATACCATAGCCTTTAACATCATGAATATTACCAGAGTGAACACGAAAGAAAGTATCAAATATCTTTTGCTGATTTGTTTTGCTAATTCCTATGCCTTTATCAGATACATTTATTTGTATGCCATTCTTGTTAGAAATTACATCAACAATTATTTCTTTACTGTCACTTGAGTATTTATAAGCATTATCAAATAGATTAGTAACGACATTTGCAAAATGAAATTTATCAACACTTACAAAAGAATAATCTTTGGAAACTATATTTATACTAATTTTAACTTCCTTGTTGCGCTCCTCAAATTGAGAAATTGTATCGTTAATAATTTCAATGATATTAACTCGTTCTTTTTTCAATTTAATATCACTCTTTTCAAAAGCAGCAGAATTTAAAAGGTTTTCAACAAGTGTATTTAATTTCTTATTCTCTTCATTTATTATTTTGGAATATCGTTGTACAGAATTTTTTTGCTCCAAAAGTTTTGGTTCTTCCAGCGCTTCGGAAGCTAGAGCAATTGAAGCAATTGGGGTTTTAAATTCATGTGTTATATTATTTATTAAATCATTTTTTAATTCGGTTACTTTTTTCTGCTCATAAAACATTTTTACAGTTTTAACAAAAACCCAAATTATTACACTAATAAATGTTAAAGAGAGTGCAAACGTAATCCAAATGGATTTTAAAATTAAAGGGAATCTATTTGGTATTTCAACAACAAGCATAATGGATTTAGAAAAGATATCATTAGGAGATAGTGACGTTTTATATTTTGAGTTAATTAGTTTAGCTTCATCTGCATTTTTATTTATTGATAAAAATTTATTTTCTTTGTTATCATAAATGCCAAAGTTAAATATAGTTTTAATGCCCTTGTTTTTAAGCTCCATGCTAATTGCAGAATCAATTACTTCAAGCTCAATATTTTCGCTAAAGTACTTTTCCTTTTCAAAAGAAAGCATTTCTTCTAATACTTCTTTAACAAGATTACTTTTATTAAAACTGAAGGTATCAACTTTTGCCACAGTATCTAGCTTAGTTGGTTGGGAATCTTTATCAAATTTTACTATTCTTTTAAACACCCTTTCTTTATTCTTCCCCGTCTTTAGGTCAACGGTATCAGTCGATATTTCAATATCCAGATTAATTAGGTCGCCTTCAACTTTTTGCTGAATTGTAGCGTTTGAATTGCTTCCAAAAAACATAATTTTATTTGAATCACCATTATTGGAAGTGCTATCGACCCAAATAATTGTATTTGTGCCCTCGCCAACCTTTTTAAGAAGAATATTTGCAGTTCTATTTTTTTCTATTGAACGAACAGCATCAGCAAGAACATTATTGATTGTAGCATCGAATCTTATTTCTTCAGTATTTATTGTTTTTACACTCCAAAATATTTGCAATGATATCAAACCTACAACAGCTAATGCCATTACAACTATTAATATTTTAATTTTATTTTCTTTCATTAGTATATTTTCTCAATTTGCTAATACAATTTAATTATTCCTAAAAGCCAAATCCTATTTTTAACATTTTTTAACATTATTTAGATATTGTTTAACAATTTTATTCGCCTAAGAATCATATCTTTTGATATAAATTATTCAATCAATCACAGGAGGTTAAATGAAAAAGCTAAATCTAATATTCGCGTTAGTCTTATTTGGGGCTATTTCGGCATTTGCACAAACGGATGAAACAAAAGAGAAATTAGAAAATTTAAAAGGTGATATTGCTAAAATTACAATTGAAACTGAAGATGGCAGTACTGTAATTACTGGTGAAGATGCTGTGGTTCTTTTTAAAAAGATGCTTGCTAAACAAAATATTATGATTAAAAAGCTTAGGCATGGTGACACCAATAAACACAAAAACATGATTTTTTGGAAAGATAAAAATGATAATGGTAATATTAAAATTGATGTTGATGTTGATATAAATGATTCTGATAGCGGAAAAGTTATTATTATCAAAAAGAATATTGATGGTAAAGAATTAATTGAGGAGTATAAGGGCGAAGAAGCTGATAAATTACTTAAAAATCACTCAATGGGAAATGGCAACATGGAATTTCTTTCAGATGATGGAGAACTTCAAATAATTATGGAAATGGATTCTGATGAACTTGATTGGGTTTCCAAAGGAGATTCAGCTGAGGTTATGAAGAAGATTGAAGTGAATATTGAAGATGGTGTTAAAAAAGTAACGGTTACTACAACCGAAAACGGAGAGGAAAAAGTAGAAGTATATGAGGGAGAAAAAGCGGATAACTTTTTAGAGAAAGAACATGGTTATAAAATGATATTTAATTCAATGGACGACAATAAAAAAGTGATTAAAAAGAAAATAATTATTATAGAAGAAGATAAATAGTAATTTCATATAAATACAATTAAATGGGGAAAGGAATTTCCCCATTTAGTCCATCTCCATTCAATTATTCCTCTTTCAACTCCATAATTATTATTCTATTTTTGTTAAAATAAATAAAATTTATACAATGATAGAAATAAAAAATTTATATAAACAATTTGAAGATAATTTTGTTTTACGTGGAGTTGATTTAACAATTAATCAAGGTGAAACTCTCGCCATTATTGGTCCAAGCGGCTGTGGAAAAAGTGTTTTATTAAAACATATTGTTGGATTGTTGCAACCTGATAAAGGCTGTGTTTGTATTGAAGGCAAAAACATAAACGATTTATCATCTGCTGAACTTTACGAAATTCGCAAATTATTTGGCTTTCTGTTTCAAGGAGCAGCTCTGTTTGATTCGATGACAATTGAAGAAAACATAGCGTTGCCATTGGTTGAAAATGATTATAATTATTCGCAAGCAAAGTTAGATGCCATTGTTGCTGAAAAACTTGCGCTTGTCGATTTGCCTGGAATACAAAAGAAAAAGCCTTCCGAACTTTCTGGCGGGATGAAAAAACGAGTTGGGTTGGCGCGTGCTCTAGTTACAAATCCAAAATATATTTTATATGATGAACCAACCACTGGACTTGACCCTATCATGTCAGATTCAATAGATGAGTTAATTGTGCATCTTAACAAGCAAATAAATGTAACCTCAATTGTTGTAACCCATGATATGTTTAGTGTTAAAAATGTTGCCGATAAAGTATCAATGATGCACGAAGGAAAAATTTATTATTCTGGGACTTACAGTGAAATATTAAATAGTAACGATAGCGTAATTAAAAGTTTTGTAAAGAGGACAATTATTTAATGTCTAAATTAAAAGTAAAATATGTTTGTTCAAGCTGCGGTTATGAAACTCTTAAATGGCTTGGCAAATGTCCGGAGTGCAATGAGTGGAATACTTTCTCCGAAGAGTTGGTTGATAACAAAAATTCTTCCCCTGTTTTAACAACAATTTTGAATATTGTTAAACTTGATGAAATTGTGGAAACCGAAGAAAAAAGGATTGAAACAAATATTTCTGAGTTTGATAGAGTGCTTGGTGGCGGATTTATGCAAGGCTCAGTTGTTTTAATTGGTGGAGATCCTGGAATTGGAAAATCAACTCTTGTTATGCAAGCAGCTTCGTCAATAAAAGGAAAGGTTTTGTATGTTAGCGGTGAAGAATCAACTACTCAATTAAATCAGAGAGCAAAAAGGTTGAAGCTGCATACTTCCAATTTATACGTTCTTGCTGTTACAGAAATTGAGCTAATTGAAGCTGCTGTCAATAAAATAAATCCAGATGTTGTAATTATAGATTCAATACAGACAATGCAAAGGGCTGAGTTGGATAATGCTCCAGGCACTGTTACTCAAATACGTGAATCGGCAAATAAAATAATGCAGCTTGCAAAAGGGAAAAATTTTGTTGCCGTTCTTGTTGGTCACATTACAAAAGAAGGTTACATTGCTGGGCCAAAATTACTTGAGCATATGGTTGATGCAGTTTTACAATTTGAAGGCGATAGAAATCACAATTACAGAATTTTGCGTTCGCTAAAAAATCGTTTTGGTGGAACAAATGAGATTGGCATTTTTGAAATGCACGATGATGGTTTAACAGAAGTAAAAAATCCGAGTGAAATTTTCTTAAGTGAGCATTCTGCCGATTCGACAGGCTCTGTAATTACAGCCACAATTGAAGGCAGCCGCCCTGTGTTACTTGAAATACAGGCGCTTGTTACACCATCCAATTATGGAAACCCACAGCGTGTAGCTACTGGCTTTGATTATAAACGATTATCAATTCTACTAGCTGTTTTGGAAAAACGAGTTAAACTTAGATTATCCTCAGCAAATGTTTTTATTAATATTGCAGGTGGATTAAAAATTTATGAACCCGCTGCCGATTTAGCCGTTTGCTGTTCAATTGTATCAAGTTTTAAAGATAAATCGTGCAAAGAAGGTTTTGTAGCAATTGGTGAAGTTGGTCTTGGTGGAGAAATACGCAGCGTTAGTCAAATTGAAAAAAGGATTCAAGAGGCAGAAAAATTAGGGTTTACTTCAATTATAATTCCAAAAACAAATTATAAATCCGTAAAAGGAAAATATTCTATAAACGTACTTCCTGTAAAAAATGTCTTTGACGCTTTAGTTGAGATAATGGGATAACTTACCTTCATCATTTAGCAATTGTTTTGCTTTGCTTATTTCTCTTATCATAATTAAACAAAAAATAAAGTGCAGTAACCCCAGCAATTAAAATTAGAGAAAAAGGCAATAAATTTTTAAACTCAAAATCTGTATTGATAAAAAAGAAATAAATAATTGAAGTTATGAAAAACAAAAAACGGAGGGCGTAATTTATATATAACTTTTTCATATTAATTCCTTATACAAAAATAAGGGTGTCATAAAAGACACCCTTCAAATTTTAATAATTTAATAAATTATTTACCTAAACTCTTTTCAGCTTCAATAGCAACTTCTGCCGAAACTAAAATTCTACCACAAGATTCACAAGTGAAAAGGCGTCTGTTTTGTCTCAATTCAATTTGACGCTGAGAAGGAACAATATTATGGCATCCACTACAAGCAGAACGATTAATTGTTACAATTGCTTTACCTTTTAATGCTTTTCTAATTTTCATATAAACATTATAATCTGGCTTTTTAACTTGTTCAGCAATTTTTTCTCTTTTTTCTCTCAGTATGGTTTCTTGAATTACATTCTCTTTAATTATTTTTTTTAACTCAACTTGATTTTCCTCAAGCACAATTGAATTTTCGTCAACACCAGGAGTAAGTTCTGCAATTTCATTTTTTAGTTTTTCGCCTTTGAGTTCAAATTCCTCATTTTCTGAAGTTAGCCGCTCAATTTCAGATTCTGAATGATCAATCTCTTTAGTTAAAGCATCATATTCCTTATTGTTTCTTACTTTATAAAGTTGTGCTTTAAATTTTTTCAAATTGCTAGTTAGTCTCTCAATTTCTTCTTCATTTTCTTTTCGCTTTTCCAATGATTCAGTTCGAGAATTCTCCTTTTCATCAATTTGGTCTTGAATTTCTTTAATTTTAGCATTCAAGCCGTTTACCCTCAATGGAAGGTCTCCACGCAACTCTTCTAATTCATCCAACTCGTCATCAACAATTTGTAGCGAGAAGAGTGTAACCAATCGGTTTACCATTTATTTCTCCTAATTAATAATAAAACTTTACTGGGTTAGTTGACCCATTATATTTAAAAACTTTAATAGTTGCATTTTCGTTTTTAATAAACTTATCTAATATTTTTTTTATTTGATTTAAGACAGGAACTTCTGTTTCGTAATGTCCAGCATCAATAAGCATAATTCTATTTTCAGCATCTTGGAAGGAATGAAACTTTACATCCGCAGTTATAAAAGCATCAGCATTTTGAGCAATTGCATTTTCAATTAAATCGGAACATGAACCTCCACAAACAGCCACTTTTTCTATTTTTGAGCTGTTGCCAAGAGTGAATTTTAATCCATTTGTCTGTAAATGCTTTGTAACATGTGCCAGAAATTCATTTGGCGTCATTTTAAATTCCAAGTTACCAATAGCGCCAGCTCCATAATTAACATTTTTATTTTTCAATACAAAAATATCAAATGCAGGTTCTTCATAGGGATGCACTAATTTCATAGCGGTAACTACCGAATTTAATTCCCACGAATTTACTAAAACTTCAACTCTAACTTCATTTACAACTTCAAATTTATTTGCTTTACCAATTGTTGGATTTGAAATTATAGAACCTTCAAAAGTACCTTCAACATTACTCCTTGAGCTACATTTTGAGTATTCACCAATAATTCCACCACCAGCATTAAAAATTGCATTAACAACAGCTTCACTACTTTTTTCTGGAGTATAAACAACTAATTTATATTGATTGCTTTCTTGAGGTACCAAGAAATTTATGTTTTTTAATTTTAGCCTACTTGCAAGTTCAAAACTAACTCCACCTTTTGTATAGTCCAAATTTGTATGGGCGGAATAAAGTGTGATGTTATTTTTAATGAGGGTTTTAATTATTTGGGATTTTTTACTTGTATCAAAATTGAGTTTACTGATTGGATTGAAAATGAATGGATGGTGAGTAATTATTAAGTTACACTTTTTTTTGATGGCTTGCTGCAGTACCTTTTCATCCACGTCAAGTGCTAAAAGTACATTAGCCACTTCATCTTTTGGATTTCCCACCTGCAAGCCAACGTTATCTTTAATCCAAGCAACACCAGGTGGTGTCCAATTTTCAAAATGTTTTATCACATAATTTATTTTCATACTATCCAAAAAAAATGCACCTCTAAATTTGGAGGTGCATTTTTGAATTCTTATTTCAACTCAGTTGTTTTATGAATTGATCCTAAAAGCTTTATTATATATTTATTTCTTATTCTCATATATTTCGTACCCTAATTTAATATTAATAAAGAATATTTTCAAGACTGTAATAAAAAAAAGAAATTATTGTAACTTAGCAACAGCTTTTTTTATTCTACTAATTCCTTCTACTAAATTTTCCATTGATGTTGCATAAGCTATTCTAATAAATTCCTCAGCTCCAAAAACAGAACCAGGCACAGTTGCCACTTGCCCCTCTGAAATTAAATACATTGCTAAATCAAAAGATCCTTTTATTTTAGTTCCATTATAGCTTTTTCCAAAGAAAGAAGAAAAATCTGGGAAAAGATAAAACGCACCTTTTGCATTAGCTGTTTTAACTCCTGGAATTTCATTAAGTGCATTATATAGAAACTCTCTTCTTTCGGCAAATATTTTACGCATTTCCTCAACATCTTCTTGAGGACCTGTAATTGCCTCAAGAGCAGCATATTGCGAAATAGAACATGGATTTGAAGTCATCTGACTTTGTAATTTGCCCATTCCACTAATTAATTCTTTATCAGCAGCAGTAAACCCTATTCTCCAACCTGTCATAGAATATGCTTTTGAAACACCATCGATAAGGATTGTTTTCTTTTTCAATTCTGGACTTAAAGAAGGAAAACTTACAAATTCAAAATCATCATAAACTAATCGGGAATAAATTTCGTCACTAATTACATATAAATCATTTTCCAGCACTATTTTTCCAATCTCTTCTAGCTCCGATTTTGAATAAACGGAACCAGTTGGGTTTGATGGATTGCATAAAATTATTGCTCTAGTTTTATCCGTAATTGCAGCTTTTAATTGTAGGGGGGTAATTTTAAAATCATTTTCGCTTGTTGTGTCAATATAAACAGGAATACCATCAACAATTTCTACTAATGCAGGATAAGTAACCCAGTATGGTGCAGGAATAATAACCTCTTCTCCTTTTTCAATTATTGTCTGTAGAGTGTTATATAATGAATGTTTCGCACCATTAGAAATAATAATTTCATTAGCAGCATATTTCACTCCAGAAAATTTTTCAATCCACAAACCAACTGCTTCACGCAAGGGAACAATTCCACTAGCTAAAGTATAACCAGTATGACCTTTATCCATAGCTACAATAGCAGCATCTTTAATTCGCTGTGGGGTTGGAAAATCTGGCTCACCTACTGATAAATCAATTACATTTATTCCTTGTGCTTTAAGCTCTTTTGCTTTGCCAGATATTTGCATTGTTCCTGAAAATTCCATTGTATTTACTTTTGCTGATATGTGCATAACTTCCTCAAATTATTTGTATGGCAAAATTAGTATTTCGAAAAATTCTATGAAAGAGAAAATTGAATATTACTCAATTTTCTTTTGTTTTATTCCATATTTATGAAACTTTATACAATTTTGCCATATTTAGAAATAGCTATTATCATTACTATAGTGTATTAAATTGTGATTTATAACACATAATATTTTTTTTCTTATTTGATTAAATCTTAAATTACTATTATTTTACAATCAACATATCAAATCAATATTTATTTTGAATATACTGTATTTTTACTCACTTAATTTCAATAATATTTATTGAATTTTAGTATTATTAAACATTTTATCAGTAATATTTTAATTTTATGAAACTAAAATTTTATGGGACAAGGGGTTCAATTCCTATTTGTGAAGAATCATTTCAGAAATACGGTGGAAATACTACTTGTGTAGCTTTATGTAACGAAAAAGAAGTTTATATTTTTGATGCTGGTACAGGTATCAGAAATTTAGGTAGAGAATATTTCTCTAACCAAAACCATAAGTTATCAAACATCATACTTACTTTTTCGCATTTTCATTGGGATCATATTCAGGGCTTTCCATTTTTTCTTCCTGCATACGATACCAGCAGAGAGTTAACAATTACCACAATTGGTAGGACTGATGATTATTTTGATTTGAAATCTATTTTTGAAAATCAAATGAGAAAAGAATTTTTTCCAGTTCCGCTTGAGAAAATGGGATCTAAATTAAATTTTATACAAGAAAAAACAAATCTCTTTCAAAACGGAAAAGTAAAAATCATTTCATCTGAACATAATCATCCTGGACGTGCATACAGTTATAGAATTGAAATTGAAGGTAAAGTTATTGTTTTTGTAACAGATGTTGAACATATAGATGGAATTGACCCAAGAGTTGTTGCAATTTCAAAAGATGCGGATATTTTAATTCATGAAGCGCAATATACACCTGATGAATTGGAACGCCATAAAGGCTGGGGGCATAGCAGTTGGATGCAAGCAATTGAGGTTGCCAAATTAGCAAACGTTAAGAAATTGTTTATAACTCACCACGATCCAGACCATGATGATAAATTTCTTGATAATGTTGAATTAGAATGTAAAAAACATTTTGATAATGTGGAATTAGCAAAAGATAATTTAGAAGTGGAGTTATAATGGATGTTTTTTTACAAGCTGCTATTGATGAAGCAAAAAAAGGCCTTGAGGAAGGTGGTATTCCAATTGGTTCTGTACTTGTTCATAATAATCAAATAATTGGGCGTGGTCATAATCGCAGAATTCAAAAAGGTAGCGCAATTTTGCATGGTGAAATGGATGCTTTAGAAAATGCTGGCAGGTTACCAGCAAAAATCTATAAAGAATCGGTACTTTATACAACTCTTTCTCCCTGCCCAATGTGTTCGGGGGCAATTCATCTTTATGGAATTCCAAAAGTAGTTATTGGTGAAAATAAAACTTTTATGGGTGAGGAAGAGCACTTACGCTCCAAAGGAATTAGTGTAGAAGTAGTTAATGATAACTCATGTATTGAAATGATGAATAAATTTATTGATGAAAATCCAGTACTTTGGAATGAAGATATAGGAGAAGAATAAATATTTCATTAAAGAAACCCAACTGATTAGTTGGGTTTCTTTTAATTAATCATAATTATTAAGGATAGAAAAAGAGTCCACCCAAAAATTGAAATCCAGCAATATCTTGAGAGGTTTCTATTTTGTAAGTTCTACCATAACTATCCTCTGTGCTCCAATCAGCAGAAGTTCCTTGATATTTATAACCAGCTTCGACATACAATCCCCAAGAATTTCCTAAATAATATTTAGTCCCTGCTCCAACTGTGACATATGGTCCAGTAAATTTTATCTCTTCATCAGAATCAAATGGATTTTCTAAATTGCCAAAACCATATCCACCTTTCAAGTAAAGAAAAGGGGAAAATTCTTTATCCTTTAAATAGAAATGACCGCCAACATAGTATGAAGTAAACGTTCCATTTGCATACTTGTCAACTGTTCCTCCAAAAAGGAATGCGTATTTATCTTTACTTTGAAAGACTATCTGAGCATGAAATACCATACCAGAGTATGAATCATACTCTAACTCAAAAGAATCGCCATTAACCTTTGTTTCCGAACTAGTTGGTTTCACGTTATGACTGCCAATAGCAAACGTTGCATACATACCTTCAATTTTGTTCCCTGCCCACGAATTTTGATAACTATTCTGCACATTAGCAATAGGCTGCTCAATTTTAGGTGGCTCTGGAATAACTGGCTGTTTAACCTCAAGTGATGGAGTTGCAATTTTTTCCTTCACCATTTTCTCAATTTCATCCATTTTGAAAACTAATAAACTACCATTGGATGTTTCAATTTTAATAGAAATATTTGGAATTTGTTCGATGATAATTCCAATTACTTTTCCCCCATTTTTTAAGTACACAACATCTCTGTAACCTACTTGAGCAAATGTAATGCTAGTGACTATCAGAAAATTACAAATAATAAGTAAAATAGATTTTTTCATACTCTTTCTCCGTTTAAGTTAGTGTATATGTCAAATTATTTTATATTCTTAATTGGTCATTGGATACTATTTAATTAAAATGAGTTTTTTTACATCTGTAAAATTACCCGCTTTAATTTCCTTTCAAATTAAATGTTAATATTTGTTAAGAATAATTACCATCTATAACTTCATTATTTGTCTAAACTTTCTCGTTTGTAGTTACAACAAAACAACTTTAATTTCAAGTATACCAATGTTGGAATTCATTATATAAGGTTTAAAGTGAAAAATCATTTTCAAGATTTATATTCCACACTAATTAAAATTTGGCATTCACAAATAAATTTAATGGATTAATATAATTATGGATAATAAGTAAATTCCCAAGGACAGAATTTGACTTAAAACTATATGTAATTTTCTAAACATTTGACCTCCTTATTTTACAACACTTAACAATTTTTTTGATTTTATTAAATCAAAATTATAGTTATACAAATACCGAGAAAAAGAAATTTTAATGAACAAGTACTATTAGAAAAGTATGATATTTCAATAAATATTTCAACATATAAATAAAATTAATATTATCTTTATTGCAATAATAGTTTAGTCTCATTACATCAGTGGATTAAAATGGAAGAAATACAACCAGAACAAATCAAATTTATTTACAAATTTAATTTCAAGGAACAAATAACCGTTTCTTTTGAGATTAAAATTAATTATCAAACACTACTTATCGAAAATAATATAACGCATAGTGATAAAGAATGGACAAAGTTGAAAAATTTCAAATGCCCCAATTGTCCACTAGATGAAAAGGAAAATGAATTTTGTCCACTTGCGATAAATCTAGAAGGTGTATTACATTTTTTTAATGAGCTACCATCATATAAAGAAGCCACCGTTTCTGTTGAAACTAACGAGAGAATTACATATAAAGAAACTACGGTTCAAATTGGTGTTGGAAGTTTACTTGGAATAATAATGGCTAGCAGTGGTTGTCCAGTTATTGGGGTTCTTCGCCCACTTGTGCGTTTTCATCTTCCATTTGCCTCATTGGAAGAAACCGAATATCGCGTTTTTTCAACTTACATTTTTGCTCAGTATTTTAAATTTATTACTGGAGGTGACCCAGACTGGGATTTATCAAAACTGAAAGCATCTTACGAAAAAATTCAAGTTGTAAATAGGAATATTGTTACAAAACTTTCAGATGTGGAATTGAATGATACAAGTAGAAATGCGGTTGTAACATTAAGTAGTTTTGCTGAATATATTATATTTAATCTTGAAGACAAAGAATACATTCACTTAAAAGATGTTTTTAATTCATTTGGCGAATCTATTGATTGGGAATTTAGTGCACGTACTATCTTAAAAAACAGAAAAGATTAATAACAATTTACTTTTCTTCTGTTTCATCTTCGTCTATTATTTCAGTAAATTCAGCTGTGTCAGTGTCTTCATTTTTAATTATTTCAACAGTAAAATTAGCAACAACTCCGGCTAAAGCCCCAACGGCTGTTAAAATTGGGGCTGCGATAGCTCCTATTACACCAAAACTTAATGGTATTTCTATAAATGTTTTGCCTTGTGCATCCTTTATAATAATTCTACGAATATTTCCTTCTTTTATTAAATCTTCAATTTTGTTTAATAGTTCTTTGCCTTTTACTTTAAATTCCATTTTATCTCCAGGTTATTTATTTGTAAGTTTTAGATGTTTACTTATTGTAAAAGTTCCATAAAAAAAGCCACAAATAAATTTGTGGCTTATCAAACAAAATACTAAATCTATTTTATCTATAAAACTGATATCTATTGTCAACTATATCAGCTTCTTTTGTGATATCAACTAGCCATTGAGAGTATAGTGCTGATTTTTTCTGATTAAGCAATGAAGTTCTAATAGAATTTTTTTGTATTGAAAATGCAGTTGAATCAAAAGGAGTTTTTTCAATTACTTTAATTATATAACTTCCTCTATTACCTTTGAAAGGTTCAGAAACTTTATTGACTGGCAACTCATATGCTTTTTGTGAAAAAGCAAAATCCCTTCCTAAATTAGGAATTGAACCAGATGTTGAAAAACTAGTTGTTGTACCAATCTTCGCTTGTGGAAATGCTTCTTTCGCTAAATTAAAATCACCATTTTCACCAATTTTTGCTTTAATTTCTTTAGCAATTGTTAATTCCTTTTCGCCTTTTTTCTCTTTTGTCACTAATAATTTAATATTATCTTTAACTTCATCAAGCGGTTTAAAACCAGCATCCGAAATTTCTGAAATCATAGCTACAACATAACCACTTTGGAATTTAAAAGCTGGTGTAACGTCATCAACATCATTATCAAAAGTGTAAAGCAATAAAGAGCGGTTTGAACCAAGACCAGGAATAGAACTAGCTGCCTTTAGCAATTCTGGAGTTTCAACAACTTGATAATCTAGTTCTTTTGCAGTTGTTTCAAAGCCATTTTCTTCAGCTAAAAATTGAAAATCATTTGCATTATTGTATATCTTATCTACAGTTGTTGGAGAAGCTACTACTTTGTTTACTATGCTTTCAACTACATATTTTTTATTTGTTTTATCTTCTACACGAATTATGTGCCATCCAAATTGAGTTTTTATTGGACTTTGAATTTTACCAATTTTTCCATCAAACGCAGCTTTGTCAAATTCTGTAACCATTTGGCCTTTTCCAAACCAACCAAGAGAGCCGCCATTTTTTCCACTACCAGGATCTTCCGATTTTTCAATTGCCATTTTAGCAAAATCAGCTCCAGCTAATAATTCTTTATAAGCTACATTTGCCTGAGCTTCATCTTTTATTAGAATATGAGAAGCCTTTACAAGAGTTTCTTTTGTATCTATACTGTTATTCACTTTATAAAGAATAAAGCCTTCATTTGTTAAAACTGGTCCAACAAAAGCACCAACTTTAGAATTTATAACTAAATCCTGAGCTTCCAAAGGAATTTGTGAAACTTGCAAAGTGTCTTTTGAATAAGGTTTTTCTGAGTAAATTTCTACAAATGTTTTAAACCCGCTAGAATCTACCAAAACTTTTTCAAGAATAGCACTTAAGTTATTTTTAATTGCAATTGTATCTGCATGTGAAGCACCTGTTTTGAAAAGAACATATTTAATTTTTCTGGTTTCTTCTTTTTTGTACTCATTTTTGTTTTCAGAGTAGTAATCCTTAATTTCATCTTCAGTAGCATTTAAAGTTGAATCTGAAGTCATTGGTACAGTAACCAAAATATAATCAGCATTCATTTTAACATTATCATCATCAAATTTTCTTTTAATTTCTTCGTCTGTAACAAAAGCAGAAGCATTTACTAAGCTTGATAATTTTTCTTGAAGTATTTGTTGTTTAACTTGATCTTCAATTTGAAGAATTGCAGTTTTATTCTGTGGATTTCTAATAGCAGCATCATATGCTTCTCTATTAAATCTTCCTGTTGAATCAATGAAGTATTGCGTAACCGATTGTGGTGGATTAGGTCCAAGAAGTACATCTCTAATTTCAGTATCAGAAACTGTTAAATCATACTCTCTAATTTTTTGTTCCATCAACTTTTGGCTAATAATACTTTCCCAAACTTGATCTCGAAACTGATCCATCTGACTTTCTGGAATTTCTTGACCATTTTGTTTCAATTGAAATTCTCTATATCTATCTAAAAGATTTGCAAATTCTTGATAAGATATTTTTTCACCATTAACTTTACCAATATCATTACTTCTTCTTCCTAGTGCATCACTTAGTTTTGAATCTGAAAGTACCATAAACAGCACAAACAAACCACCAACAGTAACTATGAACCATGGAGCTAAGCTCCTCATCTTGGCCATCATTCCCATAATATCAATATCCTCCGACTAAAAGACTATTTATAAAAAACACGATAACAAATTTAGTTAGAGTATTCCCTAAAATCAATAACATAACAACAAGCAAAATTATAACATTTTAACCAGCAATGAGTTTTATGGGATGATGAATACTATTGTTAATCGCAAAATATTTTAATTACTTCTTAAACTAACTGCTCTATTATTATTCAAAAAATGAATACTTATATTTTTATATTTATTAAAATTATAATTCAAATTTATTTCATTAAAACCTTTTTTTAGGAAGTGTTTGGAAAGAAATGAATTCTGATTTTTATATGGATTGCTATGTAAACTTATAGTTTCATCCTGATTACTGAAAATAACAACTTTGCTTGTATTTCCGTTTTGTAAAAGAATGGGGTTATCAAAAATGGAAATACTTTGTTCAATTTCTTTTAACTTTGGTATTGTAATTTTAATAATATTGCTGTTTTTACTTGTTTCATTCCAAAGTTGGTCAAACTGCATAGCTGAATAAAAATAATTTATTTTAGCTGCTTTAGGTAGCAAAAAACTCATTTCAGAAATATAGTTAGGAACTACCTTTATTAACTCATTATTGGAATTTATTTGGGAATTTTCATGTTCATATATAGCAAAATAACCCTTGTCAGATTTACTCTTTCCTTCAATATTAAAATTAAGTGATATTTTATTTTGCCCAAAATTTGAAGCTAAATTTAGTTCAACTAATTTCGGAATGTTTTCAATCCATGGCATTTCAGAAGGCAATGTTTTCTCTTCAAATGTGTAGAATCTTTTTTGTTCAATGTTTTTAAAACGAAAAAAAGCCATCCCAGAAGATTCTAAAGTACGAGTAATATTTATTTCGCGTTCAATTTCATTTAGAACTTCAGACTTGTATGCTCCAATTCCAATAATAATATTTTTGCCAAAAGAGTTTTCAATCCAGTCTTTAGCAAGAACATCAAACTTTGGATTTGTTTTTGCATCCCAATAAATTTGTGGCACTGCATAATCTATAATTCCAAGCCTCAACCATTCTCGTGTATCTTGAAATACATCATTAAAACCTTCCAGACCTCTTCCATTGGCTATTGATTTATAAATACCAATTGGCGTTACACCAAGTTTTATTTTTGGATTTGTAGCTTTAATTTTTTGATTTAATTGAGTAATAAATTTTGTGATGTTATTGCGTCGCCAATTGCTTGCGTTTTCATCTCTTCCAGCATCATTTAATGGCGAATTATCATTTATCGGTTTTTGAGGATAGCGAATAAAATCGAGTTGTATTCCATCAACATTATAATTTTCAACAATTTCATCAATTAGCTGAATAAGATAATCACGGACTGCAGGAATTCCGGGATTTAACCACAATGAATTATCATCGCTTTTAGAATAAACCCATTCTGGATGAATTTGAGATATATGAAGCGGGTTATTTTTTGCCGAAATATCATTTCCACTAAAAACCCTCATTGTATTAATTACAGCATGTATTTCAAGTCCACGTTTGTGAGCTTCCTGAATGGCAAATTCAAGTGGGTCATAACCACCAAATTTTCCAACTTCGCCAGCAATGTATGGTGAAAATAATTCTAATGAGCTTTTAAATAAAACTGTTCCATTGCTTCTAACTTGGAAATAAATTGTGTTAAGATTTTTGCTTTCAATATTGTTGAAAATGTTAATTAATGTTTCTTTTTGAGCATTTTCATCGTAAGTCTGCGGAGGCCAATCTAATTTGTAATTTGTTGAAACCCAAACAGCTCTTGTTTCACGAAGAGTTTGAGCATTTATATTTAATTGAATTAGAAGGAATGAAATTACAAAAAAGTATTTCAGCTTTTGAGTGGTATTTACATATCCCTGATGCTTCGCATCTGCCCCTCTCAAGAGGGGATTTCTATAAGTCCCCTCTTGAGAGGGGATTAAAGAGTGTGTTAAAAATTTACTAAATTCAATTAATTGTGAAGAGTTTCTCAATGAAATTATTTTCACTTAAAAACTCCAATTCCGTTTTCGAGCGCATAAACAATATCATCTCTATTAGCCTCAACATCAAGCAATATACTACCAACGTCTTTCAATAAAACAAATTTAATTTTTCCATCTTTATTCTTTTTATCACGCTGCATAATGGAAATTGCATTATCATAATTTATTTTTCCAACGTTAATTTCGTCTTTGAAAAGGTAAATAAGTTCAAGAAGTTCATCCATTTTTGATTTTGTAATTAAGCCAATTTTAAAGGAAAGAAATATTGCAGATGCAATTCCGATAATGACCGCTTGTCCGTGTTTTAATTTAAATTTGGATTCCACTTCAAAAGCATGAGCAAAAGTATGACCAAGATTTAACATTTTGCGGTTTCCTGTTTCTTTTTCGTCACTTATTACAACATCACCTTTAAACCTCACGGTCTCATTAATTATTTTTAAAAGTATTTTAGGATTTTTATTAAAGACCTTTCCAAAATTATTTTTGATATAATTATGAAACTCAATGTTTGTTAAATAAGCATATTTTATTACTTCACCAAGACCGGAAAGTAGCTCTTCACGATTAAGTGATTTAAGAAAATTTACATCAATTAATACAAAATTAGGTTGATTAAAAGCACCAATTATGTTTTTAGTATTTCCAAAATTAACTCCCGTTTTGCCACCCACCGAACTATCAACTGCGGATAGAAGAGTTGTTGGAATTTGCACAGACTGAATTCCACGTGAAAAAGTTGCCGCTACAAATCCGCAAATATCACCAACAATTCCACCGCCAATTGCAATTAAAAGAGTATCTCTCGAATAATCATTTTCTAACAAATTAGCATAAATCTTTTCCATTGTTTTGAACGATTTTAGCTTTTCGCTTGCCTCAATTTTAATAAGATTTACTTTTCCTTTATAATTGCTGAAAATCAAATCAATTTGAGTGGAGTAAAGCGAATGTACATTTTTATCAATCACAAAAAACAGATTTTTGTTCAAACCATGCGATTTAACCATTTTAATAAGCTGATTAAAAATTCCATTTCCGACAAAAACGTTGTATCCATTTTGTGGTAAATTTATGTTAATTGTTTCCATTTATTGCCTTAATTAAAGTTTTTGCTAATTTGTCAACAGTTATGCCAATATTTGATAAATCAGTATCAATACAAATATCAGATTCGAGATAATAAGGTTCACGTTTTTTTAATAAATTTTCAATTCGTTCAATAAAATCTTTTGGCTTTGCAGTTCCCGATAAAACCAAATCTCTAAAAATTGGACGGTCAATTTTGTTTTTAATTCTTTGATAAATCATTTCGGGTGATGATTTTAAGTAAACAGTCATGCCAGTATTTTTCAAAATGCTCAAATTTCTATCAAAAGCCATTGTTCCGCCACCAAGTGAAAGAATAATATTCGTTTTTTTTGATAAATTCAATAAAAGTCTATTCTCAATATCTCTAAAATACTCTTCGCCATTAGTTTCAAAAATTTCAACAACCGTTTTGCCTTCCTGTTCTTCCACTTCTCTATCAAGATCAGAAAATTCCCATCCTATAACATTTGCCAAAATTGGTCCAATTGTACTTTTTCCACTAGTCATAAAACCAGTTAAGTAAATTCGCTTTATTGCAGTTTCCATTTTATCCTAATAAATATGTGCAATGATAACCATATTTATAAAATTATAAAAGAAGAACTATTGTAAAATTATTCAGCTATTGACCTTTACCTAAAGTAGGTATTTATCTTTTCCCTTCAAATTTTTAAGCAAATCCCTATTTCTCCCCATATATGCATCCATTTTTTGAAAAATAATAATATATCATTTATACTAAAATAGTGATAGAGACTTATCTATGACGTTGTTATAGAGATAAGAAAATTATTTTTAAAATAATATCAGAAAACTTGACAAAACTTGGTAATAATATTATATTGTGGTGTGAACACAAAATAATTTAAATAGAATAAGATATTTTTAGAATTCTAAATAATTGATAATTGTGAGACAAAAAATATATTTGGTTATGCTATTAAGAAACACAATGCTGATTTCTAATTTAATAAAGGAAATCCATTTTTATTACTATTTATCAGATAGTCATTATGAAAAACGATAGAACTAAATATCCTGAAATAACACCGCAAGCAATCTTAGTTGGTTTTACTATTGGTTTGCTAATGACAGCAAGTTTTTCCTACGCTGCTCTTCTATTAGGTTTTTCAACAAATGGCTCACCTGTTGCGGCAGTTTTAGGTTGGGGAATAATGCGTACAATATTTAAAAGGGGAACTATTGTTGAAAACAATATTGTGCAAACAATCGCATCTGGAATTAATACAGCAACTTCTGGAGTAATATTTACATTACCAATTCTTTTAATACGCGGTGTTGATTTTAATATTTG
The DNA here is from genome assembly GCA_018818165.1 of Bacteroidota bacterium. Classification (GTDB taxonomy): domain Bacteria; phylum Bacteroidota; class Ignavibacteria; order Ignavibacteriales; family Melioribacteraceae; genus 1-14-2-50-31-20. Next base: position 103,497 of record JAHISP010000006.1, on the reverse strand, counting down.
GTGGATTGTTGCAGCTACAGTTGCCGGAGCCATTTTAGGTGTTGGTTTTATCATTCCAATAAGAAAACAAATGTTAGATATAGAACGATTGCGATTTCCTTCAGGAACAGCAGTTGCCAGTATATTAAGATCTCCAGCAGAGGGAATAAAAAAATCAAGGTTGCTGATTTATGGAGCTTTGATTTCGGCGTCTGTCTTTTTTTTCACTCAATTCCCTAAAATGGGATTGCCTGAAATTCTTTCTGATTCTATAGATTTTGGTGCACTACTCAATTTTCCCGCTTATATTAATAATGTTTGGGCTATATCTTTATTAAGCCTTGGAATTGGTTTTATCTCAGGCAGAAATGGATTATTTGTACTTGCAGGCGGAATTTTGGCATATTGGTTCATAACGCCCTTTGTTATTTCCTTAGGATGGATTCCTGAGAATATAACTGGAGCTGGAATGACGACATTTATACACGCTCAAATGACTCGCCCAATTGGAATTGGTATGCTAATTGGTGGTTCACTTATGAGCATAATTTTTACTCTTCCTGCATTAAAAGCTACCATTAAAAGTTTCAATATAAAATCATTGAATAATGTTAGTTCCGATGAACTTCCAATAAAGACTTTATATATAGTAACAATTGCTGCATTTATTCTGTTCTTCTTTGCAGCCTGGTTTACTTCATCGGTTTCATTTGTTACAGCACTTATTGTATCCTTGGTTGGAACAATTTGGTTAATGTTTGCTGGAATTATTATTTCGCAGGCAACTGGTATGACTGATTGGACACCAATAAGCGGAATGTCTCTATTAGCTGTGGCTATTTTAATGATGTTTTTACCTTCTGATCAAATAGTTACTGCCGTTTTAATAGGAGCTGCTGTGGCTGTTGCAATTGCAGAATCTGCGGATATGATGCAGGATTTGAAAACAGGTTATTTAGTTGGTAGCATTCCAGCAAAACAACAAACTGTACAATTAATTGTAGCTGGAATAGGTCCTATTGTTTCAATTGCAGTAATGATGTTAATTTGGAATAGTGGAGCAATTGATGCAGTAACTGGAGCTAAACTACCTGGCTTTGGTCCTGGAACTGATGTTCAAGCACCACAAGCAGTAGCACTTGGAGCTACTATAGATAGCATTATTCAAGGAAATGTACCAGGTGATAAATTTCTTGCTGGAGGAATTATAGGCGCATTATTATCTTTTAGTGGTATTCCAGGTTTGGGCGTTATAATGGGAATAGCAATGTATCTTTCAATAAAGCATATTCTTCCATACGGTTTAGGAAGTATTCTAAACTTAATAGTAGTTTGGAAAAAAGGTAAAGATTGGTCAGAAAAATGGGGCGTTCCTTTTGCAGCAGGATTAATAGTAGGCGAAGCACTTTTAATTATAATGTTCGCGTTTTTAACTGTTAGCGGAGTTTTAGAATAAATGAAAATATTTTCAGTTTTTTGTATCATAATTGGAACTATTGGAGCTGCAATAACAGCCTCACATATTCCTCCGCTTTGGCTTGAATTTGGATTATTCCTAATCATCATATCTATTGGAATATACTTAAATCGTAAAAATGCTTCGGAGAAATATTTAGCCAAAAGTAATAATGTAAATCCATTAATTGAATTTGAAATACTAATAAATGACCAAATTGATCAGCTAACTGGATTTATTAAAAATGAAGATGTGATGAATAGCCTATTAGACAATTACAAAATTGAACATTTATATAACCAGATTGATTATTTAAAAGTTGCTTTAATAAACCAATTGGGAATGGGAAAATATATAGCAATAATTTCACCATGTGCCCGTGCAGAACGTTTACTATATCGCGGTTATTCTTCAGCAACCGATGGCTATTATGAAGAAGCAAAGCAAAGTTTAACCCAAAGTCTTGTTTTTTTCAAAATGACAAATGAAGAAATTAATAAAATAAAAGAAGTGTGAATATGAATACATCAAAAGACTCAAAAAAGGACAATAAGATTAGCAAAAAAATTAAAGATTACATTAATACTTTTGGAATTACTGCTAAAAATCTATCTAAAGAAACGGGAATAGAGTTGAATACTTTATATTCAATTATTAACGGACATCAACAGCCAAGCGTTGACAAGTTGGAACGAATATGTTCAACACTTCAGATTAGTATGGATGCACTGCTTGATTTAGAAGTTAATACCTTTCCAGTTTATTCGCAAAAAGTTGATGAAAGCCTTTTACTTGCAAAATTTGAAGATGTTTGGTTTGGGCAAAATGGTGGGGAGAGGATTGTTGTTTCTCGAAATTTTAGTACTGCTAATCAATCTGAAAAAATGAGGAGAATTATTTATAAAAACATCTATCGTTTGCCAGCTGACCAGGTTGAACCTGCAATGCAAGCATTTCTTAAACGTCAGAAGATTATCGACAAAAAAGAAAAAAGTAGAATTGAAATAGTTGTTCAAAGTGAGATTATTGATTTTATAAAGCAGCGAGAACCTTTTAATCTAATTGACAAAGAACTTATTCATGAATGTGTAAATGGAATAATAAATAAACTTGAAAATAATCCATTAAGTTTTGATCTAATCATCATACCACGCCAATTCTTCTCGGTAAATTATGAAATTATTAATAGAGAAGTTTTAGTATTTGATTTTGGTAGCGCCTTATTCCGTCAAACACACCCTAATATTTTGCAAAATTTCTTAAAAGAAGTAGAGAAATATAAATATAATTTAGCTTGTTACTCAGATAGGGAATCTACTATTGAATTTTTAAGGAGGCAATTGGATGAATCAAACTAATAATGTTTTGGTTAATCAAATATTAAAGACAACTGAAGATTTAATCAAACTCAGAACTATAGATGGGGCATTTGATGAATTTGAGAAATCTATTCAGTATTGTGAAAACTTTTTTGCAGATTCAAACATTATAATAAAAAAGTACAATTACTCAGGATATCCGGCATTAGTATTTTTATCATCAGAAACAAGTAATCCCACATTTTTGCTACAAGGTCATTTGGATGTAGTTGATGGTTTAGATTCACAATTTGAACCACAATACAAAGATGAGTATTTGTACGGACGCGGTAGTGTTGATATGAAAGGTTTTGATTCATTAGCAATGCATTTAATTAAAGATATTCATAAATCATATCCAGAAATTTCAATTGGATTAATGTTAACATTTGATGAGGAAATTGGTGGAAGTAATGGAGCTGCTCGTTTAGCCGAGGAAAATTATCTATGTGATATTTTAATTAATGGAGATGGCGGCTATAATTATGCAGTTATCAATGCCGAAAAAGGGATATTAAAGTTTAAATTAAAAGTGGAAAGTATATCTACGAGACATACATATCCGTGGAATGGTCAAAATGCTTTTGATTTACTTGTGGAAGATTATTTTCAAATAATGTCATTATTTAAAAATCACGATATAGCAACGGATTTAGACAATTGGTACACCACATATTCATCATATGATATTACTGTAGAAAACGAACCATTATTGGCACCCCATTATGCTGAAATGAAAATTAATATCTACTTCACCGAAGATATTTCAAGTGAAACATTGTATTTAAAAATTAAAAATGTTTTAAAGTATTCTATAATTGAGAAATTAATGTATAGTGAACGTGTTTTTCTCGAACCAAATAATGAACAAATAACTCAATTGCAGCAAAAAATGAAACAGCATTTTAACCTACCAATAGTTATACGCGCGGAAAATGGTTCATCAGATGCACGTTTTTTTGCAAATAAAGGAAATTCAATTGTGATAGTAAAAATGGTTGGTGAAGATCATCATACACCAATAGAAAGACTACACATTCCATCAATTGTACCAATGTATAATTCATTAAAAGATTTCATTATAGAAAATGTTAAGCATTCTTATTTATCAACAATTGAAAGGACATAAAACTGAAAACACTTATTTTTCTTATTTCATTAACAGTTGCTCTATTTGCTCAGGAGGAATCTGAAAATGATTACATACAAAAAACTCTAGTTAAAGTTGGCGAAAACGCACCTGAATTTGTAGGCAATACAATTAAAGGCGAAAAATTTTCATTAACTGAACATAAAGGTAAAGTTGTTTTAATAACATTTTTTGCAACTTGGTGTCCTCACTGTTTGGCTGAGCTACCACAAATTGAAGAGAAAATTTATAAAGTACTTAAAGATAGAAAAGACTTTGAGCTAATAGTTTTTGGACGTAAACATTCCGTTGAGGAGTTAGTAAAATTTAAGGAATCTAAAAATATTAATGTGCCCTTTGCTGAAGATCCCAAAGGTGAAATTTACGGTAAGTATGCGGAAAAATACATTCCACGAGCCTTTGTTGTTGGAAAGGATGGTAAAATAAAAATGATATCAAAAGGAACGAAAGTAACGAGTGTTGAAGATATTTTTAAAGTAATAAATAATGAACTTGAAAAGAAATGATTACATCTAAGCTGCATTAACTGTTGTTCTAAAACAATTAATTTAAATATTAACAATATATTATAATAATATTCGTAGAAGAGGTTTTATGAAATCTTATATAGCAATTTTAATTTTTCTGTTATCAGTTTTACCTATATCAATTAACAGTCAGGATTCCAATCAGGTTCTCACAGTCGAAATTATTAGCTCAATGGATAAATTTAAGGCGGGTGAAACTTATCCTATTGCAGTTGTTTTGTATATAAATCCATCCTATCATATAAATGGAAATAAGCCGAATGACGAATATTTAATTCCCACAGTTATAAACTTTTTGTCGCAGAAAGAGGTTACATTTGGAAAAATTGAATACCCTGAATCTAAAAACAAAATATTTTCATTTTCCGAAAAACCCTTAGCAGTTTATGATGATACGGTAAATATCTTTTCTTCAATTACTTTTGGTTCAAATAGTAATGAAAACAAAATATTAGTAGAAGGAGAACTAGAGTTTCAACCATGTAATGATGAATATTGCTTGGAACCAGAGAAGGTAGTTTTTAGAAAAGAATTTTTAATTGCCCAAAATGACGAAAAAACAACTGCAATTAATCAAAATATTTTTGCACAACATCAATCTACAGATGTTGCTATAAAAGAAACAGATATATCAACTAAATATGATCTTACAAAGACAGCAGAAGAAAAAGGACTATTGTGGACTTTTATTTTGGTGTTTTTAAGTGGACTAGCGTTAAACTTAACTCCCTGTGTGTACCCCTTAATTCCAATAACTATTAGTTATTTTGGAGGACAAACCCAAGGTAAAAAAGGTAATCTAATTATACATTCTTTGCTGTATGTGTTGGGAATGGCAATTACATATTCAATTTTAGGAATGATTGCCGCTTTTACGGGAAGCTTGTTTGGTGCTGCTTTACAAAATCCTATTGTACTTATAGTTATTGCTATTATACTTGTTGCTCTAGCACTAAGTATGTTCGATTTATATGAAATTCGTCTTCCAGCAGCTTTAAATCAAATTGCAGGTGATACTAAAAAGGGATTTTGGGGTACATTTTTTATGGGTCTAACTGTAGGAATTGTTGCTGCTCCCTGTATTGGTCCATTTGTACTTGCTTTATTGACTTATGTTGGTGAAAAAGGAGATGTACTGTTAGGTTTTTGGTTATTTTTTGTGCTAGCAATTGGTATGGGAATTCCATTTATATTTATTGGAATATTTTCGGGCAGTATTAAAAAATTGCCACGTTCTGGCACATGGATGATTTGGGTACGTTCTATATTCGGATTTGTATTAATAGCAATGGCAATTTACTTTTTGGAACCCCTATTTCCTACACTGTTGATATTTAATTTCTCATTAGCATTAGTCTTTTTACTTGCTGGTATTTATTTAGCATGGATTGAGTCAAGTAAATCAAATGGAAAAATATTTCCAATAATGCGTAACATAATTGGAGTTATTTTCTTTATTCTGTCCATAGTAATTTCAACAAGTGCTATACAATCATACGTGAATAAGTCTTTAGCAATTGCAAAGACAGAATTTGGGAATTCTGCCTCTGCTGAACAAATAATCTGGACAGAGTATTCCGAACAAAAACTCCAAGAGGCAAAAGAACAAAACGTTCCTGTGATAATAGATTTCTTTGCCGACTGGTGCGTTCCTTGCAAAGAAATGGACGCATTTACTTTTTCTCAACCCGAAGTTATTAAGATGTCTAAAAATTTTATAATGCTTAAAGTTGATTTAACCACCGAAGACACTCCACAAGCAAAAGAACAAAAATCTAAGTTTATGATAAAAGGGGTACCAACAATTGTTTTTTTAACTCCAAATGGTGAAGAATTGCAAGATTTGCGGGTCGTAGGTTTTTTAGAGGAAGAAGAATTATTACCAATTATGCAAAACGCTTTAAATAACAAATAAGGTTTTATAATCAATGAATTCATTAGAAAAATATTTTGAAAAATTCAGAAATAATATTATTGGTTACAATTTTATGCATGAATTTGAAACTGGTAAAAAACCAATAATCTATGCAGACTGGGCAGCAAGCGGACGCCTTTATAAACCAATAGAAGACTATATCTCAAATACTTTGGGTCCCTACGTAGCAAATACTCATACCGAAACTACATTAACAGGAACGGTGATGACAAATGCTTATCACCAGGCTTCCGTAATTATTAAAAATCACGTAAATGCAAATTCTGATGACCTGTTACTTTTTGCCGGATTTGGAATGACTGCTGTAATCAATAAATTCCAGCGTATACTTGGCTTACGAGTTCCTGAGCAATTTAAAGATAAAGTAACCATTGAGAACAAACCTTTGGTGATACTAACTCACATGGAACATCACTCCAATCAAACATCATGGGTAGAATGCTTGGTTGATATTGAAATTCTGAAAAGAACTGAAGATGGTTTACCTAATCTCGAACATTTACGCGACATTTTAAAGGATAATGAAAATAGAAAGATGATTATTGGTTCATTTACGGCATGTTCAAACGTAACCGGAATTATTACCCCATATCATGAAATGGCAGAAATAATGCACGAATATAATCGTTTATGTTTTGTTGATTTCTCAGCATCGGCTTCATATGTAAATGTTGACATGCATCCCAAAAATGAAAAACAAAATTTAGATGCAATCTTTTTCTCACCACATAAATTTTTAGGTGGACCAGGCTCATCAGGAGTTATATTATTCAACACACAACTTTATCAAAATAAAATTCCAGATCAAGTTGGTGGAGGAACGGTTTTATGGACAAATCCTTGGGGTAATCATAGTTACTTTAATGATGTAGAACTTAGGGAAGATGGTGGTACACCTGGCTTTCTGCAGGGCATAAAAGCTGCATTAGCAATTTTGTTGAAAGACGAAATGAGTGTAGATAAAATCCTACATCGTGAACATGAGTTGAAAGAAAGATTACTAAATAAAATCATGTTGATAAATGGTTTAACTGTGATGGAAGCTTCACAACGAAATAGACTTGGCTATATTTCATTTTATATAAAAGACATACATCATAACTTGATTGTAAGATTGCTAAATGATCGTTTTGGAATTCAAACTCGTGGTGGATGTTCGTGTGCAGGTACTTATGGACATGTTTTGTTAAATATTACCTATCACGAATCCAAACGAATTACTGAAAAAATTGATATTGGCGATCTTAGTGAAAAGCCTGGCTGGGTAAGAATCTCTATTCATCCAACTATGACAGATGGAGAAGTTGATTACATTGTTTACGCAGTTAATGAAATCACAAAAAATCATAAGGATTGGATAAAGAATTATAAATTTGATCCACACAAGGGTGATTTTGACCCTCTAAATAAGTTAGATTTTATAATTGATATTACTGAATCTGTTAAATGCTAATGCAAATATTATTATTAAAAAAATAGGAGAAAATATAATGTGAATTATTATTAAAAAAGCCACAACGATGGCTAGATCGTTATGGCTTGGAATCTAAACACTAATTTAATTAACCAATGTTTAATCATCATTAGGTAAAAATATGAAAAATAATTTAGAGCAAGTAGTAAAAAAAATTGCTTTGTACTCATTTCTCGGCATTATGCTTCAAGTATTTACAATAAATGCAATGTATGCAGATACAATTAGGGGAAGAGTTACCGATGCAAAAACACAGGAGCCCTTAATTGGTGCTAACGTGGTAATAAAACCATTTTTATTGGGCGCTTCTACTGATGTTGCGGGTATGTATTCAATTGATATCCCATCAAATCTTATTGGCGAAAAAGCAACACTTGAAGTTAGCTATGTTGGCTATATAAAAGTGACTTTAGAAATTACATTAGATAAAGATGTTGTTCAAAACATTTCTCTAAAAGAAGATATACTGCTAATGAACACAGTTGTTGTTACTGGAATGGGTGTAGAAATGGAGAAACAAAAGCTTGGTGTTACAATAGGAAATGTATCTGCTGAATCAATTGATAATAGTAAAGCAATAGATGCAATTTCTGCTCTTCAGGGTAAAGTTGCAAACGTTGAAATTACTTCATCCAGCGGTGAACCTGGAGCTTCATCCTATATTAGAATTAGAGGTTCAAATTCAATAACAGGCGGAACACAACCGCTAATAGTTGTTGACGGTTCACCAATTGATAATTCCGAAATTGGTACAAGTACTGGTGGCTATACTCAATCCAATCGTGCTTCAGATATTAATCCTAAGGACATAGAATCTATTGATATTCTTAAAGGTCCTGCTGCTGCTGCTATGTACGGTTCTCGTGCACAAAATGGTGTTATTCTAATTAAAACTAAAAGTGGGAAGCCTGGAAAACCAAAAGTAACTTACGATGTTTCTTATTCCTTTGATGAAGTAACAAATGTTCAACCTTTGCAACAAATCTATGGACAAGGCAATAAAGGGGTTGCAAGTCCTACTGCAGTTGGAGCTTGGGGACCACTTTTAACAGAGGATATACCAACTTATAACCATGAAAGAGAAATGTTCCAAACTGGGCATACTCTAAATAATAATCTAAGTATCTCAGGTGGAAATGAGTGGACTACTTATTTTTTATCTGCAGGTCAAACAAGTACTCAAAGTACATTGATTGGTAATTCAGAATATTTAAGAAATTCTGTTAGACTTAAAGCATCACAGAGGATTAATGAAGATATTAATGTAACAGGAAATATTCAATTTGTTGATATTAATGCTGATAAAATTAGAAAGGGATCATCTGTTAGTGGCTTATTAACTGGCTCATGGAGAACACCTCCTGATTTTAATAATTCTAATTATATAGATCCAATTACAGGATTACATCGATCGTATAGATATCAAAATCCAACTATATTAAAAAAAACGCGTGGATATGATAATCCATTTTTCATTGCTTATGAAGGTCTTAATAATTCAAAAGTTGCGAGAACATTTGGAAACATAAAAGTTGATTATGACCCATTAAATTGGTTAAATATTAGTTATATATTAGGGCATGATTATTCCAATGATGAGAGAATTACTATAATACCACCTAGCAGTTCTTACCGTCCAAATGGACAAATAATAGCAGAGAGATTGAAGAACCAGGAAACAGATGGTAATTTATTGATTACAGCGAAGAGGGATTTTGATTTTGCTGATGCTAAAGCAACCTTGTTGCTTGGTCAAAATATGAATGAAAGAAAATATAGCTACATCGGTGTTACTGGAGATGATATGGCTGTATATGATTTTCAGCAACTGGATAATACAGCAGCTAGCGTACCCGATGAATATGAATCGACAAGAAGAACTGAATCTTATTTTGGTCAACTTACATTTGATATATTTAATCAATTATATTTTACTGCTGGTTTGAGAAATGATGGTTCTTCTACTTTTGGAAAAAGTAAGAGCCGCCATTGGTATCCTAAATTCAGTACTGCATGGGAGTTTTCCAAGTTAAGTATATTTAGTAATCATTCTGATTGGTTTAACTTTGGTAAACTTCATTTAGCTTATGGTGAAGCCGGTCAGGAACCTGAAGTTTATTCAACAATAACAGGATTCTCATCAAGCCCTACTGCTTTTGGAGATGGATGGGCTGCTACTTTAACTTCAAATGCTTATGGCTATAGTGGTTTTTATACAAGTTTGGCAAAAGGGCAAGATAACATACTTCCCCAAAGATCGAAAGAAATTGAAATGGGAATTAATCTTGCATTTTTAGATGAAAGAGTTGGTATAGAACTTACTTATTATAATTCAAAAACAACAGATGCTATTTATTCTTTACCTTTATCGCCTTCAACTGGTAGCACTTCTCAAGTTCAAAATGCAGGTGTTATTCAGAACAAAGGTATTGAAGCTGGCATTAGTTTCCAGCCTATTAACATTCCAAATTTTAAATGGGATATTAATTTACTATATGCAAGCAATGAAAATAAAGTTTTAGAATTACCTGGAGCTGATTTTATATCTCTCGGTAGTTCTGCAATAGGTTCTGCATCGGTTATTGAAGGTCAGCCTTATGGCGTTATAAGAGGTACCGATTATTTAAGATTTGGACGCGGTGTTATTTATAATGGTGTAAATATTGATGAGGCATACTCTGGTTGGAAAACTGGTGACCTTTATATCACAGACACAGGATATCCAGTTAAAGATCCAGAATTAAGAATAATTGGTGATCCCAATCCAGATTGGACTGGAAGCATTAGAACCTCATTTACTCTTTTTAATAATATTGAAATCTCTGCTTTATTTGATTTCTCTCAAGGTGGGGAAGTTTCTAACGGTACCTTAGGCGCATTAATGTATTTTGGTACGGCTAAGGAAACTGAAAATAGAGGTCAAGTAACTGTGTTTGATGGCAAGGGTCCAGGTGCTGGTAAGGAAGTTGAACTTAATCAAGCATATTATCAAGGAATTGGCAGTAGTTTTAATGGGCCAGCTAGTCTTGCTATTGAAGACGGTAGTTATGTTAAACTCAGAGAAATCGCTATTGCATATACTTTGAGAAACGAATTATTAAAATCATGGATTAGTGTTAGCTCTGTTGATATACGTCTAAGTGCTCGAAATCTTCATACTTGGACAAATTATAAAGGTATTGACCCAGAAACCAATTTAGCAGGTACTGTAAATGCACGCGGATTTGATTACTTCAATAATCCTCAGACGCGATCTATCATTTTATCTCTAAGATTTAATTATTAGGAGTTCCAAATGAAAAAAAATAAAAATACTAAAAAAATCATTTTAATATTGGCAACACTTTATAGTTTATTGTTTATAAGTTGCAGTGATTTTATAAATGATCCTGATATTCAAAATGATCCTAACCGAGCTACAAAAGTATCCCCAGACTTACTTTTTAATGCAGTTCAAGTTCGTCAGTTTTCCAGATATGAAGGACATACATCTCGAACTGCAGCAATTTGGACACAGCAATTAGCGGGGGTTGATCGTCAGGCAATTAGTTTAGGTATATATGATATTACCGAAAGCGAATGGAGAACTGATATGGATGGGCTTTATACTGGGGGTGGATTAGTTGATATTCGCAAAATTCTAAAAGAGACTGAAGCCAAGGGTTGGAAAACTTATTCAGGAATTGCTAAAGTTTGGGAAGCACTTTCTGTTGGTATGTCAGCAAGTTTATGGGGGGATTTACCTTACTCTGAGGCTGTTAGCGAAACATCAACACCAAAGCTCGATAAACAAGAAGACATTTATACGGCAATACAAGCTTTACTTGATCAAGCAATTATAAACCTAACTGAGGGTGGAGGATATTTACCACCTAACGATTTTGTTTATAGCGCAAATTCTTCAAAATGGATTGAGGCAGCTAATTCTTTAAAAGCAAGATTTTATCTACATTGGGCTGAAGTCGATCCAGTAAATTATACTCGTGCACTTTCAGCAATTCAAAAGGGATTATCATCAAATGCTAATAACTTTAAAACATACCATACAACTGTTGAAAATGAATCAAGTACTATCTATCAATACTGGCGAACAAGAAATTCTGATATTCGTGCTGGTAAATTTTTAGTTGATTTATTAATTTCAAAAAATGATCCACGTCTTGAAAAATATTTCCAAGAAGGTGTTGGTTCTGTTGCTGGTCAATTTATTGGAGTTGAACCTGGTGGGACTTTAACTGATGCTTCAAATCTAAGTGAAACAACAAAAAATCCTGATAATGCTTTTGAAATTATGACTTTTACCGAAGCAAATTTAATTTGGGCTGAGTGTGCATTTAAAACAGGAGATGAGTCTACAGCATTAGCAAAGTTAAACGAGGCTAGACGTGCTGAAGAAAATCGATGGGGACTTCCAGCCGATACACTTGGCACTGCTGTAGGACTAAACGGTGATGCTTTAATAAATACAATAATGCAAGAAAAGTATATTGCTTTATTCATGAATGTGGAAATATATAACGATTGGAAAAGAACTAATCGTCCATTTGTAACTCCTTATTCCGGTGGTCAAATCCCTAGAAGATTATTGTATAGTAGCAATGAAAGAGCTTCTAATCCTTTTATTCTTGCTCCTTCTCTTCAACCGTTAAGGAATAATAACGACCCAAATGATAATTATTAGTCATTAATATAAAATAAGTTATTGTAAATTAAAACCGGCTCATTAGTAAATGTTAATTGAGCCGGTATATTTAAATTGTTTCAGTTGTTCAAATCAATTCATTACAAATTAAAGCTTAAAAAAGGAATATTTATGACAAATCAAATAAAAAAAAATTATAAGACAATTTTGATTTTACTGCTTTTTACACAATCATTGCTTTTCCCTTGTACCTCTGCAATAGTATCAGTGAAGGCTTCACCTAACGGTAGGCCTTTATTGTGGAAACATCGTGATTCAAGCGGTTATGAAAATAAACTTATGTTTTTTAAAGGATTAAAATATGATTTTGTTGCCGATGTTAATGTAAGAGATACACTCGCAAAATCAGTTTGGATGGGTAGCAATACTACGGGTTTCAGTATCATGAATACTGCTTCCTACAATGTTGATACAACAAATACCAATAATATTCCACGTCAACAAGATGGCGCTGTTATGAAGAGAGCACTTGCCGAATGTGCTACTCTTGAAGACTTTGAAGCATTATTGGATGAACTTGTGGGTGTATGGGCTGTTGCATCAAATTATGGTGTTATTGATGCTAATGGAGGTGCTGCTTATTATGAAGTTGATATTGATTCTTATAAAAAGTTTGATGTTAATGATACGCTAATAGCTCCTGATGGTTACCTAATACGCTCTAATTACTCTGTAAGTGGCAAGGACTTAAAGGGACAAGGTTACATCCGTTATGAAACTGCAAAAGAATTATTTAGCGAACATTTTACTAAAGATAAACATATTTGCCTTTCTTTTTTATTGAAAACCGTGGATAGAAGTATGCTTCACTCTTTAACTGGTGTTGATGTGTATAAAATGGATTTACCTAAGGATACCACAAATAAAAAGTTTATAGCATTTCAAGATTTTATTGTTAGGTATTCTACAGTATCTTCTATGATTATTCAGGGTGTTGAACCTGGAGAAGACCCTGCATTAACTACTTTGTGGACAGTTTTGGGATTTCCTGTAACAACACTTGTTACGCCAGTTTGGGTAGCTGCTGGTGAAAATTTACCAATGGTTACTATTGGGAGTAAAGGCGTAACAGCACCAATCAATAAAAAATCTCTTCAGCTTAAAGAGAAATGTTTTCCAGTTGAGTATGGTCATGGTTTAGATTATTTAAATGTATCTGCTTTACTTAATAAAGAAGAAACAGGAATAATTCAAAAATTATTTCCTTATGAAAAAGAGATTATGGACAAAGCTCAAACTCTAATAAAAAATTGGAGAACAAATTCTTTTCAACAAAAAGAAGCAGAAGAGTATTATAAATGGCTCGACGAATATATCAATTCGGTTTATCAGAAAGAATTTGGAATATAATTATGGAATATAATTATGGGATATATTTAGTTATATAAGTTGCCTCCCTACTCTCGCAAGATATACAAGTGATATTTTGCGAGAGAAATTATAAAACTAAATTAACCGCATTGAATTACTTCTAATAATATGCACAATGCTCTAAATAAATATTTTTATAAAAGTGAAATTATTAGATATTCATTTTCTTTAAATATCGATATTAATTTATTATATTTACGGTCTAAATATATAAGGAGATAATTCATGGCTAAAAAACAAACATTTGTTGATAAAACTAAAAGCAAAGGTGCTGCAGCAGGAATAACAGTAAAGTTTATTAAAACTGTAAAATCTGATAAAGGAAGTTATAAATTCAACGAAAAATTTGTAAAATTAGAAGATGCAAGTCAAGTTACAACATTAAAATAAGCGGTAAAATTTTACCGCTTTTTTCTCATATCTAAAATGTTTATAAATCTACAAGAATCAAATTTATCATATTCGGTCTAATAGACCAATAAAATTACATAAATTACTATAACTAAAATTAGAATATTCTAAGAGGTTATATGTTGTGGTTCCTCCTAAAAAAATAAAATTTTATAGTTTAAAAGATATTGATTCTATTGGAATCTTAAAATCAAATCTTTCCGAAGAGGAAATATTTGAAATTAAAGTTGTTGCAAATATTCTCCCTTTTAGAACAAATAATTATGTAATTGAAGAATTAATTGATTGGAATAATATTCCGAACGATCCAATCTTCCAATTAACTTTTATGCAACGTGGAATGCTCGAAGAGCATCAGTATAACAAAATTGCTAATTTAATTAAAAGTAATGCTTCAAAAGATGAAATAAATAAACTAGCAAAAAGTATTAGATTTGATTTAAATCCACATCCATCAGGGCAAATTACAGCAAATGTTCCTATAATGGATAACGGTTTTGTTTCAGGTATTCAGCACAAATATAAAGAAACTGCTTTGTTATTTCCGTCTGCCGGACAAACTTGCCATGCTTATTGTACATTCTGCTTTAGATGGGCTCAATTTGTTGGTGACCACGATTTGAAATTTATGACAGATGAGTCAAAAAGATTTAAACTTTATCTGCAATCGCATCCAGAAATTAGTGATATCCTTTTTACTGGTGGTGATCCGTTAGTAATGTCATTGCAAAAATTAGAAACCTATATTTTACCATTTCTTGAACCAGAGTTTGCACATATAAAAAACATTAGGATCGGAACAAAATCATTGTCTTATTGGCCTTATCGTTTTGTTACGGATAAAGATGCGACTGGCATTTTGAAACTTTTTGAAAAAGTAATGAATGCAGGCAAACATTTAGCGTTTATGGCTCATGTTAACCATGTAGCAGAATTAAAGACCAAGATACTTCACCAAGCGGTTAGACGCTTGAGAAATGTTGGTGTAAAAATAAGAACTCAAAGTCCAATTATTAAGCATATAAATGATTCTTCTACAGCGTGGGCAGATTTATGGCATAAGCAAGTAAATTTAGGAATGATTCCATATTATATGTTTATTGAAAGAGAGACTGGAGCTAAAGGTTATTTCCAAATTCCATTATATCGTGCATTTGAAATATATAGAGACGCCTTCAATCAAGTATCAGGATTACATAGAACGGCACGTGGACCGGTAATGTCTGCTACTCCTGGAAAGGTTGTAATTGAAGGAGTTACAAAAGTAAAAGGTGAAAAAGTATTTGTACTTAATTTTTTGCAAGCTAGAAATCCAGATTGGGTTAAAAGACCATTTTTTGCAAAATATGATGAAACATCAACTTGGTTAAGACAATTAACCCCGGCATTTGGAGATAAAGAATTCTTTTATGAAAATGAGTTAACTGCGTTTCTTCAGAAAAAAGCTACTGAATACAGAAGGATAAAAGATAATAGAAATTAATATTGACTTTAAATTATTTAAACTAGTTCAGAAATAAAAAAAATCAAAATGGTTAAAGAAAAGCCCAATTCCGAGTTTTCGAGATTGGGATTTTGCAAAATAAAAGATTCTAATAAATAATTTTTAACTATCCAGAAATCACAGAAATATCTGGATTAACTTCGCGGCGTAGTAAATTTTCAATAGCTACTAAAGTACCACGAATTGAACTTGGGCACGAACCGCAAGCTCCTTGGTATCTGATAGTCAAAGTGTTTTCTTCAAACCCTAGAACTTCCAAACCACCACCATCGCCAGCAAGTGCTGGTTTTATACGTAAATCAATAATTTCATTAATTTTTTTAAGTGTCGCAGTTTCATCTTCTGATTTTCCTTCAAATGGTTTTTCGGCTGGAATTGTAGAAATATCAAAAGACTCAATTATTTCCGCAAACGGTTTTTGAATTTTACCCCAGCTAATAGAAGGTTCTTTTTCGATTGTTATAAATCTATCCATATAAAAAACAGAAACAACCCCTTCCAATTCAAATATCAGTTTTGCAAGTGGATCTTTTGCAGCTTGTTCTTTTGTATTAAAACTTCTGGTTTCTATATTTAATAAGTTTTCGCTTAAAATAAATTTTAATGCTTGTGGATTAGGAGTCAAATCCACATCTAATATTTTTAACATAATTTCCTCAATTACTTAATTTGTTTCCTAAAAATAGTGAAAACAATTCACACTTTTATTAAATTAAAATTTCCTAGAACCCACACCATTGTCAAAACGAGATTGATTATTTTTATTAGAAATAGGTGTTCATATTAAATAGAAAAGATTCTAAATTCTTCTATTTTGCAGAGATTTATTGTTGTTTTCAGAATGGCGATTTTCAATTATAAGTACAAATTCACCTTTCAGTTTTTCATTTGAAATTTTGTTTAAAACTGTATCAACATTTCCTCTATAGAATTTTTCTTCTTTTTGTGTTAGTTTATATGCGATCACAATATTTTGATTGTTTCCAAATGTCCTTTTTATATCTGTTAATAGAGCAATTAGCCTATATGGAGTTTCAAGAATAACAATAATATCATTTACAGTTTTTAATCTCTTAAGCTGTCCTTGTCTAATTTCCTTTTTAGGTGAAAGCCACCCGTAATAATAAAATTGTTCAAAGTGATATCCAGTTCCAACAAGAGCAGCAAGAAGCGAACTTGCACCTGGAACTGGAACAATTTCAATTCCACTCAAAATACATTGCTCAACAAGAGTATTGCCAGGGTCAGAAAAAAGTGGAGTTCCTGCATCCGAAATAAGTGCAACAGTTTTACCACTATTAATTTGAGCAATTACTTCAAAAGTTGATTCGCTTTCGTTATGTTCATTAACCGAAATTAGCTCTTTCGCAATTCCATAATAAGATAGCAATCTACGTGCAGGCTTAAATTCCTCGCAAACAACAATATCGACTTCTTTAAGAATTTTAAGCGCTCGTAAAGTAATATCGTCAAAATTTCCGATTGGCGTTGAAACAATAAAAAGTTTGTTTTTCATTATTTCACTAAATCTTTTAGCTGGTCAAGTAAAATCTCTTTACTAATCAGCAATTTTTCACCAGTTTTACGCTCTTTTATCTCAACCAAACCGTCTTGAATATTTTTTTCGCCAATAATAACTTGTAAAGGAATTCCAATTAGTTCGGCATCGTTAAACTTAAATCCAGCTTGAGCATCTCTTCTATCATCATAAAGCACATCATAACCTTCTTTTAGAAGCAAATCATAAATTTCATTACTTTCATTTTCCACAATTTCTTTCTTCATATTTAAAGCAAGAAGGTGAATATCAAATGGTTTTAAAGGTGCTTTCCAAATAATGCCTTTTTCGTCATAATTTTGTTCAATAAAACAAGCAAGAACGCGGTCAACGCCAATTCCGTAACTTCCCATTATAATTGGATTTGCTTGACCATTTTCATTTAAGAATGTGGCGCCCATTGCTTCTGAATATTTTGTGCCTAGTTTGAAAATATGTCCAAGTTCAATTGCTTTAAAAACTTCGAGAGTTTCGCCACACCTAGTGCACTCTTCACCACTTTCAATAGTTCGCATATCCAAATATTCAATATTTTCAACATCTCTTTGTAAATCAATTCCCCCAATATGGAAATCGGTTTTATTAGCGCCACTAAATAAATTATTTAAATTCTTAAGTCTGTTATCTGCAATTATTCTGTGCTTAAATCCAATTGGTCCAATAGAACCAGCTTCTGCGCCAGTTATTTCCACAAGTTCTTCTGGATGAGCTGGACGAATTTCGCCGCCGAGAATGGATTGAAGTTTAGTTTCGTTAACTTCGTCGTTGCCAGACATCAGAACAAGAATTGGTTTGCCAGCGTGAATATAAACTCGTGATTTAGCAGTTTCATTTTCATCAATTTTCAAAAATTCACAAAGTTCGTCAATGCTATGAATATTTGGAGTTGATATTTCGTAAACATCTTTGCTTTCACCATTTCTTGCAATTTGTTCAATAATTGAATCAGCAACTTCAACATTTGCAGCGTATCCGCAACTTTTGCAATATGCAACTGTGTCTTCACCAGCTTCCGATTTTACCATAAATTCTTCTGATTTGCTTCCACCCATTGCGCCACTTGAAGCACCAACTACAAAATATTCAATTCCACATCTGTCAAAAATATTTTGATAGGCTTTATAATGTTTTGCGTAGGATTCATCCAAACCTTCCCAAGTTGAATCAAATGAATAAGCATCTTTCATCAAAAATTGTCGTCCACGAATAATTCCACTTCGTGGTCGGGCTTCGTTTCGGAATTTTGTTTGAATTTGATACCAAATTTGTGGCATATCTTTATACGATTTCATTTCACCTCTTGCGTGAAATGTCATTATTTCTTCGTGAGTTGGAGCAAGAACATAATCTCTATTTTTTAGGTGAAACATTGTATCGCCAAATGCTTCAACACGATTGGTCGATTCCCATATTTCACGTGGATTTAATGCTGGCAACAAAAATTCCTGACCGCCAATTGCATTCATTTCTTCATTAATTATATTTGTTATTTTTTTTACAACTTTGTAGCCAAGTGGTAAAAAAGAGTAGATCCCGGCTGAGAGCATTCTTACCATTCCAGTTCTTAACATTAAAACATGACTTGGAATTATTGCGTCGGAAGGAGCTTCCTTCATTGTTGGAATAAATGATTTACTAATTCGCATTATTTTCTTATGATTTATTGAGTAAAATTAAGTTTCAAAAATACTCAAAGAGTCACTCATTTCAAAAACAGAAAGTATATAGGAATCTTTTGTCTCACTTTGTTATTTTTAGGAAGTCAGAAATAATAAAATGAAAAATATGATAAAATTTAATGCTGTATCTGAAGATAATCCAAATATCAATTTGGAATATCCACCAACAATAAAACCGATAATTGTTACAATTGAAAATGAAAAGTTAATTGGAACGTTTTTCAAAACTGCTGGAAAAGAGAAAAGTCCAATCGTTTTTCTTCTACACGGCTTTCCCGGAAACGAAGTTAATTACGATATTGCACACGCAATAAGACGATTTGGCTTTAATGTGGTGGTTTTTCACTATCGTGGTTCGTGGGGAAGTAGTGGAAATTTCTCAATTTCAACTTCACTTATTGATGTAAGTTCAGTAATAGAACATTTTAGCAAAGTAGAAGTATCAGAACAATATAATTATGATAAAGAAAAAATAATTCTAATTGGGCATAGCATGGGCGGATTTCTATCACTAATTACTTCAATGAAATATCCAAATATTAAAAATGTTGCTTCACTTGCGGGATTTAATTTTGGATTATTTACCGATTATATTTTAACTCATCCAGAATTTAAAGAAATTACAATGGAAGGTTTGGCTTCGGGAGCGGAGCTTGTAACAAACTCCAATGCTGAAAAATTGTTTGACGAAATGATAAAAAACAGAGAAAATTGGAATATTGCAAAGCGAGCAAGTGAGTTAAAAGAGAAAAATATTCTCATAATTGCTGCCGAGCTTGATACTGTTGCTCCATCAGAACTTCACAACACGCCATTGGTTTATTCGTTAAAAAAAGCTGATGTTAGTGTAAATTCACAAGTCTTGAAATGTGGGCATTCGTTCTCTTCGATGAGAATTAAGTTAACTACAGAAATTGTAAATTGGTTAAAAAGTTTGACTTTTAATTAGAGATTGAAAGTTGGATTAAGATTAGGAATTAAGAATTTAGATTAAGAGCAAAAATGTGAGTTTAGGTATGAAAGATGAAACGAGTAAAAATATAAACGAAAATGGAACACTTTTTCTTAATTGGGTTGAAAATTACTTCAATAATTTAGAGGAATTTCCAGTTCTCGCAAATGTGAAACCTGGTGACATAAAAAAACAACTTCCGATAAATCCTCCAGAAAAAAGTGAAAGTTACGAAAACATTATTTCGGATTTGACTAATATAATTCTTCCTGGAGTTACGCATTGGAATCATCCAAAATTTATGGCTTATTTTAATTCAACTTCAAGTGATCCGGGAATATTTGCTGAGTTAGTTAGCGCCGCTTTTAACACAAACGGAATGCTTTGGAAATCGAATCCCGCTTCAACTGAATTGGAAGAAGTTACGCTTAATTGGTTTAGAAAAATGCTCGGTTTGAGCGATAATTTTTGGGGAATTATTTACGACCTTGCTTCATCGAGTACAATGCACGCAATTGTTGCCGCTCGCGAAAATTTGGACGATTATGCAATTCGCGAAAAAGGATTTGGTGGCGTTCAAAACAAACCTCGTCTGCGACTTTACGCTTCAGAGCAAGCTCATTCCTCAATTGAAAAAGGAGCAATTGTTGCTGGAATTGGTTTAGAAGGCGTTCGCAAAATTAAAGTTGATGAAAATTTTAGAATGATTCCGAAAGAGTTGGAAAAAGCAATTGCCGAAGACAAATTAAACGGTTGGAAGCCATTCTGCGTTGTTGCCACTGTTGGAACAACTTCGACAACAAGCATTGACCCAGTTGGTGAAATATCCAAAATATGCAAAACCGAAAATATTTGGCTTCACGTTGATGCTGCTCACGCTGGCGTTGCGGCAATTGTTCCAGAAATGAAATTTTTACTTGATGGAGTTGAAAATGCCGATTCAGTTGTGGTAAATCCACACAAATGGATGTTCACTCCCGTTGATTTATCCGTGCTTTTTACAAAACACAAAGGCATCTTAAAGCAAGCATTTTCATTAATTCCAGAGTACCTAAAAACAGACGAAGATAACGAAGTTACAAATTTTATGGATTACGGAATTCAACTTGGAAGAAGATTTCGTTCATTAAAATTGTGGTTTATAATTAGGCATTATGGAACGGAAGGAATAATTGAAATAATACGCGAGCATTTGCGTCTTGGAAAAATGTTTAGTAATTGGATTGTTAAAAATCCAAATTTTGAATTACTCGCACCAACTCCACTTAGCACAATCTGTTTTAGAGCAATTCCACAAAAGCCAAAAACTGGTCAAGAGTTGAATATTTTCAACAAAACTTTGATGGATAATGTAAACGCAACTGGAAAAGCATTTTTATCGCACACTGTTTTAAATGGAAAATTTACAATTCGTGTTGTTATTTCCGGAATAAGAACAGAAGAAATTCACGTTAAAGACGTATTTGAATTAATAAATGCTGAATTTGAAAAAATATCAAACGACTAATTTAGATTAGTTGTTTGATATTTCTTGATATCGTTTTATATTTTCGATAAAATCGTTGTCCCAAAATTCGTTTACTTTTCCATCTTTTAGCCAGTAAATTCTTGGTGGCGAGTTTCCAATTAGTTCGAAAAAATCAACCATTTTTATACGCATAAAAGGATGCTCAATTTGGGTTTTATCAATAAAGCTTTGAACGCTATCAGAATCTTCTCCAGCAAAAAGAATATATAAATTCGAAATTCTTCCAGTTTCATTTTCCAATTTTACTATTTCTTTTGCAGTTTCGATGCAATGTTCGCATTCGATAAAAAAGACAGCAACTAAATTATTTCCGTTTGTTAAATCGACTCTTCCTTCGTTTTCAAAATTGGTGTATTGTGTAAAAACAAGATTTTCGTATGATTTAATAGGTGCAATTCCAAAAACAGTTCCAACAGAAACTAAAAGAATAAAAAATGGAACATAAATTTTTGTCTGATTATCATCTTGCAAACGAAAAATCACAATTCCAATTATAATAAGAAAAATATTTTTAACAATTGCTTGCAAAGGCGACATTTTTACAACTTCGCCAAAACATCCGCAATTATTTGTATCGCCAGCAAAAACCGAAAAAGACAGCAAAATGGTAAAAGCGAACAGAATAAATATAGAAATTGGCAAAATTATTTTTTTTAGATAAAAAGATTGAAACAAAGCGATACCTAAAAATAATTCCATAATTATCAAAAATCGGCTTAAATAAGCAACAAATTCTCGCGAAGCGAAAACACCTTGTTCCAAAATTGTAATTTCGAACAAGCCAGGAGCAACCATTTTTGAAATTGCTGACATTAAAAAGATAATTCCTAAAATGGCTCTAAGAAAATTTGTGATTGCATTTTTATTTTTAATCATAATTACCGCACTTTTATATATTTTCTAAGATTTGAAGTTAAAATATTGATCAATTCAGAATCATTTCCAACTTGTGTTTCAACAAATAAAAAGCCAAAAACTGGAAATTTGCTAAAATCTGCTTTGCGTAAATCCAAAGGATGGTGAAAATCACTTAACAGCAAATCATAATCGAAAGATTCAATATCATTTCCGTTAATTCCAGAATTATTATCAAGAACTATTATGCTATATTTTTTATCAGCTTTTAAATTGAAAATGTTTTGCCAATTTGGAATTTGTTGTGTCAAAAAATATTCGTAGGAATTAAATCCGAAAGCGAACCACGATAAATCGGCAGTTGTGCACCAACCACCAAATCGAAGTGGATTTACCTCAATTGGAAAAATTTGTCCCTCGTTATCAATTCTTACTTCAACATGAGCTGGAAAATTTTTCAGATTAGTTTTTATTCCAATTGTGTGAAGAAATTTTTGGATGCCATCCTTGTTTTTCTCAATTATATCTTTGGAAGTGGAATAAATTCTGTCACTAACATCACTAGCTGACGAAAAGACATGATGAAGAATATTTAAAATTACTGGTTCGCCAGTTTCATTAAAATAGCAATCAATTGCATATTCTTCTCCTTCAAAATATTCTTCAATTATAAAATCAGTTACATCAATAACTTCTTTTGGATATAAACCTTCCAACTTTGAAATATCGCTTTCGATTTTAAGTAAAATTTCGCTCCAAACATTTAAGCTATCAACTTTATGAACACCCAAACTGAAAAATCCAACAGCGGGTTTAATGATAAATGGAAATTTAAAATTACTGATATCCAAAGTTTTTAATTGCTCATATTTTACACCTTTAAAAAAGTAGTTAGGAAATGTTTCTTCTAACAATTCTCTAAACTTAATTTTATTCTTAAAAGTATGAATTTGATTTGGCAAAGTGGTGAAAGTTAAATTGTTTTCAATCCAACTTATTGAATTCTCTGAATTTGTGTATAAAAGAGTATTTGGATTATTGTGAAAGAGGTTTTTTGCCTTATTTTCGGAAATCCAATTTATCCCTGCGTCATTTATTAACTCTTTTGCAACTTCAGTTGAAACAACTGAAAAATTGTTTTTTTTAATAGTTTCTATCAAAAACTCGGAAACGAATGGTTTATCAATTAATATCATTTCTTCTTTCTGGATTTATTTTCAGATTTGATTAATGGAGCTGTGTATTGATTATATAAATTGAACAGAAACTCAATGCGTGTGTTTTCAGTTATAAATGTTTGTGAACGGTAGCATAAATCAACTGCTTTATCCAATTCTTGATGAGCTTTTACCAACTTTGGTGGCATTGAATAAAAATAGAAAATGGCAAAATTATAAATACTTTTTTTCGCAGAAACTCTATTTAATGGGTTTCCATGATTCATTATTTAATTTCCTTTTTACCAGTAATTGTTAAAGTCGGAAATGTATGATAATTTTCTGTTTTCCAAAAACGTAAGAGAAAATCTATATCAAACAAGTATTTTGCACCAATATCATTGGTAAAAAATGGTAGGACAGTCTTGTAATTATCAATACAATACATTGCCAATTCGGTTGAACATTGGTCAGACACTAATAAATGTAAAACATCTTCATAGCTCTCTTCTTTAACAAAAAAAGGATTCTCCTTTGTGGGGAATGCACTATTAATATTTAGGACAATTTCCACCCCACTTTTAGGATTGAAAAACATTAACGCAGTTCCGCCATCTTCTGAAAAATCTAATTCTATTTTTGCTTCATTATCTATAATGCCATCTTTTCTTAATCTTTCAATTGCATCATTCTCTTCTTCTTCAGAAATATGTATTCTAGCATTATGATAGCTAATAAAATCTTTCATAAAACTATTTATTTTTGCTGATGGCATAAAAGCAATTGATGAATTATTATTAAATGATAGAAAATTTTTCCTTTGTTCGTCTAATAACGAAATCATTTCATCCGTTTCGAAATCTAAAAAAGCCACTTGTCGTCTGTGTTCTAAAGAGTTCTTTTCATCCAAAATTAAATCTGCATCAAATTCTCTATTAAAGGTAATGCCAGAAAACCACCAACTATCTTTCCATTTAACAATACCTATATAAACAATTAAATCTGATTTAATAAGATCATTGTATTGTTCATAAAATTCTTTTATTAGGTTAAACTCTCTTCCAGACGCAATATGTTCAATAATAGCATGATGTTTATCTGCACTTCTGAAGAGAAAGAAACCACTAATTCTTTGTGAAATATTTTTTATGTCATTATACAGTGAATGATTTTCACCAAGTATTTCGGCAGCCCATTCTTTACCTTTTAAACTCAATAGACGAGTGCATTTTTTACTAATAAAGTCATCTCTATTTTCTTGTAAATAAGGAAGAACTTTTTCAAAATCTTTTATTGGTTCAAATGATTCTTCCGCAATTCTATCTTTATAAATTTCCCTTTCTACTTGGGATATTTTCAAACCTGTATCTGGGTAAAAAAGGTAAGTCCTAAAAAGAACATTATCTATAAAATTTCGGACAATATAATAATCAGCTATTTCTGGCTTTAGATTATAATACGATTTTAATACTAAATTTATTGGGGCTGAACCAGACATTTTTTCAAAGAGATCTCCTACAGTATTTGCAATATTTAATAGAAAATCATTGTATGGGTTGATAAATTTTTCTTCCTGGACGGTATTTAAAAAATACCAGACCAAAAACCTAACATCTTGTTTATTAACATTATTATTTGTATCGTCTGTATCAAAAAAGGGTATTCTTTTTTTATAAAGTTTATAATGTGTTTTTACAAAGGTATTCCAAATATTTGTTCCTGATATAATATCTTCATAATATGAAACTAAAAAGCAGATAAATAAATTTATTTCTTTTTGACCTAAATATATTTTTAACACTTTATATTGTGGTTTTCTTAACATGTGCTTTATTGTGTTGCACAATCTTAAATAATAGTAATCCGTTTTTGTTTGTGTGCTGTATGGTTTTAGTTTTAACCATTTTTTAATATCAATTTCATTTTTCATTTTGTGTTTTTATTCTTTTGTTAAAAATAGGAGTTATGTATTGATTATATAAATTGAACAGAAACTCAATGCGTGTGTTTTCAGTTATAAAAGTTTGTGGACGGTAACATAAATCAACTGCTTTATCCAATTCTTGATGAGCTTTTACCAACTTTGGTGGCATTGATATAGGATTGTATAAATCTGCTAAACTACTTGCTGGAAATTCTGCTCTAATATCTAATACATTTTGAGCTTTTTCTGCAACGGTATTTTTATTCTTTTCACTCGGGCTTTGTGGCCATGGAAAATTGTTGTAAACAAGTTCGTTGGAATAACGATAGTCACTTTTAATTCTTCCACAAGTATATTTAACCCAAATCATGTGCATAGAACTTTGCAAAACTCCAAAGTCATAAAGTGTTGCGTCATCAATAGATAAACAGCTATCACTTACAATTATTTCAGATTGGAAAAATCCCATTGGAATAATTTCTCTATTTTCAGAAGAATGTCTTGGAATTAAAATATATTCATTTTTAGGTTGTCTTATTTCGCCAAAAAGTGTTGGAAAAGCTGCTAATTTGCGTGTTGATTCCCTATTGCTTTTAGCCCTTAAATCCCTAACATTCATTACTCGTTCTTTAACTTTCTTTAATGAATTTAAATCTTTTGGACTAATGTTTTCTAACCATAAGCACCACCTCTCTTTTCCGTTTAAAAACTCATGCGCACTTAGCAATTGTCTAAAATATTTTTCGGCATTTGGTTCTTCTTTTAAAAATTCATTTTTTTCTTCTGTTGTGAACAAAAAATTTCCACCATCGTTAGGCATATTCCCAAATGAAATATCAGAAACATTAGAAATATTTATTCTCCTTTTTAATAAAACGGTATCGTTTGCATTTACCAAATATGGACTTATGTTTTTTGCGCTTAATTTATTTGGCTCACCATTTATATCACTATAATCAAAAAGTAATTTATCGTTTATATCAAAATTTGCGAAACCAATTATTACAACATGCACAGCGGCTTTATTTTTAGCTTCATTGCTCCAATTAAATGTTCTGTGAGCAAAATGAATTTTTAATTTATATTTGTTTAAAAGCTCATTCCAAAGAACACCAACTTGCTCACCTTGAGTAATTGAATTTGTTGAAACAAATGCTACTCTAATTTTTGTTCCATAAATATATTGGGCGGCTTTTATATACCAAGCGGTTACATAATCTAAAACTCCTGCACCTTTTACATTGGCAAAAATTAAATCCATATCTTCTTTCTGCTCTTTTGATTGTAACTGCTTTCCCACAAAGGGAGGATTTCCAAGAATATAATCTACTTTACCTTTATTCGTTATATGCCATTTATCATCTTGTTTTGGTAATTCACCTTTTGTAAAGTTAACTGACTTAGAATAAACGTTTATTGTTTCATAATGTTGTAAAGGCTCATTTACTTGAATTATATTGGTTTTATTAGCCAACAAATCTAAGTAGCTTCCTTCAACCAATGTATTCCAATCAATTCTTAAAGCATTTCCATTTACTATTTTAGCTGCTTTTTTTAGTGGAAGACGAGCAAAATATTGACCAAACTCCTCCGATATTTTCATGTTCATTTGATGGTCAATAAGCCACATTGCTACTTCGGCAATTTTGGATGCAAACTCATCGTATTCAATTCCAAAAAATTGGTCAACATCAATAAAAATATAATTTTCAATATTTGTTGCAAGTTGGTCGTCATATAAAACGCGTAAAATTTCAAGCTCAAGTTGCCGTAATTCTCGGTATGCAATAATTAAAAAATTTCCGCTTCCGCAAGCTGGATCAAGAAATTTAAGCTTTGCTAACTTTTGTTGGAATTCTCTCAATTTAGGTTTGCTGGTCTTTATCTTTTCAAATTCAGCAATAAGTTCATCAAGAAATAATGGTTTTATTAGTTTAAGAATATTTCTTTCGGAAGTATAATGAGCGCCCAAATTTCTACGTTGCTCTGGATTCATAACTGATTGAAAAAGTGAACCAAAAATAGATGGTGATATTTTACCCCAATCTAAAGATGATGTTTCCAGCAAGATGGTTCTCATTTTGGAATTGAAAGATGCAATTGGTAAAACTTCTTCAAATAATTTTCCATTTACATAAGGAAAGGCTTTTAGATATTCGTCAAGATTTTTTAATCTACTTTCTTGTGGAGTATTCAATATTTGGAATAATTGAGCAATGAATGCTCCAAGGTCATTTCCATTTTCATTGGTTCTAAGTTCAACAAACTCCTTGAAAATATCTTTTTCAAAAATTGCAGAATCATCCGCAAAAAGGATAAAAAGTAATCGGACAAGATAAATTTCAAGCTGATGTCCATCATAACCAATTTCTTTAAGCTGGTCGTGAAGTTTACCCATTAACACGGCAGCTTTTATGTTAACAGGGTCTTCTTCCTTATAAACATGTTTCTGATAACCAGCAATGAATCCAAAGAGTTGAACATTTTTATAAAAATCGCAAAGATTAAATTCATGCTCAGTTTTTTCATCTAAGTCGTAAAGTTTAAATCTTGCAAAATCGGAAACAAGAATATATTTGGGTAAATCGCGTTCTGCGAGTCCAGGAAAGTAATCGATTGCTTGAGTGTAAGCTTTATCTAAATCTTTTCCTTTTGATTTGTGCTCAACAAGTAGTGTGCCTTTCCAAAACAAATCAATAAAGCCCTGTTTGTTTCCATTTTTTTTAACTGGTTCTTCAAAATTAGCAACACGCCTTCTCGAAATTCCAAAGACACTAAAAAAGTCATTCCAGAAAGAATCTTTCTCAGCACGTTCCCTTTTTTCATCAGCCCAATCTATTGAGAATTGTAAAGCTTTATCCTTTATTTCATTCCAACTTAGTGCCATCTTTAACAACCTCTTTATATTAAATTATTCCAAAACAAGTTTTGTTGAAAGTGTGTCTTTTGTATTAGAATAATTATCATGAACAATAAACTCAATTAAATAATTTCCAGCTATAAAGCCAGAATCGAGTTCTATTTGCGATTCAATTTGTTTATCCAAAATTTCTTCATTTGTTGAATCAATAACTGAGCCGTAATCGGCATTATAAATAGTATCTTCGGGAGTGTATAAGTTTACTGAGTAATAAAGATTAGTGAAATATAATTCACTATTATCTTTTTCAATTTGAGCGAATCCTTTTGCATTTACAGATGCGTTTATTTCCCATCCATCACCAATTGAAAATGCGAAAGCTTCAGAATTGAAAAGTACAGTTTTGGGTTCTTCTGAACAGCTTGTAAAAATTAGAGTTGCAAGAAATGATATTATTAATGTTTTTTTCATTGGGTTATCTACATATTCATTTTAAAATAAAACCTTCGAGGTTTTCAAAACCTCGAAGGTTTGGTAATCTTAATTAATTTTTAGCTTTAAAATCAGCCATAAATTGGACTAAATCTTCAACACCTTTTGTTGGAAATGCGTTATAAATTGATGCACGCAATCCACCAACTGAACGATGTCCTTTTAATCCAGAAAATCCTTTTGCTGTGGCTTCAGCAATTATTTTCTTTTCAAGTTCTTCACTTTGTAAATTGAATGTAACGTTCATAAGTGAACGATCTTCAACAGCAGCAGAGCCTTTGTAATATCCATCGGAGTTATCAATTGCATCATAAAGTAGTTTGGCTTTTTCTTTATTAACACTATACATTACGTCCAAACCACCATTTTTAAGCAACCATTTATAAACTAATCCCATGATATAAATACTGTATGTTGCTGGAGTATTATACATTGAATTATTTTCAACATGCACGTTATAATTTAAATATGTGTGAAGAGTTTCTGGACTTCTTTTTAATAATGCTTTTTTAACAATAACTAGAGCAACTCCAGCAGGACCCATATTTTTTTGAGCGCCAGCATAAATTAAACCGTATCTATTTATATCAATAGGCTTGTGAAGAATATCAGAAGAAGCATCGCAAACTAATGGAACATTTCCAACTATTGGTTCACTTTTAAATTGAGTTCCAAAAATAGTATTGTTTGATGTGTAATGAACATAAGAAGCATCTGGAGTTAAGTTAAGTGTATCTTGTTTTGGAATATAATTAAAATTTGAATCTGCAGAAGTTGCAGCAATATTAACGGCTCCAACTCTTTTAGCTTCAACAACAGCTTTTTTTGCCCAAGCTCCAGTAACAATATAATCAGCTTTGTTAGCTGGTGGCATTATGTTTAGCGGAACCATTGAAAATTGTAAAGTTGCTCCACCTTGTAAAAATAGGACCGCATAATCATCGCCAATATTTAGAAGTGTACGCAAATCATTCTCTGCCGAAACTATTATTCCGTCATAAGTTTTTGAGCGGTGACTCATTTCCATTACGGATAAACCTTCACCTTTGTAGGAATAAAAATCTTTTTGAGCTTCTAGCATAACTTCATCTGGTAAAACACCAGGTCCAGCACTGAAATTGTAAATTCTGTTTTCCATTTTGTTTTCCTTTAAATATATTAATAATATTTATATAAGCTGTTCCGTTTAAATCTATTAAAATTGCTTCACCCCAAAAAGCGGGCTCGCAATTGCGTTGCTTTAAATTGTGTGAACTACTAAACCATCACGCAATTTTGGTTCAAACCAAGTTGATTTTGGTGGCATAGTTTCGCCAACTTCAGAAATATTAATTAAATCATCAACGCTAACAGGATACATCGAAAAAGCTACTTTTGCGGCTCCTGAATTAATGCGCTTTTCTAATTCTTCAGTACCACGAATTCCACCAATAAAATCGATATTGTTATCAGTTCGTGGGTCTTTAATTCCGAGAACTGGTTCAAGTAAAAAGTTTTGAAGTATTGATACATCCAATTTGTCGCCAGCTGCTTCGCCAGGTATAACGTTTTCATTAGGAGTTAACATGTACCATTTTTTATTAAAGTACATTCCAATTTTACCTTTCTCTTTTGGAGATGCAGTATCAGAATCTTCAATTGTAAAATTAACTTTAACTTTTTCTATGAATGCTTCGTCTGTCAAATTATCTAGTTCAAAGACTGCTCTGTTATAAGGTAAAATTTTCAATTGTTCCGCTGGAAAAAGAACTGCCATCAAATAATTGTACTCTTCATCACCTGTATGATTTGGGTTTTCTTCCATTTTAACTTTTTGAGCACGGCTAGCACTTGCTGCTCTATGATGTCCATCAGCAATATAAAGATGTTCAGCTTTTCCAATTTCAAAAACAATAATATCATTTGCTTCTTTTGGCATTATCCAAATTGTATGAGTAACTTCATCTGGAGTAGTAAAATTATAAACGGGTTCATTATTTTGGATTGTTTTTTCGACTAAATCATTTACATCTGTAATGCCTTTATATGTTAAAAACACAGCACCAGTCTGGACATTGGTTGTAACAATGTGATTTGTTCTATCATCTTCTTTTACTCTGCGTGTTTTTTCGTGTTTCATTATAACGTCATTATTATAATCTTCAACCGAGAATGTGGCTGCAATTCCAACTTGTGTAACATCTTTCCAAATTAATCTGTAGATGTAAAATTTTTCTTCTGTATCAGCAATAAGAGGAGCTTCATTGATTAAACGCTGCATGTTGGAATTAGCTTTTTGATAAACTATGTCTGAATACACATCAACATTTTCATCCAACTCAATTTCAGAACGAGTTACACGCAAAAATGAAATTGGATTGTCTTTTGCTAATTCTGCTGCTTCTTGCTTATTTACAACATCGTATGGTACACTTGCCACAAGATGTGCTACTCTAGGGTCTGGTCTTAATCCTTTAAAAGGTCTTATAATTGCCATTTTTCCTCCTTTATCTTATAAGATTTTGGAATAATTATTTAAATTTTTATTTAACAAATCTAAGACTTTTTAACGAGAATTCTGAATAAAAAGGGAGATAAATTATGGAAGATATAAAATATGTAAGGTGATGGAATAATGATGCACACTATTTTTTCTACTGTTCATATTTCAACAAGATGAAATGCAAATAAACCAAAACTATGGAATGCAAGTCCATAGTTTTGGTTACGAATACAATTCGATTTGAAAGACCAAATGACAAACTACAAAAACCAAATAATATCCAGATTTCAATTTCTAATATCCAAGCTTTTTTCTTTTTTATGCATGATTCTTTCAAAAATAATGAGTTTGGGTTTTGGTTATTTGATTTTGCTATTTGTTTGGAATTTATCTTTTGTCGTTTGCTATTTATTATGTCATTTTTAAAAGTTAAAGCAAGATACACTTAAGAGCATTGTTTTAACTCTGCCGAGACCAATAAAGTGAAAGATAGATTAAACACGGATTGCTTTAAAAACAATCCGTGTTTGAAATTAATATTTTAGTTTAATCCTCTTCGTTCAAGAAGTGGTTCAATACCTGGTTCTGTACCTCTGAATTTTTTATATAATTCCATTGCGTCATCAGTTCCACCAGCAGAAAGAATAAATTCGCGATATTTCTTTGCTAATTCTGGATTAAAAATATCACCACTACTTTTAAATGCTGCAAACGCGTCAGCATCAAGAACTTCCGCCCAAATATAGCTGTAATATCCAGATGAATAATCACCAGAAAAAATATGATTAAAATACGTACTTCTGTAACGAGGTTTAATTTCAGGAATGAGACCAATTTTATTCATTGAATTATTCTCAAAAGTGTTTACATCAATAGTAACTGGTTCAGTAATTGTATGCCAATCCATATCCAGGAATGATGCTGCAAGATACTCGGTTGTAGCAAATCCTTGATTAAATTTAGAAGCGTTTTCAATTTTATTAACTAACTCAACTGGAATTACTTCACCATTTTCATAATGTGTTGCATAAGTTTTTAATACTTCTGGTTGCAAAGCCCAATTTTCCATTACTTGCGATGGAAACTCAACAAAGTCACGTGGAGTTTCGGTTCCTGCAACCGATTCGTAAGTACAGTTTGAAAGCATTCCATGCATTGCGTGCCCAAATTCATGAAATAATGTTAAAACTTCGTCAAGACTTAGCAGCGCTGGTTTGTCGCCACTTGGTTTTGAAAAATTTCCAACATTATAAATTATTGGTGTAATCATTTCGCCATCTTTTTTATACTGACGACGGAATTCATCCATCCAAGCGCCAGAACGTTTACTATCGCGAGGAAAGTAATCAGTATATAAAATTCCTATATGTTTACCATCTGCTTCTTTAACTTCAAAAACTTTTACATCTGGATGATATTTTTGTATATCGTTTCGTTCTTCAAATTGAATTCCAAAAAGTGTTGTTGCTAATCCAAAAACTCCTTTTATAACATTGTTTACTTCAAAATAAGGACGTAAATCATTTTCATCAAGATCGTATTTCTCTTTTTTTACTTTTTCAGAATAATAGAACCAATCCCACGATTCAAGTTTAAAATTATTCCCTTCCTTCTTAATCATTTCTTGCATTTCCGCTCTTTCTTCTTCAGCGCGTTTAAGAGCAGGAGTTAAAACTTTTTCTAAAAGCATATAAACATTACTAGGATTTTTTGCCATTTGCTCATCAAGCACAAAATCTGCGTGGGAATTAAATCCTAAAAGCTTTGCTCTTTCTAATCTTAAGTTAACTATTTTGAGCAGTATGTTTTTATTATCTAACTCATCGTTATTATCACCTTTCATAAAATATGCAGAATATATTTTTTCTCTTAATGCTCTATTAGTTGAATATTGAATAAAAGGAATCATGCTTGGTTTCTGAATTGTAAAAATCCATTTTCCTGTTTGTCCTTTGCTTGCGGCAGTCTCAGCAGCATTTGCAACTGCACTTTCTGGAAGTCCAGCTAAATCATCTTTGTTATCAATTACCAATTCAAATTTATTTGTTTCTTTTAGAACATTATCTCCAAACTGTATGGCAAGTGAAGAAAGCTCGCCATTTATTTTGCTAAATCTTGCTTTATCATCTGTGTTTAAATTTGCGCCACCGCGGATAAAATCTTTATAGTAATTTTTCAAAACAATCATTTGTTCTTTATTAAGGTTTAATTCATCTTTCTTTTCATAAAGTGATTTTATTTTAGTAAAGAGAGCTGGATTCATATTAATATTATCATCATGCTCAGATAGTTTTGGATAAATCTCTTTTGCAATTTCTTGGATTTTGTCACTATTCATTGATTCATTCATTGCACTAAAAACTCTATTTACTCTTGTAAGAAGAAAACCGCTGTTTTCAAGAGCTACTATTGTGTTTTCAAATGTGGGAGCTTCAGAATTATTTACTATTGCATCAATCTCAGCATTATGTAGTTTCATTGTTTCATAAAATGCTGGCAAATAGTTGTCTTCTTTAATCTGTTCAAATGGTGGTGTTTCAAATGGAGTATCCCATTTATCAAGTAGTGGATTTTTAACTTCATTACTGCAACTTGCAAAAAGTAATGTTGTAAATAATATTGCCATAATTTTGACCTTCATAGATTATTCCTTTTATTTTATTTTTTAATAATTCAAATTAAAAAAATTAATAGGATTTTCCGCAAATGAGGATAACGTTTAGAAAAAATAATTTTTAGATTTTTAATATTACATGAATGAGAAATAGTCTCAAAAAAGCTAGTTTCAGTTATTGATTTGCTCCAAAGCCAATGTATCAGTAGGAATTTTTATACTCAAATAAAGATTCATATTAGTAAATAGAGCTTCAAAGCTTGCTTTTTCTGGAGAATCTGCAGCTATTTCTACTTTTGTTGAATCCTGTGTTAATGGATAAATATTTGATAATTCAATATTTATGCTATCAATTCTAGCTTTTATTTCTGAGTTTTCAATCAATACAATTCCTAAATTTTCAGTAGTAAGTTCGCGAATAACAATATTCCATTCATTATGTGATTTTGTCGAATCCATTTTTCCCAAAATGTTATTCATTAGATTTAAAAAATTGAATGTCTCATTTTCCTTTTTAAGTGATAATTCAGTATTGCTAAGTTTTATATTTTCAAGTTCAATGTCTTTTTTTAATATGGAAAGGAAGTTCAAATTGATATAGAATTCGTTACAGTTTAAAACGAAACCTCTTCTTTTGTCGTTTAGCACAATATCTTCAATTGAAAAAGCCATAGTGAAAGGATTAAATGATACACTTTCTATAGTTGTTTCTCTATCAGATTTGTTATTAATTACTTTTATAATTTTCGATTTTACGACTGGTGGAATTAGAAAATATCCTATCCCCAAGTAAAATAGAAACAAGAATATTATCCAATATGCGGATGTTTTTAAAATGCTTTTAAAACTCTCTTTTTTAGTCTTTTCCATAATGCTATTCCCAAAATTATTAAATGTTTTTTGTGAATTATTATTTTGAAGATATAGTTCTAACGAGAATAAAAGCTAAATAAAAAGAGGGAATTAAATCCCTCTTAAAATAAAACTATACTTGAACGTATTTATCACCTGAAACACCACAAATAGGGCATTTTTCTGGAGCTTCGCCAAACTCAATATGTCCACAAATTGGACAAAGATAAAAATCATTTACATCAAGATCTTTTCCATTTTGAGCTGCCTCTAGTGCTAGTGCATAAAGTTTTGCGTGAACTTGTTCAGCTTCAACAGCCCATTTGAACATTCTTTTTGCTTTATGTCCTTCAGCTTCGGCTTGTTCATACATTGGAGGATACATTTCTTCAAATTCGTATGTTTCACCACTGATAGCTTCTCTTAGGTTTTCTAATGTCGAACCAACTTTATCAAGTGCTTTTAAATGTCCTTCAGCATGAATTCTTTCTGCTTCAGCAGTTGTTCTAAATAATTTTGCAATGTT
The DNA here is from genome assembly GCA_018818165.1 of Bacteroidota bacterium. Taxonomy (GTDB): domain Bacteria; phylum Bacteroidota; class Ignavibacteria; order Ignavibacteriales; family Melioribacteraceae; genus 1-14-2-50-31-20. Next base: position 68,150 of record JAHISP010000006.1, on the reverse strand, counting down.
AGCAAAACCATCTTTTTCAGCTTTTACCGCAAATGCTCTGTACTTTTGGTTTGCTTGACTTTCGCCTGCAAATGCTTCCTTTAAATTTTCGGTTGTCGTTGGCATATGAATCTCCTTATATGTATTGAAAAGTTTTTGTTATTTCCATTTATAAGTTAATTTTATTTTTAATTTAACCCAAATTCAAACACTCTTTCAAATAACGTCCAGTGTGTGATTTATCATTTTTCACAATTTCTTCTGGAGTTCCAACAGCAACAATTTCACCGCCATTATCACCTGCTTCTGGACCTAAATCAATTACATAATCCGCACATTTTATTACATCCAGATTATGCTCAATAATAACAACAGAATTGTTTTTTTCGAGCAGTAGATAAAAGCTTTCTAGCAATTTATTTATATCGTGAAAATGGAGACCAGTTGTTGGTTCATCAAAAATAAATAGTGTGTGGCGTTTTTCTTTTTGTGTGGAAAGATGCAGCGCTAATTTTATTCGTTGAGCCTCGCCACCAGAAAGAGTGTTGGAGGGCTGTCCAAGTTTTATGTAACCTAATCCAACTTGCTCTAGAACGGTTAAATATTTCAAAATTTTAGGAGTGTTTTCGAAATATGTAATTGCTTCATCAACTGTCATATCAAGTACATCAACTATATTCTTTCCTTTATATGTTATTTCGCGGACTTCCTTTTTGAAACGAGTTCCTGCACAATCTTCACATTCAAGATAAAGATCAGCAAGAAATTGCATTTCAATTTTCACAAAACCATCACCAGAACAAGTTTCACACCTTCCACCAGAAACGTTAAATGAAAAATATCCTGGTTTATATCCTCTTGCCCGAGCTTGTGGAGTTTGCGAAAAAAGTTCTCTTATTTGCTCAAAACCTTTTACATAACTTATTGGATTTGATCGAGGTGATTTTCCAATTGGTGTTTGGTCAACAATTTCAATTTCATGAATATACTGTGTACCTCTAATTTCTTTAAATTTTCCTATCGAATTTGGATTACCGCCAAATGCTTTTACAATTCCGCCATAAAGAACTTCGTGTATTAAAGTGCTTTTACCAGAGCCACTAACACCAGTGACAACAACAAATTTATTTAGTGGAATTTCAACATTTATATCTTTTAAATTATTTTCCGAAGCTCCAATAATTGAAATAGATTTTGTCTCTTTCAGGTTTCTCTGTTTAGGAATTGGGATTTTCATTTTGCCAGAAAGATATTTGCCAGTAAGTGATTTTTCATTTTTTATAATTCCAGCATAATTATCAATTGCAATTATTTCTCCGCCATTAACGCCAGCAAGTGGACCCATATCAACAATTAAATCAGCTTCGCGCATCATTTCAGAATCGTGTTCAACAACTAAAACTGTGTTACCAATATCGCGTAATGATTTTAATATATTTATTAATTTTGCATTGTCTCGTGGATGTAAGCCAATACTTGGTTCATCCAAAACGTATAAAGTGCCCATTAACGCTGAACCAAGTGAAGTTGCAAGATTAATTCGCTGCATTTCACCGCCAGATAGAGTGCTGCTTAATCTGTCAAGTGATAAATATCCTAATCCAACTTGATTTAAAAATGAAAGTCGTTTTTGAATTTCCAGCAAAACTCTTTCACCAACGGTTTTATCATAGTTTGATAATTCGAGTGAATTAAAAAACAGACTTGTTTTTCCTATTGATAGTTTTACAATTTCATCTAATGATTTATTTCCTACCTTAACCTGCAATGCCTCGCGTCTAATTCGTGAACCTTTACAAGCTCGGCATTCTGTGTAGCCTCTGTATTTACTTAGCAAAATACGAATGTGCATTTTATAGGTTTTTGATTCCAGTTTTTCAAAGAATTTATTAATACCTATGAAACCACTAAAGCCGTTAAATACTAAATTTCTTTCAACTTTTGTTAATTTTTCAAAAGGAGTGTTTAATGGCATTTTAACTTCGCTTGCCACCCGAACCAAATCTCTTAAATATTTACTAAATTTAACAGTTCGCCAGGGGGCAATTGCTCCTTCAAGCAAAGTTAATTTTGGATTTGGGATTATTAATTCTTCATCAAATCCAACTGTTTTTCCAAAGCCTTGACAAACTGGACAAGCCCCAAAAGGATTATTAAATGAAAAAAATCTAGGTTCAGGTTCTTCGTATTTAATTCCACAACATTCATAAAATTGTGTAAAATTTTGCACTATATTTGTATCAATTCCAATTACCGAAAGCCTGCCTTCTCCTTCTTTAAACGTGGTTTCAATTGAATCCGCAAGTAGTTCTCGGACTTTCCCTTTTTTAATTTTAAATCTATCAACTACTACTACAAGATTTTTTTTTGAGCGTGGAACAGAATAAGTTTCATTTAAATCGATAATTTTATTTTTGTTAAATATTCGGAAAAATCCGCGTTTTTTTAGAAGTTCTAATTCTTCTTTAATAGTCCTTCCTTCATGTTCGTGAATTGGAAATCCAATAAAAAACTTTTCGCCTTCCTCTTTAGTTTCAAGCCAATCCGTTATTGACATTACCGAATCTTTTTTCACTTCTTTACCGCAATCGAAACAAATTGTTTTTCCAATGCGCGCATATAATAAACGAAGGTAATCGTAAATTTCTGTTGTTGTTCCAACTGTTGAACGAGGATTACGAATTCCTTTTTTCTGTTCAATTGCAACTGCAGGACTAATTCCAGAAATTAAATCTACGTCAGGTTTGCTCATTCTTTCCAAAAATTGGCGGGCATATGAGGAAAGTGATTCCACATATCTACGCTGTCCTTCTGCGTAAATTGTATCAAAAACTAAAGATGATTTACCACTGCCGCTAACACCTGTAACAACAGTTAATTTGTTGCGTGGAAGCTCAATATCAATATTTTTTAAATTATGCTGACGAGCACCCTTCACAACTATGTTTTGATTAGATATTTTTTTTGATTTTTCTGTCATAAATACTTTCTAAAATGGAGATACAAAGTACAAAATATTGTTGAATTTGGTGAAATAATTGTGAGATTTTTTTGTAATTACTTTCTAATCTTAATCTAACCCAAGGAGAGGATTAGATTAAGATTAAGATTAAGATTAAGAAAAAATAAGAACTTCATTTAGAACAAGCTATAAACAACTCCAACTTGAAGTGCTTGCTGTGTTTGAGTTTTTAACGATTCGCTAACTTTATGAATAACTAAATAAGTAAAACTAACATTTAACCAGTTGTTAACTTTGGCTGTAAATGAGTTATCCATTGAAACATCCCAAGTATCAAGTCTATCAAACGCTGAAAAAAGTCTTAGTTTGCCTTTATACAAAACATTTTCCACAATTTCATATTTAACATCTGTTATACTTTCGATACCCGTTTCAAATTTAAACTTTTCAATTTCATTTATAGTTTCTGGATCATCTGTATAATGAAGAGCAAATTTATCGGCAAAACTTTCCTCTAATGCAAAACCCAATCTGGTTTTAATAACTTCGGATTTATCATATGAAAACCCAATTGATTGTGTAATATAACCAGGATCAAAAAATGCAACTATCTGTTCCTTTGGAATTACATCATAATTGAAGCCATTTGTTATTGGTGTACGTATTAAATTACTTGCATAAGGTTCAAAAAGCCAACCTGGATTATAGAAGAATACTGTTTCGTTAAATATATTGTTGGAAGTTATTTTTGCTTCATCTGAACCAGTTTTTGATTGTCCCCATTCACCTTTTAATTGATTTTTGAACGACCAACCCGAAGCTTTATAAGCCATTCCCCAGTCAACTCCAAAAGAATACGCAAGTGAATTTTCGCCACCTTTTGTCCAGTTATTAAATGCAACTTGACTTAAATTAGCCGAAGCAATTAGGGATGGAGTCCACTTATTTATTGTTGTATCTACTTCTTGAGCAAATAAAAAATTTAAAGCTAGGAACGACAGTAACAGCATCATTTTTTTCATTTTTCACCTTTTGTTTTTTACTAAATTCTGTTATTAAAAGCGAACTACAATTACATTTTTCTATAATAATTTGCAATATCTTCAACTGTCCATTTTTGTTTCCAATCCAAACCAATTGCATGGTTCCACATGTGTGTTAAATTATAAGCTATTTTGGACATTTCCATAATTTCATCTTCAGTCCAATCTTTAGCTAAGTTTTGTGGTAAGTCAATATTATGAATTTCCAACATATTTCTGAATTCATCAACTGCTTCACCATAAAATTCTTTGAGATGATTAAATGCAATACAATTAGCAATTCCATGTCGGTAACCTTTTACAACCGATAATCCATAAGAAAAAGCGTGACAAGCACCAACTTCGGAATATGTTAAACTTAATCCACCAAATAATGAAGCAATCATTAATTTTTCATTATTCTCATCATTTTGTCCACGTCCTTCGTTAACAAAAACCTCACGGCATAATTGCAATGCTTGGTCTCCATAAGCTTTTGAGTATGCATTATAAAAGATTCCACTTTCAGATTCGATACAATGAATATAGCAATCCATTCCAGTATAAAACCATTTATCGGTTGGAACACTTGCAATTAGCTCTGGGTCAAGTATAACTTGGTTAAGAACAGTCCATTCGCATTTAAGACCAAGTTTTTTTTCTGGACCGGTTAAAACGGCAGTCATAGAACATTCGGCACCAGTTCCAGAAATTGTTGGAACACCAAGATGATATATTCCAGGTTTTTTAATTAAATCTAAACCTTGATACAAAGTTGATGACCCTTCGTTTGTGAACATGAGCGCAGTGGCTTTTGCAATATCAAGAATACTTCCTCCTCCAATTCCAACAATACCTGATGGAAGTCCATTATTTGCTAAAATTGAATCTCTGAGATTATCAATTTGCTCTGTGTATGGTTCCTTGATATCAACATCAATAAATATTAATAAATCTTCATCGCGGTTTGGAATTCTATTTGCTAATTCCTTTCCTTCAAAATATTTATCAACCACAAAAACAAAAAACTTATCGTTTTCTTTTCTTATTGGTTCAATAATATCATTTAATTGACTAAAGGCTCCTTTGCCATATACAATTTTATCTATATTTTTGAAATTTTTATGCATTTTTATCCTATTACTTTTTTAATTGCGTTAACCATTTTATCACCCAAAATTTCAAGTTCTTCTTGAGTCCATGTTGCTCTAATGCCTAAAGACACTAATCTGCTCATAACATCTTGCGATTTTGGTAATTGAAGATTTTTATAATCTTGAGGAGCACCAAAATGGTGAACCGCAAGTTTTGCTGGAAAGCTTAAATTCTTTATGTGATCCCATTGATTAATGAAGTGATATTGATTTTTGAACCAATAAGCTGCACCACTAATTCCAACAGCCGAAAATTGTTCAATAACTTTTACCGCTAAATCAGCAGTGGGTAAAAAGAAATTTAAAGTGGCGGCAGAATCGCCTTCAATATCCACTTTTGCTCTAAATTCTAATTGTGGAATTTCTTTTAATCTATTTTTCAAATAAACTTTATTTTTTTGATTATTAGCTTTTACAACACCAATTTTTCTCATTTGAGCTAAACCAAAAGCAGCACTTAACTCACTAATTCTGTAATTAAATCCCATAATATGATGAGGTTCCATTCCTCTATTATTTCCCTCATGAGTGTGACCGTGGTCTGCTACTTGATCAATTTTATTATAAATATCCAAATCATTAGTAATAATTACACCACCTTCCCCACAAGTTGTAATCTTAAAATAATCGAATGAAAATGAACCAACTTTCCCAAACAATCCAACTGATTTCCCTTTCCAAAAGGCACCCATTGCTTGTCCACAATCTTCAATTAAAATTAGATTATGCTTTTTACAAACCTCCATAATTCCATCAATATCTGCAGCTGTTCCAAGCATGTGAACAAGTAAAACAGCTTTAGTTTTGGGAGTAAGTGCAGCTTCAATTCCTTCTGGACTTAAGCAAAGAGTTTCATCAATTTCTGCAAATATTGGTAACGCTCCAGCTAAAAAAGCTGCTTCAATTGGAGCAACAAATGTAAATGGAGGAACAATAATTTCATCTCCAAGTCCAATGCCAGCGGCAGCGAGAAGTGTTGCTACAGCTGTAGAACCGCTTGAAACTGCGTGCGCATATTTTGCACCAGTATAATTTGCAACTTCGGCTTCAAATTCTTTTGATTTCCACATCCCTTTTCTAATTTCATCATGTCCATAACGAAATAGAGCTCCTGTATCTAAAACATCATTAACTTCTTTTCGCTCTTCTGCACCATAAACTTCCATTCCTGGCATAATAACTCCATTTTTCTATTTTTATAAGGTGAAATTTACAAAATTTCAAGATTCTCTTCTATATATAAAATGGAGTTTTAATAAAATAGTTTAAGAAGCATAAAAGAATAACTAATTTTTTGTTATTTTATTAGTGCTTGAAAATATTTAGTAATTTCTACATTAAATTAGTTAACTGGAGAAAATATGAGATACAGAAAACTTGGAAAAACAAACATAGAAGTATCAGAAATTAGTTTAGGATGCTGGACTATGGGTGGCCTTAATTGGCAAGATGGTTCTTCCATCGGTTGGGCAAATGTTGACGAATCTGAAATAAACAGAGCAATTAATTATGCAATAGAAAATGGAGTTACCCATTTTGATAACGCTGATAATTATGGAAATGGTCGTGCAGAACGCATGCTTGCCCGAGTTCTTGGAGAGCGAACAAGCCAATTCATTATTTCATCAAAAGTTGGATGGTTTTCTGGAACTGCTGAAAATTCATACGAGCCAGCACATATTCGTCATCAATGTGAACAATCTTTGATAAATCTTAAACGAGATTATATTGATATTTATTATTTCCATCATGGATATTTTGGAGATAATGACGAATATCTTGATGAAGCAGTTGCAACAATGAATCGTTTAAAAGAAGAAGGAAAAATTAGATTAATTGGACAATCTGCATATTCCAATGAAGATTTTCAGAAACTTGTTCCAATAGTAAAACCAGATGTACTTCAAAGTTCTGCCAATGCAATTGACGATCATTATCTCGCCGATGGAACTCCTGTTAGAAATTTATTAGAAGAAAATAATATTTCGTTTATCGCTTTTTCGCCATTAGCGCAAGGGATTTTGCTAGATAAATATAATAAAGATAATCCTCCTCAATTTGAATCCGGTGATCACAGAAATAGAAATGAAAGATTTAAGCACGATTATCTTGCAAAAATTGAATGGCGTTTATGTCAACTTAAAGAACGGTTTGGAAATTCAAAAAAGGATTTAGCTCGAGCTGCTTTGCAATATTTATTACACTATCAGGTCGTCGGTTCGGTAATCCCAGGATTTAGAAATTTGGAGCAAGTGAAAATTAATCTTTCGGCAGCTGAGAACCCGCTTACAGATGATGATTTCAATTTTATTAAAACACTATTTTCTGAACCTATTTAAATTTTTGAGATTTATTATTAACTATCAATAAAGTTGATTAATATTAATTTCATTATCTTTGTTCTTTAATTATTATACGGTGTATATGAATTTTTTAGGAATAATTCCAGCTCGTTTCGGTTCCACAAGATTGGAAGGCAAGCCGCTTGCCGATATTTGTGGAAAACCAATGATACAGCACGTTTATGAGCAAGCACAAAAAGCTATTGAAAATGTTTATATAGCTACTGATGATAAAAGGATAGAAGACGCAGTAAAATCATTTGGTGGAAATGTTGTAATGACTTCTGAAGAACACAATTCTGGGACAAATAGATGTCTTGAGGCTTACAATATTATTCAGCAAAATTCTAAAATTAAATTTGATGTTGTAGTAAATATTCAAGGTGATGAGCCAATGCTGGTTCCAGAACAAATTTTGGAATTAACTGCCTGTTTTAACAATCCAACTACAGAAATTGCTACATTGATTGCTAAAATAACAAAAGCAGAAGATTTAGAAGATTTAACAAACGCATTTGTAATTTTTGATAAAAATATGAAATCAATTTATTTTAGCCGCAGTGTAATTCCAGGTGTTAAAGATATTGAAAAATCAGAATGGCTTGGAAAAACTGATTTTTATAAGCATCTTGGAATGTATGGATACAGACCCAATACTTTAGAAAAAATAGCCAATCTTCCTCAATCAAGACTTGAAATAGCCGAAGGACTTGAACAAAACAGATGGATTGAAAATGGTTATCCAATTCATGTTGCAATTTCAAAATATAACAATAGTATGTCAGTTGATACAAAAGAAGATTTGGAAAATATTAGAAAAATAATGTGTAAACAGGAAATAAAATTATGAGTAAAAAAATAGTAAATGTTGGAAATATAGAATGTGGAGCAGATCAATTATTTTTAATTTCTGGTCCATGCGTTATTGAAGACGAAAGTATAATGATGAAAGTTGCTGAAGAGCTAAAAGAAATTACAGAACGATTAAATATCCCATTAATTTATAAATCATCATTTCAAAAGGATAACAGAAGTTCGGTTGAATACTACAGTGGACCTGGAATTGATGAAGGATTAAGAATTCTTGAAAAAGTGAAAAACGAATTTGGATTTCCATTACTTACCGATATTCATTATCCTGACCAAATTAAACCAGCTTCCGATGTTGTTGACGTAATTCAAATTCCCGCATATCTTGTTATGCAAACTCATCTTGTTGTGGAAGCTGCAAAAAGTGGAAGTGTTATTAATTTAAAACATGGACAATTTCTGGCTCCAGAAAATATGATTAAACCAGTTCAAAAAATTGAAGCATCCGGAAATAACAAAATAATACTTACCGAACGTGGATACACTTTCGGTTATAACGATTTGGTTGTTGATCCAAGAAGTTTTTACCATTTAAATGAAACTGGCTATCCAGTTGTTTTTGATGTTACGCACGCAATAAGAAAATATGGAATTCCTAGTGCGGATCCAAGTGGCGGCGCTCGTCAATATTTGCCAGTGCTTGGTAGAGCCGGTGTAGCTTCAGGTGTTGATGGAATTTTCATTGAAACTCACCCATGCCCAAGCGAAGCACTTTGTGATGCTGCAAGTCAATTAGATATTACTCAATTGGAAGAATTCTTGAAGCCACTAATAGAATTACACAACATAGAAGTTAAATACAGAAAATAGATTTTTATAAATAAAACAGAGATGTAATTATGGAATTATATTTAGACTCCGCCGATATGGAGGAAATTAAAGAAGCTTTTCAATTAGGTTTTCTTTCAGGATTAACAACTACACCAACATTTATGCATCGTCATGGTATTACAGATATTGATGCGACAATAATTGAACTTTCCAAAATTGTTCCGGTTTTACAAATTGAAGCTCTTGGAGACAGCGCAGAGCAAATAGTTGCAGAAGTTTATAGACAAGATGCACTAGGACTTGATAAAGAAAACACAGTTTATAAAATTCCAATTTCTCTTGAAGGTGTTAAGGCATGCAAAATATTAACTGATAAAGGCTTTAAAGTAAACGTCCATCTTGTTTACACTTTGCAACAAGCCTACATGGCAATGGCTGCTGGTGCAACTTATGTTTGTCCATTGGTTGGAAGGTTGCAAGATCAAGGACACGATGCTCTTTCGCTTGTTGAACAATGCGTTGATGCTGTTAATTATTATGGCTATAAATCTAAAATTATGTTCTCTTCTGTTAGAAACATTGAGCATGTTAGAAATGCATTAAATATTGGAACTCATACAATTACAGCACCTTGGAAAGTTATTCAACAAATGACTAAAAATAATTTAACCGATTTAGGCACACAACAATTTGTTGAACATACTCGTTTAATGACTTATAAAATAAAAGATATTTTGGGAACTGATAATCCTACAGCTACTGTTGATAATACAATTTCGGAATGTTTACTTGAAATGACAGTTGGTAAATTTGGTGCAGTTACAATTGTTAATGAAAAAAATGAAGCCATTGGAATTTTTACAGATGGTGACCTACGAAGGTTAATTGCAAGTAAAGGTGCTGAAGCTGTTAATAAAAAAGTGATTGACACTTTAACTCTTGTTAAACCATTTACTATTGATGAAAACGAATTATTAAACGATGCAAATAATATCTTTAAACAGAATCCTATAAATAGCATAGTTGTAACTAGAAAAAATCAAGTTATTGGAATGCTTCATATACAAGATATTCTTGGATTAGAAAGATAAAAATTTAGACTCAAAAAAGACGTTTCGCTGGAACGTCTTTTTTTTATAAAAAATGCTCAAATTAACATTTCTAATAAGTTTCTCCAATAATATGTATTACCTTATTTATTATTTCAACAAAAGAGCTTTTTTAACTTGTGTGAAAATGTTTTTAGAAATTAATCCTTCAGAGCGAATACTAACTAGATACATTCCACTTGGTAAATTTGAGGCATTCCAGTTATATTCATAATATCCAGATGACTTTTCGGCATTTACCAAAACTTCAATAGTCTGCCCAAGAATATTAAATATTTCTATTTTCACATTGCTTTGTTCAGGAATTCCATATTTAATAATTGTTGTTGGATTAAAAGGATTAGGAAAATTTTGGTATAATATGTAATCATTTGGTTTTAACAAATTATTAGGATTGTCCTGGAATAAGGATGTAACTGAAGTTATATCAACACTTTGTTCCCATTCAACTTCATTTATTTTCCCATCATTTTTGAAATTAGTTTTATCTGTAACTTGTAGTCCATTACCCTCGTTGAACTGCCAGTATCCAACTAAATCAGATTCATCGCTACTTAAATACTTTTTAAAACTATCTTTAATCTGCAGAACTGTTTTAGCATTTTTCCAAATTCTAACTTCATCAATTAGGCCTTCAAACGGTTTTGAAATTTTCAGTTGGTTGTTCCCTATAATTAAACTATCTTGTTCATTATTTAATAATGCTCCTGAGGGATTTACCGAAAAAGGTAAAATTGCTTGGTCTATTCCATTAATGACAATGTGTGCCTCACTAGTAGATGCATCATAAGTTGCGGCAATATGTTGCCACTGGTTAAATTGAAATGTTGAATCTGAAGTAGTTAGCTTACTAATTGTACCATCAATATTTTTTAGCGCTAAAACCATACTATTTGGATTTCTTGTTCCAATGGATTTTTTATTCATATACAATTCAAAAGCATTTTTGGACATAATTACTGGCTCTCCATTAACTGAACTACCCCACCCAGTAGGATGTATCCAAGCTTCAATAGTAAATGATTCGGTTAAGTTAATTGATTCGGCAGGTGGAATAATAACTTTATTCTGATTGTTTGAAAACAAAAGAGCACTTTCGCCGTTAAAAACTTTAATCATATCTTCATGCCAGATTTTTTTCTCACAAGTACCATCAGTGCAGCTAAGGGATGGATTATATACACCTGGAGTTTCAAAAGTGAAGACAGGATTTTGTTCATAAAAATCATACAAACCATTTCCATCTACATCCCACTTCCAATCAATTACATTTCCAAAAGAAGAGTCAATAAACTCTACTTTTAATGGGGCATGCCCGGTTTTAGGTGTGAAATTGAATTTAGGAAATATGTTTGATATTTTGAATACCCACCCATTTTGGTCATGTTCTGGAAATGATTTTGTATTTCCAACAATTACGTAATTATTGTCTTGTGTTTGTATTATAGAATTTCCCCAATCTGAAGAAATTCCACCAAATAGCTTTTTCCATTCCAATTTACCTTTGGCATCAGTTTTTACAAAATATATTTCATTTGAAGATTCATGAAATTTAGAGGCCCCACAAATTATAAATCCACCATCATCAGTTTCTTTGACACTATTTCCATAATCATAAAAAATATTTTCCTTAAACTTAGTATCCCATTCCTTCTCCCCTAGTGAATTAAGTTTTAGTAGATAAACATCCATTGGCTCTGACTCATAGTAATCAGAGTTTCCAGAAATGATATAACCTCCATCTTTGGTTTGTGAAACAGAAGTACCCATATCAAAATTTGAATCGTTAAATGAATTAACTAAAAGTTCTGTTCCATTTTGATTAACCTTGATAAAGTAGACATCCATATTTCCAGTACCATATGAGCCAGTAGAACCAACCAATGCTAAATTGCCATCATTAGTTTTGATAACTGAATTGCTCCTATCTGTTTGCTCACCACCAAAAGTTTTACTCCATAATATGTCACCATTTTTCGATATTTTGATTAAATAAACATCATCTTCTCCAGAGCCAAAGGATTCAGTATAGCCGCAAATTACATAACTATTATCATCTGCTACACAAACAGACATTCCCACATCAACACCACTTCCACCTATTTCCTTTTGCCACAATATATTTCCATTAGAATCTATTTTGAGAATAAGTACATCTTTAGAAGCTGATTCATCTGAAAAAACATATCCAGTAATAACATAATCTCCTTCATTTGTTGCACAGATAGAATTTCCATATTCCCAACCAGGGCTTCCAATAGTTTTAGACCACAATTTATTTCCATCAGAATCAGTTTTAACTATTAATAAATCAGAATTTCCTTCCCCTAATGAATATGTATAGCCTGTTATTTTTAAGCTCCCATCTGAATTTTCACATATTGCGGTAAATCCATCTGATGCTTCTCCTCCAATTACTTTCGACCAAATAGCATTTTCAATATTGTTATTTTCAAATTGGATCTGTGAATTTTCATTTGTTAGAATTTTTCCTTTGTTTTTTTCTTCAAGCGCTGTTGCAATTGCTTGACTATTTTGAAGATGAAAATATAATCCTCTTGATGAAGTAACAATGTTTCTATCAATTACTGGTAAAATACCCGTTCCCAAATAATTTGCCCCACCTGCTATAAACTCAGATTTATATTCATCTCTACCAGTTACATTTTTGCCTACTAAAATCCCGGATTTAGCTAGAACTCTAACTCCAGCACATGTTGCGTAAATTATTTTACCAGAATCATTTGCCTTATTAATCATTTTCATAACTGATTCTGATGCCATCAAATCTCCATAAGCATCCCCATATTGCCAACTGGCTGGCCCTATTATTAAACAATCATACTCCGTAATATCAAGTGAATCAGTAAGTATAACATCAACATAGGTATCACTTGCTCCAAAATTAGCTTTTGCACCTCCACATGGTTTCATCAACTCTGAAGTTCCAGCTAATGTAATATCCCACCCAAATCTTTCTATATCATCTAGCATCAAATAATTGTTTGCTCCAAATTTATCTGGAAAAATATAAAGTGCCTTAATATTATTTGCTTTGGACACAAAACTTGAAAGTAATATGATAGTAAGTAAACATTTTAATTTTTTCATTCCATCCTCAAATTATTATAGATTTAGAGTAAAAATAATGGAATGCGAAATAGTTGAATATTTTTTATCGGTGAGTTGTATATTGAATCGATGAGTTTCTTTATTTGTCCGTAAATATATTTGGTTTTAATATTAATGAGAAGGAATAGATATTTCCGTTTTTATTATTTTTAAAATTTAAAACATATTTTTGAGTTTTGCTGCATACCCACGACTCATTGCGAAGGGCTTCTCTTCACCCTTCATATAAACACTGTAGGATTGGTTAAACCATTCTTCTATTTTTTCTAAATATTCAAGATTGATAATCGTTGAGCGATGAATTCTGCAAAAATAACTTTCGGGAAGTCTATCACTCCACTCTCTCATTAGCTTAGTTGAAAGCTTCCTTTTATTTTCGAGCGTGTGTATTTCTGAATAATCTCCTGCAGCTGTGATTGCTACAATTGAATTTAATTTCAAAAAATTAAATTTATTGTTTAACGAAATAAAAACTGAATCAGAATATTTTAGCTTTTCAACAGAATATGTCTCTTGATTTTCATTTGTAATAAGCCGTTCAATTGATTTTTTTAATCTATCTGGATTTACTGGTTTCAACAAATAATCCTGTGCGCTCACTTCAAATGCTTTAATTGCGTAATCATCATAAGCTGTAATAAATATTACTCTTATTTTATCATCAATCACTTCCAAAAGATCAAACCCACTCTCTCCTTTTAATTGAATATCTAAAAAGATTAATTCAGGAGTTTTGGCTTTTACTAGTTCAACTGCGTCTTTAAGATTACTTGCATTCCCAACAATTTCAATATCATTTCTGAAATCATTCAAGATGTTCTCTAAATCTTCAATTGCTAATTTTTCATCATCAACTATTATAGCTTTAATCTGTTTTTGCATTTTGATTAATTTGTTTTTTGATAATAATTGTTGCTATTACAAAACCATCTTTTTCTATTAAACTAAAAGTACTAGAATTAGGATAAATAAATTGAAGTCTTTTTTTAACATTGTTTAATCCGGTTTTTGTACCGTCTTTATCGTTTCTAATATCTTTCCTTAAACCTCCATTATTAATTACATTGATATTTAAGCTTTTATCTGTTGTTACTTTTGCATTAATTTCAATATATAATTTTGAGGTATTTGAATTATAACCATATTTTATTGCATTATCTAATAATGGATTTAATAAAAAACTTGGAACTGGATAATCCTCAGCAAGATTCTCAATATCAAACTTAACTTCTAAATCATCTCCAAATCGTACTTTTTCAATATCCAAATAACTTTTAATAACTTCAATTTCTGAAGAAAGGGGAACCTCGTTTGAACTATTGTCAACAAGGCTATAGCGAAGGAACTCTGATAATTTTGTTATCATATCTTTTGCTTTACTCTGATCTTTCTGAACCAAAGCTCTTAATGAACTTAATGTGTTAAAAATGAAATGCGGATTTAATTGATAGCGCAGCATTTCAAGTTGGGCATCCTTAGCTAGAGCATTTGCTCTTTCCGAAGTTTCTTTTTGGATAATAAGTTCATTAAAAATGTTGGCTGAAAAATACAAGATACTCCATACTAGTAAAATTGGAGTAGCCCATATTACCTCATAAATCATGCTAATAAAAGAATCATTCTTAAAACCCTTTTCCCATCCAACAAATAAAATTCTCATTAAATCATCAAGACGATACCAAATCATTGTCGCTAAAAACGAGATAATGAATATAGAAACAACGGTATTAATAAAAGATCTATGATGGATTTTAATATTTTTATAGATGTATCTTAAAACGGAAGTTACAATGAAGCCAAAAAATATATTAAATAATGCAAGTATTACTTTTGTTGAATCACTACCATAAAATGTTATTGCAAATGGAAGAAATATTATTGCATAAACTAGCCATCCAAAACTGTTTAATAACCAAAAGTTACTTAACAGACCATCTTTTGATTTTTCGATAAGAGTTACAAAACTATTTTGTCTTGACATAAAACCCATAAATTATTACAGAATTATAATTTTTTGCTTAAAAATAATAATTACTTTTTAATTTAGTATAAGTATTTTCGTTGAAATGCCATATAGTTCGTCAAGTGACAAAAAAAGTGAAAATATGATAAAATTGTTAGTAATTACTTTTTTGAGCATTTATTTTTTAATACAGTTTAAGTGTTTTTGACTTAATAATTTATTTCCCAAAGCGGTACAAATCCTTCTTCTTTCACTACTTTTTGCCCTTCTGGACTAAGAACCCAATCTATAAATTTTTTGACCTTCCCCGATGGAGATTTGGTTGTAAAAAAATGCAAATACCTTGTTAAAGGATAACTATCATTTTTAGTGTTTTTTGAATTTGGTTCAATTCCATTTATTGATATTAGTTTTATTCCCTTTGCTAACCCAATACCGCCAAAGCTAATTCCATTTTTGTTCTCTTGAATAAAAGCAATTATTTCCTCTGTTGTGGCAAATGCTTTTGCAGTTTTACTAAATTCATTATTTGGCAAAACTAAATCTTGTAGAAATTTTCTAGTGCCTGAATCAGAATCGCGTATCGCTAAAACTATTTTTCCCTTTCCAAGATTAAGAGAATCTAAATTAGAATATTGCCCAGTTAATATCTTATTTAGTTCTTCCATTGATAAATTATTAATTGGGCTTTCAATGTTTGCATAAATGCTAATTGCATCTTTGGCAATTAAATAGTACATACCTATGCTACCATAATAATCAGCTAAATTTTTTGCTTCAAGCGGAGTTAAATTTCTTGAGGCATTACAAATATCAATTCTTCCAGAAAGTAGTTCTTCTATTCCAGTTTCTGTTCCACCACCATAAATTTGAAACTTAGTATTCGGATTATTTTCGGAAAAAGTATCAGCAAGTTTTTGTGTTAATTGCAACATGGTGTCGGAACCTTTAATAATAATAGCATCCACTTCTGAAATGCTTGATGAACTATAGCAACCGCCAACTAAAAGCATCAGAACCGCGAAAAATGCATTAACTTTTTGCTTCATTTAACATTCCTTTTATAAGGAGAAGAACTTTTCCACTCTATTTTACTATCGCTATTTGCCACTTCCATTATAAAACTATGCAATATTTTTATATGGTGGTTAACTGCTTTGTAATTTATACTTTGTGTTAAATCATCAAATGGTGTGTGATATTTATAATTGATATAATCTTTCCATTTTTTAATAGCTTCTGTTCTATTGAGATTAATATAATTTATTCCTTCAGAAAGCAGGACTGATGGAATTCCCGCAAGTGCAAAAGCTAATTGATCTGAATGAAGGAATGATTCATATGAATCAAATTCACTTGGAATTTCATCCACGTTTAATTTATTTTTTTTTGCAGTTTCAATAAGTAATTTTTCTAGAGTAGAAAACTCAGCTCCAATTCCAACAATAGAATTGAAATCATCAATAACTGCAAGACCATCAATATTAATATTTGCAACAATTTTATCTTTAGGAATTGGCGGATGATCAACAAAATAAGAGGAGCCGAGCAATCCTTTTTCCTCACCAGTAACAAAAAGAAAAATAATAGACCGTTTTATTGACGAATTATTGTCACTGAACAATTTCGCAAGTTCCAGCAATGCCGAAACTCCGATTGCGTTATCCAAAACTCCGTTATAAATTGAATCTCTTTCAACTGGCAAACCAATACCAAGATGATCATAATGCGCAGTAACTACAACATATTCATTACTTAGGTCATCATCATTACCTTGTAAATAGCCCACAACATTGGGTGCAACAAAATCACGGCGATTAAATTTGGGTTCTAAAAGCAGTTTGCTCTTTAATTCAAAGCTTTTCATTTCCTGTGTTTCAAGCATTTTTTTTACTGTGTTAAACGAATACTCAGAATCTTTAAAAAGCAGAGATACCGATTTTGGATTTAATAAAATGCTCAACAACGGTGTAGGCAAATATGCTAATGATATATCTTCAAAAAAGAACTCTTGGTTAAGTTTTTCCCAATCTGAGTCTGACAAACATGAATAAGTTGGAACTTGAATTGTTCCAATAGCTCCTTTTGAAAGTGCAATTTTTTGTTTTGTATCTGCAAAACTATAATTGGAAGGATATATTCCATTAAAATATTCTGGGTTATTAGAACTTGGCTCACCTTCAAAGAAAAGAACAACTTTACCTTCAACATTAACTTCGGCATAATCATCATAATTAAACTCTGGTGCAGAAATTCCAAATCCACCAAAAACTATTGAAATTGGATTAGGTGCAAACGTTCTTCCACCAACGTGGTAAAATTGAAAATCTTTCTTTATCTGAAGTGTATCTTTAGCGTTATTTACAATTATAATTTTAGAATCATCTTTGGGTTTAATGCCGTGCATTGGAATGTATTGATAGAAAGTATTTTCGTAACCCATAGGCATAAGTTCATACTTGTTCAAATAAAGCGCTAAATATTTCGCAGTAAGTTCTCCTCCAATTGTTCCAGTTCCTCTACCTTCAAACAAATCACTTCCTAAATAATTTAAGTGTTTTTTAATTGTTGTTGAATCCTGCGGATAATTTGCTTGAGTAACAAATATTGTTGCTAAAAGGAATAAAAATATTTTATTGCAGCATTTTACCAAAATAATTCCATATAAATAGAAAGCACTTTGGTAAATTACATATTTTTTAATAAAAAGCTAAATTATTGCTTACCTATCCGAGAGTCTTAACAATTAATTAATACATTATTAACACCAACTTAACGTGGCTAAATAATTATTTGTTGAGTTTACATAATGGAATTTTATGTTTTTATAAAACGATTATACTTGGAGAAAAATAAATGAAGGAAATAAATTTAGAAAATATTCTTAATGAAAAAGGGATTAAAATATTTGAAAATGTGTCTTTGCTTAAGAGAATTACAATAAATTTGTTTAAAAAGATTCTTCATGTGGATGAGATAAATAGTTTATTAATTGGAAAAGAAGATATTTGTGGAATAGAATTTATAGATGAAATCTTTGAATATTTAAATTTTACTTTTACTATATCCTCTTCTGATATCCTTAAAATTCCAGCGGAAGGACGTTTAATTGTTACCGCAAATCATCCAATAGGTTCGCTAGATTCGCTTGCATTAATAAAGGCAATTTCACTTGTAAGAAATGACATTAAAATTGTTGCTAACGATATTCTTTCTTCAATTGACAATATTAACGATTTTATATTACCTGTAGATATTGAAAACTCCAGTTTTAAACGTGAGCGACTTCTTGCAATTTCACAAGCTCTAGAAGAGGAAAAGGTTGTTATTATTTTTCCAGCAGGTGAAGTAAGTAGACTTAAAGGATTAACCATCACAGATTCCAAATGGAATAAATCACCTATTTTTCTTTCAAACAAATTCAATTCTCCAATACTTCCAGTTTATATAAAAGCCCGTAACTCCGCGCTGTTCTATCTTCTATCAGTATTGAACAAACGTCTTTCTATAATTTTACTGTCACATGAATTATTTAATAAAAAGAACAAACATTTGGAAATAATTATTGGAAGTCCAATTCCATCAAAAACATTTCATACTGGCATTAAAGATAGTATTTACATAAAGCTATTAAAAAAGCATGTTGATAAAATTGGCAAAAATAAAGCTGGACTTTTTGCTACAGAGAAAAACATTATTCATCCAATTGATTGTCGCTTCATGATAAAAGAGTTAAGAAATTCTGTTAAGCTTATGGAGACTAGGGATAGCAAAACAATTTACTTAGTTGATTATTCAAATTCACCAAATACTATAAAAGAAATTGCGAGGTTGCGTGAAATTACTTTTAGAAAAGTTGGGGAAGGAACTGGGAACAAAAAAGATACAGATAAATTTGATAAATACTATAATCACCTTGTAATTTGGGATAATGAGAACTTAGAAATTGTTGGCTCTTATCGTCTTGGATTTGGAAATCAAATACTTGAATTACATAACGTAGATGGATTTTATTCATCAACACTTTTTAATTTTTCTGAGGATTTCATTAAAAATGTGCTACCCTATTCCATTGAGTTAGGAAGAAGTTTTGTTCGATCAAAATATTGGAATAGTAATGCTCTTGATTATCTTTGGCAAGGGATTGGTGCAATTATCGCAAATGCACCCGAGTTGAAATACCTATTTGGGCCGGTAAGCATAAGTGATAAATATACAGACGAAGCAATTAGTTTGATTATTAGCTATACAAATAAATGGTACAGATCCCAAAAAGAAACTGCAGAAGCAAAAAATGCTTTTTTGATTAACGATAATATTTTAAATGATTTAAAATTAGTGTTTACATCCGACGTGCGTAGAACTGATTATAACACACTTACATTAAAACTGAATGAATTGAATTTTAAATACCCAATTCTCTTTAAACATTATGCTGAAATTGCGGAAGATGATGGAGTAAATTTTCTTGCATTTAATATTGACCGTGATTTTTCAAATTGCGTGGATGGATTATTAAAAATTGAAGTAGAAAAAATTAAAGAGAGGAAAAAAGAGCGTTATATTTATCCTCATAAAAATAAGGAATTAGTATAAATGCGAAATTTTCTTTGGGGTGTTGCAACGTCTGCCTTCCAAATTGAAGGAAATATAGAAAATGACTTTACCGATTGGGAAAATCTCGGTAAATTCAAAAACGACAATGCAGATCCCCGCTATGAAAATGGAAGTAACCATTGGGACCTTTGGGAAACTGATTTTGAATATTTAAAGGAACTAAATTTAAATGCTTACAGATTTTCAATAGAATGGGCACGAATTGAACCGACTCGAAATGAATATTCACAACCCGCTATTGATAGGTATCATCAAATGATTGATAAACTTATTGAAATGAATATTGAGCCAATTATTACTCTGCATCATTTTACTCATCCTAGTTGGTTCCATTCATTATCGCCTTGGACAGATGCCAGTTCTATTGAAATTTTTACAAAATTTGCTAAAAAAATGATTAAAGAATTTGCCCCTAAAATTAAATTTTGGATTACTTTTAACGAACCACTCGTTTGGGCTTTAGCAGCTTATGGCGATGCAAAATTTCCTCCTGGACAAAAAGATCTATACAAGGTAATGGATGTAACATATAATATTCTTTATGCACATATTCGAATTTACGATATGCTTAAAAATTTTGACGAAGACATAAAAGTTGGAATTGCTAAACATTTTGTTATTTTCAAAGAAGCACGTAGTTGGTTTTTGGATAAAAGCTTAGCAAACAGGTTACATCAATTTTTCAATGTGATGATTTTAGATGCGTTTAGGACAAACACTCTGGAAATCTATTTCCCCTTTCTTCTTGATTATGTTTCTTATTTACCTCTGGATAACAAAATAGATTTTTGGGGAATAAATTACTATTACCGCCTTCATGCAAAATTTAAGATTAATTATAAAAATCCAATGGAGCTTTTCGCTAAGAATCCTACTACAGATATGGGATGGGAGATTTATCCAAATGGATTAAAAAAAATAATTAAGCTTGTTTCAAAGTATGATAAAGAAATGATAATTACTGAAAACGGGATTGCAACTGATGATGAAAAATTGCGAATTAAATTTATAAAAAAACATCTAAAAGTTGTAAGTAAACAAATCAAGCGTGGGAAATTATTAATTGGATTCTTTTATTGGTCGCTGCTTGATAACTACGAATGGCTTGAAGGAAAATCCAAAAGATTTGGTTTAATTCATGTTGATTACGAAAACAAATTTAAACGAACCTTTAAACCAGCTGCTTTTATTTTTGCTGATTTAATTAAAAAGTTCAAAACAAATAATAATTCTAAAGGCAAAATAAAATCAAAAGCAATTTAGTAATTTTTCTTACTCTGTCTTGAACAAATATTGAACTAAATAATTTTAATCTATGATTGAACCGCAATCTTTTCGTCCAACATATCAAAATCATGTAAAAATTGGTTTTCATCAATCTGACTAGTTTCAATTTTGAAAATGTCATCGTTTGAAAAAGGCACTACTTTTACATCATCTTTTGTAAAACCAATAAATGTTGTTGGATTAGTTGTCCAACTTCCGGAATTAAGATAAGTCATTCCATTTTGTTCTACCATTTCTGGATAATGTGTATGCCCACAGCAAACAACATCGGCATTCTTATGCTTTCCGTATGCCAATGATCGTTCTCTAACAATTTGAGCATTTCGTAAAAATGCTTTTGTGTTTCTTTTCAAAAATTTGCTAATTCTGTTTTTCACTGGGTCAATATAAATTGCAAATTTGTATATTCTGTCCGCGACTTCTGATATTATTGGATGCTTACTTGTAAATACATCAAAAACGTCACCATGCAAGGCTAGTACTTTTTTGTTATTCCAATCAAACATATATTCGTTATAGACTTTAATGCCAAGCAATTGCGTAAGCAAATCAGAAAATCCATCATGATTTCCACGTATCCAAATTACTTCTCTGTGGTTTTCTTTATCTGTAATTTTTCTTAATTCAGATAATACTTTCCAATGTTGTTTGCTCAAGCGTTTCATATTAATCGAATCAAAAACATCACCATTAATTATTAGTCTTTCAAAAGAAATATTTTTCAGAAATGTAATCAATGTCTCTGTTTGAGAAAGTTTACTTCCAAGATGAATGTCGCTAATAATTACATTTTCAAAGTGGTCAACTGGTTTTCCAAAGTACTTTGTGAAATTTGGTAATATTTTAATTTCTTTCATTTTAAAATCTGTTCTTAATATTCCATTTTCATCAAATCCCAAAAATCCAGATTCGTAAATATCATCGTAAATTTTTATTTCTTTTCCCATTTCTATTTTTCCTGTTAAAATTATTTATGCTGATTGTAAAACTGAGTTTTTGCCAATTTTAATTTTATTATTTCTCCATTTAACACTATAGCTAAAAAATGGAGTGAACCAAATTAAAGCAATTGCTAAATCCTTAAATGGCACTGCAAAAATATTATGCCATTTAAAATCGCTCCTCATTAATTTCATTATATAAAAATCATGAATCATTTTAATAAGAGTAACTGATGCAAAGATTATTTCGCCATCCAGATTATGTAAGTATGCCATCAAAATAAGGCTTGAAAATATTGGGTTTGAGAACCATTCTAAAAGATAATGTTTTATATCAATGTTCCGTCTCATCTTTGCCCATCTGCTGTGTCGGTTCAAAAACTTTTCAAAGGATATATTTTCATTAACATTATCAACCATTGTTGTGGCTGTTTTAATTTCATATCCCAATTCTTTTACTTTAATTCCAAGTAAAAAATCCTCCGCAAGATAATTTTTGAGTGGATTGAAGCCCCCAATTTCATCCAGCACTTTTCTTGGAATTAAAATTGATTTCCCAATCACTATTGAAATATTTGCGAATTTTTTAGCTATAAAAACATTAGGCGCAACAAATGTATTCAAATGTAAATTTTCCCAAATTGATGTTATATTTTTTGCTCCCACACCACGAATTGTAGCTGTAACCAATCCCACATTGTCATTATAAAATTCTGAAACTAAATTTTTAAGAAAATCTACTTTAACTCGGGTGTTACTGTCATTGATAAAAATAAATTCACCATTTGCGGATGGATACATGTTGTGCATATTATTTACTTTTGGATTCAAGCCAATAGCAAAATCATCTACAACAAGTTTTGATTTAACTGATTTAAACTCATTTTGTAATTTTCTAACAACATCAAAAGCTGCATCGTGGTATGAATCTAAACCAAATACTATTTCATAATCAGGATAATCTAAGTTGAAAAATGAACGCAAGTTATCCTCCAATCCATCATCTATTCCTTTCAGTGGTTTCAAGATTGTTATGGAAGGATATTTATAATCACTTAGAATATTCACATCATTGCTGGCTAATTTGATTTTTTGCTTCATAATTATTGCAGAGGTGAGAAGATGTATAATCGAAATGGTTATAGCTAAACTAAGAAACAAAACAATTACTTCATTCATTTTAGTCTCAATTTGTGATTAGATAAATATTTCATATACAAAATTACAAATTGAGTATTAAGCTATTATTAAGGCAGTGTTATGCTATTGTTAATTTATAAACTCACGTTAGCAGGTATTAAAACCTCGAAGGTTTTGTAAAGTAAAAGCACAAAGGAAGTAATATATTAAATTGATTACTGAAACCTTCAAGGTCTGAGTAAGTTATAGAATAACATTTCGCATTAAGTATTTTGAGTAGTCTTTGAGAATAGGAGTATATTCACCCTCAAATAATTGAGACGAGATAATAAAATCGGCAGTTGATCTATTATTAGCAATTGGAATATTATACAACACTGAAATACGCAAAAGTGCCTTTACATCAACATCATGTGGTTGTGGTTCCATTGGATCCCAGAAAAAAATTATTATATCAATCTTTCCTTCGGCAATCATTGCTCCAAGCTGTTGGTCGCCGCCCAAAGGACCCGATTTTAGTTTTTTAATCTTAATATTTGCATTCTTCAAATTTTTCTCTTTAAGAATTCTCTCAATCATTTTTCCAGTTGTGCCAGTACAAACCATTTTGTGCTCCATTAAAGAGCCAGCATTGAATGAAACCCATTCTGCTAAATCTTTTTTCCTATTATCATGAGCAACAAGAGCAATCGTTTTGTTCATATCTTCTTCCTTAATATTTCTCTTTAATAATTCTTATATCCAAAACAAATTTAATTAATTTTTATTATTCCAATTTCAAAAAAAAAGGCGTCTGCAAGCAGACGCCATATTCTCTGGAAGGAGAAAGAAAACAACTTATTTTAACAATGTCATTTTCTTTGTTATAATATTATTTCCGGCTTCTAATCTGTAGATATAAATACCAGTTGATAATTTTGCAGCATCAAAGTTTACTTCATAATTTCCTGAAGCTTTAACTCCATTTACAAGTGTTGCAACTTTTTGTCCAAGAATATTAAATACATTTAATGTAACGTGTGATTGACTTGGAACACTAAATTGTATTTTTGTAGTTGGGTTAAATGGATTTGGATAGTTTTGAGATAAAACATAATTACTTGCAATAGCAATATTATCCAATTTTCTTACACTAGTAATATAATCAGCAATATTAGCATAAGCTGCTCCGTTAACAGTTGGTCTTGGGTCAAGACTTTCTGAATAGGCAGTTCTTGTAATTCCAGCAAATTGTGGATCCTCTATAGTATTTGCATTTGCTGCATTTTTCAAATATTCTTTTTCTGGAGCATTTTTGCCAAGTGCGTCAAAATCATTTCCACCACCAAAATTAAACCAAATATTATTTTGGAATACTATTTGTCCATCATCCAATCTTTGTTTGGAATCTTGACCAGTAGCTAAATCTTCAACTTTCATTGCTATTCCAACGTAATCACCAAAGATTGAGTTTTTATATGAACCACCCCAGTTGTCACGTAAGTTAAATGCATTATCGTTATCCGCATTAGCTGAATTTATTCCAGAACCAAGGAAAGTAACATTATACGATTGTGGGAATGCGTAAGGAATTCCATCTTCTGGGTCAGTTCCACCATCATGTTCACCAAGTGCATTTCCAAAATTTTCATCTTGAATTGCAAACAAGAATTGCATTGGACTTCTGATACCTTCATCATGGTCAAATGCATCATCACCATTAAACGCTGAGACTAAGTATTTACATCTTGGTTTTCCACCAAACCACTCAAAGCCATCGTCATTATTTTGGAAAACTTCAACATGGTCAATAGTTGTTGCATAACCAACACCACCAAGAGTTAAACCGTTTATTTCATTTCCAGAACCAATATCAGTTCCACCGTGACGGATTGAAACATATTTAATAATTCCAGAATTATCATAATCGTTATTTCCACCGTATTCTGATTTTATTGAAACTGGTAATCCTTCAATATTTCCCATGCCAGTTGAAGTATTAACAAGCGCATCGCCTAATACGATAACACCACCCCAAAGATTAGTTGATGGTAATACCAAATCGAAAGCATCATTAACATTGTCACTTTCTGCTGTAAATATAATTGGATTTACTCCAGTTCCTTCAGCAAATATTTTGCCACCTTTTGTAATTACTAATGCAGATGCACTTTCGCCTTGTCCTGCTTTGGCTTTAATAACAGTACCAGCTTCAATGTTTAACTCTGCACCAGATTCAACATAAACTAAACCATTTAACACGTATGTATTATTTGCAGTCCAAAATACTTTTTCACCAGCATTTATATCAGCATCAGTAACTTCAACAACATTCGTCGATGTTTTAGTAGGAGCTAAGTAGCCATAATGGTCAAGAGCAGTCCAGCCTTTTAACCAGTTTGTTTGTCCAAATGCACCTTTGTAGTTTACTACTTCGTAAAAATCATCGCCAGCAGGATAAGAGGCTAAATTGTTATAAGCAACTGAACCACTTGATACTGTAGGTGAAAGTAATTCTGAATAAGCAGTTCTTGAAATTCCAGCAAATTGTGGGTCTTCAATAGTATTCGCATTTGCTGCATTTTTCAAATATTCTTTTTCTGGAGCATTTTTGCCAAGGGCATCAAAGTCATTTCCACCACCAAAGTTAAACCAAATATTATTTTGGAAAACTATTTGTCCATCATCTAATCTTTGTTTTGAATCTTGACCAGTAGCCAAATCTTCAACTTTCATTGCTATACCAACATAATCACCAAAGATTGAGTTTTTGTATAATCCACCCCAGTTATCACGTATGTTAAAACCATTATCGTTATCTGCATTAGTTGAATTCATTCCAGAACCAAGTAAAGTAACATTATAAGATTGTGGGAAAGCATAAGGAATTCCGTCTTCAGGGTCAGTTCCACCATCATGTTCACCAAGTGCGTTTCCAAAATTTTCATCTTGAATTGCAAATAAGAATTGCATTTTACCAGTTAAACCTTCATCGTGGTCAAAAGCATCATCACTATTGAAAGCAGCAACTAAATGCTTGCAATTAACAGAACCACCAAACCACTCAAAACCATCATCATTATTTTGAAATACTTCAACGTAATCAATTGTAGTTCCTCTTCCAACGCCACCAAGAGTTAAACCATTAATTTCATTACCTGAACCAACATCAGTACCACCGTGACGAATTGATACATATTTCAAAACACCAGAATTATCGTTATCATCATTTCCACCATATTCTGATTTTACTGAAACTGGTAATCCTTCAATATTACCCTTTCCAGTTGAAGTGTTTATTTTTGCATTTCCAAGAATAATAACTCCACCCCAAAGATTTGTTGAAGGTAAAACTAAATCGAATGCATCATTAACATCATCGCTTTCTGACGTGAAAATAATTGGATTATTTGCAGTACCTTCTGCATATATTCTTGCACCTTTTGTTATAATCAAAGCAGATGCACTTTCGCCTTGTCCTGGCTTGCCTTTGATAACTGTACCAGCCTCAATTGTTAAAACTGCACCATCTTCAACAAAAACAAAACCTTCTAAAAGATAAACATTATCCGAAGTCCAAAATACTTTGTCACCAGCATTAATACTTGCATCTGTTATTGTAATAGTATTAGCAGCTACTTTGTTTGGTGCTAAATATGAATAATGATCAAGGGCAGTCCAGCCTTTAAGCCAGTTAGTTTGGCCAAACGCACCTTTGTAATTAACTTGGTTAAAAAACTCGGATGTTTGCGCAAAACTGCTTACAAACAAACTTGTTAAAACCAATGTTGTTAGTATTACTTTTTTCATTTTTTCTCCTAATTGATAAATAAACTAAATTTTATAACTGAGTCCCACAGACAAACTGCGTCCTCTTAAATAACTGCTGTATATGTATGTGTTTCCTTTAAATTCTTGAATTTTTTCGTTTGAAGCGTTAAGAATATTTTCCACTTGTATTTTTAGCATCAAATTTGCTATTAAACTTTTAGTAGCAGTGAAGTTCAATAAATTAGTAGGTGTTTCAAAAACATCTGGAGTTCCTAATGAACCAACAGATGCAAGCCTTTTTCCATAGACGTTGTAGTAAATACTTGATGTAAAACCTAAATCGCTATTTTCATAATCTAAATACAGATTAACAATATAAGGCGATTGCCCTTGAAACTGGCGTGTTGATTTTGTATCTGGCTCATATATTCTTAAACTAGCAAGTTCAGTTGCGTCTATATCAACTTTAGAATAAATCAATGAAAAGTTTCCACCAAATTGAAAATTATTTGTGGAGTTTGAAAGGAAGTCCAATCTTGTTCTTGTTTCAAACTCTAAACCATAAACTTGCGCTTGGTCAACATTAGTCCAAGACATAACCTTATTTGGTGCATCAACTATTTTTAACTCAACAGGATTTGTAAATTTTTTGACAAATAATGAAACTGATAATATTTCACCTGGATTTGTAAACCACTCCCATCTTAAATCTATATTATCAATAAGAGTGCGTTGCAATTCTGGATTTCCAACATAAGTGTCACCACCATTAAACTCATAATTTTGGAATGGAGAAATTTCTCTAAATGAAGGGCGAGCCAAAGTTCTTCCATAAGAAATTCTAAAATTCATATTTTGAATTGGATTATATATAATACTTAATGAAGGAAGAATATCGTTTGTATTTATAATTGCATCTTCAATTGTCTCTTTTGCACTAATAACTTTCATATCTGTTGATTCATACCTTGCCCCAGCAATTGCACGCAAAGATGAAGAAATTGGCAAATCAATCATTCCGTAGTATGCAAGTATTTCGTTATTTCCTGTATAATTTGAAGAAGTTTGGTCTGTTTCATTTATATATAATGAAAATCGGTTCAATGTCATTCCGTTATTTAATGTATCTTGCGAAGTCCATCCAAGATATTTTTCGGAAAATAAGTCATCCACATTTCCTTCTTCATTTCGCAATATTGTTCCAAGACTTGTCACGGGGTTGTAAACAAACCTTCTTTCGTTGAAAGTTCTATCAGCCTTTGAATAAGCACCACCAACTTTTAGACTAGATAATCCATTACCCCAAACTTGAAAAGGATAAGTAATATTAAGGTTAAATCTATTTTGATTTTCATTTGTTTCTCTAAAATATCTTTCTGGAGGAAGGTTGGATTTTACTCCGAATACACCATTATTTGTTTCATAATTGTAGAAAAATCTACTATCTGGGTCATATTGATTTGAGTTCATTGAAGATGCAAGCCATTCAACTTTTAAAGCTCCAAGTGATTCTAATGAATGATTACCTTCTAATTGATATGATTGCAAACTTCGTTCATTATATAAAAGTGTTCTAGCTTGATAATTCCAACTCGCGTCAATATCATAAGGATATTTTCCATTTACAAATCGTGAAGTACTTTCGCCACTTTGATTATACAAATAATTGAAGCTAACGGCATTTGCATTGTTCAATTTAAATGATGCTTTGAATAATCCACCAAGTACTACTTCTGAAATACTTCTAGTATCCGACATTGCAAAGTTTGTATCCAATTGTGTTTTATTTGGGTCAGCAACACCTCTATCCCATCTGTTCAACTGACCATTTATATAACCAGAATGATCATTTTTATATGTTAAACTTCCAATTAAGCCAACTTGCTTTCCCAAAACTTCATATTGATTTCCAACAGATAAAGCATAACTTTGATTAAGTGGAGCAGCAGATTTGAAAGGAGACATTTGTGAATTGAATGAATTTGTTACATCATTTATTTCTTTTGCCATTTTATCATCGCGCTGCGCTGCGCCAACATCTGCAATCCAAGTATCTCTTCCAACTTCAGTGGGCAATGCTCTTGTTCCATTATCAAAACCCAACCAATCTGATGAACCACCAGTATAACTTAATCCACTATTATTAAATGTTAATTCACTATTAAATTTATTTGAGGCACTTAAAGACAGACTAAATTGATCTGGAAAATCTTTTGTTTTCACGTCAACTGATCCACCAGAAAAATCGCCAGGTTTATCTGGCGTAAAACTTTTAACAGCTTGAATATTATCAATTAAATTTGAAGGAATAATATCTATTGAACCAGAGCGTTTATAAGGATCAGCACTTGGAATTTGAGCTCCATTAAGATTAGTACTTGTATATCTATCTCCAAGTCCCCTAACGAAAACGTCCTTGCCACCAACAACGGTAGCACCAACAATTTGTTTAGCAGCATCAGCAGCATTTCCAGCTCCCATTTTTTGAAATTGTTCTGCACTAATAGCATCGCTAACTTCAATTGATTTTTGTCGTTTTGCTAAAAGTGAGGCTTCAGTATTCATAACAGCTTTTGCCGATATAATAACTTCTTCAGTTTCAAAAGATTCTGTTTGAAGTATTACTTGAATTTTTGCTACTTCGTTTTGTTTTACTTCTATTTCAGTTATCACCTGTTTTGTAAACCCAATCATTGATACAATTGCATTGTATTTACCTGGATTCAATTTTGAAATAACAAATTTTCCCTCTATATCAGTTGCTGAACCAATCATTGTTCCTTCTAAAAGAACATTTACCCCTATTAATGGCTCACCAAAATCAGCATCAACAACTAACCCAGATATTTTTCCATTTGCTTGGGCTGATAGTGTTCCTGCTAACAGAACAATTGTGATTAATAATAATAAAACTTTGCTATAAATTTTTGACATACTATGTTTAGTATTAGTTAGTAATTGCATCGTACATTCCTTCCAAAGATTGTTTGATTTATTTTGTTTCCAAAATTAAAAAAGTGATGTTAACTGAACGTTACCTTAACATTAAGTAACTGTTAACTAAGTGTTAAGGAATTGTTAAGACATTTGGGTTATTATGATATTCGAGGATATGATATAGTCTTTAGTTAATAAATATTTTGTATCGCTGCATATTATTATTATTTTTAAAAATATTTTAAATAACTAAATATCAAATAACAGAAGGATAAAAATGGAAAATTTATTAAAATTGGTTGAAACATACGCTATGAATTATGGAATTAATCTTGTTGTTGCATTATTAATTTTAGTTATTGGCACATGGATTGCAAGAATGATAACCAGATCCTTAACTAAAGTAATGAATTTCCGTCACCTCGATGCAACTCTTGTTAGATTTTTAGCAAACTTATTTAAAGCTACTTTATATGCCTTTGTAATTATTGCTGCTATTGATAGAGCTGGAATTGAATCTACGTCTATTATTGCGGTTCTTGGTGCTGCTGGTCTTGCTGTTGGCTTGGCTTTGCAAGGTTCTCTTTCAAACTTTGCTGCTGGAGTTATGTTAATTATTTTCAAACCAATGAAGGTTGGTGATTTTGTTGAAGCTGCTGGAGTATTAGGCGTTGTTCATGAAATTGGTATTTTTGTTACTACTCTTACAAGCGTTGATAATAAAACTATATTTATTCCAAATTCACAATTAAGCAGTGGAATAATAACCAATTATTCAATCAACGATACTCGCCGAGTAGATATGAAGTTTGGTATTGGCTATGGCGATGATATTGACAAAGCAAGAAATGTAATTTGGGAAGTATTAAAAAATGATTCTAGAATTTTAGCAGAACCTGCTCCAGCAGTTTTTGTTGGAAATTTAGGAAGCAGTAGCGTTGATTTTAATGTCCGCCCTTGGGTAAACAAAGCTGATTATTGGGATGTTTATTCAAGTGTAACTGAAAACATCAAAAAGAAATTTGATGAAAACAAAATCTCAATTCCTTTTCCACAAACAGATGTGCATTTATTTAACACCGCTAAAAATTAATTTTAAGTGGGTTATCTTTTTTAAGGATAGCCCATTTATTTTTCATTTTGCTTATTTTTAAGCCAAATTATTGCTTCTTCTAAGTTATCCAACTCAACTAAAATCAATCCATTATGATGAGTTTTTGCAGAAAATTGCGAAACTGTCTTTCTTGCTATTACACTTGCCCCTGACGAAATTGTAATAAAATATTTTATCCCATTTTTTGAGAATTCGGGAAATACCTTTTTATCTATAAAATCAATCATAAATTTTGGCATTGCCCCGCTTGCATTTGTAGAATCAACTATCCATGCAATTCCATTATTAGCCTTTGCATGCCCTAAACCTTTTTCCAATATTGCACGCTCAAACTCAAACTGTGTAACAAAATAACTCTGCCAAGTATCAACAATTGCTTTAATATCTTCAATCCAAGTAACTTCTAACTTTCTTGGAACTTTATAAATTACCATTCTTCCCCCGTTATTTTTTAAACAAACTAAATTATTAATGAGTCTACTATAAAAAGGTTCTATTGAATAATGTCATTGCGAGCGGAGCGAAGCAATCTGCCGAATTTAGCGCAAAATCAAAAGATTGCTTCGTCACTCCGTTCTTCGCAATGACGGGAAATACCTTTTTAGACCAGACTCATTAATGAAATATCTTCAACTTTTACTTTTTAAACATTCGTGGAATTACTTTTAGTGGCTTAAAAAGATTTTTTAGTTTTGAAGCCATATCATTTCCATAAAACAAGTAGATAATTGCTTTTAATCCGTCGTATAAATCTTTACTGAAGGGATGCCACCAAATATTTTTTTTAACGCCAGGCAAAATATCATTAATAATATATTGAGCTTGAACCATTTCCATAAAACCTTGTTCACCATGTGCACGACCTATTCCAGATTCATTAAATCCGCCCCAAGCTGTTTCCGCCAAACCGTGACTCATTAAATGATCGTTAATTGTAATTGCTCCAGCTTTTATTTTGCTTCCCAAATTTATGGCTTTTTTATGATTTTTTGACCAAACCGAACCTGTTAATCCAAGCATGGAATCATTTGCAAGAATTATTGCTTCGTCCATGTTTTCTACTTTCATTATTCCAAGTATTGGTCCAAAAGTTTCCTCTTTCATCATAATCATATTGTGATTTACGTTTGTAATCACTTTGGGAGTTAAAATATTTTTGGAATTAAATTCAGATTTTGATTCCGCAAAAAGAATTGCGCCACTTTTAATTGCTTCATCAATGTGATATTGGACTGTATTTAGTTGCTTTTCTGTAGTCATTACGCCAATATCTGTGTTAAAATCATTAGGATTTCCAACTCTCAGATTTTCAACCACATTTTTTAATTTCTGCAAAAACTCGTTATAAACTAATTTGTGAACATAAATTCGTTCAACCCCTCCGCAACTTTGTCCCGCATTTGAAAAACCAGCCCAAACTGCACCATTTACGGCTCTATCAATATCGGCATCTTCGCAAACAAGCATTGCATCATTTCCACCAAGTTCAAGCGAAACTGGAGTTAAAGTATCTGAGGCGAGTTTCATTAATTCCTTTCCAATTGGAACTGAACCTGTGAAAAATAGTTTGTCAATTCCATTTTTCAAAAATGCTTCACCGGCAATTCTGCCTGGTAAATTTATAAATTGGAAAAGTCCTTTTGGCAAATCGGCACTATTTATTGCATCGCGTAAAGCAATTCCCACCATTTGAGTTTCAGTTGCTGTTTTTAAAATTACTCCATTTCCGGCAATTAAAGCCATTATTACTTCAGAGTATGGAATAGCAAAAGGATAATTCCAAGGCGAAATTACTCCAACTACACCATAAGGTTCATAACGCACAAACGATCTTTTGTTGATTAAAACAATTGATGAGCTTGAAATTTTTCTATTCTTCAAAAATTTTGCTGCATTTTTAGCGTAGTATTTTGTAGCCATTATTGCTGGAAATATTTCAGTTGAAAGTGTATCAAATTTTACTTTTCCATTATCATCCGAAATTATTTGTGAAAGCGAATCGATATTATTTACAAGATAATCCTTAATTTTTAGAATTTTCTTGCTCCTAACTTTTATTGGAATTTTTTGCCATTCTACTTGTGCAGCTCTACTTTCCGCAATCATTTTAACTAATTCATCGGTAGTATATAATTGTGATTCACCAATTTCATTACCCGTTGCTGGATTGTAAGATAATGTTTTATTCATTTTATTTTCCCCTTCCAACAAAATTTTTCATAGCATCATTTATGCCCATAAAATTGGAAATCCAATCAAAAATTGGAACAGGCAAAAGTCTTAGCGGAAAAAGTGTGTAAACCATTGGTGGAGAAATTACGCGATGTTTCTTTTTAATAATTGCGTTTACAATTTTGTTGGCAATTTTATTTTCATCCAAAATTGGGAGCAAAAATGAAAATCGTGATTTAACGCCATTAAACATTCCAGTATTTATAAAATATGGAGTTACAATTGTAGTATGAATTTTCTTTTTCATTTGTTTTATTTCCATTCGGAGCGCTTCGTCAAAACCGAAATGAGCAAATTTGCTTGCTGAATAATCCGCCATTTTTGCAACTCCAATCATTCCAGCAGCCGAAGCAATATTTACCAAATGTCCCGTGTTTTTATCTAACATATCAGGTAAAAATACTTTTGTAGTCCACATTCCCGCAAGTGTATTTACTCGTATTGTGTTTTCAATTTCTTGAATTGATGTATCAATAAAATACTTTCCAGTAATTATTCCAGCATTATTTATCAGAATTTCAACAAATCCGTGTTTTTCTGTTATAGTTTTTTTCGTTTCTTCCACTTCATTAAAATTACCAACATTGCAGATATAACCAGATGATTTATAGCCCGAGTTTCTAATTTCGGTTACAACATTATCAAGATTTGTTTGATTAATATCAAGAATGATAACATTTGCACCTTTATTTGCAAGCAACTTTGCCATCAATCTGCCTATTCCACTCGCACCGCCAGTAATTACAACATTTTTGTTTTCAAATTCTTTCATAATTAAGCCTTATTAAGTGATAAATATTTTAGTATATAAATAATTCCTTTCTCAATTCAACATTATTCAGATTCAAGTTTTGCCTCATTCCAACTTTCTGAAATATCTTTTTCTACTTTTTCGACATAATTATCATTAAAAATCCACCATTTTTCAATTATATGTTTAGATGAATTATCAATTATTTTTCCCGCTTTTGGAATTGCAAACTCAATTTTTGCTTCATTTGCTGCAATAATTAGCTGTTCCGCTGGTTCAATCCAACTGTGCAATGCTAAATTAAAAGTTCCCCAATGAATTGGCAGTAAAAGTTTGCCTTTCAAATCAATATGAGCTTTTACAGCTTCTTCGGAATTTGTATGAATGCTTTTCCACATTTTGTTGTAAGCACCAATTGGCAAAATTGTAATTTCAAACGGACCATATTTTTCGCCAATTTCTTTGTAACCTTGAAAATATCCCGAATCGCCACCAAAATAGATTGAGTGATTTTTACTTTTTATAACAAACGAAGCCCACAAAGACTTATTTCTGTCAAAAATTCCTCTTCCAGAAAAATGTTGTGCGGGAGTTGTAATAACATCAATTTTGTCATTCAATTTGTAACTTTCCCACCAATTTTTTTCAACAATTTTGGAAGTCGAAATTCCCCATTCCTCCAAATATTTTCCAACACCAATTGGGACAATAAATATTTTTGTAAGCCCATTTAGTCGTAAAACGCTCTCTTTATCCAAATGGTCGTAATGATTGTGCGAAATTATAACTGCATCTAAAATTGGAAGTTCTTCAATTTCAATTGGTGGATTGAAAAATCTTTTGGGTCCAAACCAATTAATTGGTGCCGCCCATTTTGAAAATATTGGGTCGGTTAAAATTAAGGTTCCATCAATATTTATTAAAACTGTTGAATGTCCGAGCCAAATTGCGGATAAATTTTTATCTCCAAGATTGGCGAATGAATCAATATTTATCTTTTCTGTAGGGATTTCAAAGTTTGGTTTTCGAAGTTGTGTGTTTTCAAACATAAATTTATATCCAATTTTAATAAAAGAATCTGTTATCATTTCGGTTGGATTTGTGTTCACAAATTCTCCATTTTTATAATTTTCAACTTTTGGATTTTCATCAATCTTACTTTTTTGATGGTAATTTATAATTGTACATCCAGATAAAATTATTGCCAAAAATATTATTAACAATATTTTGGTGTAAATTAAGTTTAAATATCGATTATTATTCATATTTTTTGTCATACTTAAAAACTAAGGAATTGATTCAACAATTTTGTAAATGTATGGAGTTATTCCAGAAAAGAAAAATTCCACCGCAATTAGCATTACAATTAATCCCATTAAGCGCATTAATACATTACTTCCGCTAGGTCCAAGGAAACTCATTAATTTTCTTCCACTAATTAAAATAATTGCGGTTAAAAATGTAACTACAAAAATTGCAGAAATTATTTCGGCTTTTTTGAATATTGAGTCGGCACTTTGCATTAAAATTATTACCATTGTTATTGAGCCAGGTCCAGTTATCATTGGAATAGCAATAGGCGTTATAGCAACTTCTTTTCCAAAATTTGAATTTGTTTCATTATCCATTTTCTTTGGAACCGTTCGTCCGCGAAGCATTTCGTAACCCATTATAAAAAATAGAATTCCACCAATTACCTTTAATCCATCAACCGATATTCCAAAGAAGTCAAAAAGTATTTTACCGGTAAGAGCAAAAAGAGTTAGAGTAATAAACGAAATTACACTTGCTTTAATTGCAACTCTTCTGCTTTCTGAAGGAGTAAATGAATCTGTAAGTGAAATAAATAGTGGAACAACGCCAAGTGGATTAATCATTGTAAAAAGTGACGTTATATATAAGAGCAACTCTTCAATCATATATATTCCTATTAATTTGATTGCAAAATAGTTCAACTTTATTGTAAACTCAAATTAAAACAAATCTTTTGATTAAGACTATGATGATTAATTCATTTAATTTTCCTATTACAAATAGAATGAAATTAAAAGTAGACTTAATAACAAGTAATTATTACCGTTTATTACTTCTCCAGTGATTTAAATCACAGAACACCTCAAAAAATAATCATTTTTCTGTACAAATTATTAGGCATACTTATTGAACATATTCAATAAATTTTATGAGGATGTCATGTTTGCAGGAAATTTCAATTATCACCAAATATTATTTGCACTAGATACATTTAATCATGATAATGAAAAAATAGGTTATTTAGAGAAAATTAGCGACGAATTAACTCGTATTGTTGATTGCTTTGAATCGCCAAAATCTTTACCATTAAATATGTATGCATCTAAAAATCTTTCAATTACGGATAATAATCCCGAATTGCAAGGTTTCATAAAGAAACAATTTGATCTGGTAACTTCAAATCCATACGATAAAAGATATCCAAGTGAAAGTGAACTTAAAAGTTTACTAAAATCGGAAACGTTGAAATACAAGAAATTGTTAATGATTGTAAATAAGGATTTAGAAGAACTAATTGGAAAAATTGAACCACAAAATTATATTGTAAGTGAACCTGTAAATGAAAATAATTTTATTTTTCCACAAAAATCAACTCCAAATTTTATATCATATTTACTAATAAATACTAATAGAATGATAATATGGGAAAAATCAATTGGAGAACTAATTGATTTAATAAAAATAATTATCGTTTTGGAGCTTTATCCAGACATTGATGAAAATGGAATTATTAACCTAATTTGTAAAAGATTTGTTAATAATAACAAGGAATTATTTTCAACTAGACAGGTTGATAAAACATATAATATGTTGCAAAATACTTTTTGGTTAAATAGCCGTGGCTGCACTCCAAAATTTTATCACTAATTAAATATTTAAATATTCGTTCCATATTTTATATAACTGATAAGTTGCTTCTACATCGTGTGCGCAATAAGTTGCAATCTCTTCAATTTTACCAGCAGTATAGAGTTCCTTTACATCTATTCCTGAAACACCATGAGATTTTGGTGATTCAATTCCAAAAGATTTACAGTAAAAATCAAGATTAAATTTTTTAGTGGCTCCATAGTTAGTGAGTACTTCTAACAAATCTATGTGTGATTTATTATCATATCGCTTTTTAATAAAATTTCTGGAAGGTCTAATTTTTAGAATTGCTGAGCGCATCATCAAAAATGGAATATCAAAATTGCGCCCATTAAAAGTAATTACTGAATCAGCTTTTTTTGCAAATTCCCAAAAATGTGAAAGCATATCAGCCTCAGAATATGAACAATACTTAACTCCAGATTCTTCAGATTGCCATTCTTTATGCTCTTTTTCTTCAAATAAAACCATTGAATGTTCTGTATCTGTGTTCAGCATTCCAATGGCAACAACCTTTGCAGTTAAGGGATACAATGAAAGGTATCTAATTGCTTCGTCCTTTAATTTTTCTCGTTGTTCATCACCTTGTTCTTTTTCAGAATATCTGAGTATAAACTCCTGCTGACTTTCAGATAATGTTTCAAACTCAACGCCCACAGTTTCAATATCAAAAACAAGCTTCATATAACCCCCAAATGATTTATAAGAAATCAAAGATAGTCATTCATTACCCTTTTTTCAAGACACCTTTTTCAAAATCTTGAATTGCAGAAATTAGTGATAGTGGTAAATTTTGCTTTTCTTTTGTGGACAGTTTTATGTGAACAAATATTCCACCACCAATAGCAATTGTTTCACCATCTTTTTCATTTAAAATAATGTGCTTAAAGCTAAAACTTGTATTTTTAATCCATTCAATTTTTGTGTACACAATTAATTCATCATCAAATATTGCTGGAAATAAATAATCTATTTCGTTGTGAGCCATAATAAAAAATGAATCTTCTGTCATTATTTCGCTCAAATTATATTTTGCTTTTAAATCTTGCAAGTACTTTACACGCGCATCTTCAAAATAATTAAAATAAACTGCATTATTTACAACCTTCATAAAATCTACTTCATGAAATTTTACTTTTTCTTTTATTGAATGATGGAATGTGGTTAAATCCATTTTTTCATCCATTAAAAACCTCTGATAATATTTGTATAGCTTTGTTAATATCATCAGAAGAAATATCAAGATGAGTTACAGCACGAACTACTCCTAAACCACCAGCACCAAGTAAAAGTCCTTTTTCTTTCGATTTTGCAATAACACTTTCAACATCCATTTTTGTTGGTTTAAACATCAAAATATTTGTTTGAACAAGTGATAAGTCAACTTCAACGCCTTCAATTTGTGAAAGACCATTAGCCAGCATTTTTGCATTTTCGTGGTCTTTTTCCAAACGATTAAAATTATTTTCAATAGCAAAAAGTCCAGCAGCGGCAATTATTCCAATTTGTCTCATTCCTCCGCCCCAAGCTTTACGCATACGAAATGCTTCTTCAATAATTCCCTTCTCGCCAAGAATAACAGAACCAACTGGCGCGCCAAGTCCCTTTGACAAACAAACGGAAACCGTATCAAAGTAAGATGAATATTCAGCAACCGAAATTCCAGACGCTATTGAAGCATTCCAAAGTCTTGCTCCATCAAGATGTAATTTTAGATTGTGTTTATCAGCTAATGTTCTCAAGGCTTTTATATTCTCAATTGGGTGAACCACACCACCAGCAACGTTATGAGTGTTTTCAATTTCAATAACTCTTGTTCGGGGCATATAATATGCACTTGTTGGACGAATAGCTTGTTCTACTTGAGTTGGAGTAATTACTCCATTTTCACCTTCAATTAAGTTCATTGATAACCCACTAAGCATTGCTGGTGAGCCAGATTCGTATTGAAAAATATGAGCATTTTTTTCGCAAATTACTTCATCGCCAGGTTGCGTAAGGGCATTTAAACAAAGCTGATTTCCCATAACTCCACTAGGAACGTACAAGGCATCTTCCTTTTCAAATAATTCAGCACAATATTTTTGTAATCTATTTGTTGTTGGATCTTCTTTATATACATCGTCGCCAACTTCTGCATTAGCCATTACTTTTCGCATTTCTAAACTTGGCTTTGTAACTGTGTCACTTCGTAAATCTATCATTGTATTTCCTTTTAATTTTTGCAATTGAACTTAATAAAATAATTATAATTGAAATCACTGAAGCAAAAATTGGAATCAACCAAGGATGCTTTGTATAAAAAGTCAATTCACTATTTAAGGATACATCAACAACTAGAGTAGTTTTTGTGTACATTTTTGTTTCTGTAATTGTTTTTCCAAGTGGATCTATTAAACAGCTAATTCCACCGTTTGCAGCTCTAACTACGGAACGTTTATTTTCAACCGCTCGAATCACACTCATCTCTTTGTGCTGGTAAGGTCCGCTTGTATCTCCGTACCAACTATCATTAGTAACAACAACAATAAACTCAGCGCCTTTATTCACAAAAATGGATGTAAATATTGGATAAATGGATTCAATACAAATTATTCCACCAATTTTAACAATTTTCTCTTTTTGTTCATCAAAAGATTTTGCTTGAAAAATGGTTGTATCTCTTCCAGTGTTCCAACTCGAAATTCCAACATTCCATTTTATCCAATCGCCAAGAAATGGTAACGATTCAACAAGAGGCACCTTTTCGCCAAATGGAACAAGTTTCATTTTTCCATATTTTTGCACTTCTGTGCTATTTGGATTAAAAAGTAAAATGGAATTGTAAGATGTATATGAAGTTTTTCCATCTTTTGAAGGTTTTGCGTCGTCTGGAGCGTTTTTCAAATTATAGTAAACTGTTGCATCTGGCATTCCAGTAAGAATAGAAGTTTTATTTGAATCTGCAAATTCATGAATTCGTTTAACTTCGTTTGGATAATTTCCGGCAAGCAAATAAACAGGCAGAGCAGTTTCTGGCCAAATAATTATTTGCGCTCCACTATCAATTGCATTTTTACTTAATGATAAATAGGAATCTATTTTCTCATTTAAATTTCCATCCTTCCATTTTTCATTTGGGTCAATATTTGGTTGGATTAAACCAACTTTAACATTTCCTTCTTTTGAAGCGAAACTGAATATTCTATAATTTCCATAAATAATTGGGAGAAGAATGAGCAGTACAAATCCAGTCAAAGCTTTCTTATTTATTGTTCCATAAGTGGAAATATCTTTTTTAAAATAATAGACAAATATATTTGCAAAAAGGATGAGAACTGTAAGTCCGTAAACACCAATAATATCAGCTATTTGAATATAATTTGTAAAATACGAAAGCGTATTTCCAAGAGTTAGCCAAGGAAATTTGAAATCGGTTAAACTATATGCAAACTCAAAAGTAATCCAAAATAATGGAAAAAGAAGAAGTGCTAGTTTCCTATTAATATACTTTTTAGTTAAATAATACAGAGTAGATGGAATTAAAAAAACAATTGGATTAAAAAACAGCAATGTTGTTCCAGCAATCATTAAAAAAGGATCAGAATTTGGAAGCCAACCTCCAACCCAATAAAGAGTAATTAAGTTGAAAATGAATGCAGTAAAATATGTGAATCTATTTATCTCTGCTAATTTATCACGTTTTTCTATCACAATAAAATATGGTACAAATGCAACAAAAACTAAATATGGAAGTGGAATTGGTGGATACGAAAGTCCAATCATTATTCCACTAAATAAACCAAGAAGAATATTTTTGCGATTTAATCTCCTTTGCTCAGGAGTTTTTGGAATTCTATATTTGGCAAACAATTTCAATTTCGTTTCCTTTTTAAGTAATATTTTAATGCAAAATATAAAATTACAACAGCTGCAATTATAGACCCAATAAGAGAATATGTTGAAAGATAGTAATCAATTGATTCTACATTGTTACCTAAAAACATTCCAACTTCAATAATTAGTACGTTCCACGCAAACG
This sequence comes from Bacteroidota bacterium, assembly GCA_018818165.1. Lineage (GTDB taxonomy): Bacteria > Bacteroidota > Ignavibacteria > Ignavibacteriales > Melioribacteraceae > 1-14-2-50-31-20. Next base: position 27,152 of record JAHISP010000006.1, on the reverse strand, counting down.
CAGATATTGTTGAAAACACAAAAGTTTTAATTAACTCAAGTTCATATACACCAGCAAAAAAGCTAATAACTGAGCGGGTTCCTGGCAAAAATCTATTAGCCACTATTAATTTATATCCCCATTTATTAAACCAAATATCAGTATTACTTAATCCTTCTTGAGTTATAAATTTCAATTTGCCAGAACGAATAATTTTTTCACCAAAAAGTTTCCCAACTAAATACATTAGCATAAAACCTAATGAACTTCCAAAACTAGTAATTAATAAAACCGGAATAAATTCCAATGTAGTTGTGGCAATTAAAGAAGCTCCAACAACCACAACAACATCACTTGGTGAGGGTGGAAATATATTTTCTGTAAACGCAAAAAGAAATAATATCAAATATATAAGAATTGGGTCTAGATGACTCATGAAAAGAAGTGTGCTTTCTAACATATTATTTTTTTACCATTATTACTGTTGAAATAACTTTAATCCCCTTCTCTTCGCCCACAAATCCCATCCATTCTGATGTAGTAGCTTTAACAGAAATTTGGTTTATATCACAAAAAAGAATGGAGGCAATCATTTTTCTAATGCTTTCAATATGTGTGGCTATTTTAGGACGTTGCAATACAATTGTGGAATCAAGATTGCCGAGTTTGTAACCTTCACTTTCAACCAAATTATTTACTTCAGTTAAAAGTATTTTGCTAGAAATACCTTTGTACTTTGGATCAGTATCAGGAAAGTGTTTGCCAATATCGCCAAGTGCCAATGAGCCAAGCATTGCATCACAAATGGAATGCAATAAAGCATCGGCATCTGAATGCCCTTTTAATCCACGTTCAAATGGAATTTCAATTCCGCCAAGCATAAATTTTCTATCATCTGCAAATTGATGCACATCGTAACCAAAACCAATTCTATAATCTAATTTCAATATTTTATCTCAAATAAGTTAAATTCATTTTTATATTCAAGCCAATTAACCGAATGCTTTCTTACATGCGAGCGGCTTGGTCCAATTTTTATATAATCAATCAATTCATCCACTAAATACTTTTCACCTTCAACAACCGTGTAAACTTCACCAGAAAACATATTTTTTGTATATCCAGTTAAACCAAGATTTTGTGCTTTAGAATAAACAAAATATCTAAATCCAACACCCTGAACTAATCCCGAAACCGTTATCTCAGCTTTTACAAAATTATTAGACATTTATTAGAAATAATTATAATTGATGTTGTCAAAGTTAGTTATTAATATGAAAAATTACACATAGATTGGATAGATTAATCAGATTTCCGTAATGATTTAAAAATTCCATCGTAAGTTTCTGATATGATTAGTCCTACAAAAATAAGAATTGCCCCAAGCAAACCAAATGGAGATATTCGTTCACTTAGAAACACAAATGCTATTATGGCAGCAAATATTGGCTCAAACGAATATACAATTCCAGCTTTGGTTGGTGAAACTAATTTTTGATATTTTGTTTGCAAAGTGGTTGTGAAAAGTGTTGCAAAAATTGAAGTATAAATAATTCCAAAACTTAGTTGAGTTGTTAACTCAACTCTTAGTGACTCATAATTTATAAAATCAAAAATTATTGCAGTTGAAAATGATAAAATTGCTGAAACTCCAATTTGAATAATTAGAAGCATCCAAAAAATATATTTGGCTGAAAGCATATCGAGATAAACAACATAAAGTGCAAAAAACACTGCACAGATAAGAGTAAGGAAATCACCAAAATTAAAATTAGTTACAATATCTGTTAGCAAAGTAACAATAGAATTTCCTCCAGAGAGAAAAAGAATTCCTATTAAAACGACTGCAACGCCAATTAAAGGACCAGTTTTGGGCTTCTTTTTTTCAATAATTAGCTGTAGAAAAGGAATAATAGCAACCGCCGACCCAGTTAAAAATGCTGATTTAGTCGCAGATGTATGTTTAAGTCCAACGGTTTGTGTAGCAAATCCAAGAAATAGCAAAACGCCCAAAAATATTGGCGGAAGTAATTTTGAATTTTTCCAATCAAGTTTTTGTCTAATTACAATTGGTAAAAGAATTAAGCCAGCAATAAGAAAACGAAGTCCAATAAACAACATAGACGAAATATCTTCTAGAGAACCTTTAACAATAACAAATGTTGCGCTCCAAAGTAAAGTTACAATAAGTAGATTAACTTCACCTTTATAGCGACCATAAAAGGAGTTATTCATTATCATTATATCCAAATGAGTTTAAAAGTCTTTCGTCGCTTCTCCATTTTGGGCGGACTTTAACTCGCAATTCCAAAAAAACTGGTCTACCTAACAAAACTTCAATTGCTTCGCGAGCATATTTACCAACTCTTTTTATGGCTTCCCCTTTTTTGCCAATAATAATTGGTTTTTGAGTTTCCCGCTCAACAACAATACTTGCTGAAATAAAATCTTTACGTCCTTCATTTTCGCTAAATTCTTCAATTAAAACTTCAGTACTAAAAGGAATTTCCTCTTTATATATTTCAAATATTTTTTCGCGAATAATTTCGGAAACGAAAAATCGCTCGTGCTCATCTGTAAGCTGATCGTCGGGATAATACTTTGGTCCAATTGGAAGAAGTTCAACAATTGCATTTACAACTTCTGGTACACTAAATTTTAACAATGCTGAAATAGGAATAATTTTTTGGAAATAATTCAATTTTTCAAATTTTTCTACTAATCTATTTACAATTTCTTCGTTTGATTTATCAATTTTGTTCAGAATTAATATTTTGGGTTTCTTTTGTTTGTCTAAAATCTGCTTTACTATTTTATCTTCAAGTGTATTTCTTCCATCTTTATCGTTTACTACGTCAACAAGAACAACTAAAACATCTGCATTATTCACCGAATTTTGAACATACTCCATAAATTTTTTCTGAAGCAAATAATTTGGATCTAAAATTCCAGGTGTGTCCAGAAAAATAATTTGATATTTTTCGTCAGATAAAATACCTAGAACACGTTTACGAGTAGTCTGTGGTTTATTTGTAACTATCGAAATTTTTTCGCCAAGAATGCTGTTCATCAAGGTCGATTTGCCAACATTTGGCTTTCCAATTATTGCAACATATCCAGATTTTGTTTTCATAAGTTTTCTTTTTGTTATTGTAAAGATAATGATTTGATATTACTATTTTTATCATATTACTTTATTTTTCTTTTCATTAGTTTTGAACCAACATTAAAAACAAATCATAATGGCAAAAGAAATGATAAAATTCTTATTTTGTATTATTCTTGTAATAATTAACTCAAATATTAGAGCAAAAGATTTTATTCTTTCGGCTAAATATTCTACACAAATAAATAATGACCCCTTAGTTAATGAATTAACATACTGGTCTTACCATGCATTTTCAATTGAAGGACTTTTTTCTATTTGGGATGATATGATTGAAATTGGACCCAATTTTGGATTCTCTTATTCAGAAATTCCTTTTGCTTCTACAGTTCCAGAATATTCATTCTCAGATGAAGCTAATATTTTGAAAAATCACTTTGGAGGAGCTATTTATTTTTCCCCATGCAAAGCAACTTATTCTCCTTTTATTGGAGTGAGGGGAAATATCTTAATCGATTCTATTATTGATGAATCAAAAAACAAAGCAATTATCAATCCTGGTTTATATAACTATAAAACAAGCAATGACTATTCTTTTGCAATGCTTGGTGGCTTTAAGATTAGGAAAAATAATTTTAGAGTTACATTTGAATTAGAATATCAGCACCGCTGGCTAAATCTTGAATATGATGAATACGGGATGAGTAAAAAGATACATAGTTCCTCACTATTAATGCATATTGCATCTCTTAACTTTGGTGTAGGTTTGCAATATGTGTTTTAATAAAAGTTTAATTCTATTTGTATTAATTCTTGTATTGGTGAGCAATATTTTTGCACAAGCTTCTGGAATAACTGCCAAATATATCACAAATCTTGGAAATAGTTATTATTCATATTCTGACTATTCAATTCAAGGATTTTTCTCATTGTATGATAATAATTTTGAATTTGGGCCAACGTTGGGCATTTCTGCTTCCAAACCAAAAGTGAATTTCAAATTTGACATTCCTGACTACTATCACGTTGATGTAATAGATATTACGAAATCCTACGTTGGTGCCAGCTTATTTTACACTTATAATGTTTTTGATTCAACATATGTTCCATTTATTGGATTAATGGTTGAAAAATATCTTGATTCAAAATCCTTTTTTTTTCTTAATGGTGAATTTAACAATATTATGAAGCCTGGTCTCTATGATTTTTATTCAAAAGATGAATATGAATTATCACTTTCAATAGGAATGAAAATAGTAACTAAAGGCTTTTTTAATATTCTTTTTGAAGTAGAGTATCAACATCGTGTATTTACACTTGAGTACGATGAATATCAAGATAATCCGGAAGGTTTGTTGGATTTAACAGAACATTCAGATAAACAAATAATAGACGCTTTCAATTTTGGTATTGGTTTACAATTCATATTTTAACAAAAAACCCAATCACAAAAAATGTAATTGGGTTTTAATAAATTAGAAATCAATAGATTTTTAATAAGCAGCATCAACCACAGCAATTGACGACATATTAATAATATCATCAACACTTGCATTACGTTGAAGTAAATGAACAGATTTATTCATTCCAAGCATAATTGGTCCAATAACAGCAGCGGATGCTAATTTATCCAACAACTTGTAAAGAATATTTCCAGAAGAAAGATTTGGAAATATTAGAACATTTGCACGGCTTTGAAGCTTAGTAAAAGGATACTCTTGAGATAAGACATCAAAATCAACTGCAGTATCTGCTTGCATTTCGCCATCGCAGTTAATATCTGGACGTAAATTGTTTACAATTACTGTAGCTTTTCGCATTTTAATAGATTCCTCATCAGTAACACTTCCAAATTCACTAAATGAAAGCATTGCAACCGAAGGTGTAATATCAAATTCTTTTACAGTATCTGCAGCAAGGATAGCTATTTCGGCAATTTCCTCTGCTGTTGGATTTATATTTACAGAAGTATCAGCTAAGAAAAACACTTTACCTTTTAAAATTACAACGTGCATTCCCGAAACTTTGTTGATACCTTCTTTAACTCCAATACACTCTAAAGCTGGCTTTATTGTTTCTGGATAAAATGCACTTACACCACTAATTAAGGCATCTGCTTCTCCAGTTTCAACCATCATTGAGCCAAAATAATTTGGACGGCGATGCATAAGTTTTTCCGCAATATCTAGAGTAACTCCTTTTCTTTTCCTTTTTTCGTAAAACTTTTCTGCATACTTCTTAGCTTTTGAGGAACTTCTCAAATCATGTATTTCAAATTTTGTGTAATCAAATCCCAATTCTGATATTTTGTTCTCAATAAAATCTTTCCTTCCAAGAAGCACAGGGAAACCTATTCCTTCTAATGCTACAGCATTTGCCGCTCTAATAATACTTTCGTTTTCGCCTTCAGGATAAACAATTCTTTTAGGATTTTCTTTAGCTTTGTGTGACATTAGTCGAATAATTTCTTGAGAAAAACCTAATCTCTCTTTTAATTCCTCTTCATAAGCGTGCCAATCTGTAATTATTTTACGTGCAACACCACCATCAATTGCTGCTTTTGCAATAGCAGGAGCAACTTTCCAAAGTACACGAGGGTCAAAAGGTTTAGGAATTATATATTCGCGACCAAATGAAAAGTCTTCTCCTTTATAAGCTCTTTTAACAATATCTGGAACTTCTTCTTTAGCCAAATCTGCCAACGCTTTTACAGCAGCCATTTTCATTTCTTCTGTAATTGCCGTTGCTTTAACATCCAACGCACCTCTAAAAATGAACGGGAATCCAAGTACGTTATTAACTTGATTTGGATAATCGCTTCTTCCAGTTGCCATAATTACGTCGCTACGTGCTTCTAATGCATCTGTATATGTAATTTCTGGATTAGGATTTGCCATTGCCATTATGATAGGAGTATTTGCCATTCCAGCAACCATATGTTTTTTAAGCAATCCACCTTTTGAAAGTCCAAGAAATGCATCCGCTCCATTTAAAGCTTCTTCTATTGAGTAAAAAGCAATTTCGTTTGCAAATGCTTCTTTATATTTATTTAAATCTGTTCTACCTTTATGAATATGACCTTTTGTATCAAACATTGCAATGTTTTCTCTTTTCACTCCAGCAGTTATATACAGGTTACTACAAGCAATTCCCGCTGCACCAGCACCAACTACAACTAATCGCATTTCCTCAAGCTTTTTACCAGCTATTTCTGCAGCATTAATTAAAGCTGCGCATGAAATGATTGCAGTTCCATGTTGATCATCGTGAAATACTGGAATATTCATCGTTTTAATTAATTCTTGCTCTATTTCAAAGCATTCTGGTGCTTTAATATCTTCAAGATTAATTCCACCAAAAGTTGGCTCTAAAAGTTGTACGGCTCTAATTATTTCTTTAGGATCTTCTGTATTCAATTCAATATCAAAAACATCTATATCAGCAAATCTCTTAAATAAAACACCTTTTCCTTCCATTACTGGTTTACCAGCAGCTGCCCCTATATTACCAAGTCCAAGAACTGCTGTTCCATTAGAAACAACCGCAACAAGATTGCCTTTTGCAGTATATTCATATACTTTTGATTCATCTTTTTCAATTTCAAGGCATGGTTCAGCTACACCTGGTGTATAAGCAAGGGCTAATTCTCTTGCCGTAAAACATGGTTTTGTAGCAATAACTTCAATTTTCCCTTTTCTGCCTTCGCTATGATACCTTAATGCTTCTTCTTTCGAAACGCTCATAATTTGTCTCCTAATTTTTGAAAATCAATTAGTTTAAAATTGCAAAATTTTGAGCATAAACAAAGCAAATTCAATAAGATTAAAGGATATTTTAGTAGCTAAAACAGTTTTTGATTCAAATATTAATGAATTGTGATTTGCGGATAAGATATTTTGTTAATTGTCTTTTTAATTTCTAGATAAGTAAAAAACCGACTGTTAGTCGGCTTTTTATTGTTTTCAATTAAATTTCCATTATCTCTTTTTCTTTATGAGCTACCATCTCATCAATGGTTTTGGAGTGATTATCTGTAACTTTTTGAACATCCATCTCGCCATCGTGTCTTAAATCTTCAGAAATCTCTTTTGCGACTTCCAATTTTTTAAGTTTATCGTTTGCATCACGTCTAATGTTCCTTAAGGCAATTTTAGCTTCTTCACCAAATTTCTTAGCTAATTTGCCTAAATTTTTTCTTCTTTCCTCTGTTAATTGAGGAATTGGTATTTTAATATTAGTTCCATCATTTAGAGGATTATAACCTAAATCTGCAATTAATATTGCTTTTTGAATAACTGAAACCATATTTTTATCCCAAGGTGTTATGGATAACGTATGGGCATCTAAAACTGAAACATTACCTACTTGGTTAAGAGGTGTAAGTGTACCATAATAGTCAACTTTTATTCCATCTAAAAGAGCTGTAGTAGCTTTACCAGTTCTAACTTTTGTAATTTCTTGCCTAAAGGCTTCAATGGTTTTATCCATCTTATCCTTTGCTTCTCTAATTATTTCATCCATTATGTGACCTCATAATATATTTAAAAATTCTAATGTGTTACTTTAGTCCCTACTTTTTTACCAGAAACTAATTCCAGCAAATTATTTTCTTTGTTCATATTAAAAACAACTATTGGTAAGTCGTTTTCTTGACATAAAGATATTGCTGTCATATCCATAACTCTTAAACCTTTTGTCATAACATCTTTGTAGGTTATTGAATCATATTTTTTAGCTTCAGGATTTTTTTCAGGATCAGAATCAAAAATACCATCAACTCTTGTTCCCTTAAAAACAGCATCAGCTTCAATTTCTACAGCTCGTAGTGCAGCTGCTGTATCTGTACTAAAATATGGGTGACCAGTTCCAGCACCAAAAATAACTATTCTACCTTTTTCCAAATGACGCATTGCTCTACGTCTAATATATGGTTCAGCTATTTCTTGCATATGAATTGCAGTCATTAAGCGTGTATACATTCCGCGAATTTCAAATGCATTTTGCAAGGCAATTGAATTAATTACTGTTGCCAACATTCCCATTTGGTCACCTGCAACTCTATCAATTCCCTGTTCAACAGCATTTAAGCCTCTATAAATATTACCACCACCAATAACAATGCAAACTTCAACACCAATATTTTGAATTTTTTTTACTTCACCAGCAAAATACTCTAACATTTTAGGATCAATACCTTGACCCTTTTCTCCCATTAGGGATTCGCCACTTAGTTTTAATAAAACTCTTTTGTATTTTAATTCTGTTGTCATAATGTTCCAAATATAATAAAAAAAAAGGTCTTAATAAAAATTAAGACCTTCGTGAAATTCTATTTATTTATTTTCATCAACCACGTGATATCGATAAAAAGCTGTCAGTTTTACATCTGAAGAATTTTCTTTGTTAAAACCAGCAATAACATCTTTTACTGATTTTGAATTATCTTTAACATAAATTTGCTCTGTTAAGCAAACTTCTTGAAAGAATTTATTAATTTTTCCATCAGCAATTTTATCTAGCATTTGCTCTGGTTTACCTTCTTTACGAAGAACTTCTTTATAAATTTCTTTTTCTTTTTCAATTACAGAAGTTGGAATTTCCTCTCTAACAAGATAAAGTGGTTTCATTGCAGCAGCTTGCATTGCAATATCTTTAAATGTAGGTAAAACTTTTTCAGAATCAACACCAGCAGTATTTTCAACTTGCAACAAGACACCAAGCTTTGAACCAGCATGAATATAATCAACAAAAGTTGCATTTTCTATTGTTTGTAATTTGAATCTAGAAACTTCAATTTTTTCGCCAATTTTACCAATAATATTTGTCAATTCAATATCAACTTTTTTACCTTTTAACTCAGAGGCTAATAATTCATCCAAATTAGATGGCTTATTTGTAGCAACTACATCAAGGATAAAATTAGAGAAATTTACAAAATCATCACTATTTGCAACAAAATCAGTTTCACAATTAATTTCAAGAATTATACCTGTTTTACCACCATCAAGAACTTTTGTTAAAACAGTACCTTCTTTAGCATCTCTATCTGCTCTTTTAGCAGCAACAGAAGCACCTTTTTTTCTTAGATTTTCAATAGCTTTAACTAAATCACCATCAGATTCTACTAAAGCTTTTTTGCAATCCATCATTCCAGCGCCTGTTTTATCACGCAACTCTTTTACTTGCAATGCTGTAATAGCCATAATAATTATTCCTTATATTTTAATCTTTTTCTATTCAGCAGCTTTGTCATCAGCTACATTTTCTTCTGAGACAACAACATCTTCAACTTTTTCTTCAGTTGTTGCTGCTACATCAGTATCAGTTTTTTTAATAACTCTAGCAACTTTTTTACCTTGCGAATCAAATTTTACTCTTCTAACTTTTGGCTTATCATCAGAATCACCATCTTTCTTTTCGCCTTCAGTTTCTTTTTTAATTCTTTCATCATCCGCAGCTCGTTCAGCTTTAAGCTCTTTAGCTTTTGCCTGACCGCTTACAATAGAATCAGCAATAACTCCAACAATTAGTTGAATTGCTCTTCCTGCATCATCATTTGAAGGAATAATTGAATCAATTAAATCTGGGTCGCAATTTGTATCAACAATTGCAAATACAGGTATTTTTAATCTTTTTGCCTCAGCAACAGCAATTGCTTCTTTTTTAATATCAACAATAAAAAGAGCACCAGGAAGTTTGTGCATTGATTCTATACCATCAAGAACTTTTCTTAATTTATCACGTTCTCTGGTTCTAAATAGTCTTTCTTTTTTAGTAATTTTTTCAAATGTACCATCAGTTTCCATTTTGTCAATGGTTTGCATTCTTTTAATGCTTTTTCTGATTGTAGCATAGTTTGTTAACATTCCACCAAGCCATCTTTCACTAACCCAGTTACTATCACATTTTTTTGCTTCTGAAGCAATAATGTATTTAGCTTGTTTTTTTGTTCCAACAAAAAGTACAGATTTACCTTGAGCTGAAATATTTTCTAATAATTGAGCTGTTTCATCAATAGCAATTTGTGTTTTTTTAAGATCGATAATATGAATCCCGTTTTTTTCCATAAAAATATATGGCTTCATTTTGGGATTCCAACGGCGGGTAAGGTGACCGAAATGCGCACCTGTTTCTAATAACTCAGTTAATTGAACTTTAGGCATAATAATGCTCCTGTTTTTCTTCTACTTTTTTCAACTTTGCCTCAAATCCATTTTAATGTAGGACACAGGGGGCAAATCCAAAAGTATGATTGATTAAATAATAATAAATTAAATTCTTTATCTCTTTGAGAATTGGAATTTTTTTCTAGCTTTTGGTTGTCCGTATTTTTTACGCTCAACCATTCTTGGATCTCTTGTCATTAAGCCTTGAGCTTTTAACAAAGGTTTAAAGTCTGCATTAATATCAACTAATGCTCTTGCAATACCCAAACGAATAGCTTCAGATTGTCCTGTAAAACCACCACCTGAAACATTTGCAAAAACATCGTAAGAACTTAAAGTTTCTGTAATATTAAAAGGAAGCAATATATCATCTCTGTTAGTTTTGAGAGGAAAATATGTTTCAATTTCTCTTTTATTTACAATAACTTTACCTGAACCACTTCTTAGGATAATTCTTGCAGTTGCGTTCTTTCTTCTTCCAACAAATATTTTATCTGTCATTAAAATTCCTCTACTTATATACTTAGCGTTTCTGGTTGTTGAGCTGCATGTGGGTGTTCGTTACCAGCATAAACTTTCAATTTGGTAAATAATTTTCTACCTAATCTTGTTTTAGGCAACATTCCTTTAACTGCTTTTTCAATTACTACTTCTGGTTTTTTTGCCATTAATTGAGCAAAAGTAGTAGTTTTTCCACCACCTGGGTATCCAGAATGTCTGAAATATGTTTTTTGTAATTCTCTTTTACCAGTCATTTTTACTTTATCTGCATTAATTACAACTACAAAATCACCAGTATCCATATTTGGTGTAAATATAGCTTTATGTTTGCCACGAATAACGTTGGCAACTTGTGTAGCCAATCTTCCAAGAACCTTATCTGTAGCATCAACAACGTACCACTTTCTATCCGCATCTTCAGTTCTTATAAATCTTGTTAATTTTTCCTGTTTCAAATCTAATCCTCCAATAAGGCACATTCTATTTTACAAAAGAGTACAAAAATAATCTTATTAATCCTGAATGTCAAGAAAATGTAACCTCTTTTATTTTATAGAGTTATTAATTTGTTAGCCACATTTAAGTATTATGGCTTTTTCAAAGACTATTTTATTTATAATAGGCTAAAATAGTTTTTGGAAACATATCTGTTACAAGTAAAAATCCATTATTAAATCTAACTATTCCTTCCCAATTATGTCCATTTTCTTCTTTTATATTTGTCAATTCAATAATACTTTTGTCTATTTGTACAATTTTATTATCTGTAATTTGTAATTCCAAAATTTGCTCTATTGCCTTACTATCTTTTTCCAAATTTGGTTTCAGTTTATTAAACTCACCTGGATAGTAATAATTGATAACATAAAATTTACCTGTTGAATCAACATCTGTCGCATCGGTTAAACGTAGATCAATATTTGGTATTGGAATTTTCTCACTGGTCATTAATTTTTCGTCCAGTTTTGTCGCGTATGGATTTTTATTAACATTTAATCCATTTGCTTCATGTATTGCATAAATGTAGCTATTAAATTGAAAAATTGTTTCTTCACCCATATTATTAATTCCAGTTTGCGATTTTATTTCAAATTTGGTACTTGCATCTAATACTAGTTTCCTATTTTCGAAATCAATTTTACCTTTCACAATGTAACTTGAACCTATTGCATCGCTAATTGATTCTATTGATACATAAACATTATCACCAACAAATGTAATTGCTTCATATCCAGATCCGCTACTTTTCCCAATTTCATCTAATCCATCTGCAATAAATTGAATTTTTTCTCCTTTAATAGGATTACTATTTTCACCATTAATATAGTTCTCAATTCTTTTTTTAGGAATAAAATAAATTGCACCGTCAAATAGGTCATCCCATTTATGAGGAAATTGAGGTAGAATTATTAAATTATCTTTATACCACGTTAAACCAGAAGCTTCAAGTGTTCGTTCTGCTAAATCTCCTATTAATTCAACTTCAATTAATTTACTTCCTAAACTAACATTGTTATCTTGGCATGCACTAGAAAAAAGAATTACTATGAAGAGAGCCAGTAGTTTTTTCAATTTATTTTACCTTTAAGTATATAATTTTCTTTTAATGATATAAATATATTTAATATTGGCATTATTTATCAAACAAGTGTAATTTTAAAATGTAAGAATTATGGAACTATTTATGTAAATTATTATTGGTTGAATATATGAAGTTGATTAACATCCTGCAAAACAAATTTGATATTATTGATATGGATGTTTTTATCTCAGTTATCAAGGACGCTGGACTAATATTAAAATTTTGTTAATAACTAAATATTTTGGAGTAAAAAACAATTGTATCAAACTTGTTGGTACACGAAAGTTTTTCACATATTCCAGATATTGTAAACGGATTTCATCTATGCTAATAATGTTGGAAAGATTAGAATTGTTTACTATTCTAACAATTTTCTCTCCAGCCTTTCGGAAATAATAAATACAAAACAAAGGTTACAAATGAATAAAATACTTCAAATAATAATATTTCTTCTGCTTTTTATCTCACTCAACAACGCACAAACTGTTTATGTTTCTGATTCTGTAACTGAAAAAAACGAACCAATAAATGCAAAAAATGAGTGGGAAATTGAGCCTTGGGGAAAAACACTTCATGTTATTTTGGATACCGAAAGCAAACCAATTGAAGGTAGCATTATTTACTTATTAATTGATAAATTTTCAGATGGTAAATATCAACCATTTAATAGTAAATCAATAAACTTCCAAAATAATGAAAGAAGAATTAAATGTGATTACAAATTTTTGGAAACGGGCAAATATAAGCTTTACTTTATTGATATTTCTCAGCGACAAATTGCATCAATTATTGTTACTATTACTGAAAAGCTAAAACGCGAGTTAAACACTGTTAAGAGGAGTAATTACTACGATAATGTGAAACTCGTATTTTGCGAAAAAGTCTTAGTTGGCGGCACTCCAATTGGTATTACAAGAAGAGCTTCACTAAGTGAGAATAATGGTGAAATTTTTATTCAAATAACTAATAGTTCACCTCTTAAAACTGGAGTTATTCTTGTCGATTTTTGGCGAAAAGAACACCGTTCTTTTGAATATGACGAATATATTGAATCAAAAAAATATAAAGTTAAAGTAAATTGGAACGATACTTATTTTAGGTATAAATTTCCGAAAGCTGGTGAGTACAAAATTATAATTTATAATCAGGCAGAAGTTTTAATCGCTACTGGTTTTATAAATGTAACTAATTGAGCTATTTGATTAGAGGTTGTCTCAAAAGCAGTATTTTTATACAGACAATAGAGATATCTTTCTTCTTCACAAAATGAAAAGATTCTCACTCCCCTTCTAAGAATTGCAGTTTTTTGCTTTGAGACAACCATAATTTTATTATTTTTTTTCTTTCAGATTCTTCTCCATTTTTATGTATTAGTCTTTTCACCGCCTTCTGCCTTTTCAATCTTTTTCAAAAAACTGCTTTTATGCATGAATATTACATCCATTTTTTGTAGCCATTTTCCAATTCAACTTCGTAAATGGTTTTTCCAATTGCGACCAATTTTGGTGATTTCTATACCCTTCAAATACTAATATTTTCATCTTTCATTTATTGTAATTTTCTTAATAATTTTCAAAAAGATTTTGTAGGAAATTTGAACTTATCTCAATGTATTATTTAATAAATTTTGTTGAGGATTTAAATTAGCTTGGTATAAAAAAAATGACGCTAGAAAGCGTCATTTTTAATTTGTTTTTTAACTTAGTTTTTAGGTAAACTAATTAATTGATTATTTGACAAAGTAAATTTTGAAATTAAAGTTTGCAGATTTTCAGTAAGCCTATTTAAGTCTTCCGAAGCTTGGGCTATTTGTTCAACACCAATTGCAGTTTCATGAGCAACTGTATTAATTCCAGAAATATTGTGGCTAATTTGTTCTGCCTCATCAGCCTCACCTTTGCTTGCTTCAGCAACATTTCTAACAATACCCATTACTTTATTGGATGAAACAATAATTTCACTTAACGATTGACCAGCTTGCCTAACTGAAACTTTTCCATTTTCAACCTCGGTTCTGCCTTTATACATCGAATCGACTGCGTTTTTAGTTTCATCTTGAATTGTTTTAATCATATCTGCAATTTCTTTTGTGGATTTTGTTGTTCTTTCAGCAAGCTTACGAACTTCATCAGCCACAACAGCAAATCCTCGTCCTTGTTCTCCAGCACGCGCAGCTTCAATTGCAGCATTAAGCGCAAGTAAGTTTGTTTGGTCAGCAATATCATCAATTACTTGAATAATTTCACCAATCTTTTCTCCACTTTTACCAAGACGGTTTACAATTTCTGATGATTGCATAACCACTTCAGCAATATTGTTCATTCCATTTTCAAGTTCAGAAAAAACAATACCTCCTTTTTCTGCAATTACTTTAGAATGATTTGCTTCTTCTGCTGCTTTATTGGTGTTTTCTGTAGTTTCCATAATTGTGGCAGTAACATGTTCAACTGAAATTGTAACTTCAGCAGTTTGCGAACTCTGTTCTTGTGCACCGGCAGCCATCTCTTCAGCGCTAGCTGATATCTCGGCACTAGCACTTGCAGTAGCTTCTACTGCATCACTAATTTTTATAATAATCTGTTCCTGCGCTTTTACCATTTCATTAAATGAATCTATAATTTTTGAAATAACATCACCATCCCTTTCTTTTTGAATACTTATTGTTAAGTCTCCTTGCGTAAAAGCTTCAATAGCTTGAAGAATTAAATTAGTACTTCTATCTAGATATGATTGTAAATCTATTAAAATATTTGTTTCAGCTTGAAAATCCAGCGAAACAGAGACATTTTTAATAGTCTGCTTCAACATTCCACGCAAACCTTGATGCATGGGTTTTCTAAAAAACTTGTGTTCCGAAGCATATTGAGTTGAAGTATCTATTTCTTTCATAAATGCTTCAAACTGATCCGTAACATCATTAATTTGCCAAGCCATTTTAGCAAATTCATTATTAGATGTAATACCTGTTATTCTTTTTTCAAAGTTTCCTTGCGAAATGGCACTTGATTGATCACTTATTGAAACAAAAGCTTCTTTCAAATATGATCTAATCTGAATGTAGGAATTAATACTAATTAGTGGAATTGAAATAAAAAATATTAAAAAGAGAATTGATGGGACTGTTACAAAATTGAAATCATTTATTATAAGCAAAAATACTAGACAGATTATTGTAAAAATTGATATAATCATGAGCCTTAAGCGAACATATCCCTCAAAGCTATCTCCCTTATAAGGAGAGTATAAATTCTTCATAAGTCATCCCTTTTTCATTTAATAAATTATTTAATATTTTACCCGATGCTTCCATTTGATTTCCAAGATTATTTTTTTTCTCTTCTTCAAGCAATTTTTGATAAAATGGAATTATAGTTTTATCCAAAATTGTTCTATTTGGTTTTCTTCTAACTGAATAGTAGCCAACTATTTTACCATTTTCATTTTTTACTGGAGTGATATTTGCAATTACCCAATAATATGAACCATCACTCGCCATATTTTTTACATAGGCATTAATTTCTTTATCCGATTTAATTGTTTCCCACAATAATTTATATATTGTTCTTGGCATATCTGGATGCCTAATAATATTATGATTTTGCCCAAGCAATTCTCTATTGGAATATTTTGCAAACTCTATAAATATTTCATTACAATACGTTATTATTCCCTTTGTATCTGTTTTTGATACTATAAAATCATCCTCGCGCATTACTTTTTCAATGCTTGTTGGTGTAATTTTTTGCCTCATTCGTATCTCCTTTTATAATGTGAAACATATTATCGAATTCCATATGCTTAAGTTTAGCAAAATGTGATAAAATGTCCGTTGGGCGACAAAGACACTAGATATTCATTGGTTAGCATAAATAGAATTCATTAAATACTTTAAGAGTTTATTCTTTTTTATTATCTTGCATAACCATGGTTTTCAAAAATAAATGAAGTTACAAACCATGTAATGATTTGAACTATTAATATTTATCATATTAATAGTTTATGTTTTTATTCATAGCTGACAACTAAATAATTTTTATTAACTTTCGACAATAATATAATTTGTTATATCCTTTAAAATATTTGGTTAATAAGTCGCATGTATATATTAAAAATTACAACAATCATATTTCTATTTAGTTCACATTTATTTTCTCTTACTCAAGTAGACAGCCTGAAACAATTAGTTGAAAAGAGCGAAGGAATAAAAAAAATTGAACTTTCAATAGAACTTTCAAAAAAATTATTAGAGCGCACAAAAGTTGCCGATGCCATCAATTACGCAAATAATGCAATTTTGGCAAGCAAAAATATTAAGAATACAGAATTAGAAATAAAAGCTTTGTCTACACTTACACGAGGCTATTTAATATCAGGAAATATAGCCCCTGCTCAAGAAATTTGTGATTCCATATTGAACTTAGCAATAAGAACTAATTCTAAATATGGACTTGCTCTTGGTTATCAGGCGAAAGGTATATTATTAAGTTTTTCCGGAAAGTTTGAAAGTGGAATAAGTTTTATTGACAGTTCATTACAAATTTTCGATTACAAAAACTATCCTTTAGAAAGAGCACTTTCCATTCAAACAAAAGCAACTATATGTTCCTATTTAGGAAATGTTGATTCTAGTGATTTTTATCTTCAACAAGCAATGCAAATTTATAAAGAACAAAATGCATTATATAGTTACGCAGTCTTAAAACTAAATAAAGCATTAATTCAAGGCACAGTATCAGGTCAGTATGAAAATGCAATTAAAAATGCTTTGGAAACATTGCCATTTTTTGAAGATGCAAAAGACACACTAAAAATATCAACCGCAAACAGCATAATAGCTAATTGCTACGATGCTATTGGGAATTATGACAAAGCTATTAAATATTACCTTGACGCAATTTCATTTAGTGAAAAAAGTGGAAACAAAATATATCTAGCCAATTTTTATAATAATCTTGGAGAAGTTTATAAACATAAAAATGACTTCAAAAATGCTCATAATTTTTACAAAAAAGCTCTTTCAATATTTCAAGAAATAGACCTTATTGAAGGGATTACTGTTACAAAAAATAATATTGGCGAGTGTTTAATAAATGAAAAGAAATATGATGAGGCCTTAATTTATTTTATTGAATCTCTTGCAAATGTTGATAAAAACTTGGACTACTATAAACTAACTATTCTTAATAGAAATATTGGTACAGTTTATTTAAAGAAAGGCAATTTTGATAAAGCAATTTCCTACTTAAATAATTCCATTCAATTCGGGAAACAAACGGAACTTTTCGAAGAAATTTTTCCAGCATATAAAAGTTTAGCCGAAGCGAATGCTAATAAAAGAAATTACAAAGAAGCATACTCAAATATACTTAAATACATAGAAGCTAAAGACGAATTTCTTAGCCAAAGTAACGCAAAAAGATTAACTGATATTGAAATCAAATATCAATCAGAAAAAAAAGAGAAAGAAATTGAAATATTAACAAAATCTCAAGAAATACAAAATCTTCAGTTATCCAATCAAAAATATATTACAATTGCGCTTATTGTAATTATTATTTTAATAGGCGGTGGAAGTATTTTATTGCTGAGGCGATATAAATTTAAGAAAAAGACAAATTTAGCTTTGGAACACAGCAATAAAATGATGAAACGCTATGCAGATGAACTTGAGTTTACTAATTATCAATTAAAAGAGTCTGAGGATAATCTTAAAAACTTAAACGCTACAAAAGATAAATTCTTTTCAATAATTGCGCACGACCTAAAAGGTCCTTTCTTTTCTCTGCTAGGATTATCTGAAATAATGTCGGAAGATATTGACGATATGAGTATAGAAGATATTAAAGAAATGAGCAAAGGAATAAATGGTGCATCCCAAAAGGTATTTGCACTTCTTGAAAATTTACTTCAATGGGCAAGAGCTCAGCTTGGTATGATTAACATTGAAAAACAATTATTTGATTTTAATGAACTTGTTCTCGAAAATTCAAAACTTTTTAAAAACAATTTTGAGCAAAAAGGAATTGTATTAAAAAGTGAATTGATTGAAGATTCAAAAATATTTGCCGATAGAGAAATGATAAATTTTGCACTTCGCAATTTGCTTAATAATGCAATTAAGTTTACTAATAACAATGGTGAAGTTACAATTGAAAGTAAAAAGCAAGACAATAATTTTATTGTAAGTATTAGCGATACTGGAATTGGTATTGATGAAACTTCTCTTAAAAAATTATTCAAAATTGAATCTACTTTTTCAACCGATGGCACTGGCGAAGAAAAGGGAACAGGACTGGGTCTAATTCTAGTTCATGAGTTTATTATTAAAAACAACGGTGAAATTATTGTTGAAAGTAAAGTTAACAAAGGAACAACATTTACTATTAAGTTGCCTCTAAATTAAAATATTTTGAATGAAAGATTTACTTTTTTAACTAATATTTAATTTTACTAATTTGGTTTAATTTTACATTTGTTTTATTTATGCATTATCATTTTGCGAGCGTAACTCAGTTGGTAGAGTGTCAGCTTCCCAAGCTGAATGTCGCGGGTTCGAATCCCGTCGCTCGCTCTCTTAATTAATTTATCTACTCTTGACTCTAAAACTTATTTATTTTCTTTAACAAAGTTATTTTTCTTTGCATCAATAAAATCACCAGCAGTTAACTTATAAAAGAAAACTCCACTAGTAAATTTATACGCATCAAATGTTACTTCATAATTACCCGAATTATGCTCATGGTTTACTAGCGTTGCAACTTCACGTCCAAGAATATCGTAAACAACTATACACTCACTACCTCCGATTCACGATTTACGTTAAAATGATTTTTTTAAATTACAATTGCATTACTCTTGGCAAAATAATAATAAGCTTGGTATAATATTGCTGTGCTTTGCCAAAGTTTTATTTTTGCTTAATAATATTACTACCGTTTGACTTTAGTCAAATTTCAAATTAATTGTTAATGCCTCTGAAAAGCTAAATGAGGCTAAAGCCTTTTTCTTTTTTATTCTATCAATCAGTTCACTAAAGTGAACTGCAATAAAACAAAAAGTGACAAAATTATTATTCTGAAATAATTGTATATTAATTTACACAGTTTGAAAAAGATAATTTTAATAATATGGTTTTGATTAAGCAGAATAAGAATGCTTTGAAACAATATTACCGTTGGCATTAGCAAAAAAAAGCTTTTGAAAAATTATTGCCGTTAGCTTTAAGCTACAATTGGATGGATTTAACATATTATTGCCGTTTGGCTTTAGCCAACGAATTAAGATAAAGAAAATAACAAATCGGCTTTAGCCGCATTTAGGAGGCGCTATGAGTTGGGTAAGAATTTGGATTCACTTAGTTTTTTCAACTAAAAACCGAGAACCATTTTTAATAACATCTGAATTACGAAAGAATGTTATCAATCATATAAAAGAAAATTCAAAAGCCAAAAACATCTGGCTAGAAGAAATAAATGGCTACAAAGATCACATCCATTGTTTAGTTTCACTAAATCGTGAGCAATCAATAAGTAAAATTGCACAACTCATTAAAGGAGAATCATCAAATTGGATTAATAATGAAAACTTGACAAAAGCAAAATTTATATGGCAAGATGATTATTGGGCAGTAAGTGTGAGTGAATCGCATATAAAGAATATTAAAGAATACATTAGAAAACAGGAAGAACATCATAAAACTAAGTCATTTTCAGAAGAGATTGAAGAGTTTATGATTAAATATGGATGGAAGCTTATTGATGATTCTAAATGAGGCTAAAGCCTTAATGATTTTTGATTATAATCAGTTCACGAAAGTGAACTGTCATATTTTTTCAACCAAATTAAAGAATTTAACTGTAGTGTCTTACATAAAAATATTTCATTTTTTCAACAAACTACCAATCAACTTCTTGTCTATTAACAGGCATTGTCATACAACGACAACCGCCGCCGCCTCTTGCTAGTTCGGAACCAGGAAGAGTAATTACAAATTTTTTGTAATCGTCCAGCAATATTTTTCCATCAAAAATATCCTCAGAATTTAGAACATCGTAACCATTATTATTTAATTCGGCAATAGTTCTTTCATTTCTGCCATATCCAATTACTTGTCCCGGAGCTAGAGCAAAAAGATTTGCACCGCTGTGCCATTGCTCGCGTTCTTGAGTCCAAATATCGCCATGCCCACCACAATATACTGGATTTAACTCCATGCCAAGTTTACCAAGTGCTTCCAAAATATCTCTTTGCTCAGTAATTGATTCCACTTTGCCATTATCAACCGTAATATGAATAGTGTGAAAATCATGACGATTTTTAATTACTGGCTCATAAATCATACATTGATCTTGGTCAAGAAAAGTAAATACCATATCGAGGTGAATAAATGATTCTGGTTTAAGTGGAAGCTCTTGAATAATAATATGGCGTCGTTCGCCTTGTTCCTTAATTCGCTCAAGTATAAAATCAACACCTTGTGATGTGGTTCTTGCGCCAACACCAATTAATAAAATATCTTCTCTTGGTACTAAAACATCACCGCCCTCGATAGTAATTTTATCATTGTAAAATTTGCTTCTTAGTGGATTAACCGTTTCTGTCTTAAGTTCTGGATGATAATTAAAAATAGCTTCCATAATTATTGATTCACGCTCTCGTACTTTACTGCTCATCATGGCAATTAAAACTTTTTTTCGAATTGTCATTGAAGCATCACGAGTAAAAAAGAAATTGTGAAGTGGTTGAAGAGAATATCTTTCCTCACTAAGATATTTTGTTAGATTATCTTGCACAAGCGGAAGTCCTTCAATTAAAACTTTTGCTAATTTTTCTGAAGACAATTCCAATAACTGAGTTTTTAAATCTAAGATATTTTCATTTTTGCAAATATTGTTAATTATACTTGTTTTTGCTTCTTCGTTTTTAGCAATTTCAGATAGAAGTTCAGTAACCTCATAAACTTTTGTGAATTTGGTTAAAATATTTTTAAATGAAGAATATTCCCTTCCTGCTACAGATAAATTGAGAATATCACTATATAAAGCTCGCTCAGCATTTTGTGGAGTCATGTTTTCAACTTCACTACCTGGAGTATGAACTATTACTCCTTCAACTTTTCCTATTTCGGATGTTACATTTACAGCCATAATTATTCGTTAATACCTTATTATTATTCATTTTTTGAAATAGAAAGTAATTATTTGTTTGATACTATCCAAATAATATATTACGGTAATTCATGTTTATATAGGAACTAAAAGAACAAAACTCTACAATTTTCGAAGCCTATGAGATTTTATTATTATTGGTCTTTATTTTATAAGTATTCTGAACACTGGGTTGCGAAAATATTTTACTTAATTAAATTCATCTTTTTAATTTGTGTAAATCCATCAACTTAAATTGGACAAAAGTAAATTCTGTTTGATTGATTGATTGATTGATTGCAATTAAGTCTACTTTATAATATCCCGACTTTTAATTTTCGTATACTTTGGGTACTTAATTACCAGTATATTATTGAGGTTAACTCAAAACTTAATAACAGACCTACAAAACTATTAAATTTCAATTCGCCACTACATGTTTTTCTATATAATTCTAAAACTGCCGCCTTTAGTGGTTGAATCTTCGCCATCCATTAGAAGTGTTCATGTGTTGCATTTTTATAAGCATTTTAGATTGCCCTTTTTGCCGTGATGAATGGTTAAGCATTTGTTTTTCTAAATGTATTTGATACAAAAATAATCCGAACACTGGGATAGCAACAAATAATTAAAATTTGTTTTTCATTGTTTCTTAGCTAATTAAGATCAGTTATTTTAATTTGTTGTGTATTAATAATTTCTCTATTGCTCGATATTGAATCCGAGTGATTTGCGAAAATTATAATTGGAATTGTTTTTATCATTAATTTTAGGTCAAATAACAATGACGCATTCCTTTTATAATCTTCCTCAAGTTTAATTAAATTCTCCATTCCTTTTCTTCGTTCCCCATAAATCTGCCATAAACCAGATATTCCTGGAATGCTATTAAATGTTCCCCTTTTTTTGTAAAACCCTGGGTATTCTCTCTTCATTATTTCTAAATCACTTAGCATTAATGGTCTTGGACCAATTAAGCTCATATTACCAATTACAACATTTAGCAGTTGAGGAAGTTCATCTATGCCTGTTGTACGTAACCAATTACTAAATTTTGTTAATTCTGATGTAAGTTCTGGTTTGTAGAAAATATTATTATTCAATCTATCTTCGATTCCTACAGATTTTCTCTCTTTGATCGTTTTAAATTTTATAATCTTGTAACGAAAATTATTTAATGTAATTCCTCTTTCTTGAATAAATATTGGAAACTCTTTTGACTTAATAAAAATCAGCACTGCTACTAATATCATAATAGGAAGAATAAGGATTATGAGAGTTAATGCTAATATTAGGTCAAAAAGTCTTTTAAAAAGTGGGTAATATTTAAATTGTTGTTTTATAATTAAATTCTTTTAATCCAAAATATGAATAAATAAAAAGCAATAATGTATATTCGGCTAACTCGCTCTTACAAAATTATCACTATGTTAAAGTTGTTTATACGTTTCTTCATTCCACCTTACTTCAACTACACTCAGTAAATATTTTATTACAAACACTAAAACCAAGTAAGTTGGGCAAGTTTGCTTCTATATTGATTACTCTTTTCTTAAAATTTCTATTTTAATCCTATTGCATTATCCATGTTTAACATTTACAAAAAATCAAAATCATCGAAGTACTCTTTTTACATATCTTGTTTTGTTCACAATTTATTCTCTATCTAAAAAATGAGGGATTTTATTTTACCTTCATTTTAACGTTCTGTTTCAAAAACTTATTGTCACATATTTTTCGTCTAATTTCAATTCTCATTTTTTTCTACAAAATCTTCACTAAATAATATTGCAAAGACAACTCCCCTTAAAACCAATAATTTGAGTCGTCTTTACACCCTTAATTCTCTGTATTACTAATCTTAATTTTGTTTATACTTTCATTATTAAATTTAAAATTATTGCGAAAACAGATAAACTTAATACAGCATAAGTTGTATTTACTACAACTTTTGAGCTAATTACTAGAAGTAATGTACTTTGCTTTGGCGTATCATATTTTGCTTCGTAATCTCCATCTTTGGGAGACCATCCATTCCACGATTCAAACATTTTATTTTCCTTATTTAATAAGCATTAATTTTTTATTTTGTTTGAAATTACCAGATTCCAATCGATAAAAGTAAACGCCTGATGATAAATTACTTGCATTAAATTCAACTTTATAATGACCAGCTGATTGGTTTTCATTTACTAAAGTTGCTACTTCTTTTCCAAGTACATCAAACACAATAAGTTTCACATTTGACATTTCACTTTTCACATTTGTTGGTATCGAATAACTTATTGTCGTACTTGGATTAAATGGATTTGGATAATTTTGTGATAGTTTATATTCTGTTGGTAATGTATCGTCATCTACAGCTGTAGTTCCAAATCCAGCTACTTTTACTGTTTCTGAGTAATAAGAATAATTACCATCGGTATCTATTTGTTTTAATCTATATTCTACTGAATCTTGTAATGGATTTTCATCAATAAAAGTATAATTTTTAGGTGAATTGCTATTTCCACTGCCTTCTACAAAACCAATTGTTTCCCATTCATCAGACGTTGCACGCAACGTCTCTACATCAAATCCGTAATTATTTACTTCTGTTGCTGTTTGCCAGCTTAATTCAACTTTTCCATCTAACATATTTGCTGTGAAGGAGGTTATTTCAACTGGAAGTGGATTTCCTCCTGGTATCACCCAATCTAAATATGGGTAGCCATTATTTATCACGGCATCCATATTCCAAATATCTGATTCCCACCCTGCTTCCAGAAAAGTTGAATTTAATTTCATTTCTGTTGTGGTTTTTCCTGTTCCGCCAGAACTTGTTGCCTGCCCTGAAGTTTGTGTATCCCAAAATGAATTTGTTACAGTTGCTGAATTACTTCCAACTAATCCCCCTAAAGATTGGTCACCTGTAACCAAACCTGTACTATAGCATTTGTCGATTGTGGAAGAACTATTATTTAGTCCAACCAAACCACCTGCATAATCGTCACCGCCTGTTACTGAAGCACGACTATAACAATTAGTAATTGAAGAAGTACTATTAACACCAACAAAGCCTCCTATATAATCTCCAGTTGCGACATTGCTTTCAACACTTCCAGTATTGTAAGATTCACTAATTGATGAACTTAAAGCTCTTCCGACTAATGCCCCAATATATCTAGAACCATAAATATTAACATTGTGCAACCCAAGTTTTTCAATTGTTGCACCATTTGTATAACCAAAAAAGCCAACAAAATCCTCTATAGCACGATTAATAAACAAATTTGCAATGTAATGAGCATATCCATCGTAAACACCAGTAAATGGAGTTGTTGCATTTCCAATTGGTTTAAAACCTACATAATCATCTAAATCTTCAGGATCTTCATCCAAGTCCCAATCAACGTTATTTGGGTCTGCATCAAAAGTTATATGTGATACTTGGGCAAAATGTTTATCCCAATCGTTACTGTGGAGAGAAAGATAAAGTAAATCATCCGGTGATGAAATTTGATATGGATTAGATTCAGTTCCATTTCCTGTTAAATATTTTCGATAAACATCATCGGCACCATCTTCCCAAGATAAAATCATATAACCGTCATTTACAGTTTCTTCTTGATCTGCATCCCAATAATCATTATTTCCATTCACACCTTCTGTTACAAAATCCCAACCAGCATCGGTAAATGTTTTGTAATATTTCATATTTGCTGTTGTTTTTCCAGTTCCACTAGCACTAATTGTTTTTCCTGAAGTTTCAGTATCCCAGAATGAATTTGTTGTTGAACCTGCATCCTCATAACCTACTAAACCTCCAGAATAAGAGTTACCTGTAACATTGCCTGTACTATAACTATTTTGTAGAGTATGGTATTCTTGGAAACCTATAAGACCACCTACATTTGAATTTCCTGTTACTGACACTCTACTATAACAGTTTCTAATTGTAGAAGAAGCATTTGTTCCAACCAAACCACCTACATAAGAGGCACTTCCCTCAACTGTTCCGGTACTATAACAACTATTTATTGTGGATGAAAATGCAGAAGTTCCAACTAAACCTCCGACATTATTCGTGCCAGTAAACTCAACATTTTCAGCACCAACATTTAAAATATCTCCACTCCAAATAGAACCAAATAAACCAATATTACTTTCTGCGCCTCTGTTTATAAACAAATTGCTTATCACGTGTCCTTGTCCGTCATATGTTCCGGTAAATTTTGTAGTTGAGTTTCCAATTGGAGTAAATCCAGAAGTTCCACTTCCATCAGCAATCCCATCACTGTTCCAATCAACCAGCGTTTCGCTTAAATTAAAAGATAAATTGGCTGTTTGCTTAAAATAATATGTCCAGTGAACTGAATGTTGCGAAAGATAAACCAAATCTGCTGTTGTACTAATTAAATATGGGTCTCCACTTGTGCCACTTCCTCCTGAATAAAATGGTCCCAAAGTCCCATCTGCGCCACTTTGCCAACTTAAAATAGGGTAACCATTATTTACGTCATCCCAATAATTAGAAGTTCCATTTGTAATTTCTCCAACAAAATCCCACCCGGCATTTATGTACATATATGTATCTTTCATTTGTAAAGTCGTTTTTCCTGTTCCTCCAGCACTAGTTGATTGCCCTGAAGTCTGCGTATCCCAAAATGAATTTGATATAGTTGAAGCATTTGACCCAACCAAACCCCCTTCATCTGAAGTTCCATTTACAGAACCAGAACTATAGGTATTATTTATTGTTGACATTTGGTTGTTAACTCCGACTAAACCACCAGCTCTTCCATTGCTCGCTGTAGCCGAGGCTGTACTATAACAATTACTAATAAAAGAAGAAGTGTTATTGTATCCAACTAATCCACCGACATAATCATCTCCACTAACATTTCCAGTACTAAAGGAATTACTTATTGTAGAAGAATGGTTAAACCCGACTAAACCCCCAACTATCCTGTTTCCAATATTATTTATGTTAATTACACCAACATTAGAAATTTCAGCACCATCTGTATATCCAAAAAATCCAACATGATCATCAGATGAACGATTTATTTTTAGATTCATTATTACATGCCCATTACCATTATAATGACCCTTAAATTCTAATAAATAATCGCCTATTGGAGGAAAGCCTTCATTATTTCCTGCAGATGTTCCATCATCAGCGTCATCATATAAATCTCCAGTTAGGATAGTTCCATTTGCATCATCCCAATATTGCGTTATAGAAGCATTAATATCAGCAGTTTGAATAAAGTATTTATCCCACTCATCTCCGTTTTGAGCTAACCATGAAAGATTTTCAATTGTGTAAATTTCATATGGCCAAGAACTTGTTCCTTCTCCCCTTGGCTTTTGCATATTAACTTGTCCAAAAATACTTGTGTTAAAAAGCAACCCTATCAATAGAATTGTACTTAATAATTGTAATTTGTTTTTCATTGTTATTTCCATTTTTATTTATCGAAAAAGATGTTCCAACGAAACATCTTTTCGATTTTTATTCTTATATCATTTATCTAACATCTTGATACTATTTCATCAAAACCATTTTTTTAGTTTCAATAAAGTTACCAGCTGAAATTCTGTAGAAATATATTCCAGAGCTGAAATTGGTTGCATCAAAATTTATGCTTTGAATACCAGCATTCATTTCTCTATTTACCAATTCTGCA
>JAHISP010000096.1 GCA_018818165.1 Bacteroidota bacterium | reverse complement strand
TAAAAAATATACTTGTTAAAAATATTACTACAACTAGTACTATTGAAAAATATATATTGAAGTTATGTTTTTTCTTTTCTTTATTTCTAAAATTATTCAAGTAGTATGAAGTAAATACATAGGTTAATCCAAATTCAAGAAACCCAATTAGTATTCCAACTCGCCCTGCCGCCGCAGTATCTTTAAGAATAATTGCAACTAATGGAAGAAAGGAAATAAGAGTTATTCTCCTTTTCCAAGCACTATAAAGAGCTGCAAAAAATATTGCCACAAATGAAAATGCAGAAATATATGGAAGTATTCCTTCTATTTCTCCACGAACGGTCATTTGTCTTATTAATCCTAGATGTAAAAAAACCTCAACTAAACTGCCAAATTTATTAATTAAAATATTCCAATGTTGTAAAGCTCCAATTAATCCCAAGACGGAGAAAAAAACAATCAAATATATTAGAATTTTACCATCCAATGAAAAAATTGCAGAAATTTTCATTTCCTGTGTCTGATTAGTGTTACTGTTAAAAATTCGAATAGCAGTAAAGTATACTAATATTCCAAGGATAAAAGAAAGGTAGGCAAACAATATAATAATCCAAGCATATATTGAAAGATTATCATATTTGATTAGTTTTAAGTGGAAAAAAGTAAGTAAACCAGTCCAAATAAACGAATAGATGGAAATTGGATTTATATGCTTTTTAAAATAATATTTTCCCAATAATAGGGATAGAAAAAATGATATTGACAAAATAATAAAAATCATTACTTGATACTGTATCTTGATTTAATCTTTGAATAAAAATTATACTCTTTTCCTTCAATTAAATTTAGGTCACTCCTTTTTAGTAATATCAACTCAGCACGAAAAACAAAAAAGACATGCAAAAAGAAAAACAGAAACCCTATTCCAAGTATAATAAACGCCTTTTTAGGTGAATCCTTTAATTCTGGCGTAAGTGGTTCGTCTAAGACAATTATAGTAGGTACATCTTTTTGTTCTTCCATGACAGCTTGTTCATACATTGGAAGTGTAAATTCTAATAATTTATTTTGTATTTCAATTTCGCGGTATAATCTAAAATACTCTACTTGAAGTTCTGGTATATCTTTAAATGGAAAATAAATAATTGATTCATTTGTGGCTGAATTACCATTCGTTATGTCATTTATTTTGGTTCTTAGTAACTTAACTTGGTCAAATGCTACTTTAACGTTTGGTGATTTCTCTCCCTGAGAAAGTTTGAGTAAATCAGCTTCTAACTCTTTTTTAGCTAATTCTCCTTCAAGACCCGCAATTACCTCAAATGCAACTTGTAATTGCTCAGGAATAACATATACTTTGTATTTTTTTTGAAAATTTTTGAATTCAATTTCAGCATTTTTCATATCTTCCAAATTTTTCAAATATCTTCTTTCTATAAACTGTCTATAACTCTTTGCATGTGCAGATGTGAACTGTTTATTTAGTGAATCGAGGGTTAGTATAAAATATTTAACTATTTCCTTCGCAGTATCTGGACTTTCATGAACCATGCTTATTTCAATAAGACCATTTTGCGTTAAATCAAACTTGACGTCATCTCTAAAAGCTTTTAGTGTTTTTTCGGTTTTATAATCTGAATAACCATAATAATCAATTAGTTTAAATTTGTTAATTACATTAAGAAGTATCTTTCTACTCTCAAGATAACCAAATATTTTATCCATTGAAGTTCCTCCAGATCCGAACAAAGCACCACCTAATAACGATCCTGCACTTGACATTACGCTATTTAACAATCCCATATTATCATCCTCTTGAATCATAATAGTAGAATCAGCTTTAAATTTTTCTGGAATTAAGAAAGTAATTACGGTAGTAATTATTGCAACAACTAATAAATTTATAATTAAAAATTTCTTCCATTTTAATAAAATTGAAAGATAATCTGTGTATGAAACTTCTCTTTTTTCTTTAATTTCTGACATATATTTTTCTCAATTATGGATTTATATTAATCCGTATTTTTTAATAAATTATTTAATCCTATTTACCAATTTAGCTTTTTACTATACTTCTTTTCTGAAAATATTCCAAAATTTCACAAATAGTTCTCTCCACTCATTTCAAATTAAAATTATTTTTTAACTATTTCCCAATAACCACCTAATTTGGGACCAACTCTCTTAACAATTTTAAATTTTCTAAATTTGCTAATATAATTTTCAATAGTTCTTGAACTTTTATTTAATTCATCTGCAATTTCTTTTGCCGTTATTTTAGGATCATCACCTATTAGTTGTAATGTTTGTAGCTCATCTGGAGAAAATTCATTCCGAAATTCTTTCCGAATCGTTCCGAAGTCCTTTCCGAATCGTTCCGAAATTTTATAGTCGCTTTTTAATTCCCAATAACCTGTTTTATCAGAGCCAATTCTTACTAATTCACCATCACTTTTAAGCTTCATAATGCTCATTTCAACGGCTCTTGTAGTTTTTCCAAGTTTTCTGGCAAGTTCAAAAATAGTAATTCTCTTATCAGAAAAAATAGCATCAAGAATTTTCTCCGAAGTTTTCTCCGAAGTTTTCTCCGAAGTTTTCTCCGAAGTTTTTGGTGGTGTTTCGTCTTCAATTATTCCAAAATTACTAGCACCTATTTCTTTTTCAAAAACTATTGCTAAACCAGGTCCCATTTTTTTATAATATGGTTTTGGTAACCCTGCATTTATGCAATAATCAATAGTATCTCTTATACCTCTGCCCCAAATTTCAATATATCCAGCCCGAAAAAAGGCTTTAGCAATATCTGGATTAGCAGGTTCAGAAGTGTGCTTATCAGTCAATGTTTTAATAGTCCAATTCTCGGGTAATTCGCCGTTATTGTATATCATCATCCAACTACCATAAACACTTATTTGAACCGGATTAGAACTTGTATAATCTTTATGTATTAAAGCATTTAAAAGGGCTTCACGTAATGCTTCTTCTGGATAATCATAAGTCTCTGTTCTAGTTAACCCTTCGTAAGCAATATTTGCTCTCATATATTTTGTTGTAAGCAAATCCATTGTCTTTTCAACTTGTTCAAATAAGCTTCCGTATATCTCATCTTGATAAAGCAAATCGGAGTGAGTTCTAAAAAAACCAATTTTAACGTATGAACCTGTTATTAGTTGCTCAGGATTTTTTCCAAAAGCAATTACTGCAGCACGTTTTAACTCGTTGTTGTTAGTTAATCCTAATAGTTTTATAAGATTTTCATTATTTTCATTTATATCTTCAATTGGCACACGTTTACTTTTTGAAGCTTTTTTACGGAATATATTAATGGCAGTTTCAGACAAATCTTCCATTGTAAATCCATCAGCAGTAATAGAATCCCATTTTTTTCCAATTTTTTTCAATAATAATTTTTCAAGAGCATTTCCTTTTAATTCTTGAATAGTACTTCCACTCCTGAAATAAAAACGACCTTGATAAGAAATAGGATTAGAATAAGAATCTATTTTAATTTCAATAAAATACTTATCATTTTCAGATAGAAGATTTACTTCAACAGAAATTCCTAAAATATTTGCAATTTTATTAGGTAAATCTTCTAACAACTTTTTATAATTTTGAACTCCAACGACATTTCCAGAATTATCAATTCCAATAAATATAGTTCCCCCTTTGGCATTTGCAAACCCACAAACCCATTTTAAGTATTCATCTTTCCAAACACTTTTATTCTCTATATTTTGGTTTTCAACAATCATTTTTTACTTAAATATTAAATATAGTGTTGCAACTCCAGAAACAACGGCTGCAATTTTTGAAACTCTTGTTAGGTAATGGTCAAAATCGCGAGGAATATCTTTGGGAACCCAAATATAATCTCCAGATTCAATTGTGTAATTATTATCATCATCTGTCATATCAATCCAAGCGCGTGTTTTATTTTTGACAAGGAAAACTGCATCTTTTGCTCTACCGCCAAATCCACCCGATTTTGAAATATAATAATTGTAATCTTGTCCTTTAACAAAATCAACAAATCCTGGATTCATAACTTGTCCAAAAACATTTACTAAATTTGTAATTTCAGGTATATAAATAATATCACCATCTTTAACAATAAATTTACTGTTTTCGGAGGTATCCTCAAGCACCTTAGTAAAATCAACAGTTACAATAGATTTAGCATTACGTAATTGGTTATCATAAATAAGACTTAATGAATCTTCTGCCTCAATATCTGCCATACGCACCATCATTAGCAAATCGGTTTCTTTATTTAGGGCACGTAAATTAAAAGCTCTTTTTCTATCTTGAAATGGAGTATTTGTAGTATTAGTGATAGCATTACTTCTAATCAATTCACCACCTGATAAATCAGCAGTATTTTTAAAACCACCAGCTTTTTCAATTATTTGTTTAATTGTAGTCTGGTTTTTGGTTATAAATATATACCCGGGTTTATTAACTTCACCTTCAACAAGAACTTTAAAATCGCGTCTTTGAGTTTCGGCTGCAACTACTCTAACTCTATCACCACGTTTTAGTTCAGGATTTTCATTTACGTTAGTTTTTATAATTTCTTCATTCATTCCATCATAACTTAAACGAGTAATTTCAATACTATCAGCATTTTCATATGATGGATTTATTCCACGAGCAAATAAAATTGCACAAGATAGTCTGTCACCATCTACAAATTGAAATTGTGTTGGCTTGTTAACTGCA
This sequence comes from Bacteroidota bacterium, assembly GCA_018818165.1. GTDB lineage: Bacteria > Bacteroidota > Ignavibacteria > Ignavibacteriales > Melioribacteraceae > 1-14-2-50-31-20. Next base: position 37,207 of record JAHISP010000096.1, on the reverse strand, counting down.
CCTTCAACTTCAACAAAATTTCTTTGCCAATCTACTTGAGGAAAAATCAAAACATCACCATTAAGTAAATATGGATTTTCAACATAATCAGCTGTTAAGCGAAATTTTTGCAAATCAATTATTTGTTTTGTTCCATCTACATGTTTGAGAATAATACCACGTTCTGCATATTCATCAATTTCCGCCTTCATTTGAGCAAGTGAGCGGGCATCAGTTGAACTTGTAAGATAAGCTAAACGAAATTGGTTATAATATCTAGTAATAAACTCATCTACACGCTCAGTAGTAGCAGCTGGAAAAGTTCCATTTGTAATAAAATCTCCACCAATTGTAACTGATATTTTGTTTAAAGCCGCAAATGAACTCTGCTGTATATCGTTCATATCTTGAGCTGTTGACGCTGTGGTTAAAATTATTGCCAAAAATAGAATTTTTAATTTCATTGTTTATTTTCCTTTTAGAGCATTTTCAAAATTTTTAATTATTTCCAATCCTTAATTATTAATTTGCTACTAACAATTCAATTGGATGTTTTAAACACATTTATTACTGATTTTTAATAAGCAAAAAAGCCCAAATAAATTCCAGTTTGAATAAAAAAGGCATTTCCATTAATTGAACTAGGAACATTTGTGAGTGTTTTTTCATTTTCAATTGTCCAGTTTTCATTAATTGCAAATTGGTAGCCACTTCCAACTCTTATTGCAAAAAATCTATTTAGTGGAACATCAATATTTATTGTTGGAGTAATTGTAAAGTAATTATTTTCCATTTTACGACTAATATTTTGGGTTCCACTTAAATTATTAAACTCATCCCAAGTATTTTGCCATGAAAAGTTTTCATCATTTTGGAATTGTTCAATTGTAAGTTTTCCTCCACCAATGCTTGTGCCAACCGAAATTGCAACTCTTTTTACAAATGGGAGAGTATATTCAATTGTAAAAGCACCACCACTTAATGTATATCTAACTTCTTTATTAACACCATTGTTAGTTGAAGAAGCAGATCTTGTTCCACCAAAGCCCATTCCACCAATTCTTAAATCATCTATTAACATTAAGTAAACATAACCACTTCCACCCAACGTTAAAATTCCGCCGCTAAATTCTTCATTAATTCCAAATGTGGGAAGTTGTTTGTTGATTTCATCATAATTGGGAAACATCCAGGATGTAGTTACACCACCAGCTAATCCAAACTTACTCATCCATCCAACCTGACTACTAATTTGAGCAAAGGAGACTGAGGTAAATAAAAAGAGTGCTAATAGAATTTTTTGCATAAAAAGATTTTAACCAATAATTAAATTTTAACAGTGCGTAAGTTATCAAATTATAACGTAATTCGCTTAAACTTTAGTATGAAAAATTAATCCTATTATAAATATTTAGTAATGTAATAAATTTGATAGAATAAAAGGAGATAAGAGTTATAATATTACTGCAAGAAGGAATAAAGCCCAAATTGTTTTGAGAATGAATTATAGAGCACTTTTTCGCTTAAATATATTAATAAGATTTTGATTTATTATCTATCAAACACTTACAGTTGTTAAAACTTTACACTACACATAAAGTTTTAACAACTGTTATTTAAATGTTTATATTAATCCCTACCAAATTCTGGTGCTCCTGCTTTAACCATATTTAGCTTTAAAATATTCTGTGAAAATATTGCGGATAGGGCTCTGTCAATAGGAAATCTTTCTTTTATTATAAACATTTCTGTTCCACTTCCCCAGGATAATCTTGAAGAGGATGAAGAAATTACTCCTGCATACAAAGTACTAAAAGAACCGTCACTCTTTACCACCATAATTGGATCAACAGGTGCCTCATTTTTAGGAGAAGCTGTAGTTGCAATATACATTTGTCCTTCAGCTGAAAATGTAATTGAATTTGCAACAACATCTGCATCAACATTGCCTGAAAAATTAAAAATGGCTTCTACGTTACCTAAACTATCTGCAGATACTATGGGAAAACGAACAATACTTTGTGCATTATCTTTACCAGAAATTGCGTAAAGATAGTCATTAAAAACTCTAAGTCCTGAAATATCATCAGCATAATCGAACAATTTGAATGATAAATCTAGCTTAGCACAAACAATTTTACCACCTTTCCCTGCTGCCCAAATATTTTTATCCTTATCATAATCTAGTGCAAAAAGCTTTATGCTATTGTTATTTGTATTAACAAATACAGCAGGTTTAACTCCAGCTTCAATTTTAAAGATTGCTTTATTACCATAAACACCTATTAAATAGCCTTCGGAATTATATTTCAAATCACTAAAAGTAGTTTCTCCACCTCTAGGTGCAAACTCAGATAAAACTCCATCAACAGATGTTTTATAAATTCCTTTACCCGCTGCATCTTCTATAAAAGAAAAATAAAGATTACCCATTCCATCACTAGTAACTGTATATGGCTCTTGATAAGTTTCAAATGGAAATACCTCTTCAACAGCTGGATATAATTTATATAACTCAATATTACTATAATTTAATGCACCAGCTACATCAATTTTCACTTTTATTGAATCTAAGGGTAAATTTGGTGCTTTAACAACAATATTATTTATACTTGAAGAAATTACAGTAGCTTTTTCACTATTAAAATAAACTGTATTCTCATCAGGTTTTTCTGAAAAATTATTACCAATAATTGTAATAATATCAACACCAGCAAGTGCAATATCTGGTTCTATGTGAGATATTGTTGGAGTTGCTCTAGCAACAACATTCGCATTGTAAAAACTATCAGGATAATCATTTGTACATTGTGTTAAAATTATTAAACCTAATCCACAATATATAGATAAGAGAAACAGCTTTTTTATTTTCTCTGACATTGTATATCTCCTTGAGATAATTTTTTTATTTTTTATAAAATTTTCTTAAATATTAAAATGCAAATCCAACAGCAAATCTATTAACATCACTAAATGTATCAAAAGGCGTATAAGCATAATTAAAAGACACACCAAAATGAGTTATACCAGCGCCAAGTGAATAACTGTAATCACTTTGTGAAGTGATATAACCAAGTCTAAGATATAACAAATCACTAAAATTGTATTCTCCCCCTATAGAAAGATACTCAGGAAATGACCGCGGATGGACTGCATCAATTGAAACATTGAATTTGTTTACATCACTAATTGAATCAAAGAAATCCAAAACATTCATTGAAATACCAATTCTAAATACTAATGGAAGTTGAAAGCTCTCTTTTACATACTTTTGCTCGCTTGCAAAGTTTCTAATTGACATTCCAAAAGCCAAGCTCTTAAATCCAGTTTTGTAAATTGTACCAAAATCAAAAGCAAAAACTCCTTTTATATATTCTTGTGTACCTATTATAGTTTCTATTGAATCTTTTCCATCTATACCTAAAATACCTTCATGCACAATATGATCTATTGGAACATAGCTAGTACCTAAATTTTGATTGGCATATTTTATTGTACCACCAACAGCAAATTTATCCGATAAATCTTTTGCATAACTAATTCCAGCCATGTAGGAAGTTGGCATCCCCCAACCTTCAAAATCAGAATAGCCTTTTTCAGAAGTTGGATCAACTTGCGTCCAAAGAAATTCACCATAATCAACATATTTCAAACTAAGTCCAAAAACACCATATGAACCAAGGTTTAACGCAACGGCTCCAGAATAGTAATTAATATCAGCAATCCAAGTCATTTGACTTATGTTTACTTCAGAAGAAGAAGTCATGCGTGATAATCCTGCCGGATTATGAAACATGGCAATTGAAGTTCCATCCTGAGTGGTAAATGCTTCACCCAAAGCAGCAGAGCGTGCACTTGTTCCAACAGTCAAGAATTGAAAACCTGTTTGCGCAAGCTTTTGATTATCTTGTCCAAATGTATTTGAACTTACCAAAAAGATAAATAAGAGTATTCTGGTTAATACATTAGTAGTATTATTTTTCATTTTATATTCCTAAAATTTTATTCTTCTAGCGGATAATTACAAATTTTCTAATTGCTTTTTCTCCTTCAGGTGTTGTAAATACGGCTATATAAACACCACTTGTTACAACCTGCCTAGAAGAAGTTACAGAATTCCAAGTTTCGTCTCCACTTCCGTTATCGTGATTTATCTCTTTAATTAAATCTCCACGCTCTGTATAAATTTTAATAGTACAATAACCAGGCACATCTAAGAACATAATTTTATCTGGTTCACTAGTATATTGTAATTTGTTAGCTCTAATATTAAATGGGTTTGGAACTACGCGTATTTCGCTTAGTTTTTCACCTGGTTTTCTTCTTAAAAATGCTGCTTGAGTTGTTTTTGTGTAAAACCTACTGCTCATTAACTCACCAGTTGGATTTGTATCTCCAGAACTATTTTTGCTTCCATCGGTTACAGATACAATATAATAGTAGTAAGAAAATCCACGAGCGGCAGAAGTATCATTATACTCATATTCCCCTAAAGGAGCGAAATGTATTTCCTGATAAGTTGTATCTGATTTACCAATAGCTCTAAATATTCTATAACCCTTAAAATTAGATTCCGATTCTGATTCGGAAGCTAACCATGTTAAGTTAATTTTATCACCTTGTGATTTAACTTCAAAAAATGTTGGGGGTTGTGGGGCTGTTGGAATTCCAAATCCAGAATCGTAATTTCTCTTAGCTCTTCCAAATGTTTGAAGCAAAGAATCCTTACCTGTAAAAACCCAACTATTTTTATATATATCTTTATTTGTTGTAGTACTACCGTCAGGCAAATTAAATGTTTCACTGCCAGTTGAATTTAGCCATTTAGCACCTATTAATTCAGCCATTTCTCTATTTAAGCCAGCAACACCTTCTGCTTCAACTATTGTTACACTTTCTCCATGGGCTAAATCGAATGGTCCATAATTAACCCAAATATTTGTTCCACCACCATCATTATGCACAGTATATGGATCAAGAGTATTAAGTAAATAAGCATCAGAGCCTGGTGTTCCAAGGTTAGTTTCGTCAAAACGGTCAGTTCCACCAAGTCCACCATATGCATTTCCACTTAACATATCATAAACTTGAATCATTGGTGCAACATCATGTAAATTACCCAATTTTGGATAAGTATCACCAGCGTGCCAGCCAAGAGTCACTGGTTGATTTGGGTCATCACTTTTATCGGTTGAACTTTTATCAACATGCAAAATAGCAGAACCAACATGTTGAATTGCTGTTAGCCTTCCATCTTTTGTTCTTGCTGGACCACCAATATTATTGAAGCCACTACCTCCATATTGACCTGCCCAACCAAAACCGCAACGAATCCAATTCACAATTGGGTTGTTTTCGTTAATAACATCATTTTGGTGCAGTGGATAATCTTCACCACGTTTGGTAACACAGAAATGCTGACCATAAGCAGTAGCACCATCAATGTTCATTGCACCTTCCCAAGAAGCACTATATCTGGTTCCCCAGCCAACTCTTAAACCTTTTATTGGTGTTGTCAATTCAATTTCATCGTCGTAATCAACATTTCCAGTATTTGTATATGTAAAAACTTTAATAAAATAGTTGTCATGATATTGCTGACTAAAAGCATAAACTGTTCTAGAAACTGTTAATCCCATATGAGTATTTACAACATTAGTTATTACTCTATCTGAAGGAATAGTTGCATCATAATCATCAATATCATTTAGATACAAATCATAGAGACTATTGCCATCAACTAAAACAGTGGGAGGTTTAAATTTTGCTGTTTGATTTAGCACAACAGGATATATTCCTTCGCCAACATAATCTGCAGTTAAATATGTTGCATACTTTTCCCAATATTTTCCTTTTGCATCCGTAAAATCATCAATGCCAATCCATGCACGTTTAATAACTGCATTATCTTGATATGAATAATCTGCAGGCCATTTCATTCCTTCATAATATGAACTGTTCCAAGCACGCTCTGAACCATAAGATGAGAAATGACTTTGGAGTGAACCAATTCTTACATATCTTCTGTCTGAAGATTGTACTTGTGAAAACAGTTGAGTTGCAACCATTATTCCTAATAATATGTACTTAAAATTATTTTTCACTTTATTATTTTCCCATTAAAAATCAATTTTGATTCCAAGCGTAATTATGCGTGGGTTCAAAAACGTAAATGATTGAATATTTGGATTATCTATATATGCCTTGTTACTAATTGTATTATAAACAAATGCTTCATTGGCTTTCTGCCAAGTATTGTTTTCGTATTGATAATATCTTTCGGAATTAGAATCGTAATAAAGACTTTCTGCATCTGGTTGAACTACTTGATTAATATCTGTAACTGATTTTATGCTAACATACTCAACTCCAGGCGCTCTGTAATCACCAAGATTATCGTTACCTTTTTCAGCACCTTCTTCCCAATCGAAATGGAGTGATTCTTTGTAATCAAATTCGTCATATCTATCAGAAAATCCAGCAGAACTAAGATGTTTTAAATCAAACACATTTGAAACGTCGAGATAAAATTGCAAATTAAAACCTTCCATAATAATTGTTTTGGAGAGGCGAATATCAATATTAAACCAATCACGCCATTGTACATTATCAACAATTCCTGCTATACTTTTGGGATTATATGTATCATATGCTCCGGCATGCCAGTCGGCAAGTATATTGAAACTCCAACTGCCAAATGGATAAATGCCTCCAACCTCTTTACCAAATTCATCAGGAGTAAAAAATTCTAGATTCAATCTAGCATATGGTTGTGGGTGCGGTTTTGACTGCTGAGGGTTTAAGGCTAAATAATCTCTTTGTTTTCTTGGATCTTCGTAGTATTTAGTTAATCCAAAATAACCAGATGTTCTAACATCATAAGTATAATTAACAAATCCTCTTACCCAATCTCCTCTATTTTTTGAAAGAGTAAGTTCAAATCCTCTGATATCAGCATAATTATTATTTGCCGAGGTGTTATATGAAACAGAAGAATTTGTATTCTGATAAAAAATCCAACCAGGTTGATTTGTAACATCTTTATAATAGGCTGCAACATTTAGTAAAAACAAATCTTCAATACTCTGTGAATATCCTAACTCATATGCAATCGTTTTTTCGGGTTCCATAAATGGATTACCAATAAATTTAATCATTCCATTCGATTCTCTTTGTAGTAGAAAACGATAAGATGAAGATGGTTCCGACATAAAATGTCCATAATTGAAATACAGCTTTGAGTTTGTTGTTATTGGGTGCGATATTCCGAGTCGAGGACTTAAATATACTTTACCAGGAACTTTTTCGGTTGCTACATTATCTTCAATGGTTGTACCGTACCCAGCTTGTAAATACTGATCATAATCCATTAATTGATACCAATCAGAATTAGGAGCAGAATAATCAGCACGTAATCCAACATTCATAACAAAACCTTCGTACTCCAATTTATCTTGAGCATACGCTGAAATTCTATATGGTGTAAGTTCGTAAATTTGGCTTCGTGTCCATGTGGTCATTGAAGGACTGTAAGTTCCTGCATTAATATTATAATCATTATAAACAGCCTCAAATCCAGCTTTAATCATATTATTCGAATTTATTTGACTAGTGTAGTCAAACTGTAACGATGTAGTTGAGTTAACACTTTGGTCACGCCCAAGATTCATCCAACCGCCTAAAGACATTCCCTCAACACCACTAACACCTGAGCCCCAATATCCATAAGGAGCTTCATCAACAAAGTAACCAGGAACAATTTCATAGATTTTACTCGTGTCTCTACCTGGCAATTCAAAAGTTTTATATTCATTGCGTTTATGCTGTATTTTTATTTCATAATATGTTTCAGCAGATATAACATGAGAAAGTTTTGCTCCAAAAGAACTTCTATAAATATCTGAAGGACTATAATAACCTGGCATATAAAGGTTTTCAATATTTACCAAATTTGCAATTCCACTAGTTGAACGTAAAACTTGACCATTTGGGATATCCCAGTTATATGCAGAAACGGAGTTAATTTCACCATACATACCATTTATTGTAAGCTTAAGTGAAGAAGAAATGTCAGAAACAAATTTAATCTGACCATAATCTTCTTTATAAGCATCTCTTGAAAGAGGAAAGACGAACATTTCGGTTGTATTAAAATATGAGAAAAAGAAGCGAAGGTTTCCTAATAGTTTACCTATAAATGGGACAGGTCCTCCAAAACCAAGATCAACAGTATAATCTGGTTTTTCAATATCACCAGTTCTGCGATGTTGCCAATCATAAAGCTGTTTAGCACCAGCAGCTGTTAAATGTTTTGATTCATCGGCATTATCCAAAGTGTTTTCACTAACAGAATTCCAGCCTTCAAATTGTGGATATTGTCGTTGCATAAAGCTACTCCAAGCACCACTATTTGTTCCATTCCACATCACATCGGGGTCATTATATGGACGATTGAAATATGAATATGGGTCGTAAATAGAATTTCCAAAATGTTTTGATGCAGCAGGTGAAATCTTAAAATTAACAGCACCATTATAACTTGATTGGCTTCCTTCTTTCGTAACAACATTTATCAAACCTGATCTAATATTTCCATATTCGGCATTAAAACCACCGGTTTGAACTTTAATTTCTTTTATTGAGCTTAAACTAACAGTAGAATACGGAAGATTTGCCCTTTCATCGTTCTGTGAAAAACCATCAACCATAAAAACTGTTTGATTCGCACTTCCTCCACGAACAATAATTCCACTACTTCCTTGTTGAATGCCAGCCTGAAGAGAAATAACCTGCTCAACGGTAGTTACAGGAAGAGATTCTATGCTCTTTCCAGTAATATTCATTTGGCTGTTAGAAACATCACGAGCAACTACAGGAGCCTCAGCAACTATAATTACTTCTTCACTATTAATTGAGGTTATTGAAAGTTGCACATCAATTTTTGTTGTTAAATCAATTTCAACTTTTACATCTTTTACAAAAACATCTCCATAGCCCATCATAGAAAATCTAAGATCGTAGGAATCTGGAGAAATATTCAATATTGAATAATTTCCATCCATATCGGAAGCAGTTCCAATATTTGTCCCTACAATTATAATATTAGCGCCTGGCAAAGGCATTCCTGTTTCTTTATCAGTAATCTTTCCAGATATTTTTCCAGTGGTACCTGCAAAGATGGAGGTAGCAAGTAAAAGTAAAACAGCAACAACAATTTTTAAATGCTTCATACCTATGTTTCTCCATTTTAGAGTAAGGAGATGGCAATTAAATAGAAGATAATTTATGCTATTAACAATTATGTGAAGATAAAATTGTAAAATTATTTTCTATAGACCATTCCTTTCTTTTTCTTAAAATTTGATAATATATTTTTTAAACTAATAATTGAAATTACTAAATGCAATTATTATTTTTATACTAATAAGCGCCAATATTTATAAGAGTATTTTGTTAGGTTGTCTTTGTTATTGAATATTTGCCTTATCTAGATAGGGTTTAATATGCTTTGCTTTTACATTATATTATTAGTTTAATACAAATAAGCTTGCCACTGACAATTTATTTGCAAGTTAATAATGGATGTATAAAAACTTGACTCTAGTTTAAGTTATGCCGTTTTATGAATGCAAAGACTAAATGGTTTAAGATGTAATTTATAATAATTAAATATTTTGTATAATTTTAGTTGATACGGAGGTAATGTAGCCATTAATTTGGATTGAATAATAAATGATGTTTTGAAAAACACAGTTTTTCAATGAAAAAATAATTTAGTAAAGCAGAAATTAATAAATACTATTTAATTACGGCAAACAAATCTTACCTAAAATTGTGGATTTACTTGCGCCAGTAGTTCTTGGAATATTTGAGGGATTTCCACTTATTGTTTCATTTGCCAATACAGCAAAACATATTGCTTCTTTGGCATCGGACGAAACACCAATTTCATCAATTACTTTAACTTCAACATTTTCAAAGTATTGCGCTAAGGATTGATATAAAAATTTATTTTTTGCACCACCACCACTAATGAAAAGTTCATCTAGTTTGGTTTCTTTTTCAACAAATTTTTCATAATTACGATAAACCGAATAGGCAGTAAATTTAGTAATTGTATGCAGCCAATCCTCGCTTGGAACATCTTTAAATTCATCAAAAAATGAGACGAGAAATTCCATACCATAATATTCTCGACCAGTTGATTTTGGAGGTTCAGATTCAATGAAATTGTCTTTAGTTATTAATGCTATTAATAAATCTTCATTCAACTTTCCAGAATTTGCAATATCACCATTTTCATCAAACTCTTTATCATAAAATCTTTTCATCAAAATATCAATCATCATGTTTCCTGGTCCAGCATCAAAAGCAAGCACATTATTTTGTCCCATTTCTTTATGAAGAATTGTGATGTTAGATATTCCACCAATATTTAACAATCCCCTATTTTTTTCATTTGAATGAAACAATAAAAAATCGAAATAAGGAACGAGTGGTGCACCCTGACCACCCAAAGCAACATCGCTTGGACGAAAATCTCCAACTGTAATTTTTCCAGTAAGTTTGGCTAAAACGGATGGATCACCAATTTGCAATGATGAAGAAACTTTATATCCCAAATATTCTGTTGAATTTGGAAGATGATGAATTGTTTGTCCGTGTGAGCCTATTAAATCAATCTTATCTTTATCAAAATTAATTTCTTTACACAAGGTATCAATTGCTTCAACATAAATTTGGGGAATTAAAAAATTGAGCTGTGAAATATCTTCCACATTGCTTGTCTCACGAGCAGAGTTTTTTAATATAAGTGCTTTTAATCCATCGGGTAAAGGGTATTCGATAAATCCCAGAAGATTTATTCTTGTATCAATCCAATTATTACTTATTTCAACTAACGCAACATCAACACCATCTAGTGAAGTTCCTGACATTAATCCAATAACATATTTTACTTCTTTATTAGCAAGTTCAAGTAATTTTTTCATAATTATCCCCAAAAATCATTTCTTATTTTTTTCTAAAATAGTAATTTTATCTTTCACAATTAAATTTATATCAGAATATGTTTCGAACTAAATATAGCTACAATTTTATGAATAAATAATTATTGATTATCAATTATACTATATCATATCATCCATTTGTGGTGGTTGCTCACTAATATAAGGAGCAGACATATCATTGTGAAATAAATCCAAGTTTTCAAAACGCGCATACTCTTTAATAAACCTAAGTTTTACGTCTCCAACTGGTCCGTTACGCTGTTTACTAATAATTATTTCTGCAACACCTTCTGTAGAGTCACCATTAGAAAATTGTGTAATTCCATAATATTCTGGGCGATAAAGAAAAATAACAACGTCTGCATCTTGCTCAATTGCACCCGATTCTCTAAGGTGCGATAACATTGGTCTTTTATCTGAAGTTGCTTCAACTGCTCTGTTCAACTGGGATAAAGCAATTACTGGAACATTTAAATCTTTTGCAAGCGCTTTAAGCGAGCGAGAAATAAGAGATATTTCCCTTTCTCTACTTTCAACTTTGCTACCAGCGTTCATTAGTTGAAGATAATCTACAACAATTAATCCAATACCTTTCTCTTTGTGCAATCTACGCGATTTAGCTCTCATCTCAAGTATTGAAAGGCCTGGAGTATCATCTATATAAATTGGTGCTGAACTTAATTTATGAACAGTTCTGCTTATTTTCTGTCCGTCAGAATCTCTAAAACTGCCCGTTCTTAGGCTGTGTGCATCCATTTTAGCTTCGGCAGAAATTAGTCTTGTTGCAAGTTGAACAGTTGACATTTCAAGACTAAAAAAAGCAACGGGAACATTATAATCAATTGCTGCATTCCTCATAAATGAAAGTGCAAAAGCTGTTTTGCCCATTGAAGGACGAGCGGCAATAATAATTAAATCAGATTTTTGATATCCACCAAGCATATCGTCTAATTGAAAGTATCCGGTTTGAACTGCAACCGAACCGAGCTTATTTCCTTTAATTGCTTCAATCATTTCCCAAGCATCTTTTACTGCAGTTTTCATTGAAGTAAAGGATTCCTTTGTGCCTTCTTGAGAAATATTAAACATCTTTTGTTCTGCTTCATCAAGCAAATCAAAAACATCTTCTTTTGCATCAAAGGCAGAAGTAGCCACACCTAGTGAAGTAGAAATTAATTTTCTAAGAATCCATTTTTCCAAAACAATTCGAGCATGGTATTCAACATTTGCAGCTGATGAAACATCTTGTGCAAGTTTACTTATATAAGCCGCACCGCCAGCTTCTTCTGTTTTGCCTTGCTTCTGTAATTCTTCGTAAAGAGTTACAGTATCTAATGGTTCGTTAGATTCATATAAAGATTGGATTGCAAGAAATATTACTTTGTGTTTTGGATCAAAGAAAGAATCTGGTTTCAAAATTTCAAATACTTTTGGAATTGCATCATTATCCATTAGCATTGCACCAAGAATTTCTTTTTCAACTTCAACAACCGCTGGTGGCTGCTTTGAAGATGATTTTAAATTTTCAAAATTAAAATTCTCTTTTTCCGAATCCATTTAATTGCTCTTAATCCATTTTATTAATAATAAATATTTTGGTAGCATAGAGCTTAAAAAGATTAGTCCCTATGCAGAATTTGTTTATTTGAGTAATTCGTCATAAAGTTTTTTTACTTTTTGAACATCTTCCCATGTTGGTCTTTTCCAATTAGGGTTTCTTAATAAAGCAGCAGGATGGTATGTTACCATTGTTTTAATTCCACTAATTTCATGAACGTTTCCTCTCATTTTTGTAAGGGAATCGTTATTATTTAATAAAACATTTGCTGCTATTTTTCCAAGACACAAAATCACTTTCGGTTTTATTAAATCTATTTGCTTATATAAATATGGTTTGCAAACTTCCCTTTCAGCAGGCAAAGGATCACGATTATTTGGGGGACGACATTTCAGAATATTAGCAATAAAAACATCTTCTCTATTAAAACCAATTGCTATTAAAATATCATTTAAAAGCTTGCCAGCTCTGCCAACAAAAGGAATTCCACTTTTATCTTCTTCTGCCCCAGGAGCTTCGCCAATAATCATTAAATCAGCATTTGGATTTCCATCTCCAAAAACGAATTTGTTTCTTGTTTCACCAAGTCCACACAACATGCAAGTATTTATTTTATTATTAAACTCCTCAAGGTCGGTAATATCGTCAAATTTAGATATATTTTGAACCAGTGGAATTTTTTCGCTTTTTTCAATTTTTGGAATAGTTTTGTTGGCTAAATCCACCGTGTTTTCTGCTTCCTTGTTATATTTAATTTCACTTAATTTTATAAAAGTATATAACTCATCACCAAAAATTTCTTTTTGATTCTGAAGTGACTCTATGATACTATCTTTAATATTCAAATTTAGTTTTTAAAAACTTAATTATATTATTGGTTCATCATCTTTATAACGGTATTCTAGCTCACCATCAATTAGTTCTTTCAATGCTCTAAGATGTGGTTTCTCTCTTTTTTCAAATTGAAGAGATATTTTTTCTTGATCTGGATTTCCACGTTCTTCAAACTCATCTTCAACAGCTGGAATTATTGTACTAACAAGTTGATTAAATTCTAATCTGTTTTCATCATTAATTTGACGAGCTCTTTTTCCAGCTGCTATTATAGCTTCGTAAACATTATCAGATCTGTTGTCTAGTTTTCTTAAGTCGATTGGTTGAATGGCCATTTATTTCTCCTTGATTAATTCGCTTTTTAAAATATTGTAAACTTGTTCTCTTGCTCTTTCTATATCATCATTAACTACTTTGTATTTAAAATGATCTTGAAAATCTATTTCCATTTTAGCTCTTTCAATTCTTTTTTGTAAATCATCTTCTGTTTCAGTGTTTCTTTTTAGCAATCTTTTTTGAAGTTCTTCAATACTTGGAGGTAAAATAAAAATCATAATCGCATTTGCATATACTTCCTTTATTTTAACAGCACCTTTAACATCAACTTCCAAAAGTACAGAATTTTCTTTCTCAATTTCAGAATTAATAAAACTTTTTAATGTTCCATAATAATAGCCATAAAAAGTTTCCCACTCAACAAATTCATTAGCATCTATTTTCTTTTTAAATTCATTTTCGCTCATAAAAAAATAATCAACACCTTCAACTTCAAAATCGCGGCGGCTACGCGTAGTTGCAGAAATTGAAAAAGTAATTTCTGGAAATTTTTCTAGAACATTTCTCACAACAGTTGTTTTACCTGCACCGCTTGGAGCTGAGACAACAAATATTTTACTCATAAATTATTACTATTCTATGTTTTGAACTTGTTCTCTAATTTTTTCTAACTCTTCCTTTATTATAAGACCTCTGTTAGAAACTTCAAGCGAAACTGATTTATTATTAATTGTATTTGCTTCTCTGTTCATTTCTTGAACAACAAAATTTAATTTTTTACCAACTTCCACATTGCTTTTCAATGTTAATTTAAACTGATTTATATGGCTCTTTAAGCGTACAGTTTCTTCTGTTATATCATATTTTTCTGATAATAAAGCAAGCTCCACATTTAGCCTGTCTGTATAATCAGAAAGATTTTCGATTAATTCTTTTGCACGTTCTTTTAGTTTATCAAAATAAGTTTTAACTGACTCTCTGCCAATTTCTGCTATTTCGTCAACTAACTTTTCAATTTTGGAAACTCTTTCTTGAAGGTCAATAACAAGTTGTTCACCTTCTTCAACTCTCATTATTTTCAGTTTCTTAATAGAATCTAATATTACACTTTTGGTCAATTCATATTCTTCCTCGCTATATTCCGAAGAATCACTAAATAAAATATTTTGGAAGGATAAAATATCCGAAAGTTGTATTTCTTCTTTTAAATCTGAATCAGATTTAATTTTTCTTAATAATTTAGCAATTCCCAAAAGAATTTTTTCATCATAGCTTGGAATTCCATTTTCGACGCCATCTTTTTTAAGAAAAATATTAAGGGTAACTTTTCCTCTATTAATATTTTGCTTAATTAAATTACGAATTTCAATTTCTTTATCATTCAAACTTCTGGGCAATCGTAACGAAATATCCAAAAATCTACTATTTATACTTTTAATTTCTGCTTCAATAGTAAATCTATTAGATAATAGACTTGAACTACCATAACCTGTCATACTTTCTATCATTAATATCCTCAAAAAATGGAACCCGAAATATAATTAATAATCATAACTTATTGAAATGAAATATATTTAGACAATTTTTCCGAAAATATCCTATTTTTATATTGTAAGACTAAAACGATGTTGTTCTCTAAAACAAAAAGGTAAATTTATGGACCCAATAGTTAAAGAAGAACTGAGAAACAATAAGCTTTTTCAGAATATAGACTTCGACTCATTGATATTTAATGACATAGCAGGAAGTGTTCGTATTTTAAATCAAGGAGAATTATTGTACCGCCAAGGGGAACGCGATAATGCAATTTATCTTATAGTTCATGGCGAAATTAATTTGATCCCAAGTCAGTTTAATTCTGTTAACAATTCAATTATTTACTCAGATAATGATTTTTTTGGTATAAATGAATTTATTTCGGATATGCCTAGAAGTGAAACTGCAATTGCAATTCGTGAAACATATCTTATAGTGTTTTCAAAAGTAGAAATAAACGAACTACTAAAACAAAGTGATGAAATTTTAACAGCAATTTACTCAAGTTCAGAACAGACAGAAAATAATTTGAATATTAATTTTAACATTGGGGAAAATGAAAAAAAGGACATTAAAGAAAATGAAGTAATAATAAATGATGAAAATAATTTTAGCGATGATTTAATTGATGAAAATGAAATTAATGAAAATGTTTTGTTAACTAATGAACCAGAGCTTAAAACTGATGTTCAATCGGAAATGCCAATTATTGAAAATAATATGAAAGAAAATGAGCTTAAATCAACTCATATTGGAATGACTTTTGATCAATTAGATAGAATTAATAAAGCAGCACATTTAGTTAACTCAAACGTAAAAATAGATGATGTTTTAAAAAACATTGTTGATGTTTCAGTTTCAATCTGCGAAGCTGATAGAGGTACTTTATATTTGGTTGATAAAAGCAAAAACGAGCTTTGGTCAAAAGTTTTGCAAGGAAATGAACCTAGAAGAATTACACTTAAAATTGGTGATGGATTTGCAGGTTGGGCGGCTGCAAATAAGGAAATAGTAAATATTAAAGAAGCTAGTTCTGACTCTCGTTTTAACAGCACTTTCGATAAAGAAAGTGGTTACACTACTAAAAGTGTTCTATGTTTTCCTATTAAAAACAAGAACGATGATGTTCTTGGTGTTTTGCAATTATTAAATAGTAAAAATGGTATTTTTTCAAATTTGGATGAAAACTTTTTATATGCTTTGTCAACAAATGCTGCTTTAGCATTACAAAATGCTGATTTGGTTGAACAGTTGTTAAAAACCGAAAGAATTTCTTCATTGGGCAAAATGGCTAATTTCTTGATAGAAGACATTAAAAAGCCAATTCTTGTAAGTAAAAGATATACAGAACATTTAAAGAAAAAGGAGCTTTCACCAGATGTTATTAATGTTGTTGATATGCTTCTTGAACAACTAAACAATATTGCCGATTTAGTACAGTCCACTTCCAATTATTCTGAAGGGAAATCAGTTTTGCGCAGTAATATTGTAAATCTTTCAGAAGCATTAAACGAATTTATTGAAAGAGTTGATTCGTATGTGCAATCAATGAAATGCAAAATTGTTACAAATTATGAAGCTGATGTTCGTGTAAATATAGATTCTAAAGAGTTTTATCAGGGATTTAAACACATTATTAAAAATGCTTGCGAAGCAATGCCAAACGGTGGCGATATTTCACTTTTCACAAAAATAGTAAACGATAAGGTTTCACTTATTATTAAAGATAATGGCGTTGGAATTCCTATTGGATTTAATGAGAAAATTTTTGAACCATTTATGTCTTATGGTAAAAGAACAGGAACTGGACTTGGTCTTTCTGTTACAAAGAAAATTGTTGAAGAACATAGTGGAAGTATTTCGGCAACTAGTGATCTTGGAAATGGAACAACTATAACAATTATTCTTCCTGTTGCTTAAAAATTATGTTACAAAAATTAATTGTTATTCTAGGTCCTACTGCGGTTGGAAAAACTAAATTTGCTGTGCAATTAGCTCATAAATTTAATGGCGAAATAATTTCTGCCGATTCCCGTCAAGTTTACAAAACAATGGATATTGGAACTGGAAAGGATTTAGCCGAATACACAATTGAGAATTCGAATATACCCTTTCATTTAATAGACATAGTAAATCCAAACCAAGAATATAATTTATTTTCTTTCCAAAATGATTTTTATAATGCTATAAATAAAATTGTTAAAAATAAGACTGTCCCTTTTTTAACGGGAGGAACTGGACTTTATATTCATTCCATCCTAAAAAATTATAAATTAGAAGAAGTTGATTTTAATTCCAAACGGGCTAAGTTTTTAGAAACACTTGCTGAAGAACAACTGGAAGTAATTTTGAATAGCCTTAATATTACTCTCCATAATGTAACTGATAGTACTGATAAAGAAAGATTATTAAGAGCAATTTTGGTTGCCGAAAATAAAGCCGAAAAAAAATATTTAACTAATCTTCCAGATTTTAATTTTGAAACTCTTGTTATTGGAATTGGTGAAAGCAGAGAAATAATTAGGGAACGAATTACAACTCGATTGAAAAATAGGCTAGAAAATGGAATGATTGAAGAAGTAAATAAGCTTATTGAAAGTGGAATTACATACGAAAAATTAGATTATTTTGGATTAGAGTATAAATATATTGGAAGATTTATTAAAGGTGAATCCAACTATAATGATATGTTTCAGAGACTTAACACTTCAATTCATCAATTTGCAAAACGACAAATGACTTGGTTTAGAAAAATGGAAAAAGAAGGAATAAATATAAACTGGCTAAAATTTGACGAAATTATTAAAGCTGAGACACTAATTAATAATTTTTTAAAGTGACTTTTTTATGAATTATAATTTGCCAAATTACGCTCAAAAATATATGAACAAGCATTCCTACAATAAATGGGATTTTTATTCTAAAGAAACCCAAAAATTTAAAACTATTGTAGTAATTCCTGCAATAGCTGAATATGAGAATATAAAAGCACTTATCAAATCACTATCTGAAAATGATTCTACATACTTTAACGAAACACTTTTTCTGTTTGTAATTAATAATCAAAAAAACGCATCATCTGAAATTTTAATAGATAACCATAAAAGTTTAAACTATCTTAAGCAACTAGCAGACAAATTGTTGTCTGAAATTACTCCCAAATTAAATATAAATTTAATTGATGCTTCATCAAATAATTTTGAATTAGATGATAAAAATGGCGGAGTTGGTTTGGCACGTAAAATAGGTATGGATTTATCCTTAAATTTATTTAACTACGAAACAGAATCTAAGAATATTATTGTTTGTCTCGATGCTGATTGTACGGTAGAAGAAAACTACATAACTACAATTAGAAATTACTTCAACAATAATTCAATCTCTGCTGGATATGTAAATTTTAAACACACTTTTACAGATGATATTGAAAATGAAAGAGCAATAATAAATTATGAAATTTTTCTTCGATATTATGTTCTTGGACTCAAATTTGCAAACTCGCATTATGCTTATCACTCAATAGGTTCAACTATGATTTGCGATGTTGAAAGTTATGTAAAAGTTCAGGGAATGAACAAGCGAAAAGCTGCTGAAGATTTTTACTTTATGGAAAAGCTATCCAAAATAACAAAGATTCAAAAAATTGACGGCACCTCTGTGCTTCCTTCAAGTCGTGGTTCGTGGCGCGTTCCTTTTGGAACTGGACAAAGAGTGAATCGCTTTTTAGATAAAATTCAAAATGAATACTTATTATATTCACCAAAATCATTTGCTGTTTTAAAAGATTGGATTTTCATATTTTATTCTGACAGTATCTTTTCAGCAGAAGAATATTTAGCTAAGGCTAAGAAAATAAACAATTCATTATTCACATTTCTAATTGATAATAATTTTACTTATAACTGGAATAAAATTGCAGCAAATTCATCAACTGCAAAGCAACTACAAAACCAAAAACATCTTTGGTTTGATGGTTTCCGAACTCTCAAATTAATTCATTATTTACGAGATGTAGAATTTAAAACAATAAATATGTTTAACGCTTTGGACGAATTATTTTCGAATATGGATGTTTCGTTCAAACACAAAAATGTTAACCAAAATATCCCCTCAATTGAAATTCAAAAAGAATATTTAACCAAGCTAAGGGAAATTGCATAACACACTTTAGTAAATGAATAACTACTTTTCTATATTTGCACATTAAAATAAAAGAGTTTATATGGATTTCATCAAAAAATTACAAGAAATTAAAGAAAAATACGAACTGATAAACGAAAAGTTGTCCGACCCAGAAATTCAATCTAGTCAGAAAACTGTTATACAGCTAAGTAGAGATAGAAGCGAATTAGAGCCAATAGTTAACAAATTTGACGAGTATAATTCCGTTATTTCCAACATAAAAGGAAATGAAGAGATTATTTTGGCAAAAGAAGATGCAGAAATTTGCGAAATGGCAAAAATTGAACTAGAAGAATTAGAAGAGAAAAAATTGAATCTAGAAGAAACTATTAAATTTCTTCTTGTGCCTAAAGATCCAAATGATGAAAAAGATGTTATTTTAGAAATACGCGCAGGTACTGGTGGCGAAGAAGCAAGCCTTTTTGCTGGCGATTTACTTAGAATGTACACTCGCTATATTGAGCTTAAAGGATGGAAACACGAACTAATGGATTTAAGTGAAGCTGGAATGGGTGGAGTAAAAGAAGCAGTTATGGCTATTCGTGGCAGCGGAATTTATGGAATGCTAAAATATGAAAGCGGTGTACATAGAGTTCAAAGAGTTCCAACAACTGAAGCTAGCGGACGAGTACATACATCTGCTGCATCTGTAGTTGTTATGCCAGAAGTTGAAGATGTTGAATTTGAAATTGACCCAAATGATATTAGAATTGATGTTTTTCGCAGTGGTGGTGCCGGCGGACAAAATGTAAACAAAGTTGAAACTGCTATCAGAATTACACACTTTCCAACAGGGCTTGTTGTTCAATGCCAAGATGAACGTTCACAGTTAAAAAACAAAATTAAAGCTATGAAGGTTTTACAATCGCGTTTGTTCGATTTGAAACAGCGTGAGCAAAACAGCGAAACTGCTGCTGCTCGAAAATCAATAGTTAAAAGTGGTGATAGAAGCGATAAAATTAGAACATATAACTATCCGCAAAATCGTGTTACCGACCATAGAATTGGTTTAACTTTATATAATCTTACCAATATTATGGAAGGAGATTTAACTGAAATTATCGAAAAATTACAAATAGCAGATACTACTGAAAAATTAAAAAATTAATTAGTGTTCTGGTTCTTTAAAATTTTCTAAAAATCGGATTAAAAAAAGTAGCACAAATCCGATTAAAGATAATTGTATATCAGTTATTTCAATTTCAAAATAGCTGTAACTGCCAATGAGATAGCTGAAAAATTTTATAAAAATTAGAATGGTTATAAAAATTGCGAAACCATAAATCCCCGATTTAATTGGTTCCCATAAATAATTATTTGCAGATGAAGCCCACTTTTTTCTGTTTTTTTTGTTTAGTTCAATGTTATTAGCCAAAATATCTTTCATTTTTCCCTCGCCTTTATAACTATTAATAAATCGTTACAAAATAAATATTACTAAAAAACAATAGTAAGAACTTAAAGGAAAAATAGTCTCAATACAAATTAATTCGTTTGATAGTGACGTGCATCACGTCCAAAGATTCTGTAAATTTGGGCTCAATTTTCTAATTCTGGAATAAAATGAAACTTAAAATTCTTATATATATTCTATTAAATACCGTTATTTTAGCACAAATTACGTTTGATGCCAATTTTGATAGCGGAAACCTTGCTTCGGTTTCAACTACCGATTCAATTTCATACACAGTTAAATCAGTTGAAGATATTGGCGGAAGATGGTTTTATTTTAGAATTAGCGGAGTTAAGGACAAATTAATAAAAGTTACAATTACAAATAGCGATGTAAACAGACCAATGTATTCCTACAATAATTTGGATTTTGTCCGTTTTTCCGAAACTGAATCACCAAAAGTCAATTATTTTGAAAAATTATTCGAAAACGATACTGTCTTTGTAGCATATTACACACCATATTCTTACAATTATCTTCAAGAAAGATTGGCTGAATGGGGAAACAGCGAATTTGTAAAAATTGATACTTTGGGTTTTACCGAACATAATTTTCCAGTTCAAGAAATTGTTTTAACCGATTCTTCAGTTCCTGACGAAAATAAATTGCGTGTTTGGATTCATTCAAGAACTCACCCAAGTGAAACTCCAAGTTCGTGGCATTTTGATGGAATTATGCAAGAATTGCTTAAAAATGATGAGGCAATTGATTATTACAGAAAGAATATTATCTTTTATTTATATCCTTTTAACAATCCCGAAGGCGTTTATTATGGTCGCTCGCGGACAAATTATTATGGAGTTGACCAAGAACGCGATTGGAATTTTCCAGATAACGAAACAACTTCGGCAGTTTTATTGCTCAAAAATAGAATGAAGCAAATAAATGATGAAAAAGTTATTTCGGTTGCACTAAATCTTCATTCGCAAGCTGCTCCTTATCCAACTTTTTGGATTCACACAGCAAGTTCAACTTCGGCTTATTTTTATCGTCGCGAATATCAATTTACAAATCTTGCTATTTCTGATTTACCTTATTTTATTAAATCTGATTACCGTGAATCGAACCTTCAAAGTTATTTTCCCGAAGGATTTATGTGGAGTAATTACGGCGATGAAATTCTTGCCTTAACTTACGAAACGCCTTACGACCAATATTCCAATGGCGAATGGGTTACAAACGAAAATCTTTTTCAATTTGGAGCTACAACCGTTTATGGAATTGCGGAGTTTCTTGAACTTTCCAGTTCACAACGGATTATTCTTGATAACAATTCCGCCCAAGCTTCTGGCTTTTGGAACTCAACCGATTCTGGAAAAGATTTTTATGGAAATGACTTTTATTACATAAATTCTGGATTTGGCGATAATAAAATTACATTCCAAACTGAAATTATTGAAAGTGGAATTTACGACGTTTATGCTTGGTGGACTTCAAACTCGGCTAACGCTACAAATGCAAAATTTGTTATTGGCAGTAATGGCAATGAAAACATAATTGAGAAATCTCAACAAACTAAAGGCGGTCAGTGGAATCTTTTATCTAATGTTGAATTATTTGATACTTCCAAAATAGAAATTACTTTAACAGATGAAGCTAATGGAACTGTTGTGGCAGATGCTATTAGAGTAATTTATCGTGGACCTGTTGTTGGCGTTAAGGATAACCAAATTGCTGAAACTTTTGAATTGTTCCAAAATTATCCAAATCCATTTAACCCAACAACAACCATAAAGTTTAAACTTAAAAACGCCGAAAATGTAAAACTAAACATATTCAATTCGTTAGGACAGTTGGTTGAAACGTTGGTTAATGATAATTTGGGTAAAGGAAATCACGAGGTTATTTTTAGTTCCAACAAAAATAATCTTTCGAGTGGAATTTATTATTACCAACTAATTACGGATACATATTCACAAACAAAAGGCATGATTCTACTTAAATAGCAAGTTGTTGAGTTATTTTATTGCCTGATTATATATATTTGCACTAATATTTTTAATAATAATTGTCTCGAGGTTTATCATAGCACAGAATGAAAAAAATGTTGTTGAGAAAATTGTCTCATTAGCAAAAAGGAAAGGATTTGTTTTTCAATCCAGTGAAATTTATGGTGGATTAAATGGTTGTTGGGATTACGGTCCATTAGGTGTAGAACTTCTTCGTAACATAAAAGAAGAATGGTGGAAAGCAATGACTTACCGCGAAGATGTTGAAGGTTTAGATGCGGCAATTTTGATGCATCCTAAAGTTTGGGAAGCCTCTGGTCACGTTGAAAATTTTACCGACCCAATGATTGATTGTAAACAATGTAAATCACGCTTTCGCGTTGATACTCTTGGCGACTCAATTGCAGAGAAAAAGAAAAAGAAAATTCTTGAAGATTTCGAATTAAATCTTTCAGAAGAAAATAAAGTTTTACTTGAAAACATTACTCAAATTCATCCAGAAATTGATGCCAAATTTGAAGCCATTTTGGAAAAGAAAGAATTAGCTTTTCAATTGTTAAAAGAAGCAAACTGTCCAAATTGTGGAACAAAAGGTGAATTTACCGAACCACGCAATTTTAACTTAATGTTTAAAACCTTTGTTGGACCTATTGAAAGTGAAGACAACGTAGTTTTCCTTCGTCCAGAAACGGCTCAAGGAATTTTTGTAAACTTCCAAAATGTGCAAAATTCAAGCCGTCAAAAGCTTCCTTTTGGAATTGCTCAAATTGGCAAGGCTTTTAGAAATGAAATTAACACTAAAAATTTCCTTTTCCGAACAAGAGAATTTGAACAAATGGAAATGCAGTATTTTGTAAATCCAAGTAATGACAAAGAACATTACGATGCTTGGAAAGAACGAAGAATTAACTGGTACAAAAATCTTGGAATGGACACAGAGAGCCTCCGCTTTCACGATCATCCAAAAGATAAATTGGCACATTATGCAAAAGAAGCTACAGATGTGGAATATAAATTTCCATTCGGTTGGGGCGAAATTGAAGGAATTCACAACAGAACTGATTTTGACTTAACACGCCATCAGCAGTTTTCGGGTAAATCGCAACAGTATTTTGACGATGAATTAAAAGAAAAATTTATTCCTTATATAATTGAAACCTCAGCAGGTGCAAGTCGTTCTTTTATGGCATTTTTAGTAAACGCATATCACGAAGAAGAGGTTAATGGCGAACTTCGTGTTGTATTAAAATTTCATCCAAAATTAGCACCAATTAAAGCAGCCATTTTTCCTTTGGTTAATAAAGACGGAATGCCAGAAATTGCAAAAGAAATTGAAGCTGAATTAAGCCAATTTATTAAAGTGTTTTATGATTCAAAAGGTGCTGTTGGAAGAAGATACAGACGGCAAGATGAAAACGGAACTCCTTTTTGCATTACGGTTGATAACCAAACTATTGAAGATAAAACAGTTACTGTTAGAGAACGCGACTCAATGGAACAAGTTAGAGTTAGCACTGATTCGTTGCTTGTTTATTTATTAAATAAATTAAAGTAAAAGTACTTTTTTGAAATTATGAATACAAATGTCATTGCGAGGCATCTTTTGCCGAAGCAATCTTTATTAGCAGATTACTTCGTCGTCCTAAAAAAAAGGACTCCTCGTAATGACATTGGAAAAATATATTATGAAAAATACAATTCTAAAAGAGCTTAACGCTCACAGAGAAACAATTAATAGCGTAATTGATTTATTGCAAAATGATATTGAACTTGCTTGTAAATTAGTTGTTGAAACAATTAAATCTGGCAACAAAATTTTACTTTTCGGAAATGGCGGAAGCGCCGCTGACGCGCAACATATTGCTGCTGAGTTTTCTGGAAGATACAAAACTGAGAGACGAGCTCTTCCAGCTATTGCTTTAACTACAGATACTTCCGCATTAACTGCTATTAGTAACGATTACGGGTACAATAGAGTTTTTGATAGACAAGTTGAAGCACTTGCTAACAAAGGCGATTTACTAATTGGTATTTCTACTTCTGGTAATAGCACAAATGTTTTGCGTGGTTTTGAAATTGGCAAAGCACTTGGATGTAAAAGTATTGGATTAACCGGAAAAAACGGTGGTAAATTTTCGGGTAATTGTGATTTGAATATTATTGTTCCTTCAAACGATACCGCACGCATTCAAGAAATGCATATTTTAATTGGGCATATAATCTGCCAAATAATTGATGATAATTTTTAATTAGTAGAGGCGACCCGCTGGGTTGTCTTTTAATATTTACTAAGAACCAGAAATAAAAACATTTTTCCTACCTTGTAACAGTTTTCTTTTAATTCCATTCACTACTTATAAAGTTGTTTATTTATTATTCCTTTGCATCCTTGCGCCATCTAGGTTTCTTAAATTATTCTATACTAAATGCAACGTAATTACAAAACCTTTCTTGTAATTTATTCCAATTACCAATATTTTGAGACTACTTAAATAATTAATTGTGAACTTTCACAGAGGAAAAACAATGGCAAATATTCCAGGATTTAAAGCATACGACATAAGAGGAAAAGTTCCTTCAGAATTAAACACAGATATAGCATATAAAGTTGGACGAGCATTTGTTAAGTTAAACAACGCTAAAAAAGTTGTAATTGGAATGGATATTAGAACTTCGTCTCCAGAACTTTCAACAGCACTTGCAAGTGGTTTAACTGATGCTGGTTGTGACGTAATTGATTTAGGAATGTGTGGAACTGAAATGATATATTTTTCAACTCCATATTTTAATGCCGATGGCGGTGTTATGATTACTGCAAGTCACAATCCTCCAGAATATAACGGATTAAAATTTGTAAAAAAAGGCTCAGTTCCAATGGGTTTGGCTTCTGGCTTAGGCGAAGTTGAGCAAATGATTCTTAATAACGATTTAGGTGAACTTGCTTCAGAAAAAGGTAAAGTTGAAAACAAAGATGTTATGAGTTTATTTATTGAACATTTAAGTCAATTTTATGATGCTAAAAAAATGCAGCCTCTTAAAGTTGTTGTTAATGCTGGAAATGGTTGCGTTGGTCCTGCACTGGATGCAATTGAGGATAAACTTCCAATAAAAATGATTAAAGTTTTTCACGAACCAGATTCATCATTTCCAAATGGAGTTCCAAATCCATTACTTCCAGAAAATAGACAGCCATCAATAGATGCAATAAAGGAACATAAAGCTGATCTTGGAGTTGCTTGGGATGGCGATTACGATAGATGTTTCTTCTTTGATGAAAATGGCGAATTTATTGAAGGATATTACATTGTTGGATTATTAGCAAAATCAATTCTCAGAAGTTTTCCTGGTGGCAAAATTGTACACGATCCAAGATTAATTTGGAATACACTTGATGTTGTTGAAAAAGCCGGCGGCGAAGCTGTAGTTTCTGTTAGTGGACATGCATTTATAAAAGAAAAAATGCGCGAAGTAAATTCTGTTTATGGCGGCGAAATGTCAGCACATCATTACTTCCGTGAAAATGCTTATTCGGATAGTGGAATGATTCCATTTCTACTAGTTTTACAATTAATGGCAGAAGAAGGCAAAACACTTTCGCAATTAGTTGGTGATATGATTGCCAAATATCCATGCTCTGGCGAAATAAATACTACGCTTGAAAATCCAAAAGCAAAAATTGCTGAATTAAAAGCAAAATATTCTGATGGAAAACTTGACGAAATTGATGGTGTAAGTGTGGAATATGATACATGGAGATTTAATGTAAGAATGAGCAATACAGAACCACTATTGAGATTAAATGTTGAATCGAAAGGTGATGCAGAACTTATGAAAGCAAAAACAGAAGAATTGCTTGCATTAATTAGAAACTAAAGTTATAATTTATAAAAAACAAATTGAGAGTGAGTTATGGCACAAAAGATAGAGATTGTGGAAAAAGAAATTGGACATGTTTTAGAGATTGAAGAAAATGCCTCCATGTTAAAACTTCCATCTTTAATGGGCAAAGATTTAACTCTTATTCTGGATTATATGAAGGAAAAGAATGTAACTCCAGAGGAGGCACCCTATGGTAGATACCTTGATATTGATTGGGATTCTCAAATGAAAAAAGGTTTGCTTGCCGATATGATTGATGTGTTTACGAAAAAATGGCATTTCACTGTTGGTTTTCCAACACAAAGAGAGTTAGAGCAAAGTGGAAATATTAAGCATAAATTTTTTGAGAAGAAAAAATATGTTCAAACAACTCACATGGGTCCATACCAAAAAGTTGGAAAGACATATAAAAGTATGTACATATGGGCAAAGAACGAAAATTTGGAATTAGAAAATATTTCAATAGAGTTTTACCTTAATGATCCAAAAGAGACTAAAAAAAATGACCTCAAAACTTTAGTGCTTATACCCATTAAGTAACTTTGTGGATTATTTTTATTAAATTGTAATGCAAACAAAGAAGATGTTAATACGTCTTATATAGATAATATTTATTGGAGAGATAAAATGGCTGAAAACAATGAAAGAACAATTGACGTAAACAAGTTGCTACAAAATAAACTTAAAGCAGTTAGCATTGCGGATATTGAAGCAGGTGTAGCAAAAACTGTTAGCGAACTTGTTGGCGAAGATTACAAATGTACAATTGGCGATGTTAAATATACAATGTTTAGCGGTGCCGATTTTCATATCAAAATAGAACTATCTTATAACCCAGAATCCTAATTTTCAAGCCCGATTTAATTCGGGCTATTCTCTTCTTAAAAATCGTACTTGAATTAGTAGCAGTATTTATGTTACTTGCACTTCGTTTTTATTAATAAATTGAATTATGCCCATGCTCGTAAATATATTAATCATTTTAGGAACTATTGCATGTCTTTGGGGCGGTGCTCATCTAGTTGTTGAATCTGCTTCTAAAATAGCCAAAAAGCTTGGAATGTCTGAGCTGGTTATTGGACTTACCATTGTTGCTTTTGCTACATCTGCACCCGAGTTTGCTGTTACCGTTTCGGCAGCTATGGCTAACAAAATGGCAATTTCTGTTGGAAATGTTGTTGGTTCCAATATTTTTAATCTTGGAATTATTCTTGGCACTGTAGCAATTTTCGGTTTAGTTAAAACTAATAAAACTTTACTATATCGTGATGGCTCTGCGCTTGTATTAACTGGATTAATATTACTTTTTTCCTTTCACGATTTAGTTCTTTCCTCTTTTGAAGGAATTATACTAGTGCTTCTTCTTATTGGTTATGTAATTATTCTAATTCGCTCTAAAACTGATTTGGATGAAGATTTGCCAGGAGGAGATTTTAAATGGTTTGATATTCCTTTATTAATTGTTGGAGTTTCTGTAATAATTGGAAGTGCTCATCTCCTTGTTATGTCTGCTTCATCAATTGCTCGTGAATTTGGTATTTCTGAATGGATGATTGGAATTACAATTGTTGCTGCCGGTACTTCTGTTCCAGAATTTGCAACATCACTAGTAGCACTTTTTAAGGGTAGATATGGTCTTTCAATAGGTAATTTAATTGGAAGTGATATTTTTAATATGCTTGGTGTACTTGGTACTGCTTCTATTATTCGTCCATTAACTATTTCCCAAAGTGATTTTTATAGTTTAATAATTTTGGCTGTATATCTAATTTTCCTATTTATCTTTATGAGAATTGGTTGGCGAGTTACAAAATTTGAAGGTGTAGTTATTGTATTAATTGCTGTTTTTAGATGGTGGATTGTTACAGTAATTTAATTCCTCCCGTTTTCGTCCAGCAAAATAAAATCAAATATTTTGGATTAATGTCTATTATATTATAAATTATCATAATTATTTTATATTTCTAATTGAAGAATTTATGGAAGATTTAGTAAAAACAAAGACCCTATGGAAAGATTTTAGCAAGGAGATATTAACAAGTAAAAGCCAAACTCTTGTTGATATTTTAAAGAAAATTCCACTTTTAAGTGAATTAAGCAGACGAGAATTGAAAATAATTTCAAAATTTGCTTATGAAAGAACTTTTGAAGTAAATGAATTTGTTTTTGAAACAAACCAACCTGGTGCCGCAATGTTTATTATAAAAGAAGGCGAGGTTAAAATTGTAAAGCAAAATGAAAATAATGAATTTATTGAAATTGCTTTATTAGAAGCTGGTGATATTTTTGGTGAATTAGCATTATTAGATAGTTCTCCTCGTTCTGCTGGTGCATTAGTTTCTAAACCAACAAAAACGATTGCAATTTTTAGAGAGGACTTGAATAATCTTCTAAAAACACATCCTGAAATTGGTGGAAAAATAATGATGCATCTTGCAATAATTACTGGAAAACGCTTAAAAGCAACCACTAATCATGTTATGCAAATGGAGAAAGAAATAAACAATCTTAAGGATTTATTAAATGAAAAACAGTGATCGCATAGTTAGGTCCAGAGTTTTCTATTTTACCCTCTTTATATTTTCTGTTGCTGTAATTGGGTTACTTTTGGTTGTTCTTCAAGATTTAGTATTGCCTATTTTAATGGGAATTCTGGCAGCTTATATTTCCCTACCCGTAATAAATTATTTATGGAGAAAAGGAATTCCAAAAAGTTTAGCTATTTTAATTTTACTTGGCGCTTTTTCAATTATAATTTTTGTTATTGGTCAAAAAGTTGTATCCGTAATTCCCAATGAAAAAGAGAATCTTGAATTAAGAATACAACTTCAATATAAATTGGATCAAAACTTTCTATCCTTTCTTGGTAAAAAGGATTATGCAAGTGAAGGAAATATATTTGACGATTTGTTTGGAGATGAACTTTATCAAATGTTCCAAGGGCTAAGTTCTTATCTGGCATTTAATGAAATTGAAGTTGCAGAATTTCAAAGCTATATTGATAGTTCGCAAGTATCTAGTAGAATTCTTTTTTTTTATAATGAGAACTTAAAACATCCTATTCTTCCAATCCTTAAAAATGACGATAGCAAAGCATATAATAATGAGTTGCTGCCAAGTATTTCTGATGGCAAATCAGATTCAAAAATTGCTTTATTTCTAAGTGCAATCTCTACTTGGATTATTATGCCATTTATTTTTATCTTCGTCCTTATTGATGAAGGTGAAATTAAAAGTTTCTTTCTCAACATTGTTCCAAACAGATATTTTGAAATGGCTTTTACAACATTTGCAAATGTTGATAAAGCAATTGGTAATTATTTGCGCGGAACATTAATGCAATCTTCACTAGTGGGTTTAACAATTTTTCTTGGTTTATTGCTTATTGGTTTTAAAATTCAAGCTGCAATTTTAATTGGAATTATTGCCGGCATTTCTAACGCAATTCCATTTTTAGGACCGGTTATCGGTCTTGGAACAGGAATACTATATGCAATGATTGTTGAAGGCATCGATCCTGTTTTACCATTTTTGCCGGATAATCCTATTTTTGGAGTTTTACTTGTTGTTTTAATAGCTCAATTTTTAGATAACGCAATTTTTCAACCATTAGTTTTAGGCAAAGCTGTAAACCTTCATCCTCTTGTGGTGGTTATTGGAGTAACTGGCGGCTCAATTATAGCTGGCTTTTGGGGTGTACTTCTTGCAATTCCGACAATTGTAATATTTAAAGTTGTTATTTCAACTGTTTATAGACAGGCGAAAGCATATTACATAATCTATTAATCACTATCAAAAGTTGCTTAAACCATGCTTTATTGGCTAGATTTATTTGGTGTTTCAGTGTTTGCAATTTCTGGAGTTTTAGCTGCCGGCAAAAAACAGATGGATCCGTTTGGTGCTATTATTTTGGGAATTGTGACTGCGCTTGGTGGCGGAACTCTTAGAGATCTTCTACTTGGTTCCACACCAGTTTTTTGGGTTATAAATCCTACATACATAATTCTATCAATAGTAACAAGTTTTATAACGCTGCTAATTTCTAATAAAATAAAATTTCCGTATAAAGTTCTTGTTGTAGCAGATGCTTTTGGACTTACGCTTTTTGCAGTTCTTGGTGTTCAGAAATCAATAATGTTGGGGCATGGTGCTTGGATATCAATTATAATGGGAATGCTTAGCGGAGTAGCTGGTGGAATTACACGTGATGTGCTGAGTAATGAAATTCCACTTATATTTAGAAAGGAACTATACGCAACAATTGCACTTTTAAGTGGAATTTTATTTTATGTAACTGAATCACTCAATATTTCCACTAATTTGGGAATGATTTTAAGTGTCCTTTTAGGATTTGGATTAAGACTTTTTGCATTGAAGAAAAAATTATCTCTCCCACGATTTGATTACAGAAAGGAATAATTACATCATTGTTTCTACAACTTGAGCCGCAATTTCAAAATCCTCAATCGTATCAATTTCCATACATTTATACATAGCAACATCAACTGGAAATATTTTTGCGCCACTATTCATTGCATCTTGAAATGCTGCTTCATAAAATATATTTACAGCTTTTTCGTCTAAAATTTTTCTATCCAAAATCGTATAAAGACTAAAAACTAATTCCTTCGAAAATTTTTCAATTCCAATTGATTCTCCAATTGCTGCTAATGGATTAATATGTTTACCAATTTCTTTAATACTTCCGTCATCATTTAGTAAACACTTAATTTCTTCTTCACCCATATTTTTATCTGAGCGCAAAGCGAGATTATTTTCATATTTAGATGAAACTAATTGTCCAATTATTCTGCTATCAAAAATAATATCACTATCCATAAGCAACATTTCATAACCAAGCATTTCAGATTTAGCCAGCCAAAGAGAGAAAATATTATTGGTGGAATCATACTTTTCGTTAAAAATAAATGTGAATTTAAGCTTTGGATAATTTTGAGTTAGAAAATCCTCAATCATTTCTCTCAAAAATCCAGTAACTACAATTATTTCACTTATGTTATTTTTAACCAAGTTATCAATTGTTCTTTCAAGTATTGACTTATCGCCAACTTTTAATAAGCATTTTGGAGTATTGTTTGTAAGTGGTCTTAATCGCGAAGCCACACCAGCAGCAAGTATAACAGCCTTCATTAAATCTCGTCTAGTTTTGTGTTTTTGTTAATGTTGGTTTGAATAATAAAAAGTGTAAGAGCGTATAAATTAGCAACAACAATCATTGTCCACATAAATAAATCAAGTCTGTTAAAAAATGACGCAATTATAATTAAAGTAAGTTCAGTAGTTGGCCCAAGGTAAGTCCAAAGATGAAGTATTCGTTTGTTCTTTTTTAAATAGTCTTCTTTATTATAATTGATTCTTGTTTTCTGTGAATCATTGGATGAAGCTTTAACTTGTAAGGCAGAATATTTTAAGTAAACCCAAATAATTAATCTTTGAAAATACTTGCCTCCATCTTTCTTTAGTTTAATCAATTCTGTTTCAAATTCTTCTAGATTTTCGCCAAGCGTGGAATCGCGGTTAAATGCATAATCCAAAAACTTGTTTCGGTAATAATCCAAAGTAATGGCGTGAACAATATTACTTGCGCCGGCTGCGCCTAAAAGAATCCAAAAGTATAAAGGATTTTCAGAATTACTTGCAAAGCCAAATCCAATGCCCATGTAAACAGTAACGGTCACAAAATAATCGGCAATTCCATCAAGTATTCTTCCAAAAAAAGTACCATTCTTTTTTAAGCGTGCAATCATTCCATCGCTGCAATCAAGCACATCATAAATAATTAATAAAACTGCCCCAATTGATATTGCAATATGTGTGTTCAAAAAATAAAATGCACCGCCAATCATTCCAACAATTAATGCAATTGTTGTAATATGATTTGGAGTTAAATTTGTTTTATAAACTGCCTTTACAAATAAAAACGCCAGCGGACGGTAGAAAACCAAATCCAACAATTCTTCTACCTCAACTAATTTTAGCGAGGCTTTATACTCATTAAACCATTTCATGAATTATATGTTTTGTAAAATTCTGTAATTGCATCAATTACTCTTCTATTTTGCTCTTGAGTGCCTAATGAAATACGAAGGTGAGAGTTTACAATTTCTTCGTTCATAAATTTAATTACTAATCCTTTTCCAACAAAAAGTTCTTTTAAAGAACTAATTGATTCTTTTGGAATTTTAACTAGCACAAAATTAGCATCCGATTTAAAAACTTTTATGTTTTCCACTTTGCTTAATTCTGTAAAATAAAGTTCTCTATCAGCCGCCATTTTCTTAGAAATGTCATTGTAATATTCAAAAGAATCCATAGCTGCAATTGCAACTTTTTCAGATAGTCTGTTATAACCTAGATAGCGGTTCGATAATTTTTTAATTCTTTTCAATCCAGAACCAACCAACGCATAACCAATTCTAATGCCGGCAAGTGCATAAAGTTTTGAGAAAGTTCTAATGATAATAAGGTTTGAGTATTTGTTTACAAGTTCAGTTGTTTTTTCATTGCCGTTGCTAAACCAATAGGCTTCATCAAGTACGACAATTGATTTTGTCATTCTATCAAGCACATAAGTTAACTGTTCATCCGATATAGAATTTCCGGTAGGATTATTGGGAGATGCTAAAAATACTACTTCTGGATTTGATTCATTATAAATTTCCATTAGCTTATCAATATCATATTGGTATGAATCTTTGCCTTCAACTATTGGGTATTCAACACTTTTTCCCTTAACCTCATTGGCTATCTCTTTATAGTACCACCATGAATGATCAGGGATTAATAGCTTTTTCTTTTTTCTATTTAAATATGTTTGAACAACTTGCTTTAATAAATCTTCGGCACCATAGCCAAGTAAAACGCGATCTTCGGTTATGCTAAACTCTGTTGCAAGTCTGTTGGATAGCGCACTTTTATAGCCATTTTTATAATCAGTTGAATACATATAAAACAAATCTGGAGTTGCGGATTTTAATACTTCTAGACATTTTGGTGAGGGACCGTAATTGTTTTCATTTCTATCAAGATAAACTGTTTCCATAATTAACCTTTTTAACTAATTTATTTAATTGTGAAACAAAAATAACAAATAAATTGCATACTAAAAAAAGTTTATGTCAAGAACTTATTTGACTTATAACTATGTTAATAGCTGTCCATAGAAGATAGAAGCTTATTCCGAATAGCACAATGCTTAAACCACGTATAATTAAATTTAGAAGGGATATTTTTATTACTGTTCGATATTTAATTAATAAAAACATAAGAATGTAGAGCCAAACAAAGCCACCCGAAGCTAATGAAAATGCATAGACAACACTTAACAAAAGCGTATATGAATTGTGTTCAGCATCTTCGCTTAACTGATGAGACTTAACAAATGCTGAATCGATATTTTTTAAAGAATCGCCTGTTATTTCTTGAATGGAAGTAACATTTTCTTGAAGTAAAAGATCAAGTCCGCCAGTGTTTAATCCAATTGACGATGCAAATGAAAGGACAAGAAAAGAAGATGCCAAAATTCCGAAAAACAAAGAGGGGTTAGATAAATTAATAATCAGTCCTGCTCGCAAACCACCTTTATCTTCTGAAGAAACACCATTTGTATCGTGCTCAGATTCGGTTAAATCCTCTAATTTAATTTTGCTGGAAAAGACTTTGACACCCACAAAAAATAGAAACAATGCCCCAATTATTAGTAAATAAGGTATTATTGAACTGTATGCAGAAAAAATAATAGTCATTCCATAAACCGCAACTAGAACAAAAACAAATTCTACAATTGTTGCGCCTAGTGCGGTTCTAATACAAAATCGTTTATTTCCTTTAAGAGCGTTTGAAGTAATAAGAATACTGATGGGACCAGCAATTGGCATTGAGAAAACAAAGCCGGAAATGAAGCCAATTAATAAAATTGTTATTATACTTTCAATCATATACTAAAAATCTCTAAATGAAAATATAAATATATCCTATCTGGTTAGTAAATCAAATTTTTTAATGATTAAAAATATTGGATTGTTATATCTCGATAGAAACATCAATGAAGAAGGAATAATATTATTCCCATTAAAAACAATCTGTAATTTGATTTAGTAACTACAAGACTGCAAGCAATTTCAATTCTACATTAGTACCATTAAAGCTCATTACTAAGTGTTTCACCGTGTATTAACATATTTTCTTTGCTTTGACAATCTAATAATCGGATGAAATTTGTGTTCCTGTCATGATAAATAATAATTATTGCTCAAGTATTGTATTTGCCCAATTAAAGAATCGTTCAAAGTGTTTCAGTAGTTTATCAACATCTTTTTTATAATAAATATCACCAGTATATGACACTAAATTTTTATGATCAATTAGAATTTTAAAGTGTTTTATTGACTGATCGCGTTCCTTACTTTGGGGAACAGTTTCTTCCAATAAGTTTATTATCTCGTAATGATTTTCACCAGTACATTTTTCGGATCGAAGTTTAACAGTAATAGCATCGGCAAAAGCAATTGCTGAATGAATTATCAATAATCCTGCAGCTTGCTGGTAATCAAATTCTTGAGCAATCTTTGCCCCTTCGTAAAAACTAATAGCAACTTGTTTAAAATCCTTGAATCGGTGATATTCAATTCTTCTTCTGGATTTTTTTTTAGCCATGAATTATCCTATTTATTGATTTGCCCCAAATAACATTTCCTTCTTTTAAAATATTATTTACAGGAGGTTTCATGGTGTTTGCTTTTTTCTTAAAATCACCTTCCATTATATAAAAAGGAGCTAAAGTAACACCAAATTCCTCATAAAGTTTACTTTGTAGAACATCAATTTTTTCTTCAATTTCAGTTTTTTTATTTTGATAAACAATACATAGGTCAAAATCACTTTCGTACGTTTCTTCTTTTCTGGCAACACTACCAAAGATAATTAGGCTTACAACATTATCATTTTTCAATTTTTTTAAGTTGTCTATTAATTTCTGTTTATACTCAAGTTCATTTTTAAAAATGACTGAAATTATATTTTTATAAATAAATTGTTCGCGGTTTAGTGTAAAATAATATGACTTGCCAACAACATTTCTTTTAATAAGTTTCAACGCTTCAAGGTTATCTAATGCTTTTAATGCAGTTTTATGTGTAACATTTGTTAAACGCGAAATTTCTCTGCCACTTATACCAACTGTTCTCATGTCTAATTCTCTTAATACAGCTATAATACTAGGAGAAGTAAACAAATAATTTAAAAATTTATTTACTATCATTATTTTATCCTTTATTCTATGGCTACAATTGTATCCATGTGGATACTTTAGTATCCATAAAATTAGCAGAATTCAATAACATTTGCAACATTAAAAATAGTCCTAAATAACTTTGTGAAAAATTATTGTACCATCATTTCATAACATCTGTGTCATCCGAGCTTACTTGGACGGATTACACGGATTGCAACGGATTTTATTAATTGGTTTTCGTAATCAAAAGATAAAAGCTCAACTCTTTCCGTTTTACTTGCAATGAAATTATATAAAATTAGTTTGCCAGTCATAAATATTTATTTTTATTTTTTCACCGACTTATATTTTAGTCATATGACTACTATTACAGTCATAAAAATTTTGTGATTTGCTTTCTAATTGTTATTTGATATTTTTAAAAA
Source organism: Bacteroidota bacterium (assembly GCA_018818165.1). Lineage (GTDB taxonomy): Bacteria > Bacteroidota > Ignavibacteria > Ignavibacteriales > Melioribacteraceae > 1-14-2-50-31-20. The sequence goes on along the minus strand of JAHISP010000096.1, from coordinate 874 downwards.
CAGCCAGAAACTTTGAGGTCACAATTTGTGACCTGTTGTGATTTGCTTTCTAATTGTTATTTGATATTTTTAAAAACAGCTTCATATGCTTTTAATAATTTCTTGCTTACGTTGTGATTTGCTTTCTAATTGTTATTTGATATTTTTAAAAACAGCTATCTTTGTAGTAATTGTATAAAGATAAATGTTGTGATTTGCTTTCTAATTGTTATTTGATATTTTTAAAAACAGCCTTGTAGTTTTGGAGCAATAATTGTATTATGTTGTGATTTGCTTTCTAATTGTTATTTGATATTTTTAAAAACAGCCACTGGCACTTACACAGCAAATTCGGCTTGGTTGTGATTTGCTTTCTAATTGTTATTTGATATTTTTAAAAACAGCCAAACAATATTGTTAAAGACCAGTCTGTTAGTTGTGATTTGCTTTCTAATTGTTATTTGATATTTTTAAAAACAGCAAGCCTGGTTGCTTAAACCTTCCGCTTTGTGTTGTGATTTGCTTTCTAATTGTTATTTGATATTTTTAAAAACAGCAAATGAAATATTGATGTAAAATAAAAGACAGTTGTGATTTGCTTTCTAATTGTTATTTGATATTTTTAAAAACAGCTACAATATTTGCTCTAACATGGGCTAACGCGTTGTGATTTACTTTCTAATTGTTATTTGATATTTTTAAAAACAGCATCATCAATTATTTTGTTTAATTCATTATCGTTGTGATTTGCTTTCTAATTGTTATTTGATATTTTTAAAAACAGCCTGCGTCCATTGTGAACTTTTCCACCATCTGTTGTGATTTGCTTTCTAATTGTTATTTGATATTTTTAAAAACAGCTTATCAGTATCGAACTTAAACCACTCAATAGTTG
>JAHISP010000095.1 GCA_018818165.1 Bacteroidota bacterium | reverse complement strand
TGCAACGAATGCTTTAGCTGAAGGACTAAATAGTAAAATACAGAAATTTATTTCTTCAAATAATGGTACTAGAGATAAAGATTTTTTCTTTTTTAGATTGGCTAATTATTATGCCTAGCACATCAAAATAATATGTAGCCTACAAATTTGATGATTGATGGAATTAAATACGAAAGAATAGGTAGTCTTAAATATGAGATGAGACTATTTGAGGATTTTCCTATTTATATAAATAATTTAACATTTACAATTAACAACGAAGAAAAAACTATATACAGTAACTTTGTACCACTCGATTCACAAATTGAATATAGATTTGCAGAAGAATGTGAAAGTAGGGATGATATTGAGTTTTATTTCAAATTGCCATTTTGGTTTAAAATTAAAACACCGATTGGCCCATACAATCCAGATTGGGCGTTAATTAAGAAAAATGAAAAAACTTTGTATTTTGTTGCTGAAACAAAGTCTGAAAATCAAGAACTACGTATTAGTGAAAAGCAAAAAATAAAATGTGGTGAAGCACATTTTAATGAATTTGAAGATGTCAGTTATAAACAAATCACAAAAATAAGCGACCTAGATTAGAAAATAGCTTACTCAGAATATAACATCAAAAGTTATTTATTTTATCCTCCACAAGCTTGTTTTAATTACTTCATAAGATTTACAGTTATTGCATGTTTCCTAAAACCGTTGGTTAATAAAATATTAATGTTTTAACACAACATAAAAGCCAAACGGCAATTGTATAATCCAACACGTATCGTTTGATAGATTAAAAAATATTATTCTATTTATAATTTCAGTGGAGAGTACTGTTGTGTAGTAAATTTTATTTTTCTGTTCTTAAGTTCTACAAACTACAGCCCCAATATTTGCAACTTATTTATTATTACTTAACCTTTTATTAACAATTTCTAGTTGCTTAATAAAATCTCTTTCAACATTAGAAATTTTATTTTTTATTTTTTCATTAAATTTTTCATATTCAGTATGTGCTTTTTCAATAGCCTCATTGTTGCTAATTTTCCTGCATGCTGTAGAATTTCTTAACCAGTTAAAGCAAGAAAATTATCCAATTGTTTAATCCAATCTTTCATATACATTGGAGTGCGGTTTAATGCTTGAATTTCCGCAATTTCTAGATAAGCTGTAACCATTCTGTTCAAAATATTTAATTCATCTTCAGAAAGATAATTCTTGGCAATTTCAACCTCGCTTCTTGTGGGAATTGCCCCTTTAAAACTGGTTAACCCAATGTTCTTCTTTAATGAATTTACTCTTTTATAAACAGTTTCGGCTGCTGTTTCGCCATGCGAAGCCCAGTGCATTTTATTTTGAATTGTTTTAAAAAAGAGAATTGACTGTTCAGTACTTGGTTCATAATCTATACTAGTTGCATAAATATCTAAAACCTTACGCCAAAATACTTTTTCGGATGAACGAATATCACGGATACGAGCTAACAACTCGTTAAAATAGTTACCTCCACCAGCTTCTTTTAATAATTCGTCATTCATGGTAAAGCCCTTTATTAAGTATTCCTTAATAAGTGCAGTAGCCCATTTTCTAAAATGAATACCTTGTTGCGATTTTACTCTATATCCCACCGAAATAATTACATCAAGATTGTAAAAATTAGTAGGTTTGGTAGAAAAATCGGAAATTCCGATTTTTCTAATAGAAGATTCTTTCTCAAGTTCCTTTTCATTAAAAACATTTAAAATATGTTCATTAATAGTAGAACGTGATTTTTGAAAAAGTTCTGCAATTTGCTCAATTGTTAACCATACAGTCTCATTTTCAAAATGTGTTTCAATTCTAATTTTACCGTCTTCTGTTGTATATAATATTAGTTGAGAATTACTCTTCATTTAGGCAGCCCTATAAAGTTCTTTTCCCAACTTGTTTATTACATTAACAATTTCAAAGAGAAGATTAGTGTTGGAGAAAATAATAAAGTTTGTTTCAATATTTTTTCTGTGCTCAATTACCACTCTATTCGCTTTAAGTTGTAAAATATTTGTTTGAAAATAGTTATTTCAAGTCTTTTTTGTAAATGCTAGTTGTTCATAATGGATATGTAAAATTATTAATGCGGCTAAAGCCGATTTGTAATTTTCTTTACCTTATTCCGTTGGCTAAAGCCAACGGCAATATTGTAAAAAGCACTTTATTGTTATGCAGAAATTCGGAATTCCCGAATTTGTTGATGTTTTGGTTTTCATCAAATTCATTTTCCAATATGGATTTAATATATTATTTGCCGTTGGGGTTTTATCATCAAAAATATCTAATAGATTTTTATTTTAAACTGAGTTAATATTAGTTAAAGTCTACTTTTGCAGTCTTAATAAAAACACAAATTATAATCTCTTTGTTTTTATTGCAGTTCACTTTAGTGAACTGATTGCAAGGATAAAGAAGCAAAAAGGCTTTAGCCACATTTAGTTTTCAAAGGTATTAACAATTAATTATAAATGTGGCTGAAGCCAGAGAGGATATTTTTGTTCCTTCATTCCGTTGGCTAAAGCCAACGGCAATTGTATAATCCAACACATAATGAAACTTTGCTAAAGCCAACGGCAATATTGTTTTAAAACATGAATGCTAAATTTACTTGTAATTCCTTTACATCCATTGAGCCAGTAAATGGCTGTTCTGTATCAGTTGCAAAAATTCCACCTTTTAATCCTTTGTGCTTAAAAAGCAATTCAAGTTTAATTGGAAACCCCAAAATATTTTCACGGGAAATTGAAAGTGCATAGAATAAACCATATTTGCTTTCAGATAGCCTAAATACTTTTCCAGAACTTAAACCAATTTTATCTCTGCTGAATTTATCATAGGTTACACCAGCTCCAATATTGAAATGATTCCCAAATAATTCTGCAATCTTTGACATAATCAAACTGATTTCAAATGCTCTAGAACTTGATTTGCTAGTAATAGAATCTTTGATAAAATCTTCTGGTTTTACTAAAAATCCACCATTTAAAAAACCATAATAATTTCTCTCGTTTTGTGCTGTTAGATACTCAAATTTTATACCCAAACGACCTAGTGGTTGAAATACATAAATGCTAAATCCATATGGATTCTCAATTTCATAATTATTTGTCCATACTTTAACTGGTGCAACTCCAATTTCTTGGGAATAGATATTTGTTGTGAAAAGGAAAATGACTAAAAGAGATATTATTTTATTTCTAATTTCAGTTGGGAGTAATGGTGTGTTTTGTGTTTCAATATTTTTTGTGCGCTCAATTACCACTCTATTCGCTCAAAGTTGTAAAGTATTTGTTTGAAAATAGTTATTTCATATCTTTTTTGCAAATGCTAGTTGTTTATAATAGGGCTGTAAAAATTAATGCTGCTAAAGCTGTTTTGTAATTCTCTTTACCTTAATCCGTTGGCTAAAGCCAACGGCAATATCATTAAAAAATTATTATGAATATTTTGAAAAAGTAATATCAATAGTATTATAAAATATATTCTAAGTCATTTAAAAGTCACTTAATATTTTATTTTAAGTTGTCCCAAGTTATAGGACAACTGACTTCTTTAAGTACGAACTTATCAAGTTGCAAGCAATTAAGAACTATTTCAATAAAAATTCAATTCTCTCTAAACTTCCATCCACATTAGGATTTGGAGCAATATTGAAAATTTTGCATAAAAGTGGATAAATATCAATATTCCAAATAGTTCCTGTTGTATACCCATTTTTAAATTGAGGTCCTTCTGCAATAAATATTCCGTGCATAGCAATATTGTTATTATCAAATCCGTGATCGCCTTTATTGGAGTGTTCACTCATTTGGGCAAATTGTTTGTCATTTACAATTGACCAACCAAGTTCAGCAACTAGGAGTATTGAATAAATATTCTCGTTATTACTAAAGTGAAAATACGTAGGCATTTTTTCTTTGGAATATAGCTTAAAGTGGTTTTGATTTTTATTTAATCTTGCATAAATGGAATCGTAATCGTCTTTGCTTGGTTCAATCATTGCAAGAGTTGATGCACCGCCAAGTTTATAATCAAGATTGCTGAGAATATTTTCAACGTTAATAGTTCTGGAAGTATCAATCTCAGTCATACCATGATCGGAAACGAAAATTATATTTAAACTGTCTTTCATGCCTATTTCAGAAAGTTGGGCATTCAAATATCCAACTAAAGTATCAAGCCTTTTTATTGATTGTGTAATTTCTGGAGAGTTTGGGCCAAATTCATGTCCAAATGAATCGGTATCATGAAAGTAAAGAGTTATGAAATGTGGACGTTTTTCGTAGGGCAATTGCAACCAATTAACTACTCCATCAATACGTTTTCTATAAGGCAAATTATGTTCATACTTTTTGTAATATGTTGGTCTTTTGCTACAATCATTTACCTCTGAACCTGGCCAGAAGAAACTTGCTGTGGTTATATCATTTTTTTCTGCTGTAGTCCAAAATGCTTCTCCTTTGTACCAATCGGGATTTCGTACTACAGAGGTGTCTCCTAATCTGTATGTTTCTTTAGTTTCAATATCTTCGAATTTATTAAAAATTATTCCATGATGTTCAGCATACATTCCGGTAATTATTGAAAGATGGTTTGGAAATGTTTTGCTTGGAAATACTGGACGAAGTGACGAAGCACGCACTCCATTTTGAATTTCTACATCCAAATTTGGAGTTATATTTCTATTTAAATAATCCCAGCGAAAGCCATCAAATGAAACAAGTAGAACGTAGGGTTTGCTTTGTGCTGATATAAAAATGGATGCAAATAAAAATATTAGAATTATTCTTTTAAATGTCATAGTAAATATCTCATTGGGTTCTTTTGGGGTTAACATATTAATTATTCGCTGCGACTTCATGGATTTTAACGTTTATAGTATAATTCTTCAAAGTCAAGTAGTCTTGATTTACCTTCTTTTACTGCTTTAATTCTATCGTAAACTTCAGAAATCCATGATTTACGAATGTCTTCTTCTTCATGCTCAATACTTGCTAAAATTAACTCAGCAAAAGTAACTCTTTCATTTGGTGGCAATTCAAGGACTTTATTTAATGACATTATTTCCATAAATCTATATCCAGTTTTTATCTTGAATAATTGAAAAAGACAAAACATTTTGTAATTTTAGATGAGATAAATACTATAAAACTTAATGTAATATTAATTTAAACGAACTAAAATTTGTCAAAATGTAAGTGCTAAATTTACACTCCACCATCTTTCCCTTCCATACCAGACTAGAGCAGAATTGGACGTATGATTAGCACCATCTAATGCGTCAATTATATAATTATTATTATTGAACATATTAAATATATGAAAACTTACGTTTGCTCTTTTAACAAAAAGATTACTTAACATAAAATTAATACCAAAGTTTATGTCAAATATATTTGTTTGTGGCAATTTCCACGAGTTAACACCAGCATCATTTGGGTTAGTGCGTAAGTCGGAATTATATTGTGCATATTGTTTATCGCTAAATCGATAAATTGGCATTATAAAAAGTTCGCTGTTGGAAGTTAAATTAAAACTATATTTTATCGATAAAGATGCTAAAAGCATTGGATAACCTCCAACATATAAATCCTTAACATACGAATTATAACTTTCTTGTTGATTAGGATTACTTTCTGGATAAATTACAGCGCTAACATTGTTTGTCCATTTATTATTTGAAATAGAAAACATTCCACTAAATAATAAATTTTTAGTAGCTTGATAATTACTTTCAAATTCAAAACCCATATGGCGAGCATTTGCACCAAGAATATTATTATAGAAAAACTCGCCCGTTGTATTATCCTGAATCATATTTCTTATTGAGCGGTCATTCCAAATGGTATAATAAATATTGGATTTAATATTTAATCGCGAATCGGTAAAGCCATATCCAATTTCAAAATTATATACTTTTTCATTTTTAACATTGTCATAAATATTATTTGTGTAATCAAATACATTTTCAGAGAGTGGTGGCTTGGAAAAATATCCTACATTAAAATATGTGTTATTTTTAGAATCAAGATTGTAATTAATTCCAGCTTTGGCAGTAAAGCCGATAAAGGATTCCCAACCGGTTTCACGTCTTGGATCAGTAACGAGATAATTGAAATAATCAATTCTATTATAAGTTGTATATGAGGATGATAAATTTAAATATGCTGTAATATTATCCTTCGTAAATTCTGATTGAACAAATCCACCAAAATGGCGGGCAAAACTATCGGCATTAAAATCTACAATATCGCCTTTGTAAAGTAATTTATTCCATGGTTTATTTACATCGCTGCTCCAAATTGTGTAATCGCCACCAAGCAAATTTCCAACAGTATTATAATTTTGTGCGGAATAAATTTTAGAATCTATTCCAAAAGTTAAAGCAATGTTTGAAAGATTGTACTTTAATGTAGAAAGAAATCCAAACCATTGATGCTTATGAACAGCTTTACGGAGAGCATTTTCGGTGTAGTAAAGCGTTGAACTATATGTTGAATTAACAGTGGTCGAGTTTTTAATCCATTCGCTATCAAAATCAACTTGACCTTCTTTTGTAACTCCAAATGGAGGTCCCCAAGGTGGAATAATTCCGCCACCAACACCTGGAGTATAATATAATACGTTGGACATTATTAGATTTTCGTTAATCTGCCAATTATGATTTAAAGTAATTGTCGGTTTATGAAAATTATTGTCACGCAGATTTAACGGATTTCCGTTTAAATATCCCCAATCGGAGTTATACCTTCGTCCACGTTTTTCCCAAGTTGCAATTGATTGCATTGTTAGTCTTTGACCATGTTCCTGTGGCGAACCAATAATTTTTAACTCTAAAGAGTTGTTGCCAATAATTCCACCAACTGCAAAATAATATGTATATTCATTAAGCCAAGTCTGGTTTGCATAACCATCCCAATCCTTTTTTGAAAATAATGCTGTAATAAAAAGGTTATTTGGAATTATTGATTTGTTGAATGAAATTGTTTCTTTTCTAAAATTATCAGAGCCAAATTCAGTTCTCACTTTTAGAAATTCTTGCCTATTTCCAACTCCATAAGTTTGTATGTTAATTAATCCTCCAACTGCAGAAGATGTGTAAGGATTTGCACCAAGTCCGCGCTGAGCTTGAACAGAGCTTACAACATCACTAATGCCTGACCAATTTGACCAATAGACTTCTCCATTTTCTGGATTGTTTACTGGAACTCCGTTTACCATTATTGCCAGATTGTTTTGCGCAAAACCTCTTATGTTCAATCTTAAATCACCAGTTCCACCACCTTGCGAAGATACGTATAACGAAGGAGTGGAATTAAGTAGAAAAGGAACATCTTGCGATCCAAGTGTTTGTTCCAAATCGTCATTATCTTTTTCTGCAAACGCAATTGGAGTTTCACGCAACTTTGGCATGCTGGATTTTACAATAGTTTCATTTAGTAAAATGTCTTCGGCTGTTAGTTGAAAGTTAATAGTTAAACTGGAATTAATTGAAATTGTTTTTGTAATAGTCTTAAATCCCACAAATGAACACTGAATATCATAATTCCCTTTAGGAATGTTTGATATTTCAAAAAATCCAATAGAATTGCTTATTGAACCGGTTTCTAATTCTGGAATAAAAATATTACAGTTTTGTAATGGTTGGTTGTTCTCTTTGTCAGTTATAATTCCATTTAAAGAGAAATTTTGTGAAAATAAATTAGTAGAGATGAGGAGTAAAAATAATATTTTGTTAAGCACTTCATATATCCTTTCCGATATATTATTTAAAAAAATTACTTGTTCAAATTTATAAAAAAAGATGGAAAGGTATAATAGATTAATAAAAAAAAACCTCCGAATTTTCGGAGGTTTTTTGAAAAGAATTTGTACTTAATTATTCATTAATTAAATGCAATAGAAACACCAGCATTGAAAGTCTGAGGAATACCTAAGTAAACTTCTGCTCTTTGTGCTGAATGGCTAGGCGCACCTTTTATACCATTATATGAGCTATTATCAGTAGCATCTTGAACATAAATAGTATCAAGTAAATTAAATGCGTGTGCAAATACTGTAAAAGTAGTACCACTTAAGTTGATTGGTAACATATAACTAAAATGTAAATCAATTACACTGTAGTTAGGTGTTTTCCAACTTTGGTCTCTATCAGTTTCAACTGTTCTACTTGTTGGAGACCAACTAGCATACATATCCATATACATGCTATATAGAACTTGTAAAGACATTCCTTTAACTGGGAAAACTGTAGCACCAAAAATCATAGAAGTTTGTGGTTGATCACCAACTTTTAAGTCTTTAATGTAATAGTTATAATCAGTTGTAACAGCAGCACCACTTGAATAATCAATGTAAGTACCTGTAACATCATCAGTATAAACCCAATTACCAACAGAGAAAATACCATCAAGTTTTAACATTGAAATAGGCATATAGTTTAATTCAAGTTCAACCCCCATATGACGTGCATCAATACCATCAAGGTTGATTAGGTCATCGTTGCCATTAATATCTTGAATTGAAACTCTGTTTGCTCTATTCATCCATGTTGTATAATAAAGGTTAGCATTAACATGAAGTTTATTGTTTAACAAACTATTATTTGTACCAATTTCAAAAGCTGTAAATGTTTCATTTTGAGGAGAAGGATCTGCTGAACCATCATAATCGTAAATTACTTGATCAAATATAGGAACTTTACTTACATAACCAACATTAGCATAAATACTATTTGTTGTAGTTAAACGATAGCTTGCACCACCTTTAATTTGATATCCATTAATCCAATCTGATTTGTTGAAAACTTCAGCACCTGTAGCATCTTTATGGAAATGATCTAAATAAGAATATTTAATCATTGACCATCCAAAAGTACCATAAAGAGAAATAAGGTCTTTTGAATATTCAGCTTGTGCATAAGCACCTAACCAATCAACAGTGTTAGTGTTGTAATAATCAAGTTTGTCACCAAGTTTCTTTTGTGTTGATGAAGCGAATTCATCTCCAGCAAATTCAATATATGAACCACCTAATAAATCTCTCACTTCTCTAAAGTGATCAATTTCAGCTGTTCTCCAGTCGACACCAAATGATGTTTTTAAGTTATCATTAATTTTATAATATGCTTTTGAAATTATACCAAAAGTATATTGGTTATTAACACTATTTCTTAAAATACCTAAAGAACCAGTAGCTGAAGCTTGATTAGCAGCAATTGTTGCATCCCAATCAACTGGTTTTGTTGGCTGACCGTCAACTCCGTCTTGAACATAAGAACTTTTCATTTTACCATAAGTACCACTTCCACCACCAGTACCACCTGACCAATAAGCAGTTGTATATAAGCTGAGCTTATCTGAAAGTTGAGAATACCAGTTTAAATTAACTATAGGTTTATGGAAGTAGTTTTCTCTTTCGTTGATAAAATTAGGATCGTATCTATCATGTTCTGCACCATTCCACCATTGTTTTCCTGCATAGCTGGAGCTAACACTATTCCAGTTTTGGTTATACAATCTTCCTGAAGTAGCTTCAGCTTTAGAAGCTAAATCTGCATCTGAATAACCTAAGTCATTTTTTGCAAAATCATGGCTATAAGCAGCAGCATTTTGTCTGTAAAGATTTTGTCCGTGAAGTTGAGGAGCACCAAGTGCGTACAATTCTAATCTGTTTGTATTATTTATTTCATATGCTAAACCAAAATAATAAGCATAAGCATCAGTCCAAGTTTTATTAATAGTTCCATTTCCTGTTTTTTTAACTAAATTAGCATTAACAGCAAATTTTCCCATTTTACCTGAGCTTGCACCAAAAGTAGTTTTTAAGAAACCATCATTACCAAGTTCTTGTTTTAGGTTTACGCCAAATTTATTTGCAGTAGGGTCAGAAATGATGTTCATAGTTCCACCAATTGAAGGTGTTGCTAAGTTAACAGCAGATAGACCACGTTGAACCTGGATTGATGAAGTAGCGTCACCAAGACCATCCCAGTTTGACCAGTATACCCAACCATTTTCCATATCATTAACAGGAACACCATTAATCATAATTGCAATGTTTGTTTGATCAAATCCACGAATGTTTATTCGTGCATCACCAGCACCACCACCACCGGCAGTTGCATAAACCGATGGAGTTGTGTTAAGAATCATTGGGATATCTCTTGAACCCAATTGTGCTTCCATATCTTTTTTATCAATATTTGTGAAAGCAACAGGAGTTTCTCTTTCTTTAGCGCGATCAGCTAAAACAGTTACGTTAAGAGAAAACTGGTAATCTTTTAAAGAAAAATTCAATTCCATATTATTGGAAAGATTAACTTTTTCTTCAACTTTTTCAAAACCGATATAACTACATACAATGGTGTAATCGCCAGCAGTAAGTGATGGAATTGCAAATTTCCCATCGATATCTGTAGCAGCGCCCATTGTTGTGCCTTTTACATATACATTTGCTCCAACAAGTTTTTCACTAGTCACCGAACTAGTTACTACACCTGAGAGTGTGTAAGTTTGTGCGAAAAGTGCTGACGTTAAAAGCATCAACAGTACTAAGGTTTTGTAAATCTTCATCATAAAGTTTCCTTATGATTTGTTAGTAAATAAGTTAGTTAGGTTATTAAATTAAGGAAGTAATAATAGTTATAAAAAAATATTAAGGGCAAATATTTTTGAATAATTAACAATAAATTAACACTCAATAGATTCTCCAAAATTATTACACTTTAGTTTGTGGTAAATTGATTGCGTTCAAAAAATAAGTACTTTAATTAAGAAATGCTATAGTAGAGTTTAAAAATAATTATTAAATGTTTTGTAAAGAAAAACTATTTTACTATATAATTTTTAAAAATAATTTAGCTGGCAAATGAAAAGTATAACAAACAACCTAAAAAAGATAAAATTAGTAATTACTGACGTAGACGGAGTTCTGACAGATGGTGGACTTTATTATACAAAAGAGGGATTAGTAATGAAAAAGTTTAATGTAAAGGATGGTATTGCAACCAGAAGATTGAAAGATTCTGGATTTGAATGTGGAATAATTTCGACAGATGGTCCTGATTTAATTGAAGTTAGAAATAAAAGACTAAAAATGGATTTTGTTATTACCGGCACTTGGAACAAATTAGAAAAGTTGAAAGAAATTTGCAACGAGAAAAATTTAACATTAGAAAATGTTGCTTATCTTGGTGACGATATAAATGATTTGGAAATTATTGGCGGTGTGGGGTTTTCTGCTGCACCAAGTGATGCTGTAGATTCGGTTCTAAAGGTTGTTGATTACATTTGCAAACGAAAAGGTGGCGATGGAGTTTTTCGTGAATTTGCAGAGTTAATTATTTCTGCAAACGAATAGCATTATAATTATTTCCCCAAATCACAGAATGTAAAATCTATCAAATGAATAAAATACATACTTTTCTAATAATATTTTTATTTCTAAACTCCATAAATGCTCAAACATTTACTGGAAATGTAAGAGATGCAGTTTCTAGTAAAAACTTGCAAAATGTACTAATTGAAATAACAGACAAAGATTCAGGGACAAAAGATACTCTAGTTACTGATTTTTATGGAAATTGGAGTTACACTTTAACTTCAATCGAAAATACTCAACCTCCCAATACATTCAATGTAAATCAAAATTATCCAAATCCATTTAACCCATCAACAAATATTACTTTTAGCATTTTTGAATCTGAAAAAGTTAATATTGTAATTCATGATATTCTTGGTCGGGTTGTTGATAAAAAAGAATTTTCATTGCAAAGTGGAAGTTATAAAATTAAATATGATGGCAAAGGATCTGCTGGAATTTACTTTTATACAATTAGCACTTCTCAATATTCCATCACAAAAAAAATGCTTCAACTCGACGGCTTAAATGGGAAAGGTCTTACCGATTTACGATCTACAAATTATAAAAGCAGTTTTATGTTAGCTAAACCAAATGCAAAGAACATTAGAATTGTATTCTCAAAATTTGCTTATGTAAATGATACTTTGAACGAAACTGTAAATGGCGGCGAGAATTTTGAAAATACTCTTGAGTCACTTCACTCAAATGCAATACTTGTTGATTTACACAACGACATTTTGGAACGCATATTTATGGAAGACCCCAACTATCATCTTTATATTTTGCATTCTAAATTTGAGACAGATGTTCCAAGATTAAAACAAGGTGGAGTTGATTTACAATTTTTTGCAGCTTGGGTTAGTCCAACTGCCTATATTGGAAAATACTATCAAACAACTCTGGATTTAATTGAACGATTAAATTACGAAACTTTTCTGAACTTGAATGAGATTGCACTAACAACTAATTATGAATCATCATTAAATGAAATTAACCAGAATAAAATTGCTGCTGTAATTGGTGTTGAGGGCGGTCACTCAATTGAAAGCAGTATTGATAAATTAGTCCAACTTTATAATATGGGAATGCGATACTTAACCATTACTTGGAATAATAGCACAGAGTGGGCAGTATCAGCATCTGATTCGCGAACAAACACAGTTGGCTTAAGTGAATTTGGCAAAGATGTAATTCGCAAAATGGATTCGTTAGGAATTATTATTGATGTTTCACACACAGGCATTAAAACTATTTCTGATATTCTTGAAATTACACAAAACCCAATAATGGCAACGCATTCTGGTGTTAGAGCTATTAAAAATAGTTCCAGAAATTTGTATGATAGTCAGATTAAAGACATTGCAAATAGTGGGGGAGTAATAGGAGTTGTTTTTTATCCGCCATTTATTGGGGATGCAGATAGTGATGGCGATTCTGACATTGCCGATGTTATTGCTCACATTGATTATATTGTAAATCTTGTTGGAATTGACTACATAGCAATTGGCTCCGATTTTGATGGCACTAATGGCAATTTGGTTAAAGGATTAAGTGATGTAACTAAATATCCCGATTTAACAATTGCACTTTTAGAACATGGTTACACACATTCTGATATTAGAAAAATTTTAGGAGAAAACTTTTTGCGAGTATTTAAGCAAGTTTGCAAATAATATTTGCAAACTTGCTTTTCGGTAACAACATAATATTAAAAATAACTACTTAATTGAGTTTATATAAGTCTTGATTAAACTATAAGTAAAAGGAATTTGTTCTTTCAATCTTTCCATTAAATCACTTGAAATTGTACAATCAGAAAAAGGGACATTTTTAATATACTCTTGAATATCACCGCTATTTCTTCCGTATTTATAGTCATAAGTAAAATTGAGAGGATCCGCCAATTTGTTATTCTCATTAGAAAGATTTGGAACACTAATGTAAAACTTACTATTTTCAATACTACCATTGTTGAACAAGTTATTTTTATTTAAATATGTGTAAAGCTCTTTTGCAGTATTAATTGCTGGGTCAACCAAAGCAATTTCTTCTGCCATAAAACTACGATAAACAAACTCGCCATTTTCTTTATAACTATAAGCTGACTTAAACTCTTTTCTAAAATTATCCATAAAGAAAGGATAATGTGTACATCCAAGAATTACTGATTTTAGTTTAATTTTTGTTTCGGAATTTCTAATCTTCTCTAGCAAAGAAATTACATGGTATTTAATATAATTATCAATCGAATTTATTTGCAGTTCCGTCGGATTATCCAAATTTCCAGAATAAAGCATCTGGTTATTAGAAAAATCAAAATTATATCTTGCCAATATTGTTTTATTAATTAAAGCGTTTTCATTTGTAAAAGATGGACCTCTATAGTTTTCCCTTATGTTGTTTAATGAAGTATCCATGTAATCTTTTTCACCATCAATTGCGGCTGCAAGTCCAATACCAGCTTGCTGAAAAGTAATTACACCACCAAAATAGTCTAATTTGTATTTTTGCTCTGCAACCGTGTTCGGATATCCATTTGAAGCAACTGTTCCCGCAGTAGCCATTATTCCAAAAGTTGCATCTTCAGTTTTAGTGATATTTTCCAAGGCACCTCTTACACCAGCACCAATTACACCTATTACTTTTATATCAAGTCCAGCTTTCTTAATGAAACTTTCAATATCATTTTTGCCATAAGCCGTAGCAGTATTGCAGGCTATAACAATTGCTTTAATAGGACATTTATCTGTGTTGTATTTTTCAGAATTCTGCGAAGGATAATATTTATCACCAAGTAAAAATTGAACATCTTTAATAATGTGTTCCTTTAACAAATCAGTTTTATTTTTACCAGAATATTCGCCATAAGGCATATTAGCTTTGTCACCAAGATAAATAAAGGACTCATTTAGAAAATCAATTTTATTATCACCTTGTTTTTCAATCTGGTGAGATTCATTGTTAAAATTATCTGAATTAATCATTGCATCCAGAACTGTTAAACCACCAGTTCCAGAGTCAAAAATACCGATTGGCAATCTTTTGTCCTTGATAGGATAATTTTTGAAATCGATATAGAAAAAGCTGTCATCATTATACAAAATTTCATTTTCTATTGGTGTATTTTGCTCATTGTCATTTTTTGAACAGGAAAAAAATACAAATTGCAAACAAACAAATAACGATAATATAAAAATCTTTTTCATTGTTGCTCCCCTTAACATTATGATAAAAAATTTATACAATAAACTACAGCAAAAATAATTTTATAAATTTGCTGCAGTTTTAATTTTATTCAATACTGAAAAAACATTCTATAACATGCTGCAATTTATTCCTCTTTCATTCCAAAAGTTTCATCAATTGGAACAAACTTAGCAATAATAAATGCTGGAATAGTTGCAATAACTACCCAAACAAAGAAATGTTGATAACCAATTAACTCTTGCAACCAGCCACTTACCATTCCTGGAATCATCATTCCAAGCGCCATAAAAGCAGTGGTAATTGCAAAGTGAGCAGTTTTATACTCACCATTTGAAACGTAAATCATATATAACATATATGCAGTAAACCCAAAACCATATCCAAACTGCTCAACAGCAACCGCCAAATTTATTATAAAAAAGGATTCTGGCATTGCATAAGACAAATAAATATAAACTGTATTTGGCAAGTTTATAGCAATTAGCATCCACCATAACCATTTTTTCAATCCATGTTTGGCAGCTACAAATCCACCAAGAATTCCCCCCAATGTTAGAGCAATAATTCCAACAGTTCCATATACTAAACCAACTTCACCAGTTGTAAGACCAAGTCCACCAACTTCTCTAGCATCAAGCAAAAAAGGTGAAGCCAATTTTACAAGTTGCGATTCTCCAAGTCTGTAAAGCAAAAGGAAAGCTATTGTAATACCAATTTTATCTCGCTTGAAAAATATTACAAAGGTATCAATGAATTCTCTAAAAATGGATTTATCGCTATTGCTGATTGCGGATTTATCTTTAGGCGAATAAGGCAGAATAATTCTGTGATATATAAAAAACAGTAAAAATAATCCAGTTAAAATAGAAAACGTAATTATCCACGAGAGTTTGATATTACCAGAACGTGCTTGAAAAGAGGCTGAAGAAAATTTATTAAGTTTTGGATCTAATTGAAAAACAGCAAATGCTGGTTTATTCCAATTGGATTTGTTAAAAGTAAAACGAGTGCCTTCAATAAGCGAAATACTTTTATCTCCACCATTTGAGCTAAAATTGACGACAATTTCATCATCTGTTGGTTTGTTTGTAAGGTAAAAGTAAACAATTCCAACATTTCCAATTCCTAATGATTTATTTACAATTGGCTTTTCAACACCAAAAGTATTTTTAATAAATTTTTCAAAAGCAGATAGCTCTGCTTTTGCTGCAGAATTATCCTTCGAAGACGATGTTCCTTCAACTTCATAAAAACCATTGTTACCATTCAAATTTCTTACTAATGCAATAATTGAATCGACTTTGGCTTGAGTGGTTTTTGCAGTAGTAATATCTAATTGGGAACTGCTGGCATTAAGTTTTAAATCACCATCAAGAGTTTCAAGTTTTATAGAATCGGGATTAATTGTTTGAACAATTGCGTTTGGTTTTGCATTTACATTAATATCAATAGCTGGCAAACCTGTTGTCGATTCAAAATAGCCAGCAAGAATAATTAAAAGACCTTGTCCAGTAATCATTGCTAACCGGTAAAATGTTGATCTAATTCCAACAAAATAAGCTTGTTTGTGTTCGGAAAGACCAAGCATATAAAAACCATCTGCAGCAATATCATGTGTAGCAGAACTAAATGCAAGCAACCAAAAAAACATTAATGTAAATTTAAAAAAGTCGGGAACAGGAATAGTGAGAGCAACTCCAGCCAGACCAGCACCAATAAAGAGTTGCATTGTAATTATCCAAAATCTTTTTGTTTTGAAAATATCAACAATTGGTGACCAAAGTGGTTTTATAACCCAAGGCAAATAAAGCCAACTTGTATAAAGCGCAATATCAGTATTGGAAATTCCAAGTCGTTTATACATAATAACAGAAACAGCCATTACTATTATGTATGGAATTCCTTCGGCATAATAAAGTGAAGGCACCCAGGCCCAAGGATTTCTGGTTGTTTTCTTTTTTTCATTCATCAAAAATGCCTTTAGTAAATTATATTTATATTTATATTTTATGTATTAATCGAGATTATATTTTTTCAACAACCAACTTATGGCTTGGAACAAACTATCAATAAATCATAAATAATGTTAATGAAATTTGAATTTATCTGATACAAAAATGCTCAAATTTCTAGTTTTTAAGCAATAAATTCTTTGCCATTAGAGCAGCCCCCACATCTGGAGAAAGTTCTGCCTCTATTATTTTTACATACAAAATTTCTTTAATTCTTGCTTGGAACAAATTTGCATAATAATTATCAGTTGTAATTGTTCCACCAATTAAGCTGAGAGCTAAAGTATCTTCATTTATTTTTAATTTCATTGCTTCAATATGTTCAACTAGTTCATCTATTTCGGAATTTAGAATTTTAATGCAAATTTCATCATTTTTTTCAGCCGCTTCAATTACCAATGGAGCAATTTTAGGAATGTCAAAATTGTTCTTATAAACTTCATTTATTAACTCAACAGAATTATTGATGTTAAATTTCTCTTTAATTAATTCGGTTAATAAAGTGCCTTTATTACGATTATCAAAAGATTTTGCAACAGCATTTAATCCAGCACGACCAATATGAAAACCGCTTCCCTCATCTCCTAAAATTCTACCAAAACCACCAACACGATGAATATTTCCTTCTGCATCTTTTCCAAACATAATTGAACCTGTTCCAGCAATTAATATACTTCCAGGCTTGCCAGAAAGAGCACCTTCTAGTGCAATACGTGCATCGCTTTCAACTTTAAAGGTGTTTAAAATTAAATTATTTTTGGCAGCAGCTTGCAAAACCGCATTTTCAAGCCGTTCTGCATCATCTCGTCTGCCTGCACCAGCTGTTCCAATTAATATTGCTTTAACAGAATTAAGCTCAATTTTTGCATTAGAACAAAGTTTGGAAATAAGATTAATAATTGATTCTGAAACTTCATCAATACTAAATACAATAAAATTAGAAGGGCCACCAATATCTTCACAAATGGTTTTCATATTTTCATCAACTAACGCCGCTTTTGTTTTTGTGCCGCCGCCATCAATTCCAATAAAATAATTCATCTTAAGCCTTATTAGTAAAATTTATATTTGCAAAATACAAAAAAAGATAGGTAATTAGAAAGAAACTAATTACTAAAAACTAAAATCAAATGCTATTAAACCAAACCAACTATGTTTGAATTTAATTTTTAAGAATTCTTTATTAATAAAACAAATGTTCTAAACTTAGTTTCAAGTTTTAATAGTAAAGAATAAAATTATTCACTAAAGCAAAATTATCCAAATCCATTTAATTTAACGACTGAAATTAAATATAAAATTTAATATATTTCAATTTAAAATTAGCAATTTCAACATTATTTTCGAAAGAACTTGTGGAAACTCCCGGCACCCTATTTGGTACATACGTTACCCCATGTTCTAATTTGTTAATAATATTTAATTAACTTGACATGACATTTCTAAAGAGTTTTAATAATGATATTTTTAAAGATTTATAACAATATAAATTAGGCGCTGGGTTAAATTATTTTTTTTCTGAAAAGTTTGGATTAAATTTTGCACTAACAATTGATGGTAATGGATTGGAAGTTGGGCAGTCAGAAACTTTTACAGATGGAAGCACAACAATTACAAATTCGAGCAGTTCAACTACAAGTTTTATGAATTTTGATATTGGAATTTTGTTCTTTTTGTAAATATGTGTTACAAATAAGTTGCAGAAATATGTTTAGTAACTTTCAATAAAATTTTGAATTTATTACAATAAATATTTATATTTGTTGTTCTTAAAATATTTATTTAGGATATGAAATGAAACAAGGAATTCACCCAGAAAATTATAGACCTGTAGTCTTTAAAGATATGTCTGCTGATCATGCTTTCTTAGTTAGCTCAACTGTAAAAACTAGTGAAACAATTGAGTGGGAAGATGGAAACACTTATCCATTGGTAAAATTAGAAATTTCTGATAAATCTCATCCATTTTTTACTGGAAAACAAAAAATGCTTGACTCTGCTGGTAGGGTTGAAAGATTTAAGAAAAAATATGGGAAAAAGGATTAGTCCTTTTTCACATTAAAGATTAGTTGGGGCTGATAATTACAAAATTATCAGCCTTTTTTTTTATCAAAAAATTCTTCTCATTTATAACCATGTTTTTATTTATTTTTTACTAATAAAAATTTTAATTAAATAACTGAGAAGAATTAAGCGCATTTTAAAATATTAATTCAACTTTTTAGAGAAATTAATATTCATAATTTATGAAAGGTAGAATATAATTGGAAAACGGGTACAAAACATCAAATCTTTACGATGGCGTTAGAGGTATTGCTGTAAAAATACTTAATAGAATAGATAGAACAGATGCATATCTTGATAAAATGCTAGATCTTGAGTTAAAAAGCAGTGAGCTAAAAAGTAATGATAAAGCATTATTATATGAAATTGTTCATGGAGTAATAAGACATTTGGGAAGAATTGATTGGGTTTTAACTGGCTTTTATAAAGGTCAGTTTTCAAAATGTGTACCAAATATCAAAAATTCTATGCGGGTTGCTTTATATCAAATCCTTTTTTTAGATAAAGTTCCAGCATATGCTGCGGTAAATGAGGCAGTAGAATTTGTAAAAAAATTGCAAGGTGAAAAATCAGCAAATATGACAAATGCTGTTCTTCGCAATATTATTAGAAATAAAGATGGAATTAGGTATCCAAAACGTGAGGAAGATTTAGTTGGCTATTTTTCTGCTTTTCATTCACATCCAAGTTGGTTAGCGAAAAGATGGCTGGCTAGATATGGTGAAAAATTTACGGAGCAACTTCTAATATCTAATAATAATAAGCCAAACCTTACAATTAGGGTTAACCAGTTAGTTTCAAACAGTCATGAAATTCAAGCTTTATTAAGCTCGGTTGAATTAACTTTTTCTGAAACTAAATATTTGCCAAATTTTATTAACCTGCATAGCCTATCTAATATTACAAATTGGGAATATTTTACAAAAGGATATTTTTCTGTTCAGGATGAGAGTACTGGTTTTTCTTGCTATTTATTAGACCCAAAACCAGATGAACGAGTACTTGATTTATTTTCTGCTCCAGGTGGAAAAACAAGTTTATTAGCTGATTTGATGAAAAATAAAGGTGAAATTGTTGCAATTGATAAATATGCTAGTAGACTAAAAATTCTACAGAAAAATTTGGAAAGGTTATCAATCACTAATGTAAAAATAGTTGAATCGGATGCGCTGGAATATGAAGACGAAGAAAAATTTGATAAAATTCTTCTGGATGTTCCGTGTTCAGGTTTGGGTACTCTTACAAAAAAACCCGATATTAAATGGAAGCGCGATATTGCTGATATTAGAAAACTTGCTGAATTACAACCAAGATTATTAGAAAAAGGTGCTTCTTTGCTAAAGCCTGGCGGTGAATTGGTGTTTAGTACTTGTACAATTGAACCTGAAGAAAACTATGAGGTTATTAAGAATTTTCTAAACATTCATAAAGAATTTGAACTTATAAATGCAGTTAATTATTTTGATAAATCATTAATTGCAGAAAATGGTTGTGTTCAAACTTATCCAAATGTTCACGGAATTGATGGAGCATTTGCTGCAAAGCTAAAATTAATTAAAGAGTAATAAAATGACTACACTAGTTAAATTTGCTGAAGAATTAAAGAAGAAAAGGGAATTATTAGGAATTACCATTAATGATATTCATGAGAAGACACGTATTGATAAAAAATATCTTGAAGAGATAGAAAAAGGGAATTTTGGAATTATGCCAGATGTGTATATGCGAGCATTTATTCGCAAATATGCCGATGCTATTGATTGCAATGTAGATGGTATAATAAAAAGATATGAAGCAGCGTGTAGTGGAAAAAATCTTGACGAAACAGTGACCAATGAAGAAGAGAAAATTCCACAAAATATAATTAGTATAGACAATCATGAACCAAGTAATTATGATGAAAATGTAAAACAAAATGAAGTTACTGCAAAAAATTATAATCCATTCATCATAGTTGGTTTTGTGGTTTTTGTAGTTATTGTTGGTGCATTTTATTTCACCATTCTAAAGCCAAGCAATGGTGAAATAATAGTAGAACCAAAAGTTGAGGATATTTTAAAGCAGCGAAGTATTGAAAAGGATACATCGCGTTTTGATTTAATTGGCGAACCAAAAATTAAACCAGATGAAGTAAGCAGCGACAGTCTTTCATTAAAGATAAACGCACTTGATACTGTATGGTTCAGAATTGAGACTGATAAAACAAAAAAGGATGAGTTTATTTTATATCCAGAAAGAAGTAAAACACTTACTGCAAAATCACAAATTGATATTTTAATTGGAAATGCTGGTGGAATTGAATTTATCCTAAATGGTAAGAAGCTTGAGTTTGATGGGAAAAAGGGGGAAATCAGAAATGTAATTGTGGATGCAAAAGGTTTACATTATTCAACAACAAAAACTGATTCAAGAGATGAATAAGCATATTTATGAAAAAATTGAGCAATTACGTAAAGAAATAAATAATCTTAACTATAGATATTATGTTCTTGCCGAAAGTAAAGTTTCAGATTATGAATATGATACACTTCTTAATGAACTTATAAAATATGAAACCGAACATCCAGAATTAGTTACGCCAGATTCTCCAACTCAACGAGTAGGTTCTGATTTAACAAAAACTTTTAACCCAATAGTGCACAAAGTGCCAATGCTAAGCCTTTCAAATACGTATTCTGAAGAAGAAATTAAAGCTTTTGACGAAAGGGTTAAAAGTGGCTTGGAAGGCGAAGAAAAAATTAAATATGTTGTAGAATTAAAAATTGATGGTGTTTCATCAAGCATTCATTACAAAAATGGACTTTTACATAACGCTGCTACAAGAGGCGATGGAAAAATTGGTGAGGAAATTACAAATAATATTCGCACAATTAGGAGCATTCCATTAAGAGTAGAAGAAACAAAATCTTTTGAAGTACGGGGTGAAGTATTTATGTCGCTAAAAGATTTTGAAAAATTAAATGAAGAGCGCAAGGCTAATGGTGAAAAGATTTTTGCTAATCCAAGAAATTCATCTGCCGGAACATTAAAATTACAAAACCCTAAAGAAGTGGCTAAGCGTCCGCTTGACATTTTTACTTATTACCTTCTTAGTGATAATCTTAAAATTGAAACCCAAGAAGAAAATCTAGAAAAACTAAAGCAACTAGGATTTAAAATAAATCCTAATTACGAACTTTGTGAAAACATTGATGAAGTGATTAATTTCTGTCGTAAATGGGAAATTAAACGAGACACTCTTCCTTACGAAATAGATGGAGTTGTTATAAAAGTTAATTCAATTTCACAACAGAATAGGCTTGGCAGTATTGCAAAATCGCCGCGTTGGGCAACTTCATTTAAGTTTAAAGCCAAGCAGGTAATTACACAACTAAAAAAAGTTACATGGCAAGTTGGCAGAACCGGTGCTATTACTCCAGTTGCTGAGTTAGAACCAATAGTTCTTGCCGGTTCGGTAATTAGTAGAGCAACCTTACACAATGCTGATGAAATTGAACGAAAAGATATTAGGGAAAATGATTTTGTTAAACTTGAAAAAGGTGGCGATGTAATTCCAAAAGTTGTAGGGGTTGATTTTTCGAAAAGATCAATTGATTCAGTTAAGCTACTAATTCCAACTTTGTGCCCTAATTGTAAATCAGAATTAGTTAAATCTGAAAATGAAGTTGCACTTTATTGTGTAAATAAAGTATGTCCAGCACAGATAAAGGGAAAATTAATTCATTTTGCTTCTCGTGGCGCAATGGATATTGAAGGATTGGGGGAAGCAATAATTAACCTCTTTGTTGATAAAGGATATTTGAAATCATTTGCTGATATTTATAATCTTTCAAAATTCGAAGATGAATTAAAATCACTAGAAGGATTTGGTGAAAAGAGTATTGATAACCTTTTCGATTCAATTGAAAAAAGTAAAGCGCAACCATTTCACAAAGTGCTTTTTGCTATTGGAATTAGATATATAGGCGCTGGAGTTGCAAGAAAATTAACAAATGCATTTAATACAATTAAAAAGCTTAAAGATGCTACTGTTGAAGAATTGGAAGATGTTGATGAAATTGGGCCAAGTATAAGCCGGAGTTTAGTACAATATTTCTCTGAGGATGAAAACATAATGTTAATTGATGAGCTAATAAATAAAGGGCTAAATTTTGCTGAAGATATATCAAATTCAAAGAATCAGAATCTCAACGGATTATCCTTTGTTGTAACTGGCTCACTAAGTAACATTACGCGAGATGAAGCAAAAGAAAAAATAATTTCATCTGGTGGTAAATTCGTATCAAGTTTAAGCAAAAAAACTGATTATCTTGTAGCGGGCGAAAATGCTGGGTCAAAACTAGAAAAAGCAAAAACTTTTGGCGTAAAAATAATTTCAGAGGAAGAGTTTAATAATTTGTTAAATAATACAATATGATTTCAAATATCAAAAATAGAATTGCTAATTATTTGGCTGAGAAGAAATTTGCGAAAAAACAAAAATCTGTAGTGAGTTTCCAAAATTATTTTACAAAGGCAAATAGCGTTCTTATAATTTTACCTCATTTTGAAACTAAGTTATCTACAGAAATTATTGAAATTATTAGATTTATTGCAATTCATAAAAAGAAATTATTTTTAATTTATAAAAGTGATTTGTTGCAATATTTACCAAATGATTTGGAATATGCTTCACTTGTAATTTCAGATACTGATAGAACCAAACTAGGACTTCCAACAAAGGATTTGGCTAATAGAATGCAAAAATACACTTTTGATTTAGTAATTGACCTAAATGTAGAAGTAAATATCTTCTCTAGTGCGCTTGCAAATATTCCTAAATCAAATTTTAGAATTGGCTTTATTAAAAATAAATCGGACTCATTTTATAATTATCAAATTCCTTGTGAAATAAATCATGAAAAATCACATAGAAATTTGTTAAATTCATTACGTATGTTTTAAAATAAATATAAATAATTAGAGCATTTAATCACTATTATTCAATAACAATAAGACAAAACTATGAATGAATCAATAAATTTTGAATTTAACATCACTGATGGAATTGCAATATTCAAACTTAATGAGAATAGGTTTGATTCATCTATTGCTGGACTTGTAAAAGCAGAGTTTACTATTATTTTATCTGAAGAAGTCAATAAACTGGTTGTTGATATGTCCGAAGTTGAATATTGCGATAGTTCAGGGCTAAGTTCGCTTCTGTTAGCTTTTAGAATTTTACAAACTGAGGAGGGAAAAATTAAAATTGCCGCCCCTCAAAAGAGCGTTAAAACATTGATAGAAATATCACAACTCGATAAAATATTACCTATCTACGATTCAGTAGAAGAAGCAATCATTAATTTTAATAAATAACAAAGTGACTCTATGGATCGTATTATTGACTATTTAATTATAGTTGCATACTTAATTGGTGTGGCTATTTTTGGCATGGTAAAAGGGGGAAAGCAAAAATCCTCAAAAGATTATTTTCAAAGTTCCGACTCCGTGCAATGGTGGGCGGTTTGTTTTTCAATAGTTGCAGCAGAAACAAGTACATTAACTTTTATTTCAATACCTGGTCTTGCGTATTTAACAAATTTAAACTTTATTCAAGTTACAATTGGTTATTTGCTTGGTAGAATTGTAATAGCCTCATTATTTTTGCCTTCCTACTTCAAAGGAGATTTATCAACAGCATATGAGTTTTTAGAAAACAGATTTGGTGGAAAAACTAGATCGTTCGCATCTATCGTTTTTATCTTTACAAGATTAGCCGCTGATGGAGTTCGCTTGTTTGCTACTGCAATTCCACTAAAATTAATGTTAGATATAAGTTACCCTGTGGCAATAATTATTATAGCAATAATTGCTCTATCTTATACATATGCTGGTGGGGTTAAAGGTGTAATATGGGTTGATGTAATACAAATGGTAATATATCTCGGCGGTGCAACTGTCGCTTTAGGATATCTCGTTTTCGAATTTCTTCCAGATGGATTTGGCTCTATTATTGCCGCATCTCAAGCTGATGGAAAACTACAAATATTTAATTGGGGTTTTGATAATGGTTTTGCTGGTTTCTTTTCGCAACCGTATACAGTGCTAGCTGGTGTTTTGGGTGGAGCATTTCTTTCAATGGCGTCACACGGAACTGATCAACTTATTGTGCAAAGACTTTTAACAACTAAATCTCTTAAAGCTGGAAGAAAAGCTATTATTGGTAGTGGTATTTTGGTAATTATTCAATTTGCATTATTCCTTTTTGTTGGATTAGGACTTTATGCATTTTACGGAACATATAATCTTGCCGATATTGGTGTAGGAAAATCTGATGAAATATTCCCATTATTCATTATTCAACAGTTACCTGTTGGGATAACGGGAATAATTATTGCTGGACTTTTTGCCGCAGCTCTTTCTACACTTGCTGGCTCAATTAGCGCACTTTCATCTTCTACAATGTTGGATTTATACAAACCATTTACTGGAATAAACGATGATGTTAAAGAGTTAAAAATATCCAGATATTTTACAATTATGTGGGCAGTATTATTAGTTGGCTCTGCATTCTTTTTTATGTCATCACCGCAAACAGTTGTTGAGCTTGCATTAAGTATAGCTTCGTTTACATATGGTGGGTTACTTGGAACATTTTTATTAGGGCTACTTAACAAAAAGGCAACTCAAGAAGATGCACTGGCGGGTTTTACTGCTGGAATATTTGTGATGATTACCGTTATTGCTCTTAATATTGTTGCTTGGACTTGGTTCACATTAATTGGTGTAATTGTTACTATTTCCATTGGTTCTCTTTTAAGTAAACTTTCAAAATCTAAATAAATTATGCTTGATTCAAAAAAATTAAAAAATATTAAGCTTATTGTTTCTGACTTAGATGGAACTTTGCTAAATGGGTTTAATGAAATTGGTAAAGATAGCCAAACTTTAATTAAAGCATTAATTGCTAAGGGAATGCGATTTACCTTTGCTACTGGAAGGTTGCATAGCGCAGTAGAAGAGCATGCAAAAAGTCTTGGACTTAGAACACCTTTAATTACACTTGATGGCTCAATAATTAAAACAATTTCTAATGAAATTATTTTTGAATCTTATTTATCCAGAAAACACGTTAAAAAATCAATTAGTCTTGCTGATTATAATTTGGTGAATATTGCTCTCTGTCATGCAGATGCAATTTACTACACCGAACATAGCCCTTCAGTTCCGCAACTTATTGATAAATTTGGAGCCAACTTTATTGAAGTGGATTCATTAGATAATTATTTAGACGAAACTTTGGAAGTTGTTTTTGCTGGTGATTATAAAGATTCACTAAAATTTATTGAAAGAAAAATGACTTTCCCTTATACTTTTGGTCTTGACACATCGTTCTATAAATCGCAAAGAAGAGGTCAGTTTTACTTTTTTGAAGTTAGAAAACATGGTTCAAGTAAAGGAAAGGCTTTAGAAAGATTATTAAAATATTTGAAAATAAATATCCAAAATGTTGCTGTAATTGGCGATTGGCATAACGATAGAACTTTATTTGACACAAATGCCATTAAAATTGCAGTTGATAATGCTGTTAGTGAAATAAAATCAAAGGCTGATTATATTACTTCGAGAGATAATGAAAACGACGGTGTTGCAGAATTTCTCGAAATGGTATTAAAGGCTAAGGAGTAAAATCTCTATTGGATTTACGACAAGTAAAAAAGAGTAGAAGGATAAAAATTCTTTTATTCATCATTACAGTAATTCTAATTGTTTTAATGTTTCCACAAGGTGAATCAATAGATTCTGAGGTTGGAGTTAATTCAATTTGGATAAAAGATGATTTAATAGCTTCCCAAACATTTGAGATTCTAAAAGACCCTATAGTTATTGAGAAAGAAAGATTAATTGCAACTAATAAAATATATCCAATTTTTATAAAAGATAATCTAATTCTTGAACAAGTATTAGATGCATTAGAAACAAACAATGGCAAATTGTCCGAATGTTTAAAATTATCTCTAAAATATACTGAATCGCAAATCTCTTGCAATGATATTGGAATCTCTCCAAAGTCATTAAGTGTTTTTATAGAAATTAATAATAATGAAGACCAAAATTATTCAATAAAGCAAATTTTTTCATTCTACCGAGCTGAAGTAAAAAAAATATATCGAAGAGGATTTATCAATCAACTTTATTCGCAAATTGATAAAGATACTATTTCAATTAGAGATGGAAAGTTTGAAGTTAAGCAGCTAAAAGAAGGTCTTTATGATGCGGATGCATTATCGACATATTTAGACCAGCGAATATTTAATTATTTCAATAAAAATACTCATATAAAAAATGCAGTTAAGGAATATTTTTCTTTTATTTTAAAGCCAAATATTTTGTTTAGCAAAGGAAGTACTAAGGAAGCAAAAAAAATTGCAGCAGAAAATATTCCAATCAATATTGGAATTGTTAACGAAAATGAGAGAATTGTCGCAAAACATGATAGAATAACTCCTGAAATAAAATCCAAAATAGATTCCTATAGAATAGCGAAAGGCTCAACTATTACAACATTGGATGCAATTTTACAGAACTTGGGTAAATTCATGCATATCTCGCTGCTCTTTATGCCGCTAATAATTTATCTATATTTATTCAGAAAAAAAGTATTTTCTGATAACCTAAAACTACTACTCATTTCAATAATTATTTTGTTCGTCAGTTTTTCAGCATTTCTTGTAAGCCACATAGAAGTTGAAAAATCGTTGGAGTTTTTAATTCTTGTTCCAGTTGCTTCAATGCTCCTTACAATTGTCTTTGATTCACGTATAGGATTTTATGCTACAGTTGTCGTAGCGCTTACAGTTGCAGGCATTAGAGGAAATGATTATATACTTGCTGCTACAAATATTGTTGCTGGAGGTTTAGCTGCGTATACTGTTAGAGATATCAAAAATAGAAATCAAATTTTCCATTCATTTTTATATATTTTATTAGGATACATTTTAAGCATTTTAGCATTTGGATTTGAGAGATTTGATTCATGGGATGTAATACTTATTTCATCTGCTTATGCTGCATCTAATGCAATAATTTCACCAGCTTTAACATTTGGTCTAATTATTTTTGTGGAGAAAATATTTGGCATTACAACAGAATTAACTCTTTTTGAATTAACCGATTTTAACTCGCCCCTGTTAAAGGACCTTGCAAACTATGCCCCAGGCACATTTGCACACTCAATGACAATTGGGTCTATGGTTGAAAATGCAGCGTTGAAAATAAATGCTAATCCAATATTAGCTAGAGTTGGAGCCTACTATCATGATATTGGCAAAACAATAAAACCAGAAGGCTTTATTGAAAATCAGTTGAATAATATTAATATACATGAAAATATTTTACCTAAAGAAAGTGTTGAACTTATCCGTGAACATGTAATTGGCGGAATTGAGTTAGCTAAGAAATATAAATTGCCGCCAGAAATAATTAATTTTATTCCCATGCATCATGGAACAATGGTAATTAAATATTTCTACGAAAAAGCGATTGAAATTTACGGTGCAGAAAATGTAAAAGAAGATGATTATCGATATCCAGGTCCAAAGCCAAATACCCGCGAAACAGCACTTCTTATGTTAGCCGACGCATGTGAATCGGCAATTCGCTCAATGGATGAGCCAACACCAGAAAAAATAGAGAACTATGTAAATAATCTTTTTAAAATAAGAATACAAGATGGACAGTTGGAAGATTCTCCTCTAACTTTTAGAGATATTCATAAAATTAAAGAATCATTTAATGGAATTTTAATTAGTCAGCATCATAAAAGGATTAGATACCCTAAACAAGAAGAATTGGAGAATAAAAGTACAAATGATTAGTAATGAGCTAAATCAATTTCTGCAGGAATATTTGGCTTATTTAAAATTGGAAAAAAATTTATCAGAACAATCCGTTATATCATATTTTTCAGACCTTAAAAAATTCCTTTCTTTTATTGAAGAGGAAAAATATTCTGATTTAAATACTATCACTACCAAATTAATTTCGAAATATTTTGAAATTATGCGCGATTTAGGAATTAGCTCATCAACCACCGCAAGATATTTATCTTCAGTAAAAGGATTTTTTAAATACCTTTCATCTCAAGAATATATTGAGAAAGACCCTGCTGAAATTCTTTCCACAAGAATTACTGAGCGAAAACTTCCAACTGTACTTTCGTTTGCAGAAATTGACAAATTATTACAAACGCCAAACGTGGAAGAAAGACTTGGTTTAAGGGACAAAGCAATTTTGGAATTATTTTATTCTTGTGGACTTCGTGTTTCAGAATTAATTAATCTTAAAATAAGCGATTTATATTTTAGCGATGAAGTTATACGAGTTTTAGGAAAAGGTTCAAAACAAAGGATTGTACCAATTGGTTCAAGTGCAATTTATTGGATTACAGAATACTTACAAAAAGTCCGTGTTTTTCTTGAAAAGAAAATGAAAAGTGAAAATGTTATTTTCTTAAATGTACGAGGCACAAAATTATCCAGAATGGGCATTTGGAAAATTGTGAACAAATACGCTCAAGAAGCTGAGATTGTGAAGGAATTTCATCCACACACTTTTCGCCACAGTTTTGCTACACATCTCTTAGAAGGCGGCGCTGACCTTCGTGCAGTGCAGGAAATGCTCGGTCATGCTGATATTTCAACAACTCAAATTTACACTCACATCGATAGAGATTTCATAAAGCAAATGCATAAAGATTTTCATCCACGAGGTTAGATACAGATGGAATATTAAATAAGGTTTTCCTTTAACTAATTAATCTGAAATTCCTGTTCATACTGAACCAAAGCTGGTAGTAGTAACCATCGTTTTTACTCTTGCGCTTAACAAGATAAAATTATATTTTGCCACTCACAAAACAAGATGGTAACTTTATATTATTGAGGCAATTTGAAAGTAGGCAATTCAAATAAGAAACAAACCCAACAAAGTAAAAATTTACTTGACATTGAAAATAAAAACAATATTTTTCAACTTTCAACTTTCAACTTTCAACTTTCAACTTTCAACTTTCAACTTTCAACTTTCAACTTTCAACTTTCAACTTTC
>JAHISP010000094.1 GCA_018818165.1 Bacteroidota bacterium | reverse complement strand
TCTGAAACCGATAATGAAATTACTACAAAAACATATCGTTTTGGATTTGGTTCGCGTGATGGTCTTGGTTACGGTAGTTCAGCTTTTTCTTTTATCCCATATATTTCACAAGATTTTGTTTGGACTAAATTGAGTGAATTTTTTCCTCCCAGTTATGATTTACTTATTCCACCAGATATGGATTATCCTGATTATATTACACCAATATTAGATGATTATCTTGGCTCATTTCGTTTTGGTGATAAATCTTCTTATGGAATTAAGGTTGAGCTTGCTTCAATGATTCAATTAAATGCAAATTACGAAACATCAGTTGTTTATCGCCGTCATCTTTTTTGGTATTGGTCAGGAAGTATGCTTCTTTCTCAAGTTGGATATAATTTGTTAAGCCAATTTACTGACGATATTGTTGATAGATCTCCAGTTATTGGAACAATATTTAATTTTGCGCTTAAAGCGGGATATCAATATGGATATTATTTGTTAAGAAAAGAGGATATGAACTGGCCATTTAACACAAGCGGAAACGAAGCTCCTTTAACATTTGAGACTTTCAATTTTGGTGTTAGTTTCGTTTTTTAATATTGGTTAAAATAATTTTTTATTTCAAGCCCAGCTAATTTAGTTGGGCTTTTTTATTACTATTCCAATCATTTATTTATTAAGTAACTTTGTACTTTGAAAAACAAGAGTTTAGATACACATATTAAAAATACTTCATATTCAAACAAAACACGAAAAGCCTCAGTAAAATATAATTTTAAATTAATAGCATCGAGGAACATTATGAAAAGAGTACCATTTATATTATTAATTCTAATTTCTGGTCTTATAGTAGCTCAAGATTCTACAAATACTTACGATGATTATTTGGATGATAATGTTTTCGATTTTTTTTATAAATCCCAACCAATGTTTGAAATAAATTATGGTTATGGCATACCAACTAATAAAACTCTTGAAAACAAGTGGGCGTGGTTGGGACAAATTGAAGTACCGGGTGGCAATAATGTTATGGGACAGTTTGCAAATATTGGAAATTTGGATATTAAATTTGGCAGAAGTGAACAAAAAAATTATGCTGGAAAACTTGTTGACCTAAATGAAAGATTTATTTTTGCTTCATACCTTTCTTCCAGTATTCAAAGTTTTACTTCAACTAATCATAAAATCTTAACTGATGTTTATCGTTTCGGATTTGGTTCTCGCGATGGTATCGGTTTTGGTGGTTCAACTATTTCTGTAGTTCCTTATATTTCAAGAGATTTTGTATGGACATACTTGAATGATTATGATACTCAAATACCTCTCGAGGGTGGGGATTTAGATAAATCTGACATATTAGATAATTATCTCGGCTCATTTCGTTTTGGTGATAAATCCTCTTATGGAATTAAAGTTGAACTTGCCTCAATGATTCAATTAAATGCAAATTACGAAACATCAGTTGTTTATCGCCGTCATCTTTTTTGGTATTGGTCAGGAAGTATGATTCTTTCTCAAGTTGGCTATAATTTGTTAAGCCGTTTTACTGACGATATTGTTGATAGATCTCCAGTTATTGGAACAATATTTAATTTTGCGCTTAAAGCTGGATATCAATATGGATATTATTTGTTAAGAAAAGAGGATATGAACTGGCCATTTAACACAAGCGGAAACGAAGCTCCTTTAACATTTGAGACTTTCAATTTTGGTGTTAGTTTCATTTTTTAATGTCTTTCTAAATTTTTTTCATTAATAAGCCTATCTAATTTTTAGTTAGGCTTTTTTATTGTTATTCCAATTATTTATTTAAGTGAGTAAGTTTACAATTGGAATAATAAGAATTTGGATGCAATTATGAATAAACATATATTTTCTTTTTTAGGAATTATTTTAATAATCCTAACAGCATGTGAACCAAAAGACGATAAATCTCCAGACTTAGTTCTAATAAACGGTAATATTGCAACACTGGATGAAAATATTCCTAAAGTTGAAGCAATTGCAATTAAAGCAGATACAATTCAAGATTTGGGCACAAATAAATCGATTAAGGATTTGATAGGCAAAAACACAAAAGTAATAGATTTAAAAGGAAAATTCGTAATGCCTGGCTTTTTTGAAAGTCATGCGCATTTTCTTTCTCTTGGCGAATCAAAATTGGAATTGGATTTAAGCAAAGCAACCAACTGGGATGAAATTATTGTTCTGGTTGCACAAGCTGCCGAAAAAGCTCACGTGGGCGAATGGATTGTTGCTCGTGGCTGGCATCAAGAAAAGTGGCATCCAATTCCCGCAAAAAATATTGACGGTTATCCAATTCACACTGTGCTTAGCACCGCAATACCTTTCAATCCGGTTTTGTTATATCATGCAAGCGGTCATGCACTTTTTGCGAACCTAAACGCAATGGATTTAGCAAAAATTGATACTTCTACTGAAAATCCAACTGGTGGACGAATTATAAGAGATTCGCTTAAAAATGCAATTGGCGTTTTTGAGGAAGAAGCTATGTCACTTATCTCTAATGTGTATAATAATACTTTAGCTCATAGGTCCCCAAAAGAAATAAAAGCTTATAAAGAAAAAATTGTTAATCTTGCTGTTGAAGAATGTTTGAAAAATGGAATTACGTCTTTTGAAGATGCTGGTTCTACTTTTGAAGAAATTGATTTTTTAAAGGAAATTGTTGATTCTGGCAAGTTGCCAATAAGACTTAACGTAATGATTTATGAGGATAATGAAGCTCTCAAAGAAAAAATAAGCAATTATAAAATCATCAATTATGGAAATAATCATTTAACAGTTAGAGCAATTAAAACATACATTGATGGCGCTCTTGGCTCAAGAGGAGCTTGGATGTTTGAAGATTATGACGATTTACCAAATCACAAAGGATTAAATGTAACTTCATTAAATACAATTACTGAAACAGCAAATATTGCAATTGAAAATGGATTTCAATTGTGCACGCACGCTATTGGTGATAGAGGAAATAACGAAATCTTAAATATTTACGAAAAAGCATTTGAGCAAAATCCCGATAAAAAAGATTTACGCTGGAGGGTTGAACATGCACAGCATCTTGATAGAACAGATATTCCAAGATTTGTAAAATTGGGTGTAATTGCTGCAATGCAAGGAGTTCATGCTACTTCCGACGCTACATTTGTAATAAAGAGGCTTGGACATGAAAGAGCAAAACGTGGCGCTTATGTTTGGCGAAAACTTATTGATAGCGGCGCAATTATTTGTAATGGAACAGATGCTCCTGTTGAAAGAGTAAACACAATTGAAAACTATTTTTCATCTGTTACTAGACAATTGTCTGATAGTTCTGCATTCTTCCCCGAGGAAAAAATGACCAGAATTGAGGCTTTAAATTCATATACAATTAATGGCGCTTATGCCTCTTTTCAAGATGATAAACTCGGTTCATTGAAAATTGGCAAACTTGCAGATTTAACTATTTTATCTAATGATATAACAACCATAGCTGATGAGAATTTGAGAAATACTCAAGTTGAAATGACCATAGTTGGCGGTAAAGTTGTTTTTACAAAACAATAAAGACAAAACATGTTTGAAGACAAATTTAAGATTTGGCAACGTGGCAAAGTAGTTCGTAAATTTTTTAGCTCTTTTAGATATTCTGTTCAGAATTTCTTTGCTAAAAATGAATATCCAGAATATACAATCTTTTCAATTTTAGCTATTATTACTGGAGCTTCTGTTGGATTAGCGGCGGTTTTATTTCACAAATTAATTCAATTTTTTGAATATTTCTTTTTTGATTTAATCCTTAACGAGATTCTCTTTATTGGAATTGGTGTTGTAATTGTCATTCCAATTATTGGTATGCTCTTGCAAAGTCTTATGATTTATCTCTTTCCTAAAACTGCAAAACGCAAAGGTGTTATTGATGTAATAAAAGCCGTTTCAACTCGTGGTGGTTATATCCCTTTTAGAACAACACTATTTCATGCACTTGCACCTGTCATTTCAATAGGCTCTGGTGGAACTGTTGGTCCCGAAGGTCCCGCTGCTCAAATTGGTGGAGGCGTTGCAAGTAAACTAGGACAATTATTTGATCTTTCGGATCAACGGAAACGCATGTTTACTGCTGCCGGCGCTGGTGCTGCTATTTCTGCCGTTTTCAATACTCCACTTGGCGGAATATTTTTTGCTCTGGAAGTAGTTTTATTAAATGATTTTCACACAGCTACTTTTTCTGCCCTTATTTTAGCTTCAGTTACAGCAAGTGTTATATCACGTATATTTTTAGGAAATACTCCTGCATTTCAATTTACAGATGCAGGCGTTGGTCCTTACGAAAACTTTTATCTTTTTTTAATTCTTGGTATTCTTGCGGGAATTCTTTCTCTTTTATTCATAAGATATTCTTCAGTTATTCGTGATTTATTTCATAAACATTTGAAAGCGAAATATCCTCAATGGGCTTTAATGTCTGTTGTTGGTTTACTTGTTGGAGTATCTGGGTTCTTTCATCCAGAAATATTTGGTATTGGATATGAAACAATTAACAAATTATTAAATGGACAGACTGCATGGCAACTTGCACTTATCTTGTTAGTTCTTAAGTTTATTCTTGTTCCATTAATTTTAAGCTCTGGTGGATTTGGAGGAATATTTGCACCATCTCTTTTTATGGGAGCTTCGTTTGGTTATCTTTTTGCTGTAGTTCTGCAAGTTTTTTTTGGAATTGATGTTAACGTAACAACCTATGTTTTAGTTGGCATGGGGGCAATGCTTGGTGGAATTAACTCTATTCCAATATCGGCAATATTGATAATTTTTGAAATGACCAAGGATTATGCTTTTATACTTCCACTAATGTTAGCGGTGGTTATGAGTTCAATGATTGTCCAGTGGAAGCTTAAAGGAACAATTACTGCTAAACACTTGGAAGAAGAAGGTTTTGAAATTTCATCCGGTAGAGATACTGCAATACTTAAGTCGCTTACAGTTTCGGAAGCAATGAAACGAGATATTTTTATGGTAAAAGCTAATCTTCCAGTTCCATCATTAATAAGTCAGTTGGTTGAAAATCCACACAACGTTGTTTACACTACTGATAATAACGACAAAATAATTGGAGTAATTACCGACAATGAAATTATGCCTATAATTACTGAATATGATACACTTAGTAAAATGTTAGTTGCAAACGACATAGCACGTTCAGAAGTTACAATTGTTAGCGAAAGCGACAACCTCGATTTTGTTTTTAAAATCATGGGAAAAGGAAGTATGCACCAATTTCCTGTAAAATCGGATGATGGTCAAATTTCTGGAATTATACGAAGGCAGGATGTTATTTCGGCTTACAATAAAGCAACAATGAAAATGAATGTTAAAGATAGCTTTGCAACTGAACTTCGAACTCTTAATCAATCAAAAGGATCAAAAGTAGCTGATGGATATTCAATTATTGAACACACAATTCCACGTGCATTTATTGGCAAAAGTGTAATTGACTTAAAATTTAGAAATACTTATGGTCTTGAAATTTTAATGGTTAAGCATAAACGTTCCGTTTTATCAGAAGAGACAAATGAACGCGTTACTATTCCAAGTACGGATTATAAATTTACATCTGATGATTTGTTAGTGCTTTTTGGTTCGGATGAAAAGATTGAAGAATTTAAGGAAAAATATTATTGAAATAACTATTTATTAAAAAATATCTTGTTTTGTAATTCTTCATTATCAACAAACTCTTCAAACGATGAATTTATAAATTCTGTATTTGAGGCAATGGATTGATATTTTAATTCAAGGGATTTATTTCGTCTTGGATTAATAACCACAACTTCTGTTTTGGGCTGTAAATGTTTTTTGAAAAGAGCACGCACATGCACATCAGCATTTGAAAGTGAATATCCAATAAAAACAATTTTTTTTGCCAATCTAATTTCTCTTCCAGCTTCGCTAATTAGCTGAGTAAAAACTTGGCGATTCAAGTTTTGAGTAAAAGATGGAGTTAAAATCAGTGTCTCAAATCCAGTTCCATCTATTGGGCATATATATTCAAAATTTTCATTTGATTTTTCAGAATACCAAGTAAGTTTTCCTTTATTTAAATCAATTGCTCTATCCCAAGGTGTAAGAAGAGTTTGATTACAGCAATTGCAGTATTTCCAGTTCAAACTTCCGTGCAGTTTAATAATTTTAATAGGAACTGGATTTTCATTTTTATCTGTTTCTATGGGCTGTCTTGGATTAATCCAATAGTTAAAAAATGATAGTTCTTTTGATTTTTCATAATTCATTAAATGAAACGAATAATCAATATATCCAACCCGCTTATACAGATGTTCAAACGCTTGTTCTAAAAGAGTATCATAATTAAGAGTAATAACAGAAATGTTGGTGTTATGTCTTTCAACAGCATCCCAGAATTTATGATAAAATGAACTTTTTAAGTCCGTGTTCAAATTAACAATGTGATGAATTAACTTTATTAAATATTCTTTTATTTCATGAATAGTCGAATTTGGATAAGTCTTGCTCAAACTTTCATTCTGTCTAATAAAATAATCTAAAAATAAAAATACTGATTCAAGTGTTGGATATTCGTAGCTTGCTTCATCAAAAACAAAATTATCTTTAATAAACTGGATAAATATTTTTCCAATTTCGGAATTTGCAATTGCCTCATCGTGCAAAATCATTGGTAAAATATCTCGTTGAAGCGGCACTCCATCTGGATGCGAAGTTCCAGCACCAAAGACAAATAGAACATCTCTGGTTGCAGGGTATTGAAGATATTTAATTGTTTTCTGCATTTAATCCATAAATAATAATTTGAACTTTTAGTTTTATAAATATAGTATTTATAGATATCACTTTAAAACCAAATTCCTAAAACAGAATTGTTGAATTATTCATTAAATACATAACTTTTAATGATAATAAATAATTCAACAATTATAACTTCACAATATTTTAACCGGTTGTGAAAATTTACTTTAGTTAGTATAACGTACTTTATACTTTAAAACTGTTTCACCTTCGGCTTTAACTGGAACTTTGAACAAAATATTTTGTGAGTCTATTTTTTTGTAATCCAATGATGAATTTAAAACTGTCCAATTCAAACCAAGACTTCTCTCAACATCCACAACAATAGACTCATTCTTTTTGTTCTTTATTGTAATTTCATATTCTTGTTCACTAACTCTATCGGAAATTCTTTTATTTTCTGTTTGAACATCATTAACAACTATATCAAATGCTTCACCAATTTTTAATTTTACTTTTTCATTTTTCGAAGTGTGGTCAATTAAATCTTCGCCAATAAATTCAAGTGCATCTCCATCAGATTTATAAACGCGAACCTTTCCTTTTGGCATTGGAACATTTAAGTTGTTTGCTTTACTATTTTCAAATTCAATAATAACAGAAACTTTCCTATTTGCACTGTTGCCATAATAACTTCCACCTTTGTAGTAATACTTTTTATTAGCTTTTACATCACTAGCCTCAAAAAGTGAAACTTGCTTTGTTTCATTATTGCTTAAAGTTGTCTGTCTTTGAAGGTTATAAATGTGATATTCAAAAAACTCTTTTTCTTCAAATTGTGGTTGCATTGCATCCATTGCCATCACCATTTCCCCTTTATAACGTCTATTATTATATTGAGGCTGAACCAAGTTTACATCTCCTGCAACAAGTTTAAGTTTAGCATTTTTATAAGTTGTTCCAGATTTATTTTCCACACTAACCCAAGAATTTAAATCGAGTTTATCATCATTTTTATTTAATACCGCAACATATTCTGTGTGCCAATTCATTCCAGAAGTTTGGTATGAAACTTCCACATCTTGCTTGCCAGATTTAGATGAATTGACCATCCAAACTAAAGTTGGTTTTGTAATTAATCCTTCTGGAAGTGCATTTACTGAAATTTGATAATCGCTTACATCGGATAGCAATAGCAATCCACCATCCTTTTTTTGTAAAACAATTTTATTACTGCTAGAGGTTAGCAAAATACCTTCAATCAATTCACCTTTTTGATTTACCAGTTGAATGCTTTTATCAAGATATTTATTTAATATTTTATCCATGCTTACTAAATCATATTGAAAGTTCTGTTCAAGAACTTCACCTTCAATTCCAATATGAACGCTGGTGGGATCAATATATTGCGCAACATCGGTAAGTTTTATTGTTGATATTCCAGATGTAATATCAAGTGTTCGCACATCTTTTACAACTCCAAGATTGTTGTTGTAGACTGTAATTGCAACTGATTTCTGATTGCTCTCCTGACCAAACATTAATAGAAATGGTAGTAAAAAAAATACTGCATTAAATAATTTCGAGTTCATTTTAATCACCTATTTTATTTTTGGAATGTAGCATATACAATTGCAATTAAAAAATGTTCACAACTGCACAAGTAAAATAATTTATGATTAAAAGTTAGTTACAAATAGTTTTAATTTGTTTGAATATTTTTATTATCCACAAACACCAATTTTGGTTTGAACTTTTCTAATTCTTCTTCGTTATAATGCGAGTAACTTGCAATAATTATTAAATCACCTTTT
Organism: Bacteroidota bacterium; assembly: GCA_018818165.1. Classification (GTDB taxonomy): domain Bacteria; phylum Bacteroidota; class Ignavibacteria; order Ignavibacteriales; family Melioribacteraceae; genus 1-14-2-50-31-20. Next base: position 22,653 of record JAHISP010000094.1, on the reverse strand, counting down.
TGAACTCTGCGCGCGGCTGCACCGTTAAGCGTAATATCTCCCTCGTTCGCATAAATAACATAAGTGGAAAACCGCTCTCCATTTGTGATATTGTAAATGTCTACTTTTTCAAACTCCAGCATATCCGCAGCTTCACAAAGTTTTGGATCAATTCCAATTGAACCAACGTAATTTAAGTCCGCATCTGTAACAGTTGCGCGATGTATTTTTGATTTTAACATTCTACGTGTCATAATAAATCCTATTTATTTAATTTAATTGCGTATTTAAGTCCTTGTAAAACAAGTGTTGGAATTATTTCATCAAACAAACCAGCATCTTTGAACATACTTGAAAATCCACCAGTTCCAATAATAATGGGCTTTTCGTCTTTAAATGCTTCCTTAATTATTCGGGATTTAATTTCTTTAACCATTCCAATTTGGCCAAAATATAAACCGCTTTGAATACTTTCTTGAGTGGTTTTTCCAATTACAGTATTCATTTCCTTAATTTCAACCTTTGGTAATTGAGCGGCATTTCTTTCAAGCGATTCCATTTGAATATTAATTCCTGGCAAAATAACTCCGCCAAGATATTCTTTTGCTTTTGTGATAACACAAAAAGTTGTTGCTGTTCCAAAATCGACAATAATTAAATTTTTGTTTGGAAATAAATTATATCCAGCAATTGCATTAATAATTCTATCGGCACCAACTTCTGCTGGATTTTTGTATTTAATTTGCAAGCCAGTTTTGGCTCCAGGTTTTAGAAAAAATGGCTCAACATTAAAATATTTTCTACATCCATTTATAACAGCGTGATTTGCTTGCGGCACAACGCTACAAATTGATATTTCATTAATATTTGCTGGATCAATTTTACTTTCTCGCAAAACAGAAATTAAGAAAATTCCGACTTCATCAGAAGATGTTTGCTGACGATTAAATTTTCTGAATTGAAATATTAAATTATCTTCATCGTAAACTCCACCATACAATTGGGAGTTTCCTAAATCAATTGTTAATAGCATTTATTTTGCTCCTTTTTTATTTAATATTAAATCACTAATTGTTTTCGCCAATTCTAATGATGATTCTACCTTTGCCAACTCTTTTTCGTTTGTGAAAATTCTAAAGTTACTTTGCACTGATTGGTTTCTGTTTAAAAAATCGTTTAAAACTATAAAATCCGCTTCTGCTCTATCAAAAAGAGAATTTATAGAACTAATTTTTTCTGAATCACTATTTCCGCTAACTAGCTTAAATCCAAAAAGGATAATATTTTTATTAACCGAGTAGGATTTAATTCTCTCAATTATTTTAAAATTCTTTTTCAATTTTAGATTAATAGTTTCTTCATCCGATTTCATCTTTTTCGTTAAGGGTAAAGTGTAATTTTCATTTGATGTTCTAATTTCTGAAACTGAATAATCACTTACAGCAGCAAGATGAATAACAGCATCAAAATTACTTTGCGATAGGAGTCGCACCAATTCATTATTTAAATCATTGAAACTTACATATTCAAATTTGCTGCAATCAGCATTTGGCAAAGCGGAATCTTTTGCGTGCAAAAATGTAACATCAAAACCATCCGACATTAAATAATTAGCAATAGATGCTCCAGTGTTGCCAGTGCTCATATTTGCAATGAAACGAATATCATCAATGTTTTCCTTTGTCCCACCAGAAGTAATAAGCACAGAAATGTTTTTCTTTTGTGGTTTTAATGCTTTTTCAATTTCCGCAAAAATAATATCTGGGTTCAGAAGTTTTCCCACTCCCTCATCACCGCAAGCTAAATATCCGCTGTCAGAATCCAGAATTTTTACGCCCCATTCTTTCAATGCTTTTAATGATTTTTGCGTTGCTGGATGTAAGTACATTTTAGTATTCATTGCTGGTGCAATTAAATATGGTTTTGTAAAATCGTGCGCCAAGAAGAGTGCGGAAATTAAACTATTTCCATCACCCGAAGCAAATCGATTAATTGTATTTGCTGTTGCTGGGGCTACAATTACTAAATCAGCCCACTTTACTAAACTAATATGACTTAATGCTTCTCTTTGCGCAAACATATCAGTATAAACTTGATTACCTGAGAGGGCTTCAAATGTTGTGGCATTAATAAATTTCTGTGCCGATTTACTCATAACAACCTTAACTTCATATCCATTTTGCACTAGCTTAGAAGTTAAGTAAGCTGATTTATAGGCAGCAATTGAACCTGTTATTTTTAGTAATACTTTATATTTTGACATTGTCTATTAACCTCACACCGCCTAAATGAACTGCACCGAAACGTCTGCCACCTATTGTTTCTATGTAATCTACTTTAAATCCATCTTCTTCCAACATGGCTTTAATTTTTTCAGAATCTGTATCATATTTTAATAGTTGAGGAAAAAGAGTTGCTTTTTCTCTATCCTCTTTAGATAATCTCACATTTCTGGAACTAAGGGCTAAACCATCTTCATCACGTATAGTTGGAACACTAATTATTTCTGTATCAATAAAAAGTGCTTCTGTCATTCCTTTAATCAGCAAAAATTGTTGATAATCTTTTTCGCCAAAGTATGCACAATCCGCACGAACAATATTAAGCAGCTTCATTACAACCGTTAGCACACCATCAAAATGCCCGGGACGATAAGCGCCACACAGTTTTTTACTTAATTCATTTTCAGTTACATTGTATTTATAATTATCAGAATACAATTCAGCATAATTTGGCAGAAACAAGAAATCTACTTCAGCTTCATTAAGCTTTTGCAAATCATTCTCTAATGTATTGGGATAATTTTCGAAATCGGATTTATCATTAAACTGTGTTGGATTAACAAATATTGAAACAACGGTTATATCGTTTTCATCTTTGGATTTATTAATTAATGATAAATGTCCTTTGTGCAAAGCACCCATAGTTGGAACAAAGCCAACCGAATCATTCTCATAATTTTCAGATTCACGAATAATTAGAAATTCTGCAACTGTTTTAATAATTTGTGTCATTAGTAACTCTCTGTTATTGATGGAAATGATTTCGATTTAACATCAGAATCATAATTATTTAACGCTTCGGTAATTAACGAAAATCCAGCAAGATATTTTCTTAAAAATTTTGGATTAAACTCATTATCCATTCCAAGTAAATCTTGCAAAACAAGAACTTGTCCAGAAGTTTTATTACCCGCACCGATTCCTATTGTGGGTATATTAATTGCTTCTGTAATTTTTTCTGCAAGTACTTCAGGAACCAATTCGAGGACAATTGCGAACACGCCAGCTTTTTCTAAATCCTTTGCATCTTGTAATAGTTTTTCTGAACTTTTATCCTCTTTGCCCTGAACTTTAAAACCACCTAGCTGATTAACGCTTTGAGGAGTTAATCCAATATGCCCCATTACTGGAATTCCTGAATTAACAACATGCGAAATCATTTTTAAATTATCGCCAGCACCTTCAATTTTTACTGCATTTGCCCCAGCTTTAATCAATCTATCAACGCCATTCATTAACCATTTTTTGCCTTTGCGATGAGCAAGAAATGGTAAATCGGCAATTATAAATTTATTTTTAATTCCTCTGCAAACAGCAGCAACATGCAGTTCCATCATTTCAAGAGTTGCATTAGTTGTGGTTTTAAAACCGTGCATAACCATTGCTGAGCTGTCTCCGACAAGAACGGCATCAACATTGGATTGATCAATTATTTTGGCACTCCAAAAATCGTAGCAAGTAACAACAGAAATTTTTTGTCCATTGGTTTGCATTTTTTTGAATTGCTCTATGTTTGTCATCTTCTCTCCAAGTTAATTTAACTTTAGCATTTAGATGATTGAAAACTATTGCGAACATTAAAACTATTTATGTGCTGAAGCAATAGGTACCTGTTATTTCAATCAAGTCCTAAAAGAAGTTCTTCCTTTTCTACTAGTAACTCTCTATTTATAGATAAGTTCAAGTAATTTGGATTTACAGTTGTAAATTTATCTAATATTAATTTTATTCCAAAGTATTTAAAATTGCTAAATAAATACAAACAAAATTGTTTAACATGCACAAAACACCATTTAACCTCACCGCTAATTTTTAGTGGAGTTTTTTACGAACCACTTAATGATAAATCCTTTATTGACGATTTCACACAAAAGAATCCTGACGAAGGCGAAAATGGTTCTAGTATTGTCAACGATTCGGCAAATAATGAATATAATGTTGTCACCGATGGAAGTGGAAAGTCAAATTTTAGTTTTGAAAATATCAGTTTTAATTTTAAATCCTTTAGAGCATATCTTGTCTTTAAATACGAACTATTGCCAGGTTCAATTTTGTAATTTGTTTGGACAAATGCTAGAGCCAATTATGAAAATCTAGGTTGATTGAATTTAAGTAATGATTTCTCTAATCTCTGAAAAACTGAAACAGATAATATATTTCTCATGAAATTTACATATTGTATAGATATTTAATTCTCTTGGAATAATATTATAATGACAATTATTAATTTATTCCTATTTCTATCACTTCAAGTCTAACTTCTTGCAAACCTGTTTTATCCATTCCTAATTGAATTGCAGCTCCAAGAGATAAATCAATAATTCTATCTTCCGGTACTGGACCTCTATCATTAATTCTAACAATTACAGATTTATTGTTCGCAAGATTTATCACACGAATCATTGTATTGAAAGGATAAGTACGGTGTGCAGCCGTAAGCTCAAGCATATTGTAGGTTTCGCCATTTGCTGTCTTCTTTCCATCAAATGCATCTGAGTAAAAAGAAGCTACTCCAGTTACTGACTCAACAGAATTTGGCAAATTGTTAAATGTTTCTATTTTGCTTTCGTTTGAACTTATAACTGTACTATTACCTTTTTCAGATTTTACTAACTCTTTCAAATAAAATCTTGGTAATGAAGAGCAACCAAACAAAATTATTAAAGTAGAAAATGCTATAAATATTTTCAATTTATTCCTATGATTCAATAAGTAATAATGACTAAAAGAAAACAGTTTTAAGTAAAACATAGTGACAATAGTTTTTTTTAACCTAAATTTCAATTTATTATTAATTCAAATATAAGGAAATGTATTTAAACCTTAACGTCTCAATAGTTATTAAAATGCTTATATAACTAGATGTATTTCTCTTTATTTGTTGCTATTTGAAATGTAATTTGGTAATTTTGGCTTAAAATTGACGCCTAATTGAATGTATCTTAAAAGAAATTATTTAATGGAAAAGTGAAGTCTTGAAAATTAGAAATTTTAATCATTAATTTTTGAGTTAATTATGGTTTATAAAAAAAAGCCAACTCTGCTATATCTTGAAGATGATGAATTAACTCTTAGTTTTTATGAGCGATATTTTAGATCAGAATATAACTTTATTGGTGTAAAAACCCCGAATGATTTTAGAGATGCTGTTAAAAAATATATTGTAGATATTATCTTGATTGATATTGCAATTAAAAATGCTGTTAATGGGTTAGATTTAACAAAAGAAATTAGAGACAATTATTTGTATAAAGATTTACCTATAATTTGCGTTACTGCTCATGTAACTTTTATTGATAGAGAAAGAGCAAAGGAAGCGGGAGTAACTAAATTTGTAAGTAAACCCGTTAATTCAGCTTTTCTAAAAAATGAAATTGAAAATTGTTTAGAACAAACAAACAATTAGAACACAGATTCTGAAATAAGGCATCTTTTTTTTTACTGTTTTTATAAATTTAGGAATTACAAATCATTTATAAGTTTTCTTGAAGTAATAAACTTATATAGTATATTTTTAAATCATCTCAATATTGCACACAATGAATGGTTTAAGTAAACTATTAAACTTTATTTTTAGATTAAAATTAATTGTTATTTACACAGATGATTATACTTTTCTAAAATAGAAATTTCTATCTGTTCTTCGCTAAGTAGGAGTAGAACCAAATGAATCTTTTTAATGATAATCGACATATCGTCTCAATGCTAAATTCAATAATTGAATCAACAACCGATGGAATTTTAGTTGTTTCAATTAGTGGGGATATATTAAAAACCAATACCAAATTTCAAGAACAATGGGACATTCCAGATAACATTTTTAATAGTAACAGCAATGAAAAAATAACCGATTTCATTTTAGATCAGCTATCTATGCCGAAATTGTTTTTGGAAATAATTCAAAAGCAAAAAGAACACCCAAGCGAGCAAAATATGGATATTCTAAAATTGAAGGATGGCAGAATTTATAAGACATATTCATATCCTTATAAAACAGATGAACAAATAATTGGTCGTATTTGGCGTTTTAGAGATGTTACAGAACAAAAGAGAACTGAGGAAGTTTTAAATGAAGAAAGAATAATTTTACGCACAATTATTGATAATCTTCCAGATGCAATTTATGCAAAAGATCTTAAGTTTAGAAAAACACTTGCTAATAAAGCCGATTTAAGTAACATGGGTTGTATATCTGAAGCAGAAGCAATTGGCAAAACTGATTTTGAGTTTTTTTCTGAGGAATCTGCTTTAGTAGCTTACAATGATGATAAAACTGTAGTTGAAACTGGCAATTCTGTTATTGACAGAGAAGAAAATTTAATAGACAAAAATGGGCGTAAAAATTGGATACTAACTACAAAAATTCCTTTAATTGATAAAAATGGAAATATTTCAGGCATAGTTGGCGTTGGGCGAAACATTACAACTCGCAAAAAGAACGAGCTTATTAGAGAAACTCTTTATGAAATTTCAGAATCTGTTTTAACAACACTTGATATGACAATGCTTTACAAAAAAATTCATCATGCTGTCGCAAATCTAATGCCAGCAAAGAATTTTTATATTGCCCTATATGATGAAAATAAAAAAATTATATCTTTTCCATATATGGTTGATGAATATGATGAACCATATGCTCCAAAATCTTTTGGGAAAGGACTTACTGAATACATTATTAGAACAGGCGAACCAGCATTAATTGATGCGAAAAAAGATTTAGAATTATGTGAAGCAGGGGAAGTAAACCTTATTGGTACACCAGCTGCAATTTGGTTAGGTGTTCCTTTAAAAGAAAACAATAAAGTTTCGGGTGTTATTGTTCTTCAAGACTATGAAAATCCATCAGCTTATGGAAAGGATGAATTGCAGCTACTTGTTTTTATTTCCGAACAAATTGCTTTGGCAATTGCAAGAAAAAGAAATGCTGAAGAAGTGCAAAAGTATGTAACAGAATTAAATGAATTAAATCAAACTAAGGATAAATTCTTTTCTATTATAGCTCATGACCTTAAAAATCCATTTGTTACACTACTTGGGTTTTCAGAAATTTTACTATCTGAGTATAAAGAGTTACAAAGTGATGAAGTTTTATATTTTATAAATGAGATGAAGAACACAGCAGATTTATCCTTTAATTTGCTCCAAAACTTGTTGCAATGGTCGCGTTCTCAAACTGGAAAAATTGAGTTCCATCCAAGTACTCTAAATTTATTCAATATTGTTCAGCAAAATATTTTGCTAGTAAAAAAATCCGCAGAAAAAAAAGAAATTACGCTTTTTAATAGAGTTTTAAGTGATTTAAATATTAATGCTGATGAAGATATGATAAATACTGTGGTCCGAAATCTTTTAACTAATGCAATAAAATTTACAAATATAGGCGGTGTAATCTCTGTTGAATCCAGTTTTAATAATGGCACAGTAGAGGTTAAGATTATAGATTCAGGTGTTGGAATGAATGGTGAAACAGTTGCGAAACTTTTTAAACTTGAAAGCACACAATCAACATCTGGCACTGAAAACGAAACTGGCACTGGTTTAGGATTAATTTTGTGTAAAGAATTTGTTGAAAAGCATAACGGAAAAATATGGGTAGAAAGTGAAGTAGGTAAAGGTAGTACATTCATTTTTAGTTTACCAATAGATAAGTAAAATTAATTAACATCATATTATTTAAATGATTACTAAATAATTATAAATTGGCAAGTAAAAGTTAAATAGCTGATGAAATAACATCAGCTATCATAATAAATTGAATTATCCTATTTATAAATTGTATAAATTTACTAAGTTTTATCTTACCCTAACATACCGAACAGCCAAACCTCCCAATAAAATGGAGACGACAAGTAAAATAAAAGCAATAAGAATTACAGCAATTGTTATTGAAAATACTGAATAAAGAGCAAAAAAAGCAAAAACAATTTGGATTACTATTCTCAAAATTCCATGAAAAACACTTCCACAGGTGAGACTTTCAAATAACAGTATTAAAAAAACTACTAAATTAATGGCTAAAACAATCCAGACTAACCACACTCCAAATCCATAGCCAGCAGGCCAGATTGTAAAATTATCGCTAAGATAGTATTCTATCGAATCTTGCCAAAATAAAATTAAAAATGCGAAAGCAAAACCGCTAAATCCGGCAACAATTGGAAAATATGCAAGATTTCCTTCATAATCACTTTTGGTAATTTTATCTAAAAATCCATCAATGGCTTCAAATTTAAAACTGCCACCCAAACCAATAGTTAAAAAGAGAATCATCATTACCCAAAATTTCCAACTACTCCAATTTGTATATTCTTTCATCATTTTTTCAAAGTCGGATAGGTTTTCTTCTTCAATTGATGTTGCATTTAAATAGGAAAGTTGCACATATCCAACTTTGCCAGCGAGGTCAATTTTTAACCATTCATTCCATTTTCCACCCTTTGAAGGAACTTGAATTTCAGATTTAAGAGTATCTTGAATGGAAAGTTTGCCTATAATACTTGCCTCAACTGATGGCTCTGCTCGGACAATTAAATTATTCTGTTTCGGTATATAAATTTTAGTTTTTTTCTTCTTCTCAAAATTATCAATTTTCGGTTTTAGTTCCCGTAATGCATTTATTTCACTTTTTGATAAAATACGGTCGTAAATTCTAACTTCATCAATTAAAGCTTCAAAATCATTATTTCCATGAGGACTTGCACCAATCAATGTAAAATCCGAAGACATATCCATTCTAGTTTTACCAGTCGTTTTCTCTCCATCAACATAAATGGAAGCTGTTTTATTTGGTTCATCATAAGTGGCAACAACAAAAGTCCATTTTCTGAATTCTAATTTGGTTTTTCCAATTGAACCGCCTTTTCCGTCCGAGATGCTCCAGATATATTTTCTATCCCACTTTCTTGAAAATATTTTTCTATCTCCACCGCGATCGTCATTAGAAATTACAACTAATTCTCCATATCTTATTGGATAAACCCAAGCACAAAGCGTTACTTTGGGTAACTCCGTTGCGCTAATATTAATTGGTATTTTAATTTTATCATCTTCATCATTCCACTTATAACTTCCGTTTCTTTCTCCACTTACATCTTTTTCTAGATTTACACCATCAATTTCGCCGTTGTTTCCATTTCCACTTTCATCGGCAGCATCATTATCACTAAATGAATAATAGCCTAGAAGTCCTTTTTGCAAATCAGCGCTATTCTGTGGAAAAATATTTGAAGAAATAAAAAATAGGATAATACTGTAGATAAAAATAATGTTTCTCATTTTTGAAATCATCTTAACTCCTCTAGCACTTAGTTTAAAGTTAACTAAAATAAGTTGCCTCAATTAATAATTTAAAAATTGAGGCAACATAAAAATTAACTTAAAGAAATATTGGTTTCAAACCAATCACCTTTTGGTTTAATAGGAAGCAAATAAGAAGTAGAGTAATTTAAAAGAGCATTTATAACTCCTAAAAAGGCAGCAAAAAATCCCAAAATCATAGCAGCAATTAATAAAATAACAAGTCCAATTATTGCCATTTGTCCTTCAGTTTCCCAATCTCTTGATACATAACCGCTACTATTTTTTACGTAATACTTCACTCCGTTTCCAATAAAAAGTCCACTCAAAATTGAGCTAATCATTCCACCAGATCTTCCAAGAATTTTCATTCTTTTTTCAAGAGTGTACATTGTTGTTCGGCTTGATAAAAAGTAGAAAACTAATCCCAAGAAATGAATAAATATGAAAGTGCTAATTCCAGCCGTCATAAAAAATAAAATTCCAACGCCTAAAGAGCATCCAATTACCCAATTTGAGCCGGTAAATGCTCTTTGGGTTCTATCGGCATAAACTGTTGAAAATTCTTCAACTCGTGCAATAACATCAGCATTCGTTGGAACCAATTGCTTATTTATATAATCCAAACCTTCTTTAACAAATCGTGCTTGTTTTCCGCTGGTAATTGTAATCATATTTTCGCCATTATCGGCTGTAAATGGAGTTAGTTTTTCTTCAATCTTTTCCAGAATAGAAACAGCTCGGTTATTTCTTTCTTCTTCGCTCAAATTTTCAATTATTTGAACTTCTTCACTGTTTTCATTAGTGGGTGAAAATAGTTTTTCTTTTAGGTTTGTATAAACAACAATGGGTAATAAAATAAAAACGCCAAGTAAATAACCTGTAATTATTATCAACTCAAACCAATCAATTCCCCCGCCAGATGAGGTTTCAGTTGGTTCTACTTGCGCATAAATTGTTAAACATGAAAATAATAAAAGTATAAAAACAACAAGTAATGAATTCTTTCGCATTTTTTTCTCCTAAGATTAATAAATGAAACATGCATTTGAACTTCTAAAGTTATATCTATTTATAATATTTATATTTTTTAGTTTACATTTATTAAATCTATATCTCGGAATTTTACTATTTCTTTAGCACTTGCAACATCAATACTTAATAGAGAAATTTGAGTAGTTTTTGATGATATATTTTCAAAAACAAATTCAGCTGGAGTTGGAATTCCAGGAACTGTCTGTTTTTCTAACCGTGACCAACCACTTTTTGATGATGAATTAGCTAATTTTACAATACTTGTTGTGTATTCATTTCCTGCTTCATCAAAAATTTTGGAGTTAGGAATACCAATTACTAATTCAAGATCATTTTCGGAAGTATTCTTTATAACAAGGCTGGCAGTAATTTTTCTATTCTCAATTTTGCAACCAATTAATTCAAATGTGAAATTATCAATAGTGATTATTTGGTTTTTAGTTTCAACTTCTGCCATTGGAGTTTCTTTTTTCACTACTTCTTGTGCTTCTTCTTTAATCTGGTTTACTCCCTCGTTTTTTATTTCTTCCTTTGGAGTATTGTCAATTTGATTAGGATTTTCGTACTTGCTTACTTCATTCTCCAATTCCTTAAATGCCTCTGTTGATCTTACACGAGTGTAAAGATTATTGTTGTCAGAAATTTGTCTTAAGAATGCCTTTTGAGCAGCACCAATTGGATATTTAGCTAAAACGTAAGCTCTCCAAATACTTCCATCTTTTTCAAGTTTCTTTTGGGTAATTTGGCTGCCGCTTAATTCTTTTGACACAACAGTTTTTGTTGCTTGTGTAAATTGAGATAAAAATTCTGAACTTTCACCTTGTCCAACTTCTTCTTCAAACTTTTTTTGCATGGAATTAATTTTAATTTCAATGTTTCTCGCAATTCCAGCTCGTGCTTCTGTTGATGCTTTTGTAATAGCAAGATCCATATCGCGCGAAGTAGCCGAAGATGCTGCAAAAATATAGTCAGGTTCTGTTGGCGTATTTAAATACCAATCTGGAATATCACCACTATCTGTTTTTGTTAGTTCTTTTGTACCACCACATGCGTTTAATAAAAGGATAGAAACTACAACGATAAATGAAAATATTGAGTGCTTCATAAAACCCCTCGGGTTTGTTATTAGTTGTTTTATTTGATAAAAAAGATATAAAAATATTATTATATTTCAAAACTAAATAAAGTTTTTTTAACTATTATCCATTTATACTAACAAATACTAAATGAATATTTATGGCTGTTTTTGAAGAAACAGAATTGAATATTTTACATTTTTAGATTTATATTTTTTGGGTAAACACTATTAATTGATTTTACCCTCGCCGTTCCAATAGTGAATAAAAATGATTTGGTTTTAATTTCTTGGATTGGATTTGCTTATAATTTTTAGATCTCGGCACCTATTATCAAATTATAAAAATTACAATTTTAAGTCAGTTTTATAATCAACTTTAGGTTCATTTATAATAAACAGTTTTAGTTGGTCATTTGTTTTAAAACCTTTAATTTTTTCTTTGTATTCATTTGCTATCTTATCTTCTTCTATTTCAAGTTTGCGGAGTTTGCTAATTTCTAAATACTCTTCTTCAAGGTCAATTCCTAAAAAACGCCTTTCCAATAGATTTGCAGCTATTCCTGTTGTGCTACTTCCTGTAAAAGGGTCTAAAATCCAAGCTCCTTTTTTAGTAGATGCAAGTATTAATCTTGTTAGAACAGATAATGGCTTTTGAGTTGGATGTTTTGTGCAAGATTTTTCCCATGGTGCAATAGCTGGTAAAGTCCAAACATCTTTCATTTGTTTATTATCATTTAATTCTTTCATTAATTCATAATTATAAAAATGAGGTGTCTTTTTTTCTTTTCTTGCCCAAATAATTTGTTCTGTTGAATGTGTAAAATAACGGCAAGAAAAATTTGGTGGTGGATTTGTTTTTTGCCAAGTTATAATATTTAATATTTTAAAATCTAATTCTGTTAAAATTTGACCTATGCTGAAAATATTATGCATTGTGCCACTAATCCAAATTGTGGCATCATCTTTCATTTTATCTCTAGCAAGTTGCAACCATTTACGATTAAAATCATTTATGAACTCAAACCCTTTTGATTTATCCCACTTACCTTTATTTACTGAAACAATTTGTCCACTTTGAATTGATAAGCCATCGTTAGATAAAAAATAAGGCGGGTCTGCAAAAACCATATCAAATTTGTGGTTAAACTTTGGCAATAGTTCCGTTGAATCTCCATTTAGGAGATAGAAGTTTTATTCCTAAGCAAATTCACCACTATAAAATTTCACCACTTTTTGATAGACTTTAGTAAAAATTTCTTTTGGGATTTTTACTTCCATTAAATATTCTCTATTTACAACACATTGAGATGAGCCGCATCTAATGCTATTGTTAAAGATAATTGTTTGTTTAATCCTAACTTTAACAATTCAAGAACTAATTTTTCTCTTGGGTCTATCATTTCTTAACCTTTTTTATTTCATTATCAAAATCTGATACATAATTTTCATCTTGTTTTATTCTAAATTTTTGGTATTCTTTTGTTGATTTTTCTATAGCTATCTGATGAGAAATACTTCCTGCATTTGCAAGAATTTCATAGCGATTTATTTTTAAAAAACTATCTAATATTTCTGACCACTCTCGCATTTTCATAGGAATATTACGTTCTGCTTGAAGTTCAGCAAAATTTAGATAAAGTTCAACTAATCTGTTTAATTCTGAAACTTCTTTTTCTGATAAATAATTCTTTGCTATAGAAATATCTGACTTTAATATTTTACCTTTTGGTGAGTTTTTCCAAGTTGTCAATCCCATATTATCTTTTTCGGCATTAGCACGATAGGCAACTATTTCACTTGCGGTATTACCAGTAATTGCCCAATGCAATTTATTCTGAACTGTTTTATAAAAAGTAATTGTTGTTTCTGATTTCGGATTATAATCAATACTACATTGAGCATAAATATCAGTAATTTTTTGATAAAAACGCCTTTCAGATGCACGTATTTCTCGAATTCTTTCAAGTAATTCATCAAAATAATCTTTACCAAAAACTTGATTCCCTTGTTTTAGCCTTTCATCATCCAAGACAAAACCTTTAACTATAAACTCTTTAAGTGTTTTTGTTGCCCAAATTCTAAATTGTGTAGCTTGCTTTGAGTTTACGCGATAACCAACTGAAATAATTGCATCTAAATTAAAAAACTCTAATTCTCTTTCTACTTCACGGTCTCCTTCAATTTGAACTGTTCGGAATTTCCGAACAGTTGAAGTTTCATCTAATTCTTCTTCTCTAAATACATTCTTTAAATGTTCACTAATAGTAGATTTTGATTTTCCAAATAATTCTCCAATAGATTTTTGCGTCAGCCAAATGGTTTCGTTTTCTAAGAATACATTTACTTTTATATCTCCAGTGTTAGAAGTATATAAAATAAAACTGGACGAATTGTCTTGTAGTTTATTCATCCTCAAATTCCTTTATTTCAGTATCAATATAATCAGAACTATCAAGAACAATTTCTTCATTTGAATACATTTCTTTAATTATTAAATATGCTTCATCTTCAGTTTGTGCCTCTACTTCAATAATCCTTGATAGAGTTTCTTGTATTTCATATTTAAATGTTTTCATAATTAACCTTCCTATAAATTCCATTGTGCATGAACTCTATCAATCCTTTATCTCTTAAAAATTGTAATTGCTGTCTTATTTTATCTTTAATAAAATTGTTGTTTGGGTATTTAATCTTCAATTGTTCTTCAAATTTGTACATTTCCTTTAATGTAAAGGTGTCATTTTTTATAGCATCAACACAATTCATAATATCTAAAATCCAACCTTTGCTCTCACCTTTTTTTGTTTTAAGAAAGTCAGTCTTTTTCCATTTATCTTGTACTTTTTCTTTAGAAATAATTTTCGAATTTTCAACAAGAAAAATCCTGCCATTTTCAGGTACTCTTTTTATATTAATATTGCATCCAACCCACCCAGCTCTTCTAGCATTTGGGCTTAATGGTTTGCGTTTCTCGATAATATCAGAAATGAAATAATACTTAGGAATAATTAAGAAATTGTTTACTTGCCATTTTGCCTTATCATATGTTAAAAAAAAGAAGTGCGGATTCTCTTCTGAAGTTATTCTGCCAATCATTGTTGAATATGCTCCATCAACAATACTGTTTCCAATCTTCACTGCATTTTTGCTTTTTAATTCATACTGTGAAGCGCAATTTATACAATAAAAATCTGCAACTGGCTTATTATTTCTAAATTCAGTTAAATGGTTCTCACCACAATTAGGGCAATAACTGTTTGATTTAACCCAGCTTTCTGTTAAAACACGAGCAATTTGCGAATTACTTTTATAGTTTTCCGATTTACTTAAATCAAAATTTAAATTCATTGAAAATATTTTAGATTAGTTGTAAAATATATTTTAATGTTAAAAATATAGAAAATGAAAAGTCTTTCAAAATATTTAAAAATTGTTATTTGTTTTTACCAATTGAATGTCACCTTATTCAATCTTATTTTACAACATGAAAAATTTTGAATTAGTTTCAAGCTATAAACCATCTGGCGATCAACCTCAAGCAATTAAAGAACTCACAAAAGGAATTGAGGATGGTGAAAAACATCAAGTTTTGCTTGGAGTTACCGGAAGTGGCAAAACATTTACGATTAGCAATGTAATTGCAAATGTTAACAAACCGACTTTAATTATCTCGCACAACAAAACACTTGCCGCACAGCTTTATTCTGAGTTTAAAGCATTCTTTCCAAATAATGCTGTTGAGTTTTTTATAAGCTACTACGATTACTATCAACCCGAAGCCTACGTTGTTAAACGCGATTTATATATTGAAAAGGATTTTTCTGTAAATGAAGAGATTGATAGGCTTCGTTTAAAAGCTACAACATCATTAATTGAAGGCAGACGCGATGTAATAATTATTGCAAGCGTTAGTTGTATCTATGGAATTGGCGCGCCTGACCAATATGCAAAGCAAATTACATTTGTCCGAAAAGGTGCTGTTATTGATAGAAAAGATTTTATGCGCGCATTAATTGATATTTATTACACACGTAACGATGTTGAGTTTACACGCGGCACTTTCCGAGCTAGAGGCGATGTTATTGAAATAATTCCCGCATATCAGTATGAAGAAGCAATTCGTGTTGAGTTTTGGGATGATGAAATTGAACGGATTTCAATAATAGATGCATTAACTGGTGAATTTCTTAAAGAAGTGGAAACTGCTGCTATTTATCCCGCAAAATATTTTGTTACTACAAAAGAGCAAGTTAATGCTGGAATTAAAACAATTGAAGCAGAATTGAAAGTACGCCTACAAGAATTTTGGGATGATGAAAAATATGTTGAAGCTCAACGTCTGGAACAAAGAACTCGTTACGATATAGAAATGATGCGCGAAATTGGCTATTGTTCCGGAATTGAAAATTACTCTCGTCATATGGATGGTCGTCCAGAAGGTTCTCGCCCATCGTGCCTTTTTGATTATTTTCCAAAAGATTATTTGCTTATAATTGACGAATCGCACGTTACCGCTTCACAAATTCGTGGAATGTATAATGGCGACCGCTCACGAAAAATGAATTTAGTTGAATATGGTTTCCGTTTACCTTCAGCTTTGGATAATCGTCCACTAAAATTTGATGAGTATGAAAACCTTACAAATCAAGTAGTTTATGTTTCGGCAACCCCTGGCGATTATGAACTTGAAAAAACTGGTGGATTTTACATTGAACAAATTATTCGTCCAACTGGCTTGCTTGACCCAGAAATTATTGTTCGTCCAGTAAAAACTCAAATTGATGATTTACTTGGTGAAATAAGAATTCGTGCGCAAAAAAAGGAGCGCGTTCTTGTTACAACCCTTACAAAAAAAATGGCAGAAGATTTGACAGACTATTTAGAAAACTTAGCTGTTAGAGTAAAATATATCCACAGCGATATTGATTCACTTGAACGTGTTGAAATAATTAGAAATTTAAGAATTGGTGATTTTGATGTTTTGGTAGGTGTAAATCTTTTACGAGAAGGCTTGGATTTACCCGAAGTTTCTCTGGTAGCAATTATAGATGCTGATAAAGAAGGGTTTTTGCGAAGTGAACGCTCGCTTATGCAAACTGCCGGCAGAACAGCAAGAAATTCTGATGGATTAGTTATTATGTATGCCGATAAAATTACCCGCTCAATGAAAAAAACAATAGATGAAACAAACCGAAGAAGAAAAATTCAAAATGAATATAATGATGAACATGATATTACTCCGAAAACAATCTTCAAAAGTCGCGAAGAAATTATGCAATCAACTTCAATTGCTGATATGCGAAATAAGGATAAGGGTGAAGAAGCATCATTCACGAAAGTTGCAGAACCAATTATTAAGTATATGTCAAACTCGCAACGTCAGGATTTAATTGAGGAAATGACTTCCGAAATGAAACAAGCAGCCAAGGATTTAGAATTTGAAAAAGCTGCTTTTATGCGTGATGAAATTGAAAAGTTAAAAAAATTGATTAAATAAAATTATTAATACTCAAATTTCCAAGCTATTCAGCAACAGTTTTAGGTTTTATTCCAGATGGATATATCTTCAACATTCTGCAAATTTTGCATAGGTTGTACAAATTCTGTATTTGGAAAAAGTTAAGTCTAAATTTGTGTTATATTCTTCACGTTCCAGATTCCCAATTGTTTGAAAATTAACTCCAATTATTTCAGTCAAATCTTTTTGGAAAATGTTTTTTCCCTTAAGAAGAATTGCAACTCTATTGTCTATTTGCAGGTACCTTTTTCGTGAATATTAACAGTTATTTATATCATTGTGTTTTTCTATTGCCTGATTAATAATGTATGAAACCCAGTCACCCGATTTTGAACCTTGGTCAAAAACCAAATAACCATCAGCTTTGTACCTGTAATTTATTCTCCACTTTCCATCCTTTTGTCTTTGGCTTAATAAAAAAGCAACGGCTTCACCTGTTCGTTCGTCATTCATGTACTTTGCTTCCTTTATTATCCGAACCAGCTCAACAATATTAAGATGATATGATTCTGGAAATGATATATCCAAAATCCGATCAGTAATAGGTTTTCCGCTTTTTTTGCGCTTAAACAAATTATGCGTTAAAATGTAATCTACACCCTTTGTTATTTTATCATTTACATCAGTGTTTAGGCTATCCTTTTTATACTCAATTAATGCCATAACAGATTTTGCTAATCCAATATAGCATGGGGTATTATTAAAACAGCCGCCATATTTATCGAATTTAAGTTTTGGTAGTGATACTTGAACTCCACGCTCCATTGGTTGGTATATCATAATCCAATCAACTGCATGTTTAACTTCAATATCATCCGACCTGCCTAATCGGGATAATGCTGACACTATCATTGCATTGTAACATGGCAAAAACATTTTCTCATTACCACTTAAAGAAAACCCATAAGGCGTCGATAATCTGTTATAAATTCTATCAATCAGATTTTTAGTATAGTCCAAATGAATGGTATGCGGAATTTCGCTAAGAGCAATTAAGCGCCAAACATAAAATAAAGGTTTTTCAATTATCTCATTCGTCAATCTGTTAATGATTTTTGATTGCATCAATTCGCTAATGGCTTCCTCTTTGGAAAGCATTATTCCATTGTCATTAAGTACTCTAAGTTGAAGTGAAGTATCACAATTGCCATATTTTTCGAGAATAGTATTTTTTGAAATGTCCATGTTTACCAATGCTTTAGTAGTAATTTAATTCTTTTGGATCAAGCTTGTGGTTGTGACTTGTAAATATGAGTAATAATGAAATTGAAAAGCAAATAAATACCAAAATAAATACAGATAACATACTGTATTGAATAACTGGATTTTGTGAACCTTGCGGATAAATAATCTGAAGAACTAATCGAGTTGTCCATAAGACTGTTGATATGGAAAGTATCACAATGGCGGAAAATCTTTCGAGAGGTATTTTGAATACAATAAGAATATTAGCTATTCCAAGCAGAACAAGCAGAAGTGAAAAAAATATATTTATTGCACGAACAGCAATAACAAGTTCAGTTGCGGCTTTGTCAAAATGTGAATACCAATCCCAAATGCCAGGTATAAAAAAGTGCCATATTCCAAATCCTATCGAAATAATACTCCCAATAGTAGTAAGAATTTTTACAATTGAAATTTTTGATAATCTATCTGTGCTAATTTGTACTAATTTTTCATTCACGTTTTTCAGTCTGCTAATTTTTGAAGTTGCTGTTTATAAAATAACAACTAACGCTGTTAGTGAATAGGGCTTTTCATTTTTTATTGATTTTTTCAATTGCTTCCCGTCTGCTTTTCACGTCCAAAATTTTGTATATATTGTTTATATGTGTCTTAACAGTTGATAAAGATATGAATAGTTTATCTGCAATTTCCTTGTTACTCAATCCATTATTAATTAGCTCTAACACTCCAATTTCTCTTTGTGAAAGTATGCTTCTAAAATCCGCTTGTTTTTTTGTTTCTATGCTTTGTTTGTACTCGGAAAGAATAAGTTGACGTTCTTTTCCTATTTCAAGTTTTAACCAATAACGAACAGCAAAAAAACCAAACAACAGCAAAAGAAAAGGAATAATAGGGTACTTCTGCCAAAACCATAAGAAAGAAGTCCCTTCAAAAGAAAATCCTACTGAGCAAAATGTTAAGAAAATGCTCAATGCAATTAGTAATTCTTGTTTGTGTTTTGCTTTCATAATAATTTAAATATTAGAATTTACTTTCAATTTTTCTGAGAATAACAATTTACTAAGAAATACACTTGAAATCACCCAAGAAAGAATAGAACTTGTGTATTTGTTCAAAATCAAAAAGTAAGCCTCGTTTTCGTTAAAAGTAAACGCAAATGGCACAAGCATAAAAAGAGCTGCTAACCCAATCAGTTGATTTTTGCTAAAATTTGGTTTTGTTACTAGTAGTAGAAGCAAAATAATTGCCTGTCCGCTCCATACTAAATAATTAAGCGATGTTTCAAGTAATAATTGTGTTCCGTTTTTTGAAAACGTAAATGCTAATGGCATAAGTCCAATAAAAATTGTTAAGCAGAACACAAGTCCTGAAGTTGAAAGTATTTTGTTCATATCTATCCTTTTAGTTTTTGTAAATCGATATGCAAATTTACTTTCGGAGTGTTTCTTTGTCCAAATTTAATGAGGTGGAATGAGGGTTGAAAGGAGGGTGGAGAAATTAGTCCTCCATGTAATTTTAATGTTGTCAATGCCTAACTGTCTAGTATAAATGCAACAGCGGTTTTTATCCACTAATTTTTCGGTTTATTAGCTACATATATTTTATAGTTTAACTTTCATTTTAAGTGCTTTAGTTAATATTTCGTTCATCATATGTTTTTAATTGAAATAAATATAATAGGTCAATAAATATGTTGTGCTTTCATTATTATTTTATAATATTTCTATTAAAATTCCAATTATGCCTATCGTTAAAGATAAAATAGAAAAATATTTCGAATCAAACTTTCCAAATTCGGTGTTTTTTATTTTCTTAAAGAAACCAACATATTTAAAGTCTCCAACTGCACGAAGAATGAAAATTGCTGAAATTATCCAACCGCTATAACTAACTATCAATTTGGGTAATTCTATTTCAAATATTACAATTTTTGTGAAGTAGTAAAATGCAAACAATAATAAGCCCAAACCAACAATTGAAGTTTCAATTTTCCCAGGATTTATTACTCGTTTTCCTTTTTCATCCGTTGGTATTGCTTTGTTTAATCCTTTTAATCCACCAAAAACCCAATAGAAATGGATTATAGAAATTATCAAAAAAATAATAATTAGTATGCTTTCAAGTATTGTGTTCATCTGTTGTTTTTTTACTGTATTTAATTAATATAAAAACTGAATGTGGCAAAGTTATAAATGTCATTCCAGAAAAGGGAATCATATAACTTCCTATTAAATTAAATATAAAATATGACCAAACGAATTTTTTTGGAATTTTTTTATCGTTTATTTCAACATAATCGAGAAGAAAACCCAATGGAATAAATAAAATTCCAAAATAAACAAACCAAAACGAAGCAAAATTTTCATAATTCATAATTCCATTTAATAATGGAAATTCTGAAAGACCTTCACTTATTCTAAAAAAATAGTTGTTTGTAAAACTTAAAAACTGTTTTCCAAAAGCATATGGGGATATCCCAAATATGATATGCACAGTTCCTATAAGTATCAAAACCTTCCCATTTGTTAATTTCATTGTTTTCCTAATTATTTAGTTTGATTTTAAATGACGCACAACGTCAGACTGTCTAAAAACCATTCATAATTTCCTATAAATGCTTATCTTAGCATAGTCAATAAATGGGATAAGATGAAGTATATTACTGGGAAAAACAGAGCACAACTTGTATTGTTTCCAACAACATTAGATGATGTAATAGATGAAGATAACGAGGCAAGGTTTATTGATCTATTTGTTGAAAGTATAGATTTAGGAACAATGGGATTTGAAGTATTACACACAGAAAATGGACGACCAGCCTACCATCCGAAAGACCTTCTCAAGTTATATTTGTATGGTTATCTAAATAGTATTCGTTCATCAAGAAAGTTAGAACAAGCAACCAAAATAAACATAGAAGTTCTATGGTTACTCAAAGGCTTATCCCCCGACCATAACACTATTTCCAATTTTCGAAGAGACAACCCGAAAGCGATAAAAAAAGTATTCAGAAGTACAGTTCAAATAGCAAAGCATTTTGATTTAATAGGAGGCAAACTAATAGCTGGCGATAGTACAAAATTACGAGCACAAAACAGCAAAAAGAACAATTTTAATAAAAAGAAAATAGAAAGACATCTTGCGTATATAGATAATAAATTAGAAGAATATAATAATCAACTCAAAGAAGCAGACAACGACAAATCCTTAGAAGATAAAGATAGAAAAGAAAACATAGAGAAAATAAAATCAGAAATTGAAAAACATAATAAACGCAAAGAGGGTTACAAACAATTAGAAAAACAGATAGAAGAAACTGGAGAGAAACAAATCTCGACCTCTGACCCAGAAAGCAGACAAATGATTACTCGCAACAATATAACTGAAGTAGCCTATAGTATTCAGACTACAGTTGATGCAAAAAATAATATTCCAATAGATTACAAAACAACAAATACCACCGACTCAAAAGCAATGGGCAATATGCTGCAAAGAGCAAAAACAATATTAAGTACCAATGAGTTTACAGCTTTATACGACAAAGGCTATCATACTGGGAGTGAGTTTGAGAAAGCCAATAATCTTAAAATAGATGTACTTGTGGCAATCCCAAAAGTTGCATCCCAAGCACCAAATCCAGATTATAATGTAGAGAATTTTGAATATGATAAAGCAAGAGACACTTATGTTTGTCCACAAGGTAAATTACTAGCTTCAACTGGAAAACTCCACAGATCAGTAAGATCAAATTTTAGGAGATATACTGCAAAAGCATGTTTAACTTGTTCGGTTAAAAAAGAATGTTCAAAATCTAAATACGGAAAAGCAATACAACGGAGCGAATATCAAGAGTTAATAGATAACAATAAAACCCGAATAGAGAATAACAAAGAATATTACAGACAGAGGCAAGCAATAGTAGAACACCCATATGGCACAATAAAAAGGCAATGGGGATTTAGTTATATAATGACAAAGAAATTTATACAAAGAGCAGAGGCTGATGTTGGATTAATATTTACAGCATATAATTTGAGAAGATTAATGAGCATAATAGGCACAGAAGTGTTAATAGAGTACATAGAAACCTCTATTTCCACAATGTATTTTTATTTACATCAATTTAGACTTAAAATAAGCCAATATCAGCAATCTAAAGTTTTTATCTATTTTTCAGTATTTTTAGATGCTAATAAAATCAAAGCCGTTAGAATGGCTTATGCAAACTAAGCTGTTAAAAATTATGGCCTATTCTGTGCTTTTTAGACAGTCTGACG
>JAHISP010000099.1 GCA_018818165.1 Bacteroidota bacterium | reverse complement strand
TTTTTCAAAGAACAACGGGAACGCTGTCCCAATTTATCAGCAATATGTCAGCAATGTATAAATTTTAGCAGTTGCGGTGCTGAAATTTTTTCGCGGCCGCCAATTTTTACGGGGAATCCAGGATGCCTCACGGATTCAGGTCACTGTTAAACGAAGAGCTAACTCTATCTCAAGAGGCGTTGACCAAAAACGAGCAAAAATTCCGCTTAATTGCAGATTTCTCCTGCGATTGGGAGTATTGGCAAGGTATTGACGAAGCGTACCTCTATGTTTCTCCATCCTGTACTTCAATCACTGGCTACTCCCCAGAAGAATTCTATCAAAACAATAAGTTATTAAAAAAAATTATTCATCCTGATGATTTGACAAAATGGGAAACGCACCGTCACGGTGTGACAAAAAAAGGTGAGCTTGAACCCGTACAATTCCGTCTCATAACCAAATCAGGGGACGTTCGATGGATTGATCACGTCTGCCGGCATGTACACGATGAAAATGGGATGGATCTTGGCATCCGCGGAAGCAATAGAGATGTCACAAAATTAGAATTTTTGAAGAAAGAGATTAAAATCCTACAAGGTTTTTTGCCAATTTGCGCTTCGTGTAAAAAAATCCGTGATGACAAAGGATACTGGCGTCAAATTGAGGAATATATCAGAGATCATTCAGAGGCAGAATTCAGTCATGGTATATGTCCTGATTGCATCAAGAAACTTTATCCGGAACTTGACCTTTACAAAGACTAATAAAAGACGCTGCTGCACGAGCAAATTTTTTTTACATATCTGCCGGTGATAAACAGTTCCCAAGTTTGACCATCGGCCCTGGGGCTATTTCGGGGCAGGTATCAGCGCTTTTTTGATTATCGAGCTTGTGGCATTGGCAAGGTTTTTCCCCGGATGATTTTGATCGACTTCTGTCATTGGCACTCTACAATTTGCTGGCAGCGGTTATTGATATCGTGAAAAACCGCGAGATTGTTGCCCATGAACGGCTGTTGCAGGATGAGAGACTGGCAGCAATGGGAAAATCCCTTGCCGCCGTGGCCCATGATATTAAAACACCACTTATTGCCAATGGCGGTTTTGCCCGGCAGCTGCAAAAGAAATTCAAGCGAATACTGCGGGATCGTCCGAAAATCAGAAAGAGCTTAGATGATGCGTTAAAGCAATAAAACAACAACGCCCCCTGTCGCCCCACGGGGTCAATATGGCTTGGTTGCTCAAGAAATTGTCTTGAAACGGCAATTGCAAAATTAATTGTTGTATCCCCAGGTATATGTCCCTCAACTTTCCGGTGAGTCGGAGGTGCGACCCATGAAGCAAAAAACTATCTACAATACTGACCGCTTATACGTCGCCAATCCAGAAATCATGTCCGCCGTCCAGTGCGCCGCCACCGTGGACGAGATGCGCACTATCCTCACCAGCATGACGCAGCCGCTCGATATTGCTGCTGACGAAGACCCGGCTATCCTGGCCCGGGTGCAGGACTGCACCAGGGTGCTGCGTAACATCCTAAAAAAACGGACCGACGAACTCACCGGTTTCAGTCTGGCCCAGGCCCTGTGGGATATCGGTCACGGGGTGGAGCGGCTCGATCTCACCCCCGGCTTCTATGCCGAGATGTTTCATATCTTATTGGGGCTACGGGGAGAAGGGACCTTCCAGGCCTTCACCAACATCAGTCTGTCGGCCATTGAGAGTCAAGGCCGACCAGCGGCTATTGAACGCTCCTTGCAATTAGATAGCTTGTGGCAGGAGGTGGAGCGCTGTCTGGACCGATTCGCCTTTGGCCTGGACGACGAAGCCGTGCATCGCCGTCGGCTGCGGCGTGCCAAGATCCTTCAGGTCCTGGGCGGCACCGACCTGGATTGGCAGGACTGGCGCTGGCATGTCCACCACATCATTCGCGACGCAGCCCAGCTCGACCAACTGGTGGTGATTGACGATGAACAGCGGCAGGCGTTGATCGCGGCCCAGGCCAAGGGGCTGCACTTTGGCATCACCCCCTACTACCTCTCCTTGATGGACGACGAGTTGGGAGACCGCGACGCCGCCATACGCGCCCAAGTGCTACCGCCAATGGACTATGTGGATAGTGTCTACGCCTCGACAGAGGGTGTGGATATGGACTTTATGCGCGAGGAGGACACCTCTCCCATCGATTTGATCACCCGTCGCTACCCCTCCATCTGTATCTTGAAGCCCTTCAACACCTGCCCGCAGATCTGCGTTTACTGCCAGCGCAACTGGGAGATCGACGACGCCATGGCCAGCAACGCCTTTGCCGGCATCCATAAGATTGACGAGGCCATCCAGTGGATCGGCGACCACCCGGCCATTCGCGAAGTGTTGATCACCGGCGGCGATCCCCTGGCTATGGGGGACCGAGCTTTGGCCGAGATCTTGAAAAAGGTGGCGGCCCTGCCCTCGGTGGAGCGTATCCGCATCGGCACCCGCACCCTGGTGACCATCCCCATGCGCATAACCGAGAAGTTGGCCGACCTGCTGGCCAGCTTCCGGAAACCGGGTAGGCGCACCGTTACCGTGATCACCCATGTCCAGCACTCGTATGAGATCACCCCGGAGATGGTCACTGCAGTCAACCGTCTCCGCTTGCGGGGTATCCCGGTCTATAACCAATTGGTCTTCACCTTCTTTGCCTCCCGACGTTTTGAGGCGGCGGCCCTGCGCCGCAGGCTTAGGATGATCGGCATCGATCCCTACTACACCTTCAACACCAAGGGCAAGGAAGAGACTCTGGCCTACCGGGTGCCCATTGCCCGGCTACTTCAAGAACAGCAGGAGGAGACCCGTCTGCTGCCCGGTCTTGAGCGCACCGACGAGGCGGTATTCAATCTTCCCCGCCTGGGCAAGAACTATCTCAAATCCCGCGAGCACCGCGACTTGCTGACCATCCTGGCCGACGGCTCCCGCATCTATGAGTTCTACCCCTGGGAGAAGTTCATTACCCAAACCACCCAGACCTACCTGGCCACCGACGTCCCCATTCTCGACTACCTGGAGCGCTTGGCCGTGCGCGGTGAAGAGATCAGCGATTACCAGACCATCTGGTACTATTTTTAAGCAGATAAATTTTGGCAAAACTCTGCGAGACATTGTTCAGGAGAAAAAATATCAACCGGAGCTTGCGCATGACAAGGGGGAAGATCTGCCTTTGACTTTTGTGCGTAGGTGAAATTAATTACCCCAATTCAGCATATCTCTCAAAGAGAACCTTTGGAAATCTTTGATCTGCAGCCGTATATCAAACTTAAGATTATCCTGAGGATGGGAAGGAAAAACGCTCATGCAATCAATCGCCAGCTAACCAGGTTGCCGGCAATCGTTTTTTTGATTGCATTTTGATCACCCTGGCTGCTCCGAACCTGGTAATTCTGCAATCAGATTTGCCGGCGCCGAGGACAGCGCCGGGCAGATCGGGGTGCAGTGCACCAGGGCAGTGATTGCGGACCGACTCCGCTATTCTGTTGCAATTTTGGGGGTGTATAGTAGGGAGATATGTTGATTTTTTGATGTGGAATAAAAAATTCTGTCGAATGCATCAAGAGCCCTTGAAAACAATGTTACATGGCTGCTATCGTAACCTCAGCCATTGCCACTGTATAAAACTTCAGGATCAGCTCCCAGGTTTCCCGTCAAAACAACATTGTTCAGGTGTCCTCCTTTTTCCATTTGACTTTGGTTAGGATGTTGAATGAAAATGACCATTATAACGTGTAAATTAATATATATAGTAGATGGCCGGATTGAGCTGAAATTGGCTCGTCTCAAAGGGAATTTCGGGGAAATTGCATGAATAAATCAGAGTGTATCGAGGCTGTGGCCACAAAAACAGGTATTTCTGCCAGGGAAGCTCAACAGGCCGTCGAGACCATTCTGGAATCAATGGCCGATGCGCTTATCAAGGGTGATCGGGTTGAAATTCGTGGGTTTGGCTGTTTTACGGTTAAAGACTACGACTCTTACACCGGCAGAAACCCGAAAACTGGTGAAAAGATTGTGATTCAATCGAAGAAATTGCCGGTTTTCAAGGTGGGGCAGTACTTGGCGAAGCTGGTAAACGGGAAAAGTTGAATGGAATATTCAGATATAATCAAGTTCCATGGTCATGAGTGTCCTGGTCTTGCTTTTGGCTACAGGATGGCTCTTGCAGGAATGGAAGCCCTCAGTTCAATGCGGTCAGAAGATGAGGAAGTTGTGGCTATTGTCGAAAATGACGCCTGTGGTGTTGATGCCCTGCAGTGTGTTAGCGGTTGCACCTTCGGGAAAGGGAACCTTATTTTTCATGACTATGGCAAACAGGTCTATACCTTGTATTCACGGTCAACACGTAAAGGGGTCCGTGTTCTCTTTCATGGCAACGGTATTCCGAAAGGACTGAGGGCCGACAGGGCAGCTTTTGCGAAATGGATACTTGCCGCACCAAATGACAGTATTGTCTCAATTACTCACGTCAGTATTGCAGAACCGGAACCAGCCAGAATCATGAAATCTTTACCTTGTTCAGTTTGTGGTGAGCAGGTGATGGAATCCCGGGTGAATGATATAAATGGGAAACCGGCTTGTATCCCCTGTATAATAGATAATGCCCAATAAATCAGAGGATGAAACATGAACAAAGATATTGAAATACTCAAAAGCAAGCTCGCTCACATCACAGCATTAGCAAAAACAAGAAAAGAGAATGGTGAATATTGCTTTAAGGTCAATGACCACATGCGTTATGTTCGAATTTCAACCAAATTCAGGGCTGTTTCTCTTGATCGCGAAAACCCTTGCGGCCATCTACTCAACCAACAGGGGAAAAAGATAAATGGGACAAAAAAAATTACCACGGCAATTAATCATGCCCGTAGTGAACTTAACAAAAATCACAAACCTGGAAACCAGAAGCCTGAGCACCAGGTTCAAGCATTTATTATATGGCAAGCCATTACATGTCCTAATGAATTGCCGACCACTCTCGGTATTAAGGAAAAATTTGATTCCCTGCTATATGTAACTGATGAGCTAAGTTTAAATGATATCAGGGCTGATATTGTTCTCCTTGGGGTTAAAGGTAGCCGATGCCACCCTGTGTTAATCGAGTTGAAGAAAGCAAGAAATGCAAAAGTGGCGAAGCAACTAGATGCTGCGAAAGACACACTCGAGAAAGTTGAATCTGAATTTCGTCAATTTCTTGAAGCCGCCACCGGCCTTCAGGTAGGTGGTAACTTCTTAAATTTCTCCCGCGTAATCATATGGGGAAAATCTCTGAACCCAAGAAAGGATACTGCGGAGAAAATTAAAGACTATTTGGCGATTCAATATGAGAAAGTGAATGATGAATTCCGCTTTTCTGTTGAATCGCCATAATATGCTCTTACTTCTGAAATTGACGGGGGCAACTAGGTCACACGCTGCAGCATATCATTGCATTTCCCAGTGGCCGCTGAATTTGTACGAAAACTCCTAAGTTCGATAAACCGTTAATCAATTAAATAAAGCATGATAACAGGTTGGCATGTTTGCACCAGACCAATAGCAATACCATGGTTACCATTATCAAGGAGAAGTGGTATAGCCGCGGGTAAAAAATATTCTTCCCGATATTGGCCAGTATAGGTGATAGCAGAAGGAACAATACTACGAGGGTCGTTATCTGAGTTTGCATGTAAACAGGATAAATCATAGAGCAAAGCCTCCCCCAACTTGCCTGTCAACAAATAACCATCAAATTACTAAACTGGCAAATATGATATTCCATGTCCGGATGTTTTTTGGATAACTCCCTAATTGCCCTCTCTCCAATTTTCGAATACGAGCCGACAACTATCATTCCATTAACAATATTATCAATCTCTATATTGTCAGGCAGTTCAAGGGAGAGCAAACGCAGTTCCTTTTTCTGTATATAGTTTTTCTCATAACATTCTTTGAAAGCGGGGAAATTTGCCCTGATCGCCTTAACATATCTGTCGAGTTGATCATACACCGACCCAGAGAGTTCTTTGTTGTTGCCCAGTTTGACTTCAACGACGACAAAAGACCACCGATTGTCATGATTTTTCTTAAGTGCAAGCAAATCAATAATTCCGGGGATGCCTCCTCCGCAAACTTGCCTGTCAATAATAAGGAAGTCTGGTCGATCTAAATTATCTGTTATCAAACTCTGTTCAAAGGCAATCTCCTCTCCGTTGTTTACCTTTTTAATTCTGACGGCCAAGTGATTAATGACCTTTTTTTGCAGGCACGCATGTATGGAAATTGAACCAACTGAAATTAAATCATACTCTCCTCGCTTTGTAATGAGCGAGGGATAAAATCGTTTTTTAGGGTCTTTGGCAAGCGCTTCAGCCATCTGAAATTCACGATGAATCTTTATCTGATAATTGTCCTTCCTGACAGCAACCTCTGCCAGGCTGTTTCCCTTATAGTACAGGTTGAATTTGTTGCCTGGTCTTATTTGAAAATCAATTTCTCCGTTGCTCTCCCTCGTGGATTTTAACAAAAAAAACAAATCTTTCTTTACCTGAGACAAACTGTCTTCACTGAAGTATCTTGAGATGGATTTCATTTTTTCACCAGAGGGTTGATGGTTCAAAATCAGAAGGCAACGTTTAGTCAAACAAAACAGCAAGTTCCGTTGCTCACAAAAGAAGAATGAGGAAGTACGTCAGAGTACATGGTAGTGAAATTTGCAGTGTACATTTTGCGGTATAGAATGTGCTAAGCTCAGTTGTGGTGGGGAGGAATCGCACCCCCCCAGGAGCTGCTCACGGCTCCACCGCCGCGACAATAACCCAAGTCGTCAGGGTACACTCGCTCATACTCCTCATTCTTATTTCATCATTCGACTTCAATTTGCCAGTTTGCTTCTTGAATCTCAGAGTTTACTTCTCTAATTTTCTTTGCCAACTTTTCCATATCATCTTGTAATTGCATGACATTTACTGTTTTTACCCACCTTATTTCTTTTACTCCATATCTTTCTGGAGGCTTGGTCGCTGAATTTGCGGCAGATTTGACAATGGAGTGTTTTGTCGTCAATATGTCTCTTTCCGATATGGCTTCGGTTAAAGAACGACCAAATTTTGTTTTCCCATTTAAATTTGCCTTGTTGATTTTGAAAACAAGGCTCCTCAAATCTTCTGATACCGAATTAACTTCCTCAAGCATTTTCTGTGGGTCTTCAGATGGTTGTTCCCCTTCTTGTATTAATACGTTCTTTGTTATCCGCTCACGAAAAGACTCCAACTTTTTTTGTATATCTGCCCGCAATAATAACGCTTCGGCAATTTTCATTGTTTATTCTCCTTTCTGTTTGCACACAGATTTTTTTTCAGACGAGGACTAGAGTTTTGCCATTGTCGAGATGGTAGACATTTCTGAAAATGTCGTCATATTTCATGCCGTGTTCGGTATGAATTGGAATAAGTTTTTCAGGGTTAATAGCTTCCGCAAACTTTATGAGATCTGCTGTTTCTGCATGCCCGCTTGTATGAGCGTGAACGAGAGTTATATCGAGATCCTCCTTTAGTTTAGGAAGATAGCTGTAGCTGTTACCGTGTTGCTCATCCAGATACCCCGGCCACATTGAATAGATGGCCCGCACCGAGCCAAGATTCATTTGATTCTTCAAATACTGAATACTGGATGTTTTTATGAAATATTTCGCAGGATTTTTGGCGATTTCTTCACATGTGATCATGTTGCCAGGCTGGTAGATTTTTTTAACAAAATGACCAAAATAATCCGCATTATTTTTTACTGTCAGATAATGCTTAGCGGCTGTCCCGCCTTTGGATAACACTTTGATCATTGGCCAATCTATTTTAGGGGTATGCCCGGATATCTCGGCAATTTTTTCCAGAATCCAGGCTGTATAAATATCGACAACAAAAATTCTTCCTGATCTCTTTGATGCACGATACGCGCTGACAATCCGGTCAATATTTTGCGAAGAACTGAGAAGAAACACTGCATTTGAGTCAGAGCAAAGTGTTTCAACCATTTTATCCTCAACCGCTGCCTCATCAGGGAACTCTTTATTATCCCTGGCTAGCATAGTGCCTTCCATAAAGAGAACGTCGATTTCTTTTGGAGGATGCTGAACAAGCTTATCGAATAATTTTGATTTCCTGCCGTGTGCACGAAAATCCCCGCTATAGAATAGCCGTTTACCTTCGCATTCAATTTCAAAGGCATATGCATCGACGGCAGAATGATCCATAAGATGCGGCGTTATCTTGAAAGAACCAATCTCAAAAGTTTGCCACGGGGTGAATTCCCTGAATGAGTTTGTGTACAGAGGCTTGCCGAGAAATAAACGGGTTGACTGAAACAGCTTTGCGGCAATTGGCCCCGTATAAACAGGAACTTCATCTGGGAGAAGATCTATCAAACCATAATGATCCTGATGGGGATGACTGATCAACACACCATCAACATCAAGCTCAACCTCAAGCTTGTCAATTGTTTCGTTTTCATTCGTAAGCGGCATGCCCAGATCAAGAATAATTCTGGTTTTTCCAGAAGAAATTTCAATACAGGTGCCCCCAATTGTGGAGGCTCCTCGATGGATGGTTATCTGTGTCGACACGAATTGAGTTCCTTTTATTAATGTGTTAATTTTTTCTTTATTTACGGAACGGTATGCAAAATCACGTAACCCCTAAAATGGAGTCTTTGATCTCAATTCCAATATCGTTTCCATCATTTCATCGGTTATGCAGGAGAATATATTTTCCTGAAAATGATCCATCTTCACTAAACCATCCCAGTACCAAAGATCAGCAAATCTCATCAGCATTGTTTCAGTTAAAGGAACGCTTTCATTAGCGCTCAACAACTGCCAATCAAGTCGATCCCTGTATGTTTCCAAAAGCTGTTCAGTCCAAGGAATTTTTTTTATACAAAAAGACAAAACAGGCCAATCCCATTTGTCAGCGTATCTTGCGAGTAACTCCTCCGTCCAAGGCAGAGAATTGTTGCAGCTCAAGCTTTCCCAGTCCCATTTATCGATAAATTTTTCAAATATGTTCTTGTGGGCAAATACTCCCGGCTTACCACTCAGTATGCTCCAATCCCACCGGGTGGCAAATTCCTCCAGCAAAACCTTATCAAACGGGATTGCCTCATTGCTGCTTAATATCCCCCAATTCCATTTGTCTTGCCATTTTCGAATTAAATATTCGCTCCACGGCAGCCCTGTATTTGCGCTGCAAAGATCCCAATCCAGCAGATCCTGCTCTTTCTCCATATCACTTTCACTTATGAAAACAGCTAATTCCCCTATCATTTTCCGCTGCCGGAGGTGGGGCACTTTTCTGCAGGAGAACGGCAGATTTCTGATTAAAAACGAACGGTCATGAATTCCTACCCAGGGTTCGATATCTTTTTCGCAAACGCCATACTTGGCCACTTCTTGGTATTCTTTTGTTATCAGGAAATGTTCCCAGCTAAGTAAGCGGTTGAACCGCACAAGGATTTCCCAGTGCCATTTTCCGGCATATTTTTTTAAAGTTGATTTGCTCAAACGGAAGGACAAACGGCTTAATTGCCCCCAGCGCCATCTGTCTGCATACTTGTCCAGCAGGTTTTCTTCCCATGGCAAGCTGTCATTCCCGCTCAGTTTTACCCAGTCCCAACGCTTTTGGAATCTTTGCAGTAAGTTAACGCTCCAGGGCAATTTCTCATTACTACTCAGAGCGCTCCAATCAAATGAATCTTCAAATTCTTCCAGAAATAACTGTGACCAAGGCAGCGCTTTGTTGTTGCTTAAATCCTCCCAAAAAAAATTAGGTGAAAATTCTTTGATAAATGGAATATTCCAATCAACACGCTCGTTTCTGCTCAGAAGTTGCCAATTCAACATGGGGCAAAACCGCCTTATCTGTTTCGTTTTAAACGGATAATATTCTGATATAACATTTACAATATTTTCTATTTTACTGAGGAAATTGACAAAAATTGCCTGCCAGGGGGTAAAGGCAATCCTGTGGTTTATCGCGTTTTGATGAGAATTTTCACAGGCATCCTCAAGTTCCTTTTTGAAAATTTCATTTAATTCCATAACAGTATTGTCATCTAGCTGTTTGATGCCGTCCTCTTCTTTGGTGATGTAAAGATCCATTGCAGAGGCAAAATAATCCTCACACCGATCTGAGATATCTACGGTTCTTTCGATAGCTTCAGGCAAGTTTGCAAACAAAGATTTCATTTCGTCTGATGATTTCAAGTACAACTCACCAAAAGGATATTCATACAGGGGTGGGATTTTTGTGATTTTTGATAAATTTTGATAAATTTCAGCATCAGATTTGGCAAGGTAGTGAACATTATTAGTAGCAACCACGGGAATCATTAATTTCCGTGAAAGATGCGTCAAATGCCCGCAAACATCTTCTTCCATCGACAAGCCATGCTTCTGCAGTTCTATGTATAGCCGATCTCCGAAAATCTCTTTGAGCGCTGAGGACTCATTCTCTGCTTCTGTTAAGCGACCATCACTTAATAGTTGCGGAATTATCCCATCAAGAGATCCTGTCAAAGCTATTATTCCCTCGTTAAATTTGCTCAGAAGATCCATATCGATCCGCGGGCAAAAGAAATATCCTTCAGTCTGGGAAAGAATATCTAGTTTGGTCAGATTTTCGTAACCTGCATAGTTCATTGCGAGCAGAATAAGATTTGATGCCGATTCTCCTGCCGATCTTAGCCGAGCGGTCAAAACGTGATTTAGGCGCAATTCTGAACTCGCATCCTATTATAGGCTTTATGTTGTATTTTTGGGCGGCCGGATAAAAGTATTGGATACCCGGAACAGTTGCATGGTCTGTGATGGCCACACTGCCCATGCCAAGTTCCTTGCAACGGGCAAATAGGTTAGGCACTGATATTGTGCTGCTCCAAGTACTTCTCGAAGTGTGGACGTGGAGATGAACAAAGCTGTTTTTCGAATTTTTCATTCCTTTACTCCTGGGACTTAGCGCATTGGTGAGTTTTTTTGTTTTGTCACAGCGTGATTTCCGTTCTGGAATTACTTGATTTTTGCACGCGAATTCTCCCGGTATTCGACTCGACCGAGACACATCGATCATCCCACAGTTCTTTCATATACTTATCTTTAACGTTTGTAATTGCCAGGCAGGGAAGCCCATGCTTATGCAGCCATTCTTCAATATGCGGTATTTGTTTATTGTCTGCTGCACGGGCTGTGAATATCTTGACAATCACTCCGTCCTCAATCCATTCTTTTACCCTTTCAAGCATTGGCATTATTGGGCAACCAATATGCTGACCCTCGTTCCATTCTTCATAGTGTGCCAAAGTGCCATCCAGATCCACGCCTATCCATTCTTTCATGAAGAGTCCTGTCGAGTATGCAGATAATTGATGAAAAATGATTTAGCAGCGATCATGCCAAAATATGATTTGATGCCAAAATCATTTTTAATTGCAAGTAATTACAAGATATTGAGCGACAACTCCCCAAAACTGTGATGAATTTTCATGTGACGGAAAAGTATAACTTTGTTATATTTGGCATATTTTTTTATATAATTTTATGCTACATTCTGTTCATGGAAGATCGCCGGATAAAAAAGACAACCTTGATTTTATGGCCAGACCCCGATTGCCTGAT
This sequence comes from Bacteroidota bacterium, assembly GCA_018818165.1. Taxonomy (GTDB): domain Bacteria; phylum Bacteroidota; class Ignavibacteria; order Ignavibacteriales; family Melioribacteraceae; genus 1-14-2-50-31-20. The sequence goes on along the minus strand of JAHISP010000099.1, from coordinate 4,282 downwards.
GGCAGCAGCGCTGATTGTGAAGCAGCTGGAGTTAGGTAAGGATCAGTATGAAATTATCCCTTCAGGAAAAAACACAATTCTGGCATGCCTACTTGATATTTCCAGGAAGGCTATACATGGCGGGCTAGCACAGGGAATACACATCTTTGTGCCGTTTGTAAAAACATCAGAAACAAGCCAAATCAAAGCCGCCGTTATTCAGATTCTCGAGAAACAGGGGAAGGTTTACTGGTACTCTCTGCAAGATTCACAAGAAATTTCAGATATCTGTAAAAACTTGCCTGATGTTCAATTCTTACCTGGAACAATACATACTGACGCCTGCGCTAAACTCTTACTCAGCCGGCCCCCAAAATATCAATCTGCCGGAACAACTTATAGAGATGTACTGCAGTATAAGATTACAAGGGCATTTCTTGGCTCAGCAGACCGCAATTTTGATACTTCTCAGCTGAAAGAAATACTTGAGGATATTTCTCGCCCAGAGAAAGAATTTGCCGAAAAATACAGCCATTCTGTTAAAAATTTCATAAAAAATTATCCTGCTATTGAAGGGAAATCCAAGCCAATAATCCGTTTAAAAAGGGAAGTGTATAGACTTGCGCGGGCTGCCGACATAAATGTGTTGCTCCTCGGGGCAACCGGAACAGGCAAAGAGGCTGCCGCGTTTTACCTGCATGATCTCAGTGACAGAAGGGATAAGCCATACGGAGCTTTAAACTGTGCAATCCTAAGGGAAGAATTTCTTCATTCCACATTGTTTGGACATAAAAAAGGGTCTTTTACTGGAGCGGTTGCTGACAAGACGGGCATGGTGAAAAGTCTTGAAGGAGGAACAATCTTTCTCGATGAATTACCGGATATGCCATTAAGTATCCAGACAATGCTTCTGCGGTTTCTGGAAGATGGATCCTATATTCCTCTTGGTGGAACTCAGGACGATGAGCAGTACGCCAACCTTCGCATTATCACTGCAGCTCAACCAGAACTCATACAAGAGAAAAAGGCAAACAAGGAGTTTAGAGATGACCTTTATTTCCGAATTGCGGAAAAGGTGATCGTTGTTCCACAATTAAGGGAAATCACAGAAGATATCATGAATCTGGTGACCCATTTTGTCTACAAGATGAGCAAAAAAAACCCCAAAGGACGTTACGAAACCATCGAATTTTTCGAGAATAATCTGAATATACTTAACGATTATTCTTGGCCGGGGAATGCCAGAGAGCTTGCAGGATATGTTAAGAGACGATTATTGCTTGGCCACACTGAAGAAGAAAGCATTATTCAGGAAATCAGTAGCGGGAAACCTTTTTTTGCACCAGACACTGATGCCAGCCAGACAGAAAATGCTACCCAAAGAGGCACTACTGTCTCTTTAGGGTTCTCCGGGGGGATCAACAGGAACAGCACCATCGACACCCACAAGGAAATGACTACGAAGTATATAAGGCATGTGTATGAACAACTGAGGTGCCAAGGTGTATCAAAGCGTGAGATCTGCAATAAGCTGGGAATTGCTAATCAGATAACCCTGAATAGATATTTGGGAAAGGAATAATCCCAACAACTACGGGTGAACAAAATTTCGTTTTGATGTCTTGCCCCGAATCCTTTCAACGCAAAAAAACGATACATGTCAATTTAAGTGCGTATTCTTACGGTTCAGATCAGCCACTCATATGTACCCCTCTATGTCAAAAAATTAGGGCTCTTCAGCAAAAGCACTCTCTGAAAAGAACAATATTTTACCCATCTATCAATTTGATCTACCCAAAAAGTGGAGGTTTTCCAAAATCCCGGCCTGAAATTCAGCTTGATAAGATATCCTCTGGCAACCCTTGGTCTGGAAAAGGATACCAAAATTTGAGATGTTCCTGAGGATGGGAAGGAAAAACGCTCATGCAATCAATCGCCAGCTAACCAGGTTGCCGGCAATCGTTTTTTTGATTGCATTTTGATCACCCTGGCTGCTCCGGACCTGCTAATTCTGCAATCAGATTTGCCGGCGCCGAGGACAGCGCCGGGCAGATCGGGGTGCAGTGCACCAGGGCAGTGATTGCGGACCGACTCCGCTATTTTGTTGCAAATTTCGGGGAGTCAGAAGGGAGGTAGTTTGACTTTTTCAAATTCGACCTGAAATAGTAGATCTAATAACCTGAGGGTAGTTTGATATTCTCAGATGTTCGATGTGGCAATCTCAATGCTGAACGCGGCGAGTAACCTGACCGCGCCAATACCGGAGTAATAATATGAAACAAGAAAAACCGTTTACAGAACTTTTTAAAAATGGCGACCAGGTTGAAACGCTGAGTATTCAACGTATTGCAGGATGGTTTGCTCAGAAAAACACAGAAGCCCCTCAGTTACTTTTACCTCCCATACAACGCTCAGCCGTTTGGAAAAACGAACAGATTATTGATTATTGGGATAGTCTATTGCGAGGCTACCCGCCAGGGTTGATGATGTTGCAAGAAGTGTCAGGAGATGGCTTGGCTTCAAATGCTGACAATGAAAATCATGCCAGCCAGAAAGGCGATTACCTTTTGTTTGATGGTCAGCAAAGAATGACGACCGTTTTGCTCGCATTTAATATGGGATATTTAAACGGAAAGCTACGACTCTGGGTAGACCTTGGTAAAAGCTCAACTCATGAGTCCGAGAGGCTGTATTTTTTAAGGATTAGCAGCATAGGGCAACCATTTGGGTATGGAGAAAAAGAGCCCAACAGCAAACTTGACCTACAAAAGCGTAAAGATAATTGGTCCGAATGGAACAATCCAAATAACGAGTATAGAAAAAATTGTAGGGAAAATTTGAACAATGATCTCCGTCAGTGCAAAGGGATGAAAGATTGCGTGAAAGATGAGGGCAAATGCCGACCACACTACGCATTTTATCATCTGACAGGTAAATCAATAGCTGATGGAACATGTGTTGTCCAGTTCTCAGACATCCTTAATAAATTAACTAAGAATGGGGAAGATGCTACCGTCAAGAATATTATAGAAAATTATAAGATAAACGATCATAGCACACAAAATAATGTTAAAAATTTCGTCAAGGACTTAAACAAAGCATTAGCCCAAAAAGTTTTGCTCTATAGGTTAAACGAATCAGTTGTCGAAGATCAAAAGAATTACATTCGCTTCTTTAAAAGACTAGGCCAAGGAGGCACTCAGCTATCGAACGATGAATTGGTGTACTCCATGTTGAAATATCATTTTCCTGAAATACGTGGAGCAATGCAAGAGATTAAAAAAACGGAGAACGGGAAATTGGCAGGTGAGGTTGATTTGGCACTTGCCGCACTTAGGGTAGCCAAAGTTCTAAGTCCATGGGAAACGGAGAATAAATATGAAATTATATCCCGACCCAATCCTGACAATGTTGAAAAGATATTTGGCAATGACGCATGTAAGGTCAGTATTAATTTTTTCAAGAACATGTTGGCCGAAGGGGGAAATATTACTGAAAAAAAAGTACCTACGCTGAGCAAAATATTGAGTTGGATAAAAAATGCACTAGTTTACGATGAAAATAATCACAACATAGGTCTTCCTCCGGTTCTTCTTTCACATCTCCCCAAAGAACTGATAGATATCTTAATTCTTTTGACAGCGGTCAGAATTAATAAATGTCACGAAAAATGGGAAGGTACTGATAAAATATTTCTAACCAGATTCGTCCTGTATTGGCTGATTTTCGTATCCAATTATGACCAGGTTTCCCATATAATATTTAACAAATACGTAGAAAAAGGTGGAAATAATTGGCTCAATTTGAAGGAGTTCATAGACCCAGTGATTCAAGAAGCCGAAGAGAGAGGGTGGGCGTACCACGTTCCCATCCCGGATCAAGTCAAGCGCTATTATCTTGAGTTGGACAATTTTCCAGAAACTGAAGACACAATACTTAGGGCATGGGACAAACGATTTATCGCCTGTGACGGGACAGGAAGCACAAGAATAGGCGATGCGATGCGCTTTCTGTCTACTCACATGTTTACTTGCAAAAAAATTCTTCTCTGGTTGCAGCGCAAATATCTTACACGTCAATTCCCGGACTATGATCCGACATCCGAACGTGATGAAGATTTACCAGTCGACTTGGATCACCTTATTCCTCAGAATCTCTTTAATCTGAAGTTTAGAGTTTCACAACACGCGGGAGGCGTGAAAAAAAATCAAATAAGTCGAAAAAATTGTTGACATAGCAGCGGAAATCGGGGCCGCGCCTTCCCAGGCAAAATTGTTCTGAAGTAGCTTTCAACTCTGCAATT
>JAHISP010000005.1 GCA_018818165.1 Bacteroidota bacterium | reverse complement strand
GTTGATTATCTAAATGAAAAATATGAAGATGATGAAAAATCGTTCAGTATTAAGAGAATTGCAAATGGATTCGCTTTTGGAACTAAATCAGAGTATGCAAAATATGTTGGATTTCTATCATCAGTAAAAAGTAAACGCCGTTTAAGTCAAGCAGCTCTTGAAACACTTTCAATTATTGCTTACAAGCAGCCAATTACTAAACCAGAAATTGAAAATTTGCGTGGTGTAAATTCTGATTATATGATGAATACACTGTTAGAAAAAAATCTTATTACAATTAAAGGACGCTCAGAAGGTATTGGAAGACCATTGTTATATATAACAACGGATGAATTCCTAAAATATTTTGGGTTAAATAAAATTTCTGATCTTCCAAAACCACGAGAAGTTGATGAGATAATGAAAGATGAAGATTTTATTGAAGAGAAAAGAAAAATAATGATGAATCAGATAGAAGAAGTTATAGAAAACGAAGTAAATAGTGAAGGTGAAGATGGAAATGAGACTGAATAAATATATTGCCGAAAGCGGATTTGCGTCTCGCAGAAAAGCTGAAGAATATATTGAACAAGGAAGAGTATTGATAAATGGGAAAGTGGTTACTAATCTTGCCACACAAGTTAATCCATTTTCCGATGAAGTTTATGTTGATGATGTTAAATTAAAAATTAAAGAAAAATTATATTTTTTATTAAATAAACCTAAAGGGTTTATAACATCTACAAGTGATGAAAAAAATAGAAAAACAGTTGTAGATTTAATTAACACTAGAGAAAAAATATTTCCGGTTGGCAGATTGGATTATAATACAACTGGAGTTCTTTTATTAACCAATGATGGTGAATTGGCAAATAAAATTACTCATCCAAAAAATAATTTTAAACGCGTTTACGTAGCAAAAATTGATAAAGAGTTATCGGCGTTAGATAAAGACAAACTTTTAACTGGTGTTTATTTTGACAAACGAAAAGGTGTATTTACAGAATTATCCTATGTTAAAGAACGAAATTTTAAGATTGTTAAAGTTTCAGTTGTTGAAGGTAGAAATCATTTTGTAAAAAAAATGTTTTCTACTCTTGGATATAGAGTTGTTGAGCTTGATCGTGAAAGTTTTGGTGGAATTACCGTTAAAGGTTTAAGACCAGGTGAATATAAAATTCTCACACATAAAGAAATTGAAAAATTAATACAAAAATAGATTGAGGTAATTTTGGAAAATCAAAACATAAATGATACAAATGATCTGATTAAAAGAAGGTTCGAAGAACTTAGTCAGCTCTACGAAAAAGGCTTTGAACCATTTGCTTATGGCTATGATGTTGATAGTTATTCAAAATCAATCAAAAACAATTTTGAAGAACTTGACCAGATAAATGTAAAAATTGCTGGTAGAATTATGGCCATTCGTAGAATGGGAAAAGCTTCATTTACGACTATTCAAGACAAAGAAGGTAGAATTCAAATCTATTTACGTAAAGATGATGTTGGTGATGAATATGATGCATTCAAATTAATGGATATTGGCGATATTATTGGTGTTGAAGGTTATGTATTTAAAACAAAAACTGGCGAAACTTCAGTTCATGTTAAAAGTATGAAATTACTTTCAAAATCTATTCGCCCAATTCCAATAGCAAAAGAAACTACGGATGAAGAAGGGAATAAAATAATTCACGATCAATTTACGGATAGGGAATTGAGATACCGTCAACGATATGTTGATTTAATTGTAAATCCAGAAGTTAAAGATGTATTTAAAAAACGTTCTGCAATTGTAACTACAATTCGTTCGTTTTTGGATACAAATGAATTTGTTGAAGTTGAAACTCCAGTCTTACAGCCAATTTATGGTGGAGCCGCTGCTCGTCCCTTTGTAACACATCACAATACTCTTGACATGGATTTGTATTTAAGAATTGCTGATGAATTATATTTAAAGAGATTAATTGTTGGTGGTTTCGATCGTGTTTATGAAATATCTAAAGATTTTAGAAATGAAGGAATTGATAAAACACATAATCCAGAATTTACGATGCTTGAACTTTATGTAGCTTATAAAGATTATAATTGGATGATGAAATTTGTAGAACAAATGGTTGAATATGTTGCTGTAAAAGTTTTTGGCAAAACGGAATTTGAAGTTTATGGAACTACAATTGATTTTAAAGGTCCATGGATTAGATTATCAATGGTGGATTCGATAAAAGAAAAAACTGGATTAGATATTCTTACAGCTACAAAAGAAGAATTGAAGACAAAATTAAAAAAATATGGTGTTGAGTTAGAAGACGGCGCTAGTAAAGGTAAAATGATTGATGAGTTGTTTGGAGCTGCTGTTGAGCCATCAATTGTGCAGCCAACTTTTGTGGTCGATTATCCAATTGAGATTTCTCCATTGGCTAAAAAACATCGTACTAAAGAAGGTTTGGTTGAACGTTTTGAAGGTTATGTGCTTGGACGTGAAATATGTAATGCTTTTAGCGAACTAAACGATCCAATAGATCAGAGAGAACGTTTCTCATCTCAGTCAGAAATGCGAGAAGCTGGTGATGATGAAGCGCATCAAATTGATGAGGATTATCTTCGTGCTATGGAATTTGGAATGCCTCCAACAGCTGGACTTGGAATTGGAATTGACAGATTAGTAATGTTGCTAACAAATCAACCAACTATACGAGATGTGATTTTATTTCCTCAAATGAGAAGCGAAAAATAGTTTTGAATATTGTTGCAGTAACTTCAAGGTTTTGTAATTATTTGATTATTCCTTTTTAATGATGATTTTTAGAAAGAAATAAAGGCTGCGCAAAAATAGATTATGAGTAAATTTATCACAAATAGAATTGTATTATCAATAATTGTCTTTTTATTCAATATTAATCTATTTGCACAATCTGATACATTAAATCATTTCTATCCAAAAAATAAATTCTTAACCCATTTGGGTGAAATGCAACAAATATATCAAATAAGTAAGATTGACCCGCTAAAAAAAGAAATTAATTATCCAATTTTATCTGGTGTGGGCTTAAGTTATGCTTTTCTCATTTACGAAATAAATGATTATTATAAAAATACATGGTGGAAAAAAAATTCTGATTATACCTATGATGGAACTTTTCATATTGTAAATGACTGGAATTACGCACTTTGGTTAGATAAATTTGGACACGCCTATGGAACTGCACTTATTTCCCACTTCTTTTCTGCAGGATTTCAAGCTGCTAATGTTAATCCAGAATTAGCAACTTGGCTTGGAGTTATTGGTGGTTTTGGAATGCAATTATATGTTGAAATTCAAGATGGATATGCACCTCTTAATTCAGATGGAGAACCAAAATGGGGATTTAGTCCTGGGGACGCTGTATCAGATTTTTTAGGAGCAAGCTATTTTGTGGCTAAGTATTATTATCCATATTTGAATAATTTTCAATTGCGTGTTAGCTATTTCCCATCAGAGGCTTTTAGAAACGGAATGAAACCTGATAATAATATATCGGACGATTATGATGGACAAAAAATGTGGTTAGCATTTAGAATGAAAAATTTATTGCCAAATAATTTAGCGGAATATTGGCCCTCATTTTTAATGCTTTCTGCTGGTTATTCTGTATCCGGAATTGGTGAGTATGCAACTGGCAATAAATTAACACCAAGTTATTTTATTGCTTTCGACCTTGATGCTAGTGAAATACCTTTGCATGGCGAGTTCTGGGAATTTATAAAAAACACATTAAATTACTTGCACTTTCCATTACCTGGTATTAAAATATCTAACGATGGTATATCATTTTTGTTGTTTGCATATTGATGAAATATAGTATTATTATACCGACTTTAAATGAAGAGAAGCTTCTTCCAATTTTACTTGAGCAATTTGTTGAAAATAATATATTGGGAAAATACAATTGCGAAATTATAATTTCAGATGGCGGAAGTACTGATTCAACAGTTGATGTGGCAAGGAAATACACAGATAAAATTGTTGTACATGACAAAAGTTGCCGACAAACAATTGCTGATGGTAGAAATATTGGAGCAAATATTGCAGCCGGTGATATTTTTATTTTCATAGATGGTGATATATTATTTGATGACTTGGTTTCCTTCATGAATAAAGTTGAAACTGTTTTTAATATGAACAAATATATTGCCATGACTTGTTACATAAATATTAAGCCTACAGAACGGATATTAACAGATAAAATATTTATGAATTTTTACAATATATATTTTAGAATTCTGAATAATATTGGTGTTGGAATGGGACGAGGTGAATGTCAAATAATTCCAAAGAAAGTATTTAATGAAGTTGGTGGATATAATAAATTGTTAGTAGCTGGCGAGGATTTTGATTTATTTAAAAGGATAAGAAAAAAAGGTAAAATATTATTTGACAAAAGCTTAGTAATTTATGAATCACCAAGGAGATATAGAAAATATGGGCATATAGTTATATTCTTTTCTTGGCTATTCAATGCTATTTCTGTTATTTTTAAAAACAGATCTATTTCAAAGGAATGGGAGGAAGTAAGGTAATGCGTAAAATTATTATTATAATATTTATTTTACTTAATTCTGTCTATTCTCAAATTGGATATGTTGAAGTTAATCATCCAATTTACAATTTTCTAGAAAGAATGCAATCCTTACATAACATTGAAAATTACAATTCTTTTGAAATTCCTAAAACAAGGAAAGATATAGTAAAGTTTATAAATGAAGTTTTGATAAATAAGAAAAAGCTAAGTTTTATAGATAAAAAAACTCTTGCTGATTTTCTAGTAGAATTTGAATTTGATTTATTGCATAAAACCCAATCTTATTATTCATTATTTGAAGATACAACAGAAACTGAACTTTTTAATCAAAAAGAAAAATTTCTATATTTCTACACAGATTCTTCAAAATTTAATGCATTTGTAAAATTTGTAGGTACCGGCGAATCGATATATTTAGTTGATAAATATAGTTCGGATAATAAATCCAGTTCTCTATTTACTTTTGGAGCAGAAATTACAGGAACTATTTCCAATAATTTTGGCTTTTATGCAAAAGCAACAAATGGTTTACAATTTGGTGATAAAGAGCTTGCTTCATTTAAAAATAATCTGAAATATAATTACAAGTACAATTCCGACCACGATTCTACTCAATATTTTGATGAAACAAGCGGATATCTTTCAGCTGAGTTTGACTTTATTCGATTTAAAATTGGTAGAGATAGGGTTAATATTGGATATGGTTTCTCCAAATCAATAATGGATAATTACGCACCACCAATGGATTATTTGTCAATGCAGATTAATTATTCGATTATTTCATTCTCCTTTTTGCATGGTAAATTATTTGGCGATGCATCAATTGTTCCAAACGTTATTAGTGGAGGACAAAAAAAAATAAATGACAAGTACATTGCCTATCACAGACTTGGATTGAATTTTTCAAAGCATTTGCAATTTGGAGTAGGCGAATCAATAATCTACGCCAACCGTAATATCGATTTTTCTTATTTAAATCCTTTTAACTTTTACAAAAGTGCTGAACATGCTAATCAAGATCGAGATAATTCCATGTTGTTTTTTGATTTTAGAAATAATTCATTATCTGGACTAATGTTATACGGAACATTTGTGATTGATGATATTGATTTTTCCAAACTTGGCACTCAGTGGTATGGTAATAAATTTCTTTACGATTTTGGTTTTAAATATGAATTATTTCCTAATATATTTCCACTTACAATTGGAATACAATATTTAAGAATAAATCCCTACGTTTACGCCCATAGGTTTACTGATAATAATTATACGAGTATGAATTATGGAATTGGTTCAAATATACAGCCAAATAGTGAATCATATATTTTTGATATTAGATATAAGCCACATTATCGAATTGAGATAGAATTATCATATCAGTTTGTTAAACATGGTGCAAATAAAATTGATAATAATGGAAATGTTTTAATCAACTACGGTGGTGATATTCTTGTTGGTCACCGAATTGGTGATTCTAATAATGTCTCATTTTTAAATGGAGTTCAAGAAACATCAAATCATTTTGTTTTTAAAGCAAAATATGAACCGATAAAAAATTATCTTTTTACATTCATAACTGATTATTTAAAAACGGATAAAGATAATTTAGTTATATCAAATCAGATTATTTCAAATTTAATTTTTTCAATAAGGATATAAAGAATGTTCATGAAATATATAAAAAAGTATCCAGTAATATTTATGGCTCTAATTCTTGGAGTCGTTTTAGGAATAAATGTTCAAATTTATATTAACAAACATTATCCTAATATAAATGAATCGAAAATAAGCCAAATCTTCAAATTAACTACTGCATATTACTTTGAAGATGTTGATACAACAAAGTTAGTAGAATCTGCAATAAATGGAATGTTTAATAACCTTGATCCACATACAACATATTTGCCAGTAGAAGATGAAAAGTATTCTGAAGAAACCTTTAAAGGAGAATTTGATGGAATTGGGGTAGAATTTCAAATAATTAATGACACAATTACAGTAATATCTCCAATATCCGGTGGTCCAAGTCAGAAAGCGGGAATTGAAGCTGGTGATAAAATAGTAATAATTGAAGGTGTAAATGCGGTTGGATTGACAAATAAAGATGTAATTGAAAAACTAAGAGGTGCTAGCGGAACGAGTGTAAATTTTACAATTTATCGTTCTACTACTAAAAATCAATATCCTTTCACAATTCTTCGCGATAAAATTCCATTAAACTCAGTTGATGTCTCATTGCTCTATAATGAAGATATAGCATATATAAACTTATCTAGATTTTCAGAAACATCAACTATGGAAATATTAAAAGCGTTAGCTAAACTTAAAATTGATGGAATGGAAAAAATAGTTCTAGATTTACGAAACAATCCAGGTGGAATACTTTCAGAAGCTGTTTCAATCTCGGATTTATTTTTAGACGACAACAAGCTTATTGTTTATACAAAAGGTAGAATCACAGAATTTGATGATGAGTATTTTGCTGATAATTTGAATGGTTATGAAGACTATCCACTCATTGTTTTAATAAATAGCGGAAGTGCCTCAGCAAGTGAAATTGTTTCTGGAGCAATACAGGATTGGGATAGGGGACTGATAGTTGGGGAAACATCTTTTGGGAAAGGATTAGTGCAACGCCCATTTTTATTATCTGATGGTTCGGCAGTTAGAATTACAGTATCTAAATACTTTACACCTTCAGGTAGAGCCATTCAACGAGATTATTCAAATGGAAAAAATGAATATTATTTAACCGTACATTCAAATCCCGATTCAAACAAAGTGGACTCAACAAAATTGGAATTTAGAACCAAAGGAAATAGACTTGTTTATGGTGGAGGTGGAATAACTCCTGATATTTCAGTTAAATACGATGATTTAACTAACTATTCAATTGAGTTAACTAGAAATAATGTTTATTATCAATTTGTTAGGAAATATCTTGATAATAATAAACCTGCTCTTCAAAAAAAATACACTAATTTGAAAATATTTATTTCAGGTTTTAATCTTATAAAGCAAAAAGAAAACTTCATTAAATTTGCTTCTGATAATAATGTAAAATTTAATAAAGAAGAATTTGAAAAAGACCAAGAATATATTTTTCAAAGATTAAAAGCATATATTGCTAGAGAATTATGGGGAAATGATGGTTGGTACGAAGTTATGCTAAAAGTTGATAAACAATTTCAAACTGCGGTTCAACTTTTTGAGACAGAATTAATTGATAATAAAGTAAAGCTAGAAAATGACAGAAAATAAAATATATTCATATTTAGAAACTAAGCCAGAAATTGATGAAACCGTATTCCTTGCTCCTGGTGTTAAAATTGTTGGCGATGTAAAAATTAAAAGTGGTTCTTCAATTTGGTACAATACAGTAATTCGTGGTGATGTAAATTTTATTACCATCGGCGAAAATACGAATGTACAAGATTTATCCATGTTACATGTAACATTTGAAAAATATCCTTTAATTATTGGAGATGATGTTACAATTGGGCATAGCGTTACTTTGCATGGATGTATTTTGAAGAATAAAACATTTATTGGAATGGGCGCGACAATTCTTGATGGTGCTATTGTAGAATCTAACTCTATGGTTGCTGCGGGTGCACTTGTAAAACAAGGATTTGTTGTTCCCAGTGGAAAACTTGTAGCTGGTGTTCCAGCAAAAATTATTAGGGATTTAACAATTGATGAAATTGATAATATAAGTTCTTCTGCAAAAAGGTATAAAAAATATGCAGAACTATCACAAAAATCATTGTCTTAAGTTGAATTAAATTTATTTTAATTAAAAGCATTTCATATTTCAAAAATAAACTCTGTTAATAATCAACATATGTATTTTAGCATAATAAAAAGCTGATTGTTTTGCAATCATTAGAATTTATGATAAATTGAATTCTGTTGATATTTGAATTAAAAAGCGATAACTTCGTAAATTAAATTTTAAATAAATGCTTATAGATAACCTAAAAATAGTTCAAGAAAATATTCAAAATTCAGTTCAAAAATGTAACAGAAATTTAAATGAACTTCGGATAGTTGCAGTTTCAAAGATGAATCCTGTTGAAAGAATAATTGAAGCATATAATGCAGGATTATTCGATTTTGGGGAAAATAAAGCGCTTGAACTTAGAGATAAAAGTGAAATTATAAATCAAGATGTTATTTGGCATTTTATTGGTCATTTGCAAACAAATAAGGTTAAAAATATAATAGAAAAAGTGGATTTTATTCATTCTGTAGAAAATTTCAAATTGGCCGTTGAAATTAACAAACAAGCAAAAAAAGCGAATAAAACCCAAAATATATTTTTTGAAGTTAATACATCTGGTGAAAGTGCAAAATATGGCTTAAAAAATTATGATGAATTATCTGAATTGGCTTCAAAATGTGAGGAATTACAAAATATAAATCCAATTGGCTTAATGACAATGGCACAATTTACAAACGATGAAAATATAATTAGAAATAGTTTTTCACAGTTAAGAGAATTTCGTGATAAAATTAGCAATAAGTATTTTTTGATTAAAGAACTTTCTATGGGAATGACAAACGACTATAAAATTGCAATAGAAGAAGGTGCAACAATGCTAAGAATTGGTGCCGCAATTTTTGGAAATAGTGACTACTCATTATCATGGAGTAAAAAATGAAATTTACACCATATAGTATAAAGGCACAAGACTTTAACAAAGCGTTTCGTGGATTTGATAAAGATGAAGTACGAGCATATTTATCTAATCTTGCAAATGAATTTGACAAGTTACAAATTGAAAATAATGCTCAAAATGATAGAATTCTTAATACTTCAGAAGAGATTTCTGAGTTTAAAAAATTAGAAAAAACTTTGCAATTAACATTGGTTTCAGCTCAAGAATCAACAAGTAAAGCGGTTGAATCTGCACGTAAGCAAAGTCAATTAATTATTAAAGAAGCAGAAATTAGAGCAAATCAAATTATTGAAAAAGCTAATAAAGAAGCTGAAGTTATTCGATCTTCTGTTTTACAATTACGTGAAGAAAGAAACCTACTTATTGCAAAATTGAAAGCTATTGTGGAGACACAAGCAAATATATTAGATATTGGTTCTGAAACATTTGCTAGTAAATCGCTTCCAATTGAAGTGAAACAAAATGATAATTCAGAAATTGATTTAGACGATGTATTGGAGAAACTTTTATGAGTGAATTAATTGAAAAAATGAATGAGACCATAGAGGTAATTCGCAAAATATCTAATAAAACTTATTCTATTGGTATTGTTCTTGGTACTGGTTTGGGCAGATTAGTAGATGAAATTGAAATAGATTTTGAAATAGATTATGCTGAATTACCACACTTTGTTCAATCTACTGTTGAATCACACAAAGGAAAACTTATTTTTGGAACTATCAATAAAAAAAATGTTGTGGTAATGCAGGGTAGATTTCATTATTATGAAGGTTATTCAATGAAAGAAATAACCTATCCAATACGTGTAATGAAATTATTAGGTGTTGATACAATTTTCATCTCAAATGCTTGTGGCGGAATGAATCCTTTGTATAGACGCGGTGATTTAATGATTATGAACGACCATATAAATCTAATTGGTGATAATCCTCTAATTGGAAAAAATGAAGATGAATTAGGTCCGCGATTTCCAGATATGAGTGAGCCTTACGATAATCAATTAATAGCTTTAGCAGAAAAGATTGCCCTTGAAAATCAAATAAAAGTTCATCAAGGCAGTTATGTAATAGTTGCTGGTCCAAATTTGGAAACCAAAGCTGAGTACAGATTTTTAAGAGCAATTGGTGCTGATGTTGTTGGAATGTCAACAGTACCAGAGTGTATTGTTGCAAATCATATGGGAATGAAAGTATTTGGAATGAGCATAATTACAGATGAGTGTTTCCCAGATTCTTTAAAAGCAGTTTCTATGAATGAAATTTTAGAAGCGGCTGGGGTCGCAGAACCCAAAATGACAAAAATATTTAAAGAAATGATTGGTAAAATGTGAATGAAATAAAAAAAATATATTTTGTTTATCCACTCTTCCTTACATTTTTGTTAATCATATCAAATTTGTTGAGTGCAAATATATTTATTAATTCAGACTATACTTTCTTAGTTTGGTTTGTTTTAATGATATCCTCGTTTTTTACCGGATGGCTTATGAATTCTGGTTTCAAATGGGAAAGGGGAACAAAAGTAATTTTTATTGTAATAATAATTTCAATAATTTTAAGTTTAGTTAGTGTTGTCCTTTTTAGGAATTATTTTAATTTGCACTCATCTTTATTGGGCAACCTTGTTCTGTATTCATTAAGAGTTTTTGTACTTGGTACTACATCATTATTTGGAATTTCAGTTGCAGAGAATCTAAATAATAAAAAAGTTAGTTCGGAAAATTTAGACATAGATGTTGTTCAAGAAATTACGATTTCTGAAAAAACAGATTATTTAATTAAAGAGGCAAAACTTAAAGCAGAAAAAATAGTATTTGAAGCCGACAAAGAAGTTAGCAAAATGAAAGAAAGAAAAGAGCAAATTGAAATTCAATTACGTGAACTAATTCATACCGAAAGGGAAGTTATTCGTAGATATGAAAATAATATTACTTCTAATAATATAGATATTCACACAAATACAGATTAGTATGAATGCTATCAGTTTTTCTTATCGAAAGACAGATTACAAAATAAAATTACAACTTAAGAATAAATTATAGAGAAAAGATGTTTAAGCAATACAACGAAAAGATTAGTTATCCCAAAATTGAAGAAAATATTTTAGATTTTTGGAAAGAGAATAAAATATTTGAGAAATCAATCTCAACAAGAGATGAGAAAAAAACATTCACTTTTTATGAAGGACCACCAACTGCAAACGGTAAACCTGGTATTCATCATGTAATGGCGAGGACTTTAAAAGATTTAGTTTGTAGATATAAAACTATTCAAGGATATCAAGTAAATAGAAAAGCTGGTTGGGATACACACGGCTTACCTGTTGAAATTGAAGTTGAGAAACATCTTGGAATAAAAAGCAAAAGTGAAATTCCAGAATTTGGCGTGGAAAAATATAACGAGGCTTGCCGAAATTCTGTATTTACTTATAAAGATTTATGGGAGCAAATGACAACCAGAATGGGCTATTGGATAAATCTTGATGAAGCTTATATTACTTGTGATAATAATTACATTGAATCAGTCTGGTGGGCATTAGCTACACTTTTTAATAAAGGATTGATTTTTAAGGATTATAAAATTGTTCCACAATGCCCAAGATCTGAAACTGTGCTTTCTTCACATGAACTTGCTCTTGGATATAAAGACACAAAGGATCCATCAGTTTATATAATGTTTAATCTTGAAAAAGATCCTGAATTGAATAAAGATGGTGAAACATCTTTTCTTGTTTGGACAACCACACCATGGACTTTAGTATCTAATGTTGCACTTGCTGTTGGAGCTGATGTAGATTATGTAAAAATTAGAACCGATGAAAAATACTTAATTCTTGCAAAAGAGAGACTTGGAGTAATTAAAAATGAGTATGAAATAATCTCAGAACATAAAGGCTCTGAACTTGCTGGCATTTCTTATAAGCAGTTATTTAACTACCTTACAGTTGATAGAAAAGGTTTCTATGTTTTAGAAGCAGATTTTGTTAGTACTTCAGATGGTTCAGGTATTGTTCATATGGCGCCTGCTTTTGGTGCTGATGATTATGAGATGTCTAAAAAATATAACTTGCCATTTCTGCAACCAGTTACACGAGGTGGATTGTTTACGGATGAAATCACTGATTTTGCAGGAATATTTGTAAAAGATGCTGATCAAGATATTATTTTCAAATTGAAAGAAATGGGAAATCTATACAGGAAAGAGACTATTGTTCACTCATATCCATTCAGCTGGCGTTTTGATAATGTTCCTGTTATTTATTATGCGCGTGAATCTTGGTTTATTAGAACAACTTCAATTTCCGATAGAATGGTTGAGCTAAATAAAACTATTAATTGGCAACCACCAGAAGTTGGAAGTGGTCGTTTTGGTAACTGGCTTGAAGATAATAAAGATTGGGCACTTTCGCGTGACCGTTTTTGGGCTACCCCATTACCAATTTGGGTTAGTGAAGATGGCTTAGAGCAATTTGCTGTTGGCAGTATTGAAGAATTAAAAAAAGGCTTAATTGAATTAGATGGTAAAAAAATATCAGTTTCAGAATTAGCTGATGAAGAAATTGATCTTCATAAACCATTTGTTGATAAAGTATTTTTTGAGAAGGATGGAAAAACATTTATTAGAACACCAGAATTAATAGATGTTTGGTTTGATTCTGGATCAATGCCATTTGCGCAATATCATTATCCTTTTGAAAATAAAGAGTTATTTGAAAAAAATTATCCTGCTGATTTTATCTGTGAAGGTATTGATCAAACTCGTGGATGGTTCTATACAATGCACGCAATTGGAACTATGTTATTTGATAATATTTCATATAAAAATTTAATTGTAAATGAATTAATCCTTGATAAAAAAGGATTAAAAATGTCAAAAACAAAAGGTAATTCAGTTGATCCATTTGAATTATTTGCAAAATATGGTGCTGATGCAACAAGATGGTATTTAGTTACTACTTCACCTCCATGGAAGCCAACACTTTTTGATGAGGAAGGAATTTTAGAAGTTCAAAGAAAATTCTTTGGAACCATAATTAATACTTATTCCTTTTTTGCACTATATGCAAATATTGATAAAGTCGATTTCTCTGAAGCTCAAATACCTTATGAAAATCGTCCAGAAGTTGACCGTTGGATAATATCTAAACTTAATACACTTGTTAAAGAATACGAAACTTTAATGGATAGTTACGATGTAACTAAAGCTGCAAGAGCTGTTCAGGAATTTGCAATTGATGAATTATCAAATTGGTATGTTCGTCGTTCACGAAGACGTTTTTGGAAAGCTGAAGTTAACGAAAATAAAATATCTGCATATCAAACACTTTTCGAATGTTTAATGACGGTTTCAAAATTAACAGCACCTTTTTCACCTTTTATTGCTGAAGAAATATTCCAAAATTTGAATAAAGTTAGCAATTCAGAATCATGTGAATCTGTACATTTGGTTGATTTTCCAAAAGCTACATATTTGGATAAAGAATTAGAAGCTAAAATGGCAATTGCGCAGAGTGTTGTTTATTTAACAAGATCAATGAGAGCTAAGTCAAATTTAAAAGTAAGACAACCTTTAAGTAGTATAATGATTGCAATTGATAAATCAAAAAGAGAAGCAATTAGTTATATGAAAGATGTAATTCTTGAAGAAATAAATATAAAGGAATTAGTAATTCTTGAAGATGATTCCAGTATTGTAAACAAATCAGCAAAAGCAAACTTTAAAACTATTGGTCCAAAATTTGGGAAATTAGTTAAGATAATTGCAGCAGAAATTATTAAATTCGATAAGGATCAAATTTCCAATTTGGAAAGAGAAAATTCACTTTCAATAAATGTAAATGGAGAGACAATTGTTCTAACAAACGAAGATGTTGAAATAATTAGTTCAGAAATTGAGGGTTGGGTAGTTGAATCAGATGGCGGAATAACGGTTGCCATTGATTCAGAGTTAACAGAAGATTTGATAGCCGAAGGGTATGCGAGAGAAGTAGTAAACAGAATTCAGAATATGAGAAAAGATGCTGGATTTGAAGTGATGGATAAAATAATTATAAGATATAGTACAAATAGCAAATTAAGTTCGTATATTAATCAGTTTTCTGATTATATTATGAATGAGACTTTAGCAGATGTTATACAGAATAATGATACTAAAATAGGTTTTTCACAAGACTGGGAACTTGGCGAATATGAGTGTACAATTTCAGTTGAAAGATCTAAATAGGAGTTTTAGTGGAGGAAATTATGGCAAAAAAAACAGTAGTAGAAAATAGTACAACTAAAAAGGAAGCAACAACAAAAACAAATGTTAATGGAGATGCTATACAAATTTTGGAAAAGAAAAAAATAAAAGGATATTCCAAAAAAGATTTATTGGAATTTCGCAAAGTAATTGTTGCGAAGAAAAGTGAAATAATTGAACAGCTTCAGAATCTTAAAGACCAAATGATGGATTCAAGTACAGGTCAATATGTTAATGAAAACTCTCCATATTCTCTTCATATGGCAGAGCAAGGTACAGATGCTCAAGAAAGAGAAAAATTGTATTTGTGGGCTCAAAGAGAAAACAAATTTCTAGCATATCTTGAAGATGCTCTTCAAAGAATAGATAATGGTACTTATGGAATTTGTATTGAATGTATGGATGAACCTAAATATTTATGTCCAACATGCCCATTAATTCCAAAGCCAAGATTATTAGCTGTTCCACACACGCAACATTGTGTAGAGATAAAAAACGCCGCAAGTAAAAACAATACTAATAGGTAAAATTTGAAAATCCTTTATGTAACTCTTGCTGTTTTTCTAACTGATCAAGCTTCAAAATTAGCTGTTAAAGGCTTTTCCATTCCCTTCCTAAATATTAATTGGGAAGGAATGGATTATGGACAGAGTATTAATGTAATTGGTAATTTTTTGCGCATAACTTTTGTTGAAAATTCTGGAATGGCTTTTGGATTTGAAGTTGGAATTGTGCAAAAATTTTTCCTTACAATTTTTACTTTTCTTGCAGCAATTGGACTTTTTTATTATTTGTATAAATCACAGAAACGCGATTTTCCTCTTAGACTAGGTTTGGCATTAATCCTTGCCGGTGCTTTAGGAAATCTTATTGACCGTGCATTTTATGGTATTATTTTCGATTATGCTCCATTACTTTATGGAAGAGTTGTTGATTTTATCCAAGTAGAGTTTTGGGATTTTACATTATTTGGAAACACATATGAAACGTGGCCTATTTTTAATGTTGCAGATTCTGCTGTTACTGTTGGTGTAGCAATAATACTGTTATTCCACAGAGAGAACGCAATTATTGAAAATACTGAAACCGATGAAGTCACTGATAAAATTTCCACAGTAGCAGAAAATAATATTAATAATAATAATGCATAGTGAATGGCTAATATAATAACTGAAAAAATATATAAATTTGAAATTACCGATGGGCAACAAAGGGAAAGATTAGATATATATCTTGCAAATACTTTAGAAAATGCAACTCGTTCAAGAATTCAACAATTAATTAAAGCTAACTTAGTTTCTGTAAATGGTAAGGTACAAAAATCCAATTATCAGATTCTACCTAAAGATAAAATTAGTTTAATAATTCCAGTTTCACCTCGTCCAGATAAAATTGAAGCGGAAGATATTCCTTTAGAAATTGTATTTGAAGATGAGTTTTTACTTGTTGTAAATAAGCCTGCTGGAATGGTTGTGCATCCAGCTCTTGGTAATTGGACTGGAACTATGGTTCATGCTCTTTTGCACCACACACAAGGCTTAAGTGAAGTTAATGATGAAGATAGACCTGGCATTGTTCATCGTTTAGACAAAGATACTTCTGGACTTCTTCTTGTAGCAAAAGATCCTTGGGTTCACTCAGAGCTTGCAAAACAATTTGCCGATAGAACTACTGAGCGTGAATATTGGGCTATCTGCTGGGGTAGGTTCAAAGAATCTGAAGGTGAAGTTGTTGGTAATATTGCTAGGAGCAAAAAAGATAGAAAAATATTTGCAGTAAGCGAAAGTGAGGGTAAATATTGTGAAACTCATTTTTCTGTAATTGAAGAATATGAGTTTGCTTCACTAATAAAATTGAACCTAAAAACAGGAAGAACTCATCAAATTAGAGTTCATATGAATCACATAAATCATCCTATTTTTGGTGACCACATTTATAATGGAAGAGTATTAAAAGCGGGAACTAATCTTCCCAAAATACACCAGCGTGTAAGCAATTTACTTTCAATTATTGATAGACAAGCGCTTCACGCAAAAACACTTGGATTTACACATCCTAAAACTGGAGAAAAATTAATTTTTAATTCAGAACTACCAGATGATATGAAATTACTTATTGAAAAATTGCAATACAGCTAAAAGATTATTTACTTTGAAAAGTAAAACATGAGAAATTATTTAGGTATTTTAATTAAATCATTTTTCAAATTTACTTTGCCCTTTGGTGGTGGATTAAATTTTGAAAAGTGAACTGCTGCAAGTCCAACAACTCCCATAAATTGTGCTATTCCTAAATATTTAGCAAAAACACCATACTTTTTCTGCGATTCCCAATTTTGTGTAATTCTAAATTGATTTAACATAACATCTGGTTGTAATTCAATATTTAACCCAGAATTGATTTGTGAGTCGGTATAAAGTGAATATAATGATGATGAACTATATGTTGAAGATTGCAAAGCATTAATTGGATAAAATAGGAATGGTGAATTAATAATACTCCAATCAGTTTGTATGGAATTCAATGGAATTAAATTATAGTTGTTAAAATTAACATCTATTGAATCTTTATCCATTTGTGCAAAAATGCAAGATGTTACTACTAAGTACGATATAATAAAAAATCTTTTCATATTGAATGCTAATCGGGAATTATTTCAAAAGAGCCTTTCTTTGGAAGTGTAATGAAATATCTTTTCTTCTCTTTGTTAGTTAAATAATTATCACGTAACCATGGATTAAATAATTTTAGAGTCTTGTAATTGATTTCGTGTAATTTTGCGAAATCAGCTAAATGAGCAACTGAAGAATCAAGTTTTACTTTATATGTTAGATAGGGAAGATAAAGCTGCTCCTTCTTAATATCAAATCCATAATATTGAGGATGCTCCATTACATATTTTAAGGCTAAAATTCTAGGAATATATCTACTTGTTTCTTTATTTAATACTAAATTATAATAATTAGTTGCTTTCTGTCTTTCAAGCTGGTTATCAATTCCGTTTAGTCCTTTGTTATATGAAGCTGCAGCAAGTGTCCATGTTCCAAATCTCTCCTTGGCTTCCAAAATATAAGCACAAGCCGCGTAAGTTGATTTTTCAACATTATAACGTTCATCAATTTCTTTGTTAATAATTAAACCATATTTAGGCCCATTGTAATCCATTAATTGCCAAAATCCAACAGCACCCGCTGGCGAAACAACATCTTCCAATCCACTTTCAGCAAGAGCTAAATATTTGAAATCGTTTGGAATACCTTTTTCTTCTAGTATATTTTCAATTAACGGGAACCAACGGTTTATTCTTTTCAAATAAAGAATAGAAGCAGAATGATAATAAGTTTGAACAATAAATTCTCTTTCAACTCTTTCACGAACATCTATGTTTTCAAGGGGAACAGGTTCACCACAAAAATCTAATTGCTCTGGAATGTAAGGAGAAATTACATGATAGCCTTGTGGAAACGTTTCATTGCTATTTTGAGAAATGGAACTATTGGGAGAATCAAAACTAAAAACAAAGAAAACTAAAATAGAAAATAGAATTCCACTAATAAAATAAACGAATTTGTTATTTTTAATAAGCATTATATTCTTTTGGTTTGTGATAAATGTTTTTTTATTTGATATTCATTAATAAGCAAAGCAATTGTAACAAGCAAGCCACCAATTAATAAATTCCAAATATTTACTTCCTCAGAAAAGAATATAACAGAAACTAATATTCCTAAAGGGATTTTTAAGTTGTTAAATATTGCAAGAGAGCCAATATTTGTCAATTTTGCACCGTAATTCCAAAGAAAAAAACCAATTCCAGAGGCAACAGCGCCTAAATAAAGCAAAGTATATATTTCTGTTTTATTTAATGTTATTAAGCTATAATCTGTTGTAAATAATGAGAAAACGAATGCTAACAGAAATCCACCCAAAAATAAAAACGAGTAAATATTTTTATCTTTAATTTCTGAGTGTTTAATCATTAATTTTTTATAGTAAACTTGACCAAATGCAAAAGATAAATTTGATATCTGCATCAGCATAAATCCAATAATTAAATTTGTTGAACTTATCTCATGCCAAACAACAATTGCTGCTCCAGCCAATGATAATAATGCTGTTATATAAAAATTAGTATGCAATTTTTTCATAATTAAATCATTAATTAGCACAACATAAACTGGAGTAAAAATTGTAAACAAAACTACTTCATAAGCTTTTAAAAATTGAAAGGAATAAATATATGTTATATACATTATTCCATATTGCATTGCTCCAATGAAAATTAAATTATAAATTATTTTTCTATTTAAATTTTTCATTCTTAAAAATGGTAGAAATACTAGAAAAGAAATAAACAATCTTGCAAAGGAGACAAAATTAGAATCAATTGAAACTAAATTGCCTTTGATTAAACCAAATGAAAAAGCCCATAAAATGGATACTATTAAAAGATAAATCATAAAATTAAGCTAATTTATAAATTGAAAGTTTAATAATAACAAAATTGATAATAGAATCCCATATCGTTAAATTTGTTATTCAATTATGGAGATAAAATGTTAGTTTATAATACACTCACAAATAAAAAAGAAGAGTTCAAACCTATAAATCCACCAAATGTATCTATGTATGTTTGTGGTCCTACAATTTATGATTACTTTCACATTGGTAATGGACGAACATTTGTGATGAGTGACATTATTAGACGTTATCTTATTTTTAAGGGTTACAATGTTAAATTTGTTATGAATTTAACTGATGTTGATGATAAAATTATTAGAAAAGCCAATGAAGAAGGCGTTTCTACTAATGAACTTACTTCTAGATACGAAAAAGCTTTTATGACCGATATTAAAAGATTTAAAATGAAACCAGCTGATGTATATCCAAAAGCTACAGAACATATGCATGAAATTGAGGATATAATTGAAAAATTAGAAAATAAGGGAATAGCATATAACGTTGATGGAAATGTATTTTATGATGTTGGTAAATTTAATGGTTATGGTAAACTAAGTGGAAAAAAAACTGATGATCTTGAACTTGGTGCAAGAGTTGAAATTAATGATGAGAAAAAAAATCCATTAGATTTTTCTGTTTGGAAAAAATCCAAAGAAGGTGAACCATATTGGGAAAGTAAATGGGGTAATGGTCGTCCAGGGTGGCATATTGAATGTTCAGCAATGAGTATGAAACATCTTGGCGAAACAATAGATATTCATGCCGGTGGTAATGACTTAATCTTTCCACATCACGAAAATGAAATTGCACAGAGTGAAGCTGCAACAGGTAGACAATTTGCAAATTATTGGATGCATTTTGGATTTTTAAATATTGATAAACAAAAAATGTCAAAATCACTTGGCAATTTTTTTACTGCTAGAGATATATTAGATCAATTTCCAGCAGAAGCTCTGCGCTTATTATTTGTGCAATCGCATTATAGAAGTCCACTAAATTTTAGTAAAGAATTAATTGAATCAGCTCAAAAGGGAAGTGACAAATTAAATAATCTGGTACGTTTGTTGTTAAAAGAAATAGATAAAAAAGAAGGTAAACTAGTTAATTATGATTTTAATCGACAATATAAATTATTTGCAGAAGCAATGGATGATGATTTTAACACATCGCAAGCAGCAGCAGTTATCTTTGATTTTACACGCGAAGTGAATAAAATTATCGTAGAAAATGACAATATAAATTCCAAGTTTTATGAAGAAGCAATTAAATTTCTTAAAGATACAGCAAATGATGTTTTGGGAATTATTGATTTTGTTCAATTGGAAAATGAAGCACCTAATTTAGATGAAGGATGGATATTGGATGAAATTGAAGCAAGGTTGCAAGCCAAAGCTGAAAAAAATTGGAAACTTGCAGATGAAATTAGAAATTCACTTTTTGAGAAAGGAATAATTCTTGAAGATAGTAAAAGTGGCACAACATATAAAAAGAAGTAGAAAGTGACAAAATATGCTATGATTACATTATTAGTGGTTGTAATTTCAATTACTCTAATTTTTGTATGGTTTTATTTATTTAATATTTATGAAGTTAAAATAATTGTAAATCCAGAATCATTAAAATTAACTTCTAATTCAAAAATTGAGATACAAACAATTCCATTAAACTCATTTGGGACAAAAGCTTTGTTTAGAACTATTTCAACTAAATATGAAATAGTTTCGGGCAAGGAATTAATAAATTTAGAAAAAAAATCAGAAAATATTTTATGGATATATTCAAATGGTAAAAGTGGAGAAGCTGAAATACTAGTGACTCCTTCAATTGGATTATTTCCATCCAAGATTAAAATTAAAATTGAGTAAATTAATTTCAACTATTTTATTTGAAAAATAATAAGTAACAATATTTTTAATATTTCAATATTAACGTTATATTTAATCATTAAAAACAACAATAGTATAATTATGAACAGAATTGTAAAACTATTAATTATCTCAGTATTTTTTTCTACAATTATATTTGCTCAAGGAACTGCTGGAACAAATGCAAAATTTGAATATCGTTCTTTAATTGATATACAAACTGCTGGAATTCTTGAAAAAGGTTATGTTGGTGTTGGAATTGATGTGATGCCAAAGGGAGTTGTAATTTCTGGAATTGAAGTTGGTGTTTTCAATAATTTTAGCTTTGGAATTTCATATGGTGCGGTAAATGTGATAGGATCTGGTAATGTTGATTTTTATCCATTGCCTGGTGTTTATGCTAAAGCACGAGTAGTTGATGAAGTAGAAATGATGCCAGCAATAGCAATAGGATTTGATTCGCAAGGCAAAGGCGAATATTACGATGGATTAAATCGCTATCAAATAAAATCTCCTGGATTTTTTGTTGCAGCATCTAAAAATTATGAACTGCTTGGGTATTTTTCAATTCATGCAATGCTCAATTTTACACTTGAGAGAGATGATAATGATAAGGATTTAAACTTTGCAATTGGCGCCGAAAAAACTATTGGTAGTAAAGTTTCATTTTATGCTGAATATGATTTTGCACTTAATGACAATAATCCACTTTCGCTTGGTGATGGAAAAGGATATTTGAATATGGGTTTAAGATGGTCTGTTGCTGAAGGGTTTACTCTTGGTTTGGATTTACATGATTTGTTAAGTAATCAAAAAATAAATACTTTTAGTGCCGATAGAGCATTATTTGTTGAATATATAGCTCCAATATTTTAATAGAATAACCAATGACTTTATTTTTGTTAAGTCATTGGTTATTTTCATTTCTAACTTAATTCCGAAAAGTACTTTTTAATAAAATAATTAGCTTCATTTTCAGTTTTTGCTTCAACAATGCATCTTATAATTGGTTCAGTATTCGATTTTCTAAAATGAACCCAATGATCTTCAAAGTCAATTCTTAATCCATCATCTGTATTAATATTTACACTTGAATATTTATTTTTTAATGAAATAATTAATTCATCTGGATTTTTATTACCAACATCAATTTTGGCTTTTGCAATATGATATTCTGGCAATTCGGTTTTCAATTCACTTAATGTTCCACCAAACTCCAATAAATGTTGAAGAATAATTGCTGTACCAACTAAGGCATCTCTTCCATAATGAAGTGCTGGGAATATTACACCGCCACTTCCTTCGCCACCAATTATAGCATTAACTTCTTTCATTTTTTTTACTACATTAGCTTCACCAACTGGAGAACGGAAAACTTTACACCCATTTGCTTTTGCTATATCATCAACAGTGCGGGTTGTTGAAAGATTAACAACAGAATTTCCTTTTTCTTTTGAAAGTACAAATCTTACAGCTTGAGCAATAGTATTTTCCTCCCCAAATGGCTCACCTTTTTCAGTGATTAAAACAAGTCTATCAACATCTGGGTCAACAACAATTCCAATATCTACATTATTTTTTTTAACTGCTTCCATTGTGCCAATTAAATTTTCTGGAAGTGGTTCAGGTTTACGAGTAAATATTCCAGTTTTTTCACAATCATATTCAATAACTTCACATCCAAATTCTTTTAAGAGTTCTGGCATAACATATACACCAGCACCGTTTACACAATCCAGCAATACTTTGAATTTCCTTTTTTTGATAGCTTCAACATCAATATATTTCATTTTTAAAACGGCATTTATATGATATTGTAAAGCAGTATTATTAACTGTGAGTTTTCCAAGTTTTTCCCAACTAACATAATTATTACTGCATTCAAGTAAATCAATATATTCTTTATGTTCCTCTGGAAACATAAATTCGCCCTTATTATTTAAGAGTTTTAATGCATTCCATTCATTAGGGTTGTGGCTTGCTGAAATTGCAATTCCTCCAGATGCTTTCAATTCACGGACTAAAAGCAGAACAGTTGGAGTTGGTGTAATTCCGATATCAATTACATCTATACCTTTTGCAAGTAAAGTTCCCACAACCAAATGATAAACCATTTCGCCAGTAATTCGGGCATCACGTCCAACAACAATTTTACCTCCACAATAATCAGCATATGCCGACACGTATTTAACGAGAGTATTTGGATCCAATCCATCACCAACAATTCCCCTAATTCCAGAAACTGACACCATTAATGTTGACATATATTTACTCCATTATTTTTATTTTTCTTAAGCACAAAGTATTAAAGAATAAAACTAAAATCTAACATGATAATTATTTATTCCATTTTCATAAACAAAATCTAATAATTTAACTTTTATTTTATCTTATTTTAAGTTAAAAATCGTGTGTAATAAATATTTCATGAATATAAAAACTTAATTCTTTTTTAAAATAATTTAAAACCTCTTGATAATAATTCGATAATAAGATATATTCAATTTAAAACAAAGAGAAATACTATTGAAAAATCTTTCAGTTTCTACATCGAAAAAGATTAAAGTTGAAAAAAGATCAGTTCACTCACTTGTAACGAAATTATCTAATTTTTTAAGTGTTAAACTTGAGTCATTAAATATTAATTTCGTTGATGCTGAATATCTACTAAATATTAACAAAGATTACCTTAACCACAATTACCAAACCGATATAATAACTTTTAATTATTCAGGAAGTAATACTTTACTTGATGGAGAAATATTTATTTCCGTTGATGAAGCTATAAATAATGCATTAAAATATTCTGTAACTCTCGATAGTGAAATAGTTAGGTTAGTTATTCATGGCATTTTACATTTAGTTGGCTTTGATGATGAATCTGCCTCTGAAAAAAGGAAAATGAAAAAGCAAGAAAATATGTTAACTGAAATATTTGAAAAAGAATATAAAAATATAGTTGTAGAATATGACTACTAAAGTTGTTGAAGTTTTAGCTAAAATATTAGATGGTTTGAATAAAAATTATTCTCTTGAGGATGTTAACGATATCTTAAATAAAGAGAAAATATTTGATAAACAGACTGTATCTGCGGCATTTAGTCTAGTTTATGAAAAAATATCCACGAGCAAAAATTTAAAAGATTTAAATAAAAAAAACTCAAAAAGTGGAGTTAGAATTTTTGATGCTGAAGAGATTGATGAAATTGGGCTAGAATATTACAACTATTTAATTCACCTTCAGAATATTGGTCTTCTCGAATATTCTGATTTAGAAGTTTTAATTGAGCAGATTTTAATGTTCCCAACACAAAAAATCACTCTTGATGATATAAATTGGTTAGTTCTTGTTTCTTTGGTGGATTATGATTCGAAAATATTACCAGGTAGTAGAGTAACTCTTTTTTCAACTGATACTATTAACTGATATGTAATTATTTAATTGTAATTATTTAAGGAATTATTTTGGAAATAAACGTTATTATTGACCAATTTCTTAGCGAGCTAAAAGGCATTAAAAATGCAGCTAATAATACAATATCGGCATATAAAAGAGATTTAGGACAATTCAATTCTTTTATTAGTGAATTAAATATTTCAGAAATAGATAAGGTAACAAAAAAACATATTCGCCATTTTATTGTTCAACTTAATTCATATGGAAACTCAACATCAACTATTGCTCGAAAATTAACTACATTAAGGGGTGTTTTTAGATATGCTATCAAAAATAGTTACATTGATATTAATCCCTTAAAGAACATTTCTAATCCAAAAATAAAAAGGAATATTCCAGAAACATTGTCACTAAATTCATTTGAAAATGTTATAAATAATTTATCTAAAAAGGAGGTTGAAAAGAATAATTTACTTTTAATAGCAATTTTTGAGTTACTTTATGGCTCAGCACTGCGAGTATCAGAATTATGTTCATTAAATTATGAAGATATTGATTTAATTAATAAAATTGTAAAAGTAAGAGGAAAAGGCTCTAAGGAAAGGATTGTTCCACTTGGTACTCAATCAATTGCTGCTATTAAAAATTATCTAAAAGTAGTAAATCACACATCAAAAACATCAGCGTTGTTTTTTGCAAAAAGTGGAAAAAGAATATATCCACGAATAATTCAAAAACATGTTAAAGAAAATATTCAATTGGTTAGTGATATTTCAAAAAAATCACCACATGTTTTACGCCATAGTGCAGCAACTCATATGCTAGACAATGGAGCTGATTTATTAAGTGTAAAGGAAATATTAGGTCATGAAAATTTAAGTACAACACAGATTTATACACACGTTAGTATTGAAAGATTAAAGAAAACATACAAAACATCTCATCCAAAATCATAGGAGGTTCAAATGAATATCAACATAACTTCTAGAAAATTTAAAGCAAAAGATGCTCTAAAAGAATTCATCAACAATGAAATTAAATCGTTAGAAAAGTTCTATGATGGAATTTTAGATATTGATGTTATTCTTAGCTACATTCATGAAAAGGACAGCATTAAAACTGCTGAACTAATAGTAAATATTCCTGGTAAATCATTAGCAATTTCTGAAGATTCAGAGGATTTTGGGAAATCAGTTAGTGCTTGTGCAGATAAAATGAAAAGATTGTTAAAAAAAGAAAAATCAAAAAGGATTTCGAAATAAATTAAAAACTCGTCCTGTTTACAGGACGAGTTTTCCTCACGAATTTTTAAAATAAAAAATTTAATTAACCAATGAAAATAGAAGAAAAAAATATTTTTCGAAAAGATAAAATAAGTATTAGGTATTTTTTTAACCAAGCAAGTAAAGAATTTGGTCTTACATCCTTTACAGAAGAAATTGGTTTCGATAGATTTATTACGCAACCAAATTTGCATAGACCAGGTCTTGCTTTAGCTGGCTTTGTAAAACTGTTTACCTATGATAGAATTCAGATATTTGGCAATACTGAAATTAGTTATCTAAATGGAATTCCAGTTGAAAAAAGGAAGAGAATTTTTGAAAAAATATTTGATTTTGATATACCTTGTATTGTAATAACAAATGGAGTAAAACCTTATCCAGAACTGCTTAAACTGGCAATACAAAAGCAAATTCCCATATTTGGTTCAAAATTGGATACAACAAAAAATTCATATTTAATTGTTGATTTCCTTGATGATATCTTTGCAACTAAACTTTCCGTTCATTCTTCCTTTGTTGATGTTTACGGAGTAGGAATGTTGTTTGTTGGGAAATCTGGTATTGGTAAAAGTGAGGTAGCTTTAGATTTAGTAGAACGAGGTCATAGACTTGTTGCGGATGATGTTGTAATTCTCACAAAAAAAGGTGAAAGCATTTTAATGGGTGCAGGTACTGCACTTGGTAGTCATTTTATGGAAATACGTGGAATAGGAATTATTGATATTCGTAGTATGTTTGGTGTTAGAGCTATACGTTATCAAAAGAGATTGGAAGTAATTGTTGAACTAGAAGTATGGGATCCAGAACAAGCTTATACCAGAACAGGATTAGATTCTACTAAAATTCCAATAATGAATGTTGATATTCCTTATATAAAACTTCCTATAGTACCAGGTAAAAATGTTACAGTGGTTGCTGAAGTTATTGCACTTAATTATTTACTTAAACACTATGGCTATGATGCTGCACAAGTGCTTACAAACAATATTCAAAAAAAGATGCAAGAATCAGGGGATTTTGACATTACTAACGTTAATTATTTTGAACATGATTTTGAATAAATAAATTTTTTTTTATGTCTTGATTTAATAATATCCTTTTCGTAGCTTCGCACCAATTAAAAAAAGAAATATGAATCTTTTATTGTTTAACTTCATCAAACAAACTTTATGATGAAAAAAAATAAAATATGAAAAAAAAATACTATTACTTTTCAACAACAAAGCTTAAATTTATTGAAATTGAAAGCTATAGAAGAAAATTTGTATCTCTTGTTTCTATAATTTCTTTATTAATTTCTTTTTTAATATTTGGTTTGTTCTTTATCTTAAATGTTACAATTAATCCAAACTCCCAATTAAATCAATTAATTACAGAAAATAGTCTGTTAAAGAATAAACTTCTTACTGTTAATACAAAACTTGCTGTTTTTTCTGAAAAATTTGATTCACTTTCAATAACAAATAATGATCTTAGGCTCGCAAATAATTTAGAACCAATTACTGCAGAAGATAGAAATTTAGGAATTGGTGGTTCTGTTTTCAATGCTGATAATATTTCAAATAATAGTGAGGTCAATGAGTTAATTAGCTCATTGGATAATTTTATTGAGTCCATTGAAACAAAAATTAAACTTGAAAATAAAAATTATAATGAGATTTATTATACTATTGATTACAACAAAAAATTGTTTGATGCAATTCCTGCTATAAAACCAACAACTGGTAATTATGGCGATAGATTTGGAATGAGATATCATCCCATTTTGAAAATAAAAAGAATGCATAACGGAGTTGATTTCTTGGCAAAACTTAATACTCCAGTTTATGCGCCTGGTAGTGGAATTATAGAATTTGCTGATAGAAAAGGTGGTTTAGGTAAAACTATTGTTATAAACCATGGTTTTGGATATAAAACATATTACGGACATTTAAATAAATATAAAGTTAAAAAAGGTCAAAAAGTTAAACGAGGTGATTTAATTGCGCTATCTGGTAACTCTGGTAGTTTATCAACTGGACCTCATTTACATTATGAAGTTAAACATAATGGAATTGCTTTAAACCCGCGTAACTTTATTTTTGATGATGTTAAAATATTTGATCTTGCTGAAAATATAAATAAGGAATAATACTGTATGATTTGGACTATTGAATTGGCTTCTTACCTTGATGATGCTCCTTGGCCTGCTTCCAAAGAAGAATTACTTGATTATGCAGACAGAGTTGGTGCTCCTCGTGAAGTAATTTTTAATTTGGAAGAGTTAGATTCGTCAGAAGAGTTATATGAATCAATTGAAGATGTTTGGCCTGATTACCCAACTGATGAGGATTTCTTTTTTCTAGACGACGACGACGAGTACAATTAGTTTTTATAGCCATTTAGTTTTAATTGACTAAATACATTTGGTAATTTCATATTATGCACAATTATTTGAGTTCTATTGTTGGACAAAAAAGGGTAGTTGATATACTAAATAAATTTGTAATTTCAGAACAAATTCCCCATGCCCTGCTTTTCTCTGGAACAAAAAATGTTGGGCAGCATTTTACCGCAAAACAATTTATTAAGGAATTACTTGCTAACAAAATTCCAGATAAGAGTTTTGTTGGGCATGTTGATAAATTGGAAGAACCAGTTGTTAAATATATAATTCCACTTCCGCGCGGTAAATCAGAAAATGCTGATGACACTTCTTTAAGTAAACTTACCAAAAATGAATTGGATTCTTTGAAAGAGGAAATCGATAAAAAAGTTCAAAACCCTTTTTATGACATATTTATTGAAGGTGCTAATAACATAAAGATTAGTAGTATTCGTGATATTAAGAAAAATCTTTCAATTAATTATGATGATTTACCTTACAGATTAATTT
Source organism: Bacteroidota bacterium (assembly GCA_018818165.1). Classification (GTDB taxonomy): domain Bacteria; phylum Bacteroidota; class Ignavibacteria; order Ignavibacteriales; family Melioribacteraceae; genus 1-14-2-50-31-20. Next base: position 1,729 of record JAHISP010000005.1, on the reverse strand, counting down.
TAATTGAAGAAGCTCATTTAATGAGCGTTGAATCTCAAAATGCTCTTCTTAAAAGTTTAGAAGAACCTCCAGAAGGTGTAATATTTATTTTAATTTCCGATAATCATGAAATGTTGTTAACCACAATCAAATCTAGATGCTGGGAAGTGCCTTTCTCGCCATTGCAAAATAAAGATATTGAAAATATTTTAAAGAATAATTTTAGTGTTGAGCAGAACATTGTTAACAAAATTGTTCCATTTGCAGAAGGATCAATTCATAAAGTTTCTGATTTATTAAATCATGATTTTGAAAATATATTAGATATAACAGTTAATATTTTAAGATATTCACTTGCAAGGAAATACAATACTGCAATTCAGTTATTTAACTCTGCTATTATAGGAAAACCGAAGATTATAATTCCAGTATTTTTGCAATTATTTATCAATTGGTTAAATGATGTTCAAAAAGTAAAAGTTGGTTTAAGCAATCTTCATTTTGCTGGATATGAAGATACAATTGAAAAATTCAATTTGAAATTTAGTAATGTTGAACTGGATAGAATAATTTTTGAGTTAACAAATTTAAGAAAGAGTATTGATTACAATATTAACTTGAATCTATTAATGTTGAACATTATATTTAGTCTTTCAGCTTTATCAAAAAGGTAATTAGGCAATGTTTAATATAGATTTATCATTTATTAAAAATAGTGAGCTTGGCTCATCTATTCCAGAACTTCAAAATCAATATAATAATGATTTCAAAGATAAAATAATTGAAGACTTAAACAGCCTTCAATCAAATCAGAACCATTGTGATGGATGCAGTTTAGATTTAAGTGAACAAACGCTAATTGATGAAAGAAATATAATTGAAGCAAATAGCAAAGGGCTTATTGGTAAACATTTTTGCCTGTCGGATTTCAATGATATTGAATTTCAGAAAAATGATATTGTCCTTGTTCAAATTTCTGAAGGAATTGAAGTTGCAATTGTATGTGAAACAAATCAAGTAGTAAAATTTAAACGACAAAGATTTGGTTTATATGGCGAAGATTTGCCTAAAATAATGAGGAAATTATCTGAAGAAGATTTACAGAAGTATGAAGCAAATTTACAAAGTGCAAAAGTTGCTAAAAATTTCTTTTTGAATGCTATTAAAACACACAAACTTGAAATGAAATTGGTTGATGTTCATTACCAATTTGACAGAAAAAAACTATACTTTTATTATACAGCTGATGGTAGAATTGATTTTAGACAGTTAGTTAAAGATCTTGCAATTGAATTTAAGACTAGAATTGAATTACGTCAAATTGGAGTGAGGGATGAAGCAAAATTAGTTGGTGGTGTTGGTTCTTGCGGTCGAGAGTATTGTTGCACAAGTTTTATTTCAAGTTTCAAAAAAGTTACTACTCAAATTGCTCATGATCAGAATCTGAGTTCCTTTCTTTCAAAACATAGCGGACCTTGTGGAAAATTAAAATGCTGCTTGTCTTTTGAAGTTGATTCCTAAATCTTAAACAATTTTACAAGATATTTTATAATCACTAAAATATCTTGGATGCCCTATTAATAATTTCATTTCCTTCTATAATTTATTCTTGGTTAAATATTATTTTGATGTGCTGGAACCAAAGATAATTATTATTAACTTTCTTCATATTAAAATAATAAGGTAATAAAAATGGAAAAAGATTTGATAGGTAGATTAGTATCACTACTAGCCCCAGGTCAGATAAGTG
>JAHISP010000093.1 GCA_018818165.1 Bacteroidota bacterium | reverse complement strand
TTTTGTAAGCAAATCTTATTTTTAATCTCTTGCTAATTTAATGAATTTTATCTACTCTAACTATATGTATAATAACCACTTACAATGTATCATCCCTAATGACCGTCATTAGAAATTTATTCCTATCGACGGATTTGGGTTAAACTAAAAGTTTATGACTTATTAGGAAAAGAAGTTGCTATACTTGTAAATAATGTTCAATCTGCAGGAAAATATGAAGTTATATTTGATGCAACTAATTTAAACTCCGGTATTTATTTCTGCACACTTGAAACAAGACAAGGTCTTCAAACAAAAAAAATGTTATTAATCAAATAGATTTAAGGTAAGGAATAAGAAAATGAGCCTTTTTAACAAAATATTATTATCTCTAATGATTCTATCGATATTTTATCAACATATTTTCGCACAAAAAATCAATAAAGATTTCAACACTGATAATTGGAATATAATTCAAGGAAATATTGTTGAACATTTAGGGAGAAATAGTTTTCAGGGAATTGCGACATTAAAAAATGTCGAGTTTGAAAACGGAATAATTGAAGTAGATATTGCTTCAATAAAGGGACGAAAATCCTATCCCGGTGTTCTTTTTAGAATGAAAAACATGAATGAATACGAAAGAGTGTATATTCGCCCACATCGTTCAATCTTTTATGATGACGCAATTCAATATCTTGCTTCGTTCAATGGAGTTGATAGTTGGCAATTGTATAATGGTACCGGAAACACTTCGTCAGCAGAAATTCCGTCTGATACGTGGAATCATTTAAAAATAGAAGTAAGTGGTTCTCAAGCTAAAGTATATTTGAATGATATGGAGAGATACATACTTCACATAACAAATTTACAACATGGTTTTTCGAAAGGAGAATTAGGATTGTTCGGTTCAACTGACGGCTCAACATTCTTTTCTAATTTTTCATTTATTAAAGCTAATGAATTAAATTCTGCAGAAATAAATAATCCAGAACAAATAATCGGAATTATTGATGAATGGGAAATTTCTTCCCCGATGTCAGTAATAAACTGTGATTTTGAAAAATATCCTCATGCAACTTATCTTGATTCGGTAAAATGGCAGTCAATAAAAAGTGATACCAAAGGTTTAGTTGACATTTCAAAATATTACCCCAGAAAAAATAGACTTGGTGATTGCGTTTATGCACGAACTATAATCAATTCAGAAAAAGATACAACTATTCTACTAAATTTTGGATACAGCGATTATATCTCGATATTTCTTAATTCGAAACCTGCCTTTTTTGGTAATTCTGTGTATCAATCAAGAGATAAATCTTTTTTGGGCATTGCGGGATATTTTGATAATGTTTTCTTTCCATTGAAAAAAGGTAAAAACGAATTACTAATTTTACTCGCTGAAACTTCTGGTGGATGGGGATTTATGTTTCGCGATGCAAATAGAATATTTCTGGCTGAATCACTGAAAACGAATTGGGAAATCAATCGTGAATTACAAATTCCAGAAACAATAGTATTTGATAAAAATAACAATGTTTGCTATGTATCAAGCTACTTTAATGAAGGAAATGAGTATATCTCGAAAATTTCTCTTGATGGGAAAATAGTCCAAAAAGAATGGATTACAGATTTAAATATGCCCACAGGAATGTGTATTTCCGACGAAATGCTCTACGTGCTAGAAAGAAAGTCTCTTAGTGTTTTTGACATTGCTTCCGGTGTAAGAAAAGATAGAATTTCACTAAATGAAATAGTATTTCCTAATGATATTCAAACAGATGGCAGCGGTACTTTCTATATTTCTGATTCAAGAAGCAATGCCATTTTTAAGTATTCAAAATTAGGATTGGAAAAATGGTTGAGTTCGGATGAAATAACCAATATAAATGGTTTACATTTCCATGATAATTTTCTGTTTTGTGGAATTGGAAAAGACGCTACATTGAAAAAAATTAATTTAGCTACAAAAGAGATTTCTACTGTTTGCAATTTCAATTCTGGAAGTATTATTGATGGAATTACCAATTTTGATAAAAATAATTTTTTAGTCTCGGATTTTAACGGAATTTTGTATAAAGTATCGATGAATGGAGAGAAACAAGTTTTAATTAATTCTAAAACACCTCAACAATCGATTGCAAATTTCGAATATATTTCAGAAAAGAATCAGATTATAATTCCAACATTACTTAATAACAAAATTATTTCCTATACTTTTAAGTATTAACTCTAACAAGTTATCCACTTATATTTATCAATTCATAAAAAAATTCGGGGTTAAAAACAATGAAAACAATAATTACATCAATTATTACAACTATGTTGACTGCCGCTCTATTTGGGCAATCACAATTGAATTTTGTAGAAAAAGTTATACAAGCGAACTTTGGTGGTGCATGTACAATTGCATCAGCCGATTTTGACGGGGACAGTGATTTGGACATTGTAGCCACTAGTTTTAATGATGGTTACATTTCATGGCTCGAAAATGACGGGCAACAAAATTTTACTGAACATAAAATTGTAACTAATTTCAACGAAGCGACAGTTGTTGATGTTGCAAAAATTGACGATGACGAAGATTTCGATTTAATTGCCACAGCACAAGCGGATAATAAAATATCCTGGTTTGAAAATGACGGCTCTGGCAATTTCCTCGAACATATAATTACTAATAGTTTTCAAAGCGCAGGTTTTGTATATGCCAGAGACCAACATAGAGGAATCGATCTTGATATTAATGGTGATGGTCATACTGATTTTATTGCCACAGGAACAGAACCTGGGGATAAAATAAGTTGGTTCGAGAATGACGGTAATCAAAATTTTACTGAACATTTATTAAAAGAAAATTGGTATTGGGTTCGCAGAGCATCAGCCTTTGATATTGATAAAGATGGCGACATGGATATTTTCGCCGGTGGAAAAGCTGGTGATTTAATTTGGTTTGAAAATGATGGTTCAAACAATTTTACTGAAAATGTTATTATTTCAGATTGGGGTTGGCTAAATGCTGTTCTTGCTGAAGATATTGATAAAGATGGATTTATTGATTTGGTGGCAACAACTGTGGTCGTAAATGAAGTAGCATGGTTTAAAAATGATGGTAATCAAAATTTTACGAAATACGTTATAAAAGATAATTATGATGGAGCATTTGGCTTATTGGTCGAAGATATTGATATTGATAACGATTTAGATATTATTGCTACCGCTTGGATTGGTGGATTTGGTTCAATTTTTGAAAATGATGGTAATCAAAATTTTAGTGAATATGTATTTTGTGATACCGGAAATGAGCTTCTTCATTTATTTACAACAGATATCGATAAGGATGGCGATTTGGATATTCTTGGCGCTTGTTACGATGAAAGTTTACCTGAATTAAGATTATGGGAAATCCATTTAATCCAAGCACCATGATTAAATACGGAATACCAGAGCAAAGTAATGTTAAAATAGAAATATTTAATCTGCTTGGACAAAGTGTTGGTGTGTTAGTTAACTAAGATAAAGCTACTGGATTTTATGAAACAACTTGGAATGCAGCGAATTTGCCAAGTGGAATTTATCTTATTAGTATAAAAGCAAATGGATTAAGTTCAAGTAATAATTTTACACAAGTTAAGAAAGCACTTCTTTTGAAATAGAATAAGATAGCCTATCAGAAATGGTAGGCTCTATTCTCCTTCCATTCCAATTACTCTTCTAAGTTTACTTAGTTAGGTCTATCATTATTTCCTCGTCATTTGAAGCTTTTGTTTTTGAAAGTTTTAGAAAAATTAAAAATTTTTTAGACCATTTTTACTCTGGAATTTGAAAGATTCTTAAGTGAGTTTGACTTTAGCGTGGTTGTAATTTAGATTTCTTTGACCGCATACCCTAGGTACTTAAATTGCGGGATATGGAGCCTAAATCCGCAAGACTGAGTTTGGACTTCGAGGGGGGATGTCCTTTTTTTGTTAATTTTGATGCTGTTGTTGAAACATCTTTATTGCAGATATTGTGTGTTTATGGATTGTATTCAAACTATTTGTGTCACGAGAAAAGAGGCCAAAAATCTGGATTCGTGGAAAAGATTTTTAGCTAACATCTTTTTAAGGCGTTGGGGTAAAGCTAGAGCAGCTTTACTGGAAACTGGAATGTAAGTTATTCTTAATTCTCTTCATTTTTGAACTTCCTCAATTCTTAATATTGCCAACGTTACTAATACGGTACTAATTTGTCAACATGGGAAATTATAGGGGTTGGTTGTTCTGGTGCTTCTTAAAGGATAGTCTTGTAGTTTTGAGCACTATGAAGAACTCTATGAATATAGACAGTCTTTTCTTCAATTGTGTAAAAAATTATATAATTGCTAACAATCAAATATCTATAGCCAGTTAATTTTATGTCTTCATCTCTTGGAATTCTTCCGAGCAAAGGGTTTTCTGATAGTGCCTCTAGACCTTTTTCAATTTTATCCAGTGTTGAATTTGCAGCCTTAGGATTTTCGGCGGCAATGAAAGAAATAATTTCAGTTAAATCTTCTTCTGCAACTTTGAGTAATCTAATTTGCATTGATTGTTTCCCTAATACTGCCAACAACTTGTTTAAGTGTTCTTCCCTTGTCTCCAGCAGCCTTTTGGTTCTGAGCTACTGAAAGTTTACTTAATAATTCTATCTTCAATTGTAAATCTGAATAATGCGACATTGACATAACAACCAAATCACCTTCACCATTTTTTGTTATAAATACTGGTTGATTTGATTCGTGCGCAAGTTTGGAGATTTCATTGGACTTGTTTCTTAAATCAGAAATTGGTTTTATTATAGGCATATGGATTCTCTTTTTTATTATATCAAAGATATATCACAATTATGATATAAGCAAATTATTTTTAATCGGGGTTGTGGTTGTGCTGGAGTATTGCTTAAAGCACCTAATTGAATATGCCAGCTCTACCAATACTGCTTGGTGGAACACACTTAATCAATTTATCAAATAATTCGGTTTTCGTAATGTAATCATCCGAAAGCCAATCCTTACCTTTTCTTATTTTTATCAATCCAAAGAAAATCAAAAATCTATCGAATGTTCTTACAGAATAACAACGATGTAGGTCTTTTTCGTCTAATCTATAATCATCATATTCTAAATTTTCCTCAAAAATTGGGAAAGCTTGAAAATACTTTTGAGAGTAGAAATTATTTAATCGTTCCTTATTGCCATATTTGCTGAGTAGAATAAGAGAAAAACCAAATCCAGTTTTTCCAATTTGTTCATCTTGATACCCGTCATAATATGCCCAGTTAAACTTCATAGTAAAAGCCTCAAAGATTAACTGGAATAATTGTTGGTTGTTTGCTAACACTTTTTTGCCAACCTTAGTAAGCGAAAGCTTGTTATACCTTTTCTTGGTAAGTCCGGATATTTCCAATAAAATTCTTGTTAAGTTTATCGAAAGATAGTCTGCTTCTCGGTATATTTTAGAGGCAGATGAGCAAAAGGCAATCTCGTCCACAAATTTTTGCTTAAAAATATTTTCAACAACTTTAGTAGGAAGAAAACCTTTTTGAGTTAATTTAAGATCGCCAACGCTATCAATATAGCTTAAAAGGTATTTTATTTGATTGAAGATTGGTATTAACTCATATTCTGAATTCTGCATATCAATGAGCTTTAGCGGGCTAGATTCTCCAAATGGAGCGTATATTATTTGATGCATTTCATATGGTGAGTATCCCTCTAAATCTGGAGCTCCCATGTTGTTTTGCTCAAACATTATTCTATCTAGATATTCTTGAAATTCGTTTAGTTCGTCTTCCACTTGCTACTCATATCTTAACTAGTTTGTAAGTTCTTCTTTATTTTCTTAATTACATAATTGTTCAAACTTGTTCCTTCTTTAAGGGCTGAAATTGCTAGGGCCTTATGAATTTCCGGAGTGGTTCGTAAAACAAATTTTCCAGAATATTTCTTAGAAGTAGGGCTAGGAAGTGGCATGTTGTTTTTGTCATAGACTTCAATCCACTCATCTACGATATCACATAATTCTTTGTATACTTTTGATTCATCTACTCCATGACAACATTGGTCGAGCCAACCCGGGACAGAGCCAATGTAACATTTATCTTCATCTGACCATTCAACAATTTTCAAATATTTATCACTGTTCTTCATTTTTGAGCTTCCTCAATTCTTTGCTTAACCAGTTTCTCTTGATACCTTTTTGCATCATCACCGAGTTTTCCAGATATGGTAATTAAGCCACCTTTAGGATGCATATAATTTCTATGGCTTCCTTTGCCACCTCTATTTATAAAACCGGCTTTTTCTAAATCACTTATTAGTTGTTTGATTTTTTTAGGCATATGCAATGATACTAATATGATACTAATTTGTCAATATGAAAAATGATAGAGCTTGGTTGTTCTGGAGATTATGCATTTATAGCTAACGCGCCGCGAACGATTTGAAATCTGAAGAGTGGTCGTTCCGTTGTGCTGCTCAAATCTCTTAAATGCGGAAAAAGTTTAATGCCGAGATAAATTTAAAAAATCCATGTCACGAAATGGTAAATAAAGGCGGCTTTTCGGCGAAAAGATTTTCTTGGCTTGCATCTGTTTTGTGGTCTACGGGTTGAGCCGGGGTTGGTTGTTTAGGTGCTGTGCAATAATTACTATCGCGTAACAAAACGCCAGAACAACAACTCCGGAACAACAAACCGGCCCCATCCAATCTCTAACTCTTTATTACTTCCACATCAACTTTAATGCTTTTTAATATATCGTAATTTTTCCAATCGTGAACAATCTCATTGAAAAATTTTTGACCATAATTTAGTGAAGATCTATGGTTGATGATTGAGACGACACACCAAGGATTAACCTCAACTATTTCCTCTTTCGGAATTTGAAAGTAGTAATGTGATTTACTCTTTTTGTGATAAGCATTTATCAAAAGATCGCCATCATTACCAAATGCAAACTTTACGCTGCTTTTAGAGAAATTCCCCTTCAAAAAGACTAATAGCATATTGTTTTGCGAAAGTAATAGTTTATTCCAATTGGCTAAATATCCAAATCGTATTTTATCTCTTTTTTTGAATTTCTTCATAGCTACTCATTGGTATTACCAAGTTTGTAATTCTCATTATATTATCTCCATTGTTAAGTGCAAACTAAGTGCACTGGCAGTGCATTTGTAAATTGGCAAATGCACTCTATATTGTTTGTTTTTGGTCTATAATCGCAGATAAGTGCATAAGTGCACATCTTTTCTGAAATTACTATACTTTTTATATTTGTAGTGTACATGCTTTTCTGTACTACTATTTATTCTTCTTTCTTTTTTTCTCCAAAACTAAAAAACATTTGCACTTATGCACTGTTGTTGGAAAACAAGCTGTAATCGCAAGATATGGAGTGCAAATGCAGTGCATATGTGGAAAAACAAGTGCACTTTCAGTGCACATTGATTTCCTATTTATTGATTTTAATATAGTCTGAACTGTTAGATCTTCTTTCAATGCATTCTTTATTATTGAACTTTGCATAAGTTCTTAACCACGTTGTAAAAGTTTTTGCTTTTACTGGACAGCCATTCAAATAATCATTCTCATATCCAATGCTTTTCTTAAATGATTGGAATAAATCATGCTTGAAATATTCAAATCCAAAAACAAACTCTGCCTCTATAAACTCTATAAAATCGCTATCTGTTTCTGCTATAAGTTTTCTTCTATCTAGATTAACTTTCTTGTAAGATATAAGTCCTTCATCCAAATACAACATCAAACATTCTAACATGAAATTATCAAATCTATTCCATTCCTCATCACTCCAGTCATCGAATAAATTGTGACCAAACTCATCTCTTGGAGAAAATGTTTTATTGTAGTAATCTGAAAACTCTATCTCAAACATTCTGTCTTCATAACTGCCTCCACTTCCAGCAATCGTATAATTGGTACTTATCAATATTTTGGGAGACTCAGTAAATGGAATCTTAAGTGGGGTTTTACCTTTGTATTCAATTGCCATATCATCAGTGATAACAGAAAAGAGTTTTTCAAACTTGAAGTTCTTTTCCACATCATTGAACTCAACTATTTCACTACTAATCTCAATTTGTTGGAAAGTAAAGCTTGGCTTAAAATCAAAGTTCTTACCATCTATCCTAACAGACTTTCTCATTCTACCAATAGCATCACCAAATAAACTTTTCCCACTTCTTCCATTTGGTTCATCTGATATTCTTTCATCAACTGCTATTATTGCTTTGGTGGCAGACTTATCTTTATATCCATGCAATAAATATCCAATAGAGGAACACATAGCAAGAAATCTATCTTCGTCATTTCTTACGGTATTCCAGATAAATTGTTCATACTCTGATTGTTCGTATTTTATATCAATCTTCTGGAAATCACGCTTTATAATTCTGCTCTTCCAAATGGGGCCGGTTAGTGTTGCGTAGGAATTAAGCTCCAGATTCATCCCTTTCTTAGCAACCACAAAACCATTATCAAAATAAACATATCCAGTCTCACGATCTCCGCTCTTAATATTTAGATTCTCTGGTTTGACAGATGATAAAAGTTGATCACTGAAATACTTGGTAACTCTGTTTAATATTATTTCTCTTATATCTCCTTTATATAAAGAAGAATCACCATCGATAGAATTGATATATTCTAAAACAAAATCTTTAATATTAGTAGCAATGATCTCTTCAGCTATGTTATCATTTATCCTCACGTAAATAAATGCCTTATCATAATATACCTTAGCAAAACCTTTGCTGGTAAGGAAATCAATAAACTTAGCTGTAAGGATTTCAACTTTACTATTCCGGATCAACCAAAACGGCCCTTCGATATTTCCATAACGACTAATTAAATCACCTACTGTTGAAATTATTACAGACTCTGGTTTTGGTGGATCATTTTGCGCATTCATTGCAAGTGCAATATCAAGAATATCTTCTTGATTCATTCCAAGCTTAATAAATCTTCCAATCGCAGAAGTTAAAGCTCCATGTCTATCACCGGTTGATTGAGGCTTAAGCAAGTTCGAACTTTTAGGCGCAGAAACCTTATTTGCTTTAGGTTCTGTTTTGCTACTTGTTTTTCTTTTGGGGGTGTTTGGTTGTGTCGGCGTTGTGAACTCTTTAACTTCTAACTTCTCAGCTTTTTTGTTCAGATAAAGCTTTGGGTCATAACTAAAGAAACAAGCCCTTGCAGCGTCACTTGTTTTATCTGTTTTTACTTTGAATTGATCTTCAAACCATTCAGCATAAAATTTATAGTTTTCAGTAAATGTTTTGCTATCAGTAATCGCTTCTGAAAACCTTAGCAATACTTTTAGTCCATCACCGCTTGGTGAAACAAAGTAAGAGAAAATACGATGATTTTGGGTTAACTTTAGTTTAGCAATATTAACTCCCTCTCTTTTAATCCATCAATGTCAATAATCATGAACTCCGTTGAAATGAGCTTGTCATTTTTACGTTCATTATTCTCAAAAAGTCTAAGATTAAAATAGGGAAGTTGAAGTTTTAACCGACTTCTTTCGTCTTTGTCCTCAGTTTTACGAACTAATCCTATCTTATCTGCTAAGTTATTGTCAATTTGGATTGTTTCTAATACATCATTTAATGTTGATGTGGACATTTGTGTTTGGTGAATTGAATCACCGTATGAAACTGTAATTTGTTTAGTTGCTGTTCCTTCTGTTGTTAGTAACATTGTTAATTGTTCCTGTTGAATTAGATGTATGTGCTTCTTTCAAAGCGTGTATCATTGACTTGATAGATCTTAGCGCTGAGCCATAAGTTAGTGGATCTACCAAAGCCTTCATTGTGTAGAATTTATCTACCTCTGTTTTAAGTTTGTCATTTTCTTCAAACTCAAACTCTGTTGTTGATCTGCCGATTAGCTTGGTGTTTTTTATTGGATTGGAATTCACAAATAAATACGCTGCCAAATAGAAATCTGTCGTTAAATAAATTTCCATGTTATTGTTCTCCTTCCGTGTTTACGGAAATAATTAGTTTATAATAATTTTGGGATTAAAAAGGTGTATGGGAGAATCAAATAAGAGGGGTAAAACTCATTGAATTATGTTTTGAATCCGCAATCTGTATTTGAATTAGAATAATTATATAAGAAAAACTTACTTATAAATCTTTCTTATATGGATATAATACTCCACAAATATTCAAGAAGCAAATTTTAATGTAAAAAAATTAAAATATTTGTTCTTAATATGAGAACTTATGACTATATTTGAAGAAAAAGATTAGAAAAATGAAGCGAATAATTGCGAAGAAAACACTAAAAGAATTTTGGGAAAAACACTCAGATTGTGAGCAATATTTGAAAACTTGGCATGAAACGACCAAAACAGCCAACTGGAAAAGCCCAAATGATGTTAAAAAGACATATGCAAACGCAAGTATTTTGAGTGACAATAGAGTTGTTTTTAACATAAAAGGAAACACATATAGGTTAATTGTGAAGTTTAATTATGAAAGAGAGTGGGCTTTCGTTAGATTTGTTGGCACTCACGCTGAATATGACAAAGTAAACGCTGAAACTATTTAAAGGTAAATATTATGAACATAAAACCAATAAGAACAGAAAAAGATTACGAAATAGCAATCAAAAGACTTGAAAAAATATTTGATGCGTCTCCAGATTCGAAAGAAGGAGATGAAGCTGAAATATTATCTATATTAATTGATAGCTATGAAAATCAACATTATCCAATAGAAGCACCAGATCCAATTGAAGCCATAAAAATCAGAATGGAAGAGATGAATATTAAGCAAAAAGATTTGGTAGGGATAATTGGTGGAAAGAGTAGAGTATCAGAAGTTTTGAATAGAAAGAAAAAACTTACAGTTGATATGATTAGAGGAATTGAGAAAACCTTAAATCTATCAGCATCTGTTTTGGTGCACAATTATAAGCTTAGAATCAAAACATGAACGAAGCACATAATAGTACAAAGCAAGGGCTAAATGAGGTTATTGAATATCTCGAAAGAGATAAAAAGGAATTATTGCAAGAAATTTTGCTAGCAGAACAGCAAATTCTTGATGGCAAATACCTTTCAGATACCCAAGTAGAAAAACGATTAACTGCAAGATATGGTAATGAAAAAAATCGGATTGAGTCTAAGAGGAGAATCATTTAAGTTCAAATGTTTTTAAGAACTCTTCTACTGTCAAAACGGGTAATTTACTTTTCTTGTAATCCTTTTTGTTTCTTGTCAACAATAACGTAATTCCATTATTAACAGCCGTGAAATACTGAATTGCGTCCTCAAAATCATTGAAGTCTGAGTTTAAAGCTTGTTCAATCACCTTTTCATCTATTGGTAAAACTTTTAATAGAGCCTTTAGCTTTCTTAAGCTTTTCAAAGCAGATGCATTTGAAGTCAACTTTCTCAAAAGATAATGAAGATTGGCAAATATAAGTGGAGAGGTAAAAGCGAGAACCTCATTTTTATCAATTAGAGTAAATAGCCTTGAAGAATAAATATAATGTGGTTCTCTCTTTGCAAGCAGATCCATAATTATGTCTGAATCAATAAATAGTTTATTCATCTAAGTATTTCTCCTCAAGATGCTTCCCATAGGCCTCTTTCAAATCAAAATCAGCATCCAATTTAATAATCCCAGAAAGTTCTAAAACATTTGGGGAGATTTCAAATTCATCGTTATTTTCCTTTTCTGTAATCATGTTGAAATAATTCTCAACAATGGCTGAAAGACTTTTTTTGTTTTTGTGAGCATATCTTTTTGCACGCTCTATAGACCTTTTATTTAGCTTTAACGTTAGTTTCGTATTCATTCAATCCACCTTATTGTTACGTATAATCTCATATGGAAAAATACGTAACCCTAGTATTAAACACAAGAATACTCTCTAGTAAAAATATGCGGCGGTAAAATGTTAAAAAAAGTTGGGCAGTGTTTAGGCAGTGAATTTTCAAAAAGTGCGTTTTAAGGCTATAAACAAGGCGTTTTTGGGATAAGCGAAGAATCCCTAATTCTCCGCCCAAAATTAAAAAAGCCTTTTTTCAACTGGATTAGGGCTTTTTTTGTTTTTTATCATGCCGTTGTAGACGCCTAAAACCACCCTAAATTACCTATGCTGGGCAGTGATTATCTGTTCTAACTAAGTCTTTGAATTCTGCTTGAGTTACTCCAGCAACAACAAATCGTATCCCCATAAGTTGAAGAAACCAACGAACAAATACCGATAATCAAGCAAAGAATAGAAGTTTTGCAAAATGCTGAACCGAATACATCATTATCTGAGCAAATTACAAAGCAGTTAGGACGTGGAGTGGCTGATTATGTTGAAGAACAAGAAACCCCATTAAATCAATGGAAGTTATACAATTACTTAACATTCTACATTTCTCACAATATTGAACATATACTGCAAAACAAACGTGCAGAATATAGGAAACAAATTGTTGCAACACTTTCGCCACAATTAACTGAAAAATATGGTAATAGTTTTAACGAAAAAAATCTAAGAAGAATGATGCAGTTTGCCGATGTATTTGAAGACTTTTAATTCCAATCTAAAACAGACCACTTTTCCAAGTGAAAACTGACCACTAAAAAAATCAATAACTTAAGCCTCAAGAAAAACTTGAGGAGGAACAAGGTGATCAGTATGGAAGATTGGGTAACAATCCAAACATTAAAGAAACGCAATAACTCATTGAGTAACCGCGAGATAGGCAGGCTCTTGGGATTAAGCCATAACACAGTAAAGCGAGCCATAGAAAAGGAAAGTCCTCCAGAATATGAACGAACAAAAAAGACTAGTGACTCATTGGCACCATTTGAAGAAGTAATCTTCAAGATGCTAAATGTGAATAAGTTCAAAGGATCTCGCATATTAGAGGAGATTCTTTCAAAAGGTTATAGTGGAAGTAAGAGCACGTTTTATTATTATTACCAAAGAATAAAACAGATGCCCCAAAAACATTATAAACCATATGAGACTTCACCCGGGGAGCAGTCTCAGTTTGATTGGTCTCCTTATACAGTAACCATAGAAGGTAAATTGACCAAAGTTATCATCTTTTCGTATATCAATAGTTTTAGTAGATATATAGTTCTAGAAGCCTCTGTTTCAGAAAATCAAGGTTCTGTATTTGAAGCTCTTGAAAAAGGGCTCATAGAAAGCGGAGGAGTTCCATCCAGAATACAGACTGATAATGCGAAGGTATTTGTAAAGAATGCATCAAAGAATAATTTTCAGTGGAACGAAAGATATTTGCATTTCTGTGGTCATTATGGTTTTGAGCCAAGCCGTTCATTACCGGCTCATCCATGGAGTAAAGGCAAGGTCGAGAAGCCTTTCCAGTATTTAGAAAACCATTTTATAGCTGGTAGTTCATTTGAGAGTTTTGAAGATTTCTTAAGTAAGTTGAAAGATTTTCAAAAGAAAGTAAATGCAAGAGTCCATTCTTCTACCAAAACAGCACCTCATGAGTTAATATCAAAAGAAGAAGATTCCTTTACTAATTTACCCAACACAC
>JAHISP010000092.1 GCA_018818165.1 Bacteroidota bacterium | reverse complement strand
TTGGTTGCTCCAGAAATAGTTATTGAAGAAACAGAAAAATTGGATGTTTCAGAACCAGCAGTTGAAGAACCAGAAACATTGGTTGCTCCAGAAATAGTTATTGAAGAAACAGAAAAATTGGATGTTTCAGAACCAGCAGTTGAAGAACCAGAAACATTGGTTGCTCCAGAAATAGTTATTGAAGAAACAGAAAAATTAGATGTTCAAGAATTAACAGTTGAAGAAGTAGAAAAATTAGATGTTTCAGAACTAGTAGTTGAAGAAGCAGAAGAATTGGATGCTCCAGAATTAACAGTTGAAGAACCAGAAACATTGGTTGCTCCAGAATTAGCGGTTGAGGAAGCAGAAGAATTGGATGTTCCAGAAATAGTTATTGAAGAAACAGAAAAATTAGATATTCCAGAATTAGCGGTTGAAGAAACAGAAAAATTAGATCTTCCAGAACTAGAAGTTGAAGAAATAAATGAAGAACAGAATATGTTTATTCATTTAAGCCATTTGGAAAGATTAAGAGCTGAAGCAAAGTTGGAAATTGAAAAAGAAATCTCTAATAGTTTGGGAAAAAATATTGAAGATAAAACTGAATCAGTTTCAAGTGATTATTTAAATATGAATGTTCATGAATTAAGAAAATTGGCAAGAAACAACCCAAATTTTCCAATTAAAGGTAGAGAAATTTCTAAAGCTAATAGAAGTTTACTTCTAAATTATTTTGATGAAATTTTATAAATTAAAAATTTTCAACTCAATTTACATAGAGTTTTTTTATATTTCACTCTCTTTACATAAAATGTAACTTAAAAATAAATGACGCCAAAATATCTTAAAATAGTTTTATCAACACTTTTTTCAATCACCCTATGGATTTTTGTCTCATTTTCTTATGAGTATACAAATACTATAAGAGTTCCAATTAAATTTACTGATATTAGAGAAGGTAATGCCATATTATCGCAATCGACCAACGAAATAAATCTAACACTTAAAGGGCAAGGTTGGATTTTAGCTCAAATATCTTCTGGATCCGATGTATTTTTTCAAATTTCTACTGATGAAAAATTTGGTGTTCAAAGAAAAGATGTACGAGAGGCTATTAGTGAAAATTCATGGATAAATCCAAGTGTTCAAGTTGCAATGATTTCTCCTGCATTTGTTGATTATAAAATTGAAAGAATAAAGTATAAAAATGTTCCTATTGTTTCAGATGCAGCCATTAGTATTGAAAAAGGATATAATTTGGTTTCAGAAATTATTCTAAATCCAGACTCACTTAAGATATCTGGACCACAATCTTTAGTTAATTCAATACAAAATATCTCTACTGAGGCAGAAATATTTGAAAATATTGACGAAAATATATCAACTCAAATAGCATTGAAGCCTTTAAGATATATCCAATATGAAAATCAATTCACAAACATTGAATTCAAAGTTCAAAAAATAGTTGATAAAACATTTAATAATGTTCCAGTGAAAGTTGAAAATGTTCCAAATTTAAGAACTTTAGAATTATTTCCCCCAAATGTTGATATTACATTAAGAGGTGGATTAGAAAATGTGGGTAAAATGAGTGTCGATTCAGTTTCTATAAGTGTTGATTTTAACGATGCATTTCTCGATTCTCTCGGTGTATTATATCCCAAAATCACAATTCCAAATTTTACAGTTTTAACAAATGTAAATCCTAAAACATTAAAATATATTATAAAGCAAAACTGATTATGTTTATTACCTTTGAAGGCTTAGATTTTTGTGGAAAATCAACTCAAGTTAAAATGCTTAAAGAAAAACTTGAGGAAATGGGTAAGAAAGTTACCTTAATTAGAGAACCAGGCGGTACTCAAATTTCAGAAAAAGTTAGAGATATTCTTTTGGATAAAAAAAATTCTGAAATGCATATAGAAGCAGAATTACTCCTTTTTTCTGCAAGTCGTGCTCAGTTAGTTCGCGAAAAAATAATGCCTTTATTGAAAGAAGGGCATTTTGTTATTTCGGATAGATTTCATGATTCTTCAATCGCTTATCAAGGTTATGGACGAGGAATAAATCTAGACTCAGTTAATACGATACAACATTTTGCAATTGGTTCTGCTGTCCCTAATCTAACTTTTTTTATCGATTTACCATTTGATGAAATTGATAAACGAAGAGAAAAATTTGGGGCAACTAATTTAGATAGAATTGAACTATCTAAAATTGATTTTTATCATCGTGTGCGAGAAGGGTATTTAGAAATGAGCAGAATGGAAAATAGATTTATTTCAATTGATGGGACTCTTTCAATTGATGAAATTCATGGTAAAATTATTGATTTTGTCCAAAATTGGATAGTAAATAACAAATAGATTTTCCTATATTTAGATAAATCTAAATTCTACATTTAATATTGAGCTTATACAGTTTACTTAAGTGACATTAAGATTTTTATATAATTTTTAAGAAAGAACATTATTTATGAAGATAATTAAAAAAAATAGATTTTGGCTTTTAATAATTGGAGCAATTTTTATATCTGGTTTTGCAACTGTAAATTCTGATTTGTATTTCAATATTGCAAAAAGTATTGATACTTTTGGAAAAGTTTATCGTGAAGTAAGTATAAACTACGTTGACAAAATAAATCCAGAGAATTTTATGCTTGCTGGTATTAAAGGAATGCTTTCATCTTTGGACCCATATACAAACTATATTGATGAAACAATGAAGAAAGATTTGGAGATTCTTACTAAAGGTAAATATGGTGGAATTGGAACAAGTGTTGGACTCAGAAAAAATAATGTTACAATTCTTGACTTGATGGAAGGTTACCCAGCTCAGAGACAAGGATTAAGGGTTGGCGATATTATTCTTAAAGTTGATAACATTAAAATTAATAAAGATAATTACGAAAATTTAAGCAATTATCTTAAAGGTGAACCAGGTAAAATTGTTAATTTAACAATTGGAAGAGAAGGAATTAAGGATAGTTTAATTTTTCAGCTTGTTCTGGAAGAGATAGTAATTAAAAACGTTACATATTCAGGCTTTATCCCAGCAGAAAATGTTGCGTATATTAAATTAAGTGGATTTTCTCGTTCTGCTGGAAATGAAGTTAAAAATGCAATTCTTGAATTGAAAAGCAAAAAGGATATTCAATCTATTATCCTTGATTTACGAGGAAATCCTGGTGGATTGCTTGACCAAGCTATAGATGTTTCCGAAAAGTTTTTAAATCCCAAAGATCTAATTGTTTCAGTAATGGGAAGAGATACATCACAAATTTCTCAATACTATTCCGAAGAAATTCCTTTAGCCGATAAAAGTAAATTAGTTGTCCTAGTTGATGGTGGCTCAGCTTCTGCTTCTGAAATTGTAGCTGGCGCTATTGAAGACCATGATAGAGGTGTAATCGTTGGTGAAAAGTCTTTTGGTAAGGGACTTGTACAAACAGTTTTGCCGCTTTCGTTTAATACATCGCTAAAAATTACAACTGCAAAATATTATACTCCAAGTGGACGTTGCATTCAAGAAATTGATTATTCTAACAACGATGAAATCTTTGGAGATGCGAAAAAGCAGATTACAAAACAATTTTATACTGATAACAAACGCGAAGTTTTTGCTAACGGAGGGATTATTCCAGATTCTATTGTCTCAAATGCTTCGCAGTCTAAACAAATTCAAACTCTTTTAGCGCGAGGAATGTTTTTCCAATTTGCTACAAATTACTTTAATACAAATTCTATTTCTAATATTGATAGTGTTAATGACACACAAGTTTTTTCTGAATTCTTAAAATACTTATCAGAGCATAAATTTGATTACACTTCTCAATCAGAAAAGATGTTGGATGAAATTGAAAAAATTGCCTTGGAAGAGGAGATGAATAAAGAAATACTGAAACTAATTAAGGATTTAGAAAGCAAATACAAAGTTGAGGAATTGATAGAACTTGAAAAGCATAAACCAGAAATTATCTGCGAAATTAAAAAGGAATTAGCCTCCCGTTTATCTGGAAGAGAAGGTAGAATTCTGCAATCAATTAAACATGATAAGCAATTTAATGTTGCTCTTGATATACTTAAAAATGAAATGATTTATAATAAATTGCTTGGAGTTAAGGATTAGCATTTTACTAATTATATCATTATTGCTTATTGGACTTTTTACTGGTGTTTTGGCAGGTCTTTTAGGAATTGGTGGGGGAGTTGTGTTTGTTCCAGTTCTTCTTACTGTATTGCCTTTAATTGGTGTTGATAACAGTATTGTAACAGTTAGCGCTGTTGCAACATCTTTATTTGCGGGTAGTTTTGCTTCTGCTTCTTCTTTATTTAACCATGCAAAAAAAAATAATGTTCTTTTAAAAGAAGGTTTAATATTTGGATTTGGAACAATTATTTCTGCTTTAATTGTCCCAAATATTATTGTTTCTATTAATCCAGAAATATTAAAAGTAATTATCTCTTTTTTTATCTTTATTGTGGCTGTTAAACTATTTTTTGCAAATTCTAAAACTGAAGTTGTAGCAAGAAAGGTAAACACAAATTGGTTATTTCCACTTGGAATATTTTTTGGAGGTATTGCTTCTATTTCTGGATTGGGTGGCGGTATTTTTTATGTTCCAATTCTATATTATTTTCTTCAAGGAGATTTAAAACTATCTGTTGGAACATCAACAATTGTAATATTTCTAACTATGTTCAGTTCTACGGTTTCATTTGCTTTGCTCAATAACGAATGGAATTCAAATATATTTCAATTGGGATATTTAAATGTGGCATCTGCACTTTTGTTAGGAATTGGAGCAATAATTGGAGCTTATTTTGGAGTTAAATTAATTTTTAAAGTACCAATTCCTACCTTTAGAAGAATATTTTCGGTATTTTTAATTGTTGTTGTTATAAAAATTATGTTAGGTATTAAATTATGAGTGAATTATCATTCAAGCGAGATGCTACTTTTGATAAATGTCCAAAATGTAAGGCGGTTGGTAAACTAAGACGTTCTAGAGCACAATCATTTTTTGAACAAGTTGTGAAAAAAATGGGCATTTTTAATTATTATCGATGTAGAGAATGTGGATGGAGAGGAAAGCGTTTTAGTTTTGGTCTTAATAAAACTTCGTTAAAAACTATTTTAATATATCTAGCTTTAATGTTTGCTACTGCTATTATCGTAAGATTTATTATACAAAAAATTGCTCTGAAATAAGTCAAAATATGAAGCCATTTGATGTATACTGCATCATATCCATTTGAAAACAAATTTAAAATGTTATTAGAAAATCTAATATATGGAGGAAATTTATGAGTGAAGAAACAAAAAAAGAAAACCAGTTTGAATTTAAAGCCGAGATTAAGGAATTACTAAATATTCTAGTCCATTCGTTATACACAAATCGTGAAATATTTATTCGTGAGTTAGTTTCAAATGCTTCGGATGCATTGGATAAACTACGTTTTGAATCAACACGAGGTACTGAAATATTTAGCAACGATTTAGAATTAGCAATATCAATAAAAGGTGATGAAAAAGAAAATATGTTAGTTATTTCTGATACTGGAATTGGAATGACAAAAGATGAAATAATTAGTCATATTGGTACAATTGCTAAATCAGGTTCTGGCGAATTTTTAAAACAACTTTCAGAAAATAAAGAACAAGCAAACAATATCATTGGAAAATTTGGTGTTGGATTTTATTCAGTATTTATGGTTTCTGATAAGGTGGAAATTATTTCTCGTTCTTATAAAGTAGATGCAAAGCCAATTAAATGGGTTTCTGATGGACTTGGTAGTTTTGAAGTTGAAGAACTTGATGAAGATATTAAACGTGGTACTGAAATTAGAATTCACTTAAAAGAGGATTCTAAAGAATATGCTGAAAAATATAGACTTCAAAATGTAATTAAAACTCATTCAAATTTTATTACATTCCCAATTAAAATTGACGACGAACAAGTTAACAAAGTTACTGCAATTTGGAGAGAGCCTAAATCATCTGTTACACAAGAACAATATAATGAGTTCTACAAATTTTTATCTCACGATTTTGAAGATCCATTTCATATAATTCACAAAGCAGTTGATGCGCCAATTCAATTTAATGCGCTTTTGTTTTTCCCAAAGAAAAATATGGATATCTTTGGAATGAATCGTGAAAATTATGGTTTGGATTTATATGTGCGAAGAGTTTTAATAAATCATCAAAACAAAGATTTACTTCCAGAATATTTAAGCTTTGTTAAAGGTGTTGTTGATTCTGAAGATTTACCATTAAATATTTCTCGCGAAACACTTCAAGAAAATGTTGTTTTTGCAAAAATATCGTCTAGTGTAACAAAACAAATTTTATCTGAATTAGCTAAAATGGCTAAAGACGATAAAGAAAAATATGCTCAATTCTGGAAAGAATTTGCAAGAATTTTCAAAATGGGTTATGCCGATTATGCAAATCAAGAAAAATTTGTTGAATTACTCCGTTTTGATTCATCTGCAAATGAAAACAAAGATCAACTTGTTGCATTTGCCGAATATGTTGAAAGAATTAAACCTGATCAAAAAGAAATTTATTATATGACTGGACCTAGTAGAGAAGGACTAATTATGGATCCACATCTTGAAATATTTAAACGAAAGGGAATTGAAGTCCTTTATCTTTACGACCCAGTTGATGAATTTGTAATTAGCTCAATCAATAAATATAAAGAGTTTGAGCTAAAATCAGTTGACCAAGTTGATATGAAATCTCTTGAGAAATTAGCTGATTCTGGAGAGAAAAAAGAGAAAGCGGAAGAATTATCTAAAGATGAATCAAAGCAGCTTAAATCACTTCTTAAAAAAATGAAAGATATTTTAGGCGATAAAGTTACTGATGTTAAAATATCAGAACGTTTAGAGGATTCTCCAGCTTGTCTTGTAAATTCTGATAATACAATGTCGGCTTCAATGCAAAAGATGATGAACATGATGGGAAATAATACATCAATTCCAGCAAAAATTATGGAATTGAATCAAGACCATACATTGGTTCGCAATCTTATAAAAATATTTAAGTCAGATGAAAACGATAAATATATTACAGATGTTACGGAACAATTGTATGAATCATCATTGCTGCTAGAAGGATATTTGCAAGACCCTCATAAATTAGTAAATAGAATTAACTCTATGCTTGAGGATTCAAGTAAATGGTATACAGAAGTTAAAAAATTGTAATGATTAATAGGCTGTCTCAAAAGTGCAAATTTTGTATTGCTTAGAGTTGAGATATAAATCTTTAGTAAGAGGTTAAAAATTTCATCTTTTTGTGAAAAAATAATTTTACTTTTGAGACAGTCTCAATTTACAATTTAGTATAATAATTTTAAGAAAAGCGTTGAAAAAAGGAATAGTTTGTCATATCTTAACCAGGCAAACTACAATAATAATTGCAAAGTAAATAACCTCCAAAATCTTCATAAATAGTAAGATTCATTATTTGTGTTAATGTATAAATACAATTTATTTTTGATAAAAATTACATGTTTAATTTTAATATTCATCAGAAGGTGAGCTGTGAGTAAAAAGGAAAAAAAGGATGAATTAAAAGAGGGGAAAACAATTTTGGAAAAACCATCCAAACCAGTTAGGATTCGTTGGTCCCACGCCGATAGTGCAAATAATCATTACTCATTTTATAGATGCAGTTGTGGCACAGAGTTCGTGACACGAGACAGTCAAATACGGAGTGGAAAAACATCAAGTTGCGGATGCTTTGCAAAAAAGGTGAGAGCCTATAATGTGCAGAAAGCAAGAATAGAAAAGCATTTAAAAGAAATTGAAACCTTGAGCGAAGTAAAAAAAAGAAAGTTTTTAAAAGACAAATACTCCAGACAATACACAAAAATATTGATTGAACTATCTGAAAAATAAATCTTTGTTGTAACTCTGTTTTTAATAAATATAAAAAGATTGTCTTTACTCAATTCCAATTATATTAAAAATATGTTCTGCAGAACTAAAATCTTTTAAATAATGGATTTTAAAAGAATTACGATTGTTTACTAACCAACTTAACGCAATTTTCATTCTGCCTAAATCCTTATTTGTAGCATTTTCGTCCATATTTGGATGGAAATTAAAATAATCCTCAATATGGATTTTAAATAAATTTTCAGTTTCGTTTGGCATATTTTGGATTATCACTTTTCCTTCAATAAAAAGCAAAAAGTCATGTTTCTGATTTGAAATTACTTCAATTAAGGCGTTCGTTTTATTTATTGGTTCGGCAAGTATTGACGATCGATTTAATTGGTTCAAAATTTGATTAACAATATCTCTAATTTCGCCAGCTTCTTCGTATTTTTTTTCATCCGAAAGTGCTCGCATTTTTAACAACAGTTTATTAACCGCATCTTGATTTTCACCCGAAAGGAAAGTGTAAGCAGAAGCCAACTCATTTTTATATTCGTCCTTATTTGCAAAAATACACGGCGCGATGCATCTTTTAATGTCATGTAGATAGCATTTTTTCCCACGATTTAATTCCTTATCAGAACACTCGCGTAAACGATAAGTTTTGTGAAGAATATCAATTAAATTTTTGGAAGTTTCTCTGTTATTATATGGTCCAAAATAGTCGTTTCCATCAAAATCAATTTTGGAAACGGATGAAAAACTTGGATAATCGTGAGTTTGTTTCACTTTGATAAAATATTGCTGTGAGTATTTTTTTAAAAGTGAATTCATTGGTGGTTTGTGGTGTTTAATTAACTCGCTTTCCAAAATTAAAGCCGTTAATTCAGAATTTGTTGGAATATACTCTAAGCCAGAAGCTTTGCGTACAATCTCTTTTGCTTTACGAGCAGCAGTATTGGAAAAATAGTTAGAAACTCGTTTTTTTAGAATTTTAGCTTTGCCTATGTAAACAATCTTTCCACTTCCGTCCTTAAAAAGATAAACGCCAGCTGTTGATGGAACATTTGCAAAATCGATTGCTAACTTTTTCTTAATAATCTTAAAATTAGATTTTATTGCAGAAGCGGATTGATAGGCAAGTAATTCGTTTAATTTTGTAATATTTTGGTCTTCTTGAAGCTGATTAGTCATTTTAATTAACAACTTTGCCGTAACCATTGCATCGCCCAAAGCACGGTGAACATTTTTATGTCTAATTCCAAAATGCTGAACCAAATTGCCAAGTGATTTACTTTTTAGTTCAGGATATAATTTTCGAGCCAATTTTAATGTGCAAAGAGTTTCGTTTTTGGGAAGAAGAACATCGGCTCGCATAAATTCGTTTTGCAAAAAGCTGTAATCAAAAGGCATGTTGTGAGCAACTAAAATTGAATCGCCAATGAAATCGATTATTTGCGATGTTAAATCTTCAAAAAAAGGAGCATCGTGAACGTCGTCATTTGTAATTCCAGTTAACGAAGTTATATAATAAGGAACATGCGTTCCTGGATTTATAAAGCTTTGAAATGTTTCCAAAATTTCACCATTTTTAACGCGCACTATCCCTATTTCTATCGCTCTATTGTGTCTTCCAGAAGTTCCAGTTGTTTCAAAATCGAGAACTGCAAATTCTGTATCAAATATATTAATGCTTTCAACTACTTTATTAATCATAATTTGGAATTAATTTCAAAATGAAATGCAATATAATGCTACTTAAACTTTTTACAAAAGGATAATTTTGTTGTTTTAATACAAATATTATACAAAACCAAAACTATGGACTTTAAGTCCATGTATAAAAAAAAGCCCAACTTTTACCAAATGAAAACTGAAAAAGCCCAACTTTTACCAAATGAAAACTAAAAAAGCCCAACTTTTCAAAAAAGTTGGGCTTTTTAAAC
>JAHISP010000097.1 GCA_018818165.1 Bacteroidota bacterium | reverse complement strand
ATGGTCTGGGTCGTCGTGTTTCCGTCATCGTCGGTGATGGTCACAACGAAGCTGTCGGAACCGTTGTAGTCGGCGTTTGGCGTATAGGTCCACGCTCCGCTGGCCGCGTCGATGCTCGCCATGCCGTTGCCAGCGGCCGTGGTCACACTGAAGATCGTGCCGTCAGTCAGGCCGTCGGCCGGGTCCGTGGCCGTCAGAGTGCCGGCGATGGCCCCGCCGTCCTCGGTGCCGGAACCGGAGATGTCGCCGCCGATGGTGGCCGGATCATCGATCTGATTGATGGTCACGGTAACCGTGGCCGTTTCGGTCACACCGCCAGAAGTGACTGTGTAGGTATAGGAGTCGGTGCCGTTGAAGTTGGCGCCCGGCGTATATTTCACCGTCCCTGCGTTGGCGTCGACGATGGTCACCGTGCCGTTTGCTCCCTGCGTCACGCTGGTTATGACCGGCGTGCCTTCGAAACTGTCATTGCCCAGCAGATTCGTCGTGACGTCCCCGTCCTCGTCCACGGTCTGGGTGTCGGCCGCGATGTCCGCCACGGCCGTGATGGTGTGACTTAATGTTACCGTGTTCAAGCTATAGCGCGTCGTATCGCCATTTTCAGAGGCATCAACGCGGCTTTCCAACCCTTCACCAGTGACAATGTCCGCTCCGGAGCCGTCAACGAGTCGAACGACGAGATCCGGTGCGTCACCGTTATAATCACCGACGGGGACGAAGCGCAGCGAATCTGCAGCCGCAACTGCAAACCCGCTAGTGTCGGTCACTACAGAGGGCAGAGACGTCCAATTACCGGAGTCTGTCTTGTACTCCCACTCGCCCTTGGCCACATCGGCCGTGTACCCGGTGATGATGACACCGCGAAGGGTTGTGGAGGTGTTGCCGCCACCCGTAATCCCGGATTTATTATCCGTGACGTCGTTGTAGTTGGATCCGAAGAGGCTGGTGATTGTAGCACCGGGGATACTCCCGTTCGCCGTGTCCTCATCGATGGCGCTCAGTGTGGCCGAACCCGTAGCCACGGGCGCGTCGTTGACTGCCGTGATGCCGGTGGTCAGGGTCACTTCGTTGGAACTGTCGCTGAATCGAGTCGTGCCGCCCGTCGTACCAATATTGACTCCTGTGGCGTTGGTCACCGCACCGCTGGAACTGTCAATGAGGCGTGTTGTCAGGGCACCGGGGGTGCCATGAAAATCCGCTGTGGGGACAAATCGGACAGCTGTGTTTTCAGCAAACAGAGTGGCGCTTGTGAGGCTGACGGTGGTGGCGATGTTGGTCCACGAAGAACCGTTGAAATACTGCCATGTGCCTTGAGAGGCTGTGGCCGCGTTGCCGACAATGGCTACACCGGCCAAAGTGTTGGCCGAGGACCCTCCCGTCACCTGGTCGGTCGCATCCGAGAAGGCCGCGGTGAAAAGACTGCTTATCGTCGAACCGGATGGATTCGTGCTGTCTTCGTCGACAGGCGTCAGCGCGACGCTTTCCTGGGTGCGCGTTGGGGCATCGTTGACCGCTGTTACGGTCAGGGCCACGTTGTCGGTCACCGATGAAAATGCACTTGTGCCTCCAGTAGTGGTTGTATCGACCTTCGCACCCGCCGATCCCGTGCTTTGGTCCCAGGCGCGGATGGTCAGGCCCGCGCTGACTGAGCCGTTGATATTGGCTGTGGGCTGAAAGTGTATCCGGTCCGTGGAGCGAAGGAGTAGGCTACTGCTGTCGGCAACCGCATCAATGGATGTCCAGGTCGTTCCGCCATTGGTGCTGTAGCGCCATGTGCCCAGAGTGCTATCAAGCCCAGTGATGGCAATGCCCTTGGGGTTGGTGGTGTCCACGTCGGAAATGCCGCCCGTCAGGCTTGAAACCAGCACGCCCACACCTCCAGACGGTGCCGCCGCATCTTCGGCCACGGTGATGGACAGCGCCGTATCCGCCAGCACCGGCGCGTCATTCACGCCGGTCAGGGTGATGGTCTCTGTGGCGGTGGTCTGTTTGGCTCCGCCCAGGCCTTGCGGGCCTGGCGTATTCGCGTCGCCTGTGTTGCCGTCGTTCAAAGTCCAGACCAACGCGACGGATTCCGTTTCCCCTGCGGCAAGACTCTGGCGAGTGTTTTCGTAGGTGATGGCCCGGACGATTTGCTCCACCTGGGCCGAAGTGGCGTTATGCGCAAACGTGATGGTCAGCTTACCGCCCGCGTTGGTGAATGTGCCTACTGCCGTGGTGTTGATCCGAATGTTTCCACCATCGAAATTCACGCCGGTGTCACCGCTACCGGTCACTCCGAAAACGTCACTCGCAATGGCTCCACCGCTGCGACTGAGGGAGAGAGTTGCACGTTCCCAGTCACCGTTCTGAGTCGCCAGGAAAGAGAGTTCCGGGTCGTCGAGGGCCGCCGCCGAGGCCAGGGTGATAGACGCGGCGTCTTCCGTGTAGGATCCCGTGGAAGGAACGTTCAGGCTCGGGGTGTCGTTGTTGGCCGCGATGGTCACGTTGATGGACCCGTTGCCTGTTTTGGGCCCGCCGGTTCCCTGACCATTGGTGGCTCGATCCGCGTCCGTGTCCCCGTCGTTGATCGTATAGCCGATACTGACCTGAGTCGGCGGATTGTCATTGGTGTTCTGGTAGGTGACGGCCCTTAGTACCTGCGTGGCCTGGGCGGTGGTAGTCCCTTCGGCAAAGGTGATGGTCAGTACACCGTCGGCATTGGTGAACGTACCCACTGCAGTGGAAGCAATTCTTATATTGCCGCCATTGAAGTTCACGCCGGTGCTGCCACTGCCGGTCAAACCAAAAACATCATCCGTGGCTGGAATGCCTGCGTTGCCGGCTTGGCCGGTGCGCTGCAGCGTAAGCACCGCATTGCCCCAGTTGTTGTACACGGATAATTCCGGATCAACCAAGATAGCATCGTCATCCAGGATCACGGTGGGTCCATCTTCGACAAAGGTCGGGGTGGCGTCCAGGCTGCCGAACGAAGGCGCTTCATTCGTACCGGCGATAGTCAGGGCAATGGTTCCTGAGGAGGTCCGGTCCGTGCCTCCTGAATTACCGTTATCATGCAGGACGAGGCTCAAGGTATCTGTGCCGGAAAAGTTGCTGTCGGCGGTATATTTCAGATAACCAGCTGTTATGACGCCGTTGATATCTGTCAAAGAATCCGCACCGATGTTGCTACTGCTCAAGGTGATGGTGCGGTTCTCATTTGAAAGCACACCATTCACATTACCCTGGTTAAAAGCCTCAAAGGTACCGTGCAGCGCCGTAATCACGAGGGTCGGTTTGGCCGTAACTGCGTAATCGCTATCCCCTGAATCCTTGTAATCGGCCACGGTGATGCCGGTGATGGAGGCCTGGGTGTTTTGATTGAGCGACTGGCTTTCGGATCCCCCTGCAATGATCAGTGTAGGGGCATCGTTCACCGGATTCAGAACGATAAGCACATCCTTGGAAACAGTTCCAGGCGTTGTTGTACTGTCGCCGATACTGTTGCCCAAGTCGCTGACAACCATGTGCAGCGTTCGGCTATTGTCGTCAATGTTATTACTGTTCGCGTCCGCAGCGCCGATGTATTTGAGAGTGCCCAAGGCCGCATTGACGGCGGATACCGTACCGTGGATCGTAATGGCTCCAGTTCCGCTGTCCCCAGAGGTGACGCTCACTCCGGTCGTTGTCATGATCAGCATTCCGCTTGGGATGCTAAGTGCAACTTCCACCGTTCCTGTTCGGGCATCCACGTCGGCGATTCTCAACGTGTTGCCGCCGGTGAAGCTGAACTGCACGTCTTCGGTGGCCGTCACGGAAGAGGGGCCACTGGCCGTGGGTGCGTCATTGACAGGGGTGATAGCGCCAATCGTAATCGTCTGGGTCGCGGTCAGAGGCGTGGTGGTCCCGGTACCGCTGTTGCCCAGGTCGTTGACCGTTACGGTCACGGTTTCGGAAGTGTTGGTGTCATCACCCGGAGTAAAGCTCAGTCCGTTGAGCGCCGCGTTGACGTTCTCCAATGTGCCCTTGATGGTCACCGAGGCGGAAGAATCGGCACCGGCCGTAATGGTTACGTTGCTGGTGCTGCCCAAGGTGACGATGCCGTGGGTCGTACCATTGGGCACGGCGATGGTCACCGAAACCTGGCCACGATTTGTACCGCCCTCATTGCGCGAGGCCTCGACGTCTCGGACCACTACCAGACCTGCCGCAACATTCGAAATGACCAGCGCGCTTCCTTCCGTGACCACGCTGTTGATGGTTTTATCGCCACTGATCGTGGGTGTATCATTTACAGGCGTGACGGCTGTGCTGATGGTGTTGGTAGTGCCGGAGATGGCCGTGGTTCCTCCATTAGCACTACTGTTTACGGTGCTGCGGGTTTCAGCTCCTTCAGTGGTGGTACTGAAAGAGCCCGTATAGGTATTGTCCACTGCCCTTATGGTCAGCGCAGGAGGCGTACCGTTATAATTTGCTGCCGGAACAAAACGGATTTGCGTGGTCGCGGAAAGAGCCAATGCCGTGGCGTCATCCGCCACAGTGCCAATGGCCTTCCAATTGCCGTCGGTGGAATACTCCCAGACGCCCTGGGTTCCTGCGTTGGCGGAATTACCGACGATGAGAACGCCAGCCAGACTGGAGCCTGAATCCACATCCTGGAAATTCAAGCCAGCCAGAGTATTGATCACTGCCCCGGTCGGATTCGAGGTGTCTTCCACCGTACTGGTCAGGGTCAGGTTGCCCGTTCCGGTCGGTGCGTCATTCAGGTCAGTGACAGTGATCTGGGCAGTGTCCGTGGCCGTGGAAAAGGCGCTGGTCTGAGTATCGTTGGCGGTGGTGTTTGCCTTGGTTCCAAAGTTGCCCGAGGTCTGATCCCAGGCCTTGTAGGAGATGGTCGCGGTGCCGCCGTTTTTGCCATCCGGAACGAAACGGATGAAATCGGTGGATCGCAGCAGTAGTGCGCTGGTGGTGGAAACCGTACCAACGTCGCTCCACGTGGATCCATTGGTGGAATACTGCCATTTTCCGGTGGCCGCGTTGGTCAGTCCGGTAATGGCGATGCCTTCCACGGCCCCAGTGTCTACATCATCTATACTGGTACCAACCAAGCCGCTTACAGTGGTAGTCACATAGGGAGCAGCCAAATCTTCGCTGACGGTGCCGAGGTTTGGACTTTGTGAGGTCAGTTCTGGACGATCGTTGATCTGGGTCACCGTTACGCTGGCCGTGCCGGTCACGGTCTGGGTGGCATCGCCGCCTGCTCCATCCGCGTCATAGGTGATGGTCAGGTCGCGGGTGACGGTCGCCGGGTTGGCCGTATCGCTACTGCTAAAACCGATGGCGCGAATCAGAGCCTGAACCTCCGCATCGGAAGTGACATTGCTGTTGAAGGTGATGAGCAGTGTCTGTCCAGATACGCCGTTCTTGGTGTTGTCGATGGTTCCGATCTGAACGCCGCCAAAGGTGACCGAGTTGCCGGACACGCCGATCTGACCCGCTCCCAAGCCAGCATTGATTACGGACAGAATATCGCCAGCCTGCGCATTGGTGATGGCAATTTCAAGCGTACCGCCATCCAGTGATGGCGTGAGTGTTGTCGCATCTTTGAGGTCCGAATCGGAAAAGACCACCGTGCTGCCGATGGCTACCGGAGATGCGTCTTCCACATATTCCGTGGTGCCGAAGATGCTGGGGGTCAGAGTTGGAGCGTCGTTGACCGCAGTCAGGTTGATTTTGAAATGGCCCGAAGGTTCGGTCATGCCAGAGGCGTCGGAAATTGTGAAACCAAAGCCATCTTCAAAGTTATTGAGGTGTGGGTCCGAACCGTTGTGTGTGTACTTGAGATATCCAGCCTGAATGTCCGCCAAGGTAAAAGACGCACCCGTCCCCAAAATGGTGATAACCCCATCCTTCTCCAGATACAGGGTGCCGTGTTGTACAGGTGGCGTTGTAACTCGATACTGGGTCTGCAAGGCGCTGTTGTCGGAATCGATATCGGAGGTGGTCCCTGACCCAAGGTATGCGGTGGTGATTGTATAGCTGGCTCCTTCAGTCACCGTGATTGCTTCATTCTTGTATACTATCGGCGGATCGTTCACCGGCAGGATGTTGATGGTTACCGTGGCGCTGTTGCTGTCTTGATTCACAGGAGTGGTAGTGGCGTTGTCGTTTAAACCCCAGCTGAAATTGTCCAAAGTCTGATCCGAGCCGTCTTGCACGTAACGCAATCTGCCGCCATCTAACTGGGCCTTGGTGAAAATGTATCCCGATCCGTTCAGGTCAGAGGCGCCCAGGATTTTGTCAAAGGTGCCATCATTGTTGGTATCCACCTCGATCCGGCCATAGGAGGGCAAGGTTTTGATAAAATAGGTGGCCATGGCCAGATCGTTGTCCGAATCGCTGGCAGACAGGATCGAAGCGTTCAGCACCTGGATGCGTCCGGGATTGTCGTCAGGTTGTCCGGACAAGGAGGGCGCCCCCTCTTCCACGGTAAAACTCGTGTCGGACGCGGTAGGCGCGTCATTCACGTTGTTGATGGTAAAGGTAATGGTCCGCGTTGGGCTTTGAGCCACATTTCCCTTGGTGATCTGAATACTGTTGGTGTCGCCATCGGTCACCGTGGCATAATTTCTTTCGGAGACTGCATTGCCACTGATAACGACATCGCCCACTTCGACCACGCCGCCATCAATCAGATATACGGAAATGCTGACGCTTCGCTCCTCTGACGCCGGGTCATGAAAATAGGCGATTTTACCGTCGGCGACATCCTGGGCGGAAAAACGGGCATCTTGCGCCAGGGCCACCCAAGACGAGGACGTGTCATTCCATTGTTTGATGGAACCAGCCGTTCCAGGAGATTGTGCCAACACATAGTAGAGCTCGGACGGGCCGCTCTCCACGTCATGGGCCTGAACATTGGCGGTGGTCAGTTTTACGGCGTTGCTGACATCTGTAAGATCGAAAGAATCCGCATCCCCACCTGCGGTGTTGTGCTCCAGAAGCGTGGCTCCACCGCTGGTCTGCGTGATGGTCGGGGCGTCGTTGACTGGAGTGATGGTCAGGGAAATGCTCGAAGAACCGCTAACCGTGCCGCCTGTCCGTGAGACGGTGAAGGCGTCGGCATAGGCATGACCGCTTGGCTCCGTGCCGTCATGCACGTAGACTACCGCGCCGGTATCAATGTCCGCCTGAGCAAAAGTGCCGCTCAGGCCAAGAGCCACTCCATTGAAATACAGCGTGCCATGGTCCGGAAGGTCGGTCAGGGTGTAACTTTCCGAATTGTTCAGAATCGTGCTGGTCACGGTTGTAAACAGCCCCTCCGGAGTCAATCCCGTCAGGGTGCCGCCAGGACCTCCCCCACCCGTGTAGGTTCCGGCGGCGATGGTGATATCCAGAGTGCCAGAACTGACTCCGCCATCGCCGTCATTGATTCGAAAATTGAAGCTATCAGGCGTATCCGAGGCAAAAATGCCGCCGTCGATATGGAAGGTCAGATGATTTGCGTCAAGATCGGCCTGAGTAAAGGTGGAGCCAACACCGATCTGTATGCCATTGAGGTATAGGTCACCGTAGGCAGGATTGCTGCTGACCGTGTAGACACGCTTGCTGTCCGGGCTATCCGGATCAGTGGCCGTGAGATACGCAGTGGTGATCGCGGGATTGGGCGTGGTCGTGTTGACGGGCAATGTTTGGGTTTCAGGAGAAGGCGGATCATTTTGCGCTATGATGGTTATAGTTACGGCACTGCTGGCCGTGGTGGGCGCCAGGGTTGTATGTCCATCTGTGGCCGTGACCGTAAATGTGGCCGACGGATGTGCGCTTGGTTCCGCACCCGTGGAGATGAAACGCAGTGGATGCGCGAGAAGAGCAGCCTGGGTCAGCGCGGTGCCGGCAGTCACGTCCACATATGCGCTTCCATTCCAATATTGGAGTTTGCCAACGGCTGCGTCGGGCAACGTGTTTATGGTCAGGGTCATGAGATTCGCATTTCCATCGGCGTCACTCAGTCCCAGGTTGAGTTCCGTGTAGGTTGCCGGGCCGGAAACGTATTCCAAAACGGATTGGGACGCACCGGTGATGGCAATCTGGGCGTTCACATCGTGAATTTGGATCGGAAGACTCACGCTGGAGATGACTCCACCTGCGCCGTCACGCACGGAAAAACTCACGCTATCCACTTGGTCGAGCGAAAGTTCGCTGGCGGTATGCCGGTAACTGATCGTGCCCGAGATAATGTCAGCCTGGGTGAACAACGAGCCAACCAAAACCGGAATGCCGTTTTTGAGCAGTTGTCCATGGGTGGGCAGGACCTCGACACGGTAGGTGAGCTGTTCGGAAGCGTTGTCCGGATCAAGCAGGGGGAGGGTCGCGGTAGTGATGACCGCGGTTGCGCCTTCGTTCAGGTCAAGCTGTACCGGAGTCAACGTCGGTGCATCATTGCGCGCGGCTACGTTGAAAGTCGCATCAATGGACGCGTCGCTGATGCTCGTGCTCCCCCCGCTGGAAGTCACTGCCAGCGTGCCTCCCGCGCTGCCGGAGCTTGCGTCCCAAACACGGTAAGACAAGGTGGCCTTACCGGATTCCTGGGAATCGATACCGCTGTTGTCGACCACAAAACGGACCAGGGCATCATGGGGGATCAGGATGGCTTCACTGATGGACGGGGTAAAGGCATTCCAGGTCGAACTGCCACTGAGTTGGTATTGCCACGTTCCGGTCATACCGTTGGTGGTACTGCTGGCATAAGCGACGAGGCCCGGCGTGGTGTCGGTGCTGTCCACATCGATGACCAGGGAGGCCCTGCTCACTGACTGAAGCAAAGTGGAGGCCAGGACGCCTGGATTCTCGGCATCGGATGCATTTTCAGGGATCGGCGTAGTCACCACAAGGCTCGCCGCCGTGCCCACCGGTGCGTCGTTGGTACCGTGGATGCTGACAGTGATCACGGCGTCAGAGGTTAACCCATTCGCATCCCGCATGGTGTAATTGAAATTTTCAGTCAGGCTCTGCCCCGCGCCCAGGGTCTGCACCGACAGACTGTTGTTATCCAGCGTATAGGTATAGTCGCCGTTCGCAGCCAAATTCAGCTTCCCATACGTACCTGTGAGGGCGGTGCCCACAATCCCGACGGCCCCTTCTCCGACCGTGTCGCCCAGGCGGACGGCGGTGACGGTCTTGGTGTCACCGATATCCATGTCGGTGTCGTTGCTCAGGACATTGCCCGTGGGTGTGACATCCGTGTCTTCCGTGGCGCTGATGTCATCAGCCACGGCGACCGGGGTGTCGTTGACGGAAGTGACGACGACTGTGGTCGCGCTGTCCGTGACGGTGGTGGAGCCATCATTGACGGAAATCGTAAAGGTGGTTGTTTCCGTGCCGCCCGGTGCGACATGATTTTCGGTCGGCGTAAAAACCAGCCCCCGAACAGCAGCCTGGGCCTGGTCTGCAGTGCCGGTGAAAGTGTAGACGCCCGTGCCGGCATCGAAGCTGCCTGTGCCCAGATTGGACAAAGCGCCTTTCGCGGCCGTATCAAGTGTGATCGTCACGGTCTGACTGTCGCTGTCATCCGCGTCGGTAATGGTCACGGAGGAGAAGGGAGTGGTGGTGGCGGTATCGTTGATATTCGTCGTCGCGGTGATGCCTCCCAGTACCGGCGTGGCCAGCAGGTCGCGGTAGCCATCCGCGTCCACGGCCCTCGTTTCCACGTCGCCGACCCGGTATTCCAAAATCCAATCCCCACCCTTCTCCGCCGCGCCAGTGGCGTCGGAGGAGGCAGCTACATCGACGCCGGTGAGGCGGGCGAGCTCGCCAATGAAGGCCTGCCCCTTTTCACTCTGGGCCACGTCGCACCCGTAAAGCAGCATATCGCCATTTTCGCTGAAGGAGCTGCTCCACCCCGCGACCTGACCGGCACGTTCGGACAAGGTTGCGTCATTCAAAATGGCCGTGCCCAGGCGGACCTCTCCGTCGCTGCCGTGGGAAAAAACATGCAAGGCGTCCACCTGCCCGTATGCGGACAAGGCTTGGCTCAAGGCCGTGATACCATCGGCATCAGCGTCCAGGCGGATGATAACGGCATCCTGACTCAGATTTTTTTCGATCTCAGCCGGGTTATGTACCGATGCGTCGATTACAAATATTTCCACGAGTGGGGCTTCAGCTAAAGACAAGTCCTGTCCGCCCTGCTCTGCCGGTTCCGCATCGTGCCTGGCTTCTGCGGCGCCAGCGTCATCCTGGACATAGGCCAAACCCGGAAACTCGGCGTGCACGCCTGCGTCATCATGAATATGGTCGGAGGTATCGGCCGTGGATGCGTCAAACAAAAGGCGCGGTTCCAGCTGGAAAAAAGAATGACTCATGGCTGTTCTCGTAATGTACGTTTGATGCTTTTGGCCGGACGGCCTGTTTTATGATTTGATCTGCCTGCAAAAATCACTGGACGCGTAGTGTTTGCCTCCTGCAACTCACTCGGTATCCTCCGACGAGGCCTGGCTTGTGGTGGACACGGATCATTGGACCGAAAAAAGGTTGATCCATTTCTAAGCCTTGGCGCAGAAACGCGACAATTACGGGTTCGCCCTCAGCTTTTAATCGGCCCCTATCTTCTCATGCACATGACGCTGCACCCGTAAAGCACAAGCGTTCCGCCCAAGGCCATGCATGAGGCGGTGCAGCCCAGACAGCCTCCGATCCCTGCAAGGATGGTTACATATGGAAATAGCCTGTATATACGTTCAGGTAACCAGCATCTCATGCGTATCCTCCAGTTTCGTTTTCGGTTTGGGGTCTGCCCGCAGCGTCAGGGAAAGTGGCAAGCAAGAGTGTACAAATGGCCATGGCAAGCCTGGAACTGCTCATGAACATTGATGCGCGCTGAAGGGGCGTTCACATCTAGAGTGAAATATTAAAAAAGGATGTGCATGCCATCTTGCGCGCAAACTGTGCCCCCCCATGCCTGCGCACGCGACTGTCCGGGGCAGGCCTCATTACCCGGAATTAGTCAAAGCTACCCTGATTCGGCGCGGTGGCGAAGTCGGTCGACTGCGTAATTACTACGAAGACTGGCTCTGCAGATAAACGAATGCGGATGTTTTGCCTGGGCAACGGTAGGCAGACTAAGCGCCAGGAATTCACAAGTCTCTGACTCAAACCCATGGCCAGTCTGAGGGGGCGCGCCTTGTAATGCCGCGTCCAGTACTGACCGGACGCGGCATTTGATGGAATCACCAACTGTAGGCAAAGCCTGCGCTGAAGGCAGCGTTATCGAATTCTGTGGGGGAAAAACTGGCCGCTGCTTTCATGACAGTATTGGGGGAAAGCCGCACGCTGCCGCCGATGGCGATTCCTGTTTCGTCACCGTAGTAGCCAGTGCCCGCACCCAGAGAGAAGGTTTTGTCCTGTTCGACCTGAGGAATTGTCGCCATGCTTGCTGCGATGGCCACGCCCCTGTTCAACTGCCCGTAGTTGACCGCGTCCCAGCGACTCTTGCCATCAGCCACTCCGGTCACCCTTACAGGATCGCCGTTTGAAGATTTGCCAAAGGTCGCCCCTCTGTCGTCCAGGGTCAAACTGGTGGATTGCGTTCCACCGCTAATGACGGTCTTGCGTTCGGTGATGACCATGCCATGAGTATTGCCCATACCATTGGTCAAGGTCATGGCTGACGAAGCTTCTGTCGCAGGTCCGTTAGCAATTGCGATGCGGCCATTGCCATCGACAACAGCGTGGGGAGCGGTCTGCCCTTTGTTGACGATGGTCATGTGGCCGGTGGTTGCCCCTGCGTTCGACAGTATGCTTTGGCCGCTATTGACGGAGGTGGTCGCCACGGTGTTGGAAGTGTAAACGAGACGACCGTTAATATATGTATTGCCATTGATAAGGGTGTCGCCTTCCAGACGATTGACGTAACTCGCTCCAGCCAGGTTGGCGCGACTCGCTTCATCGCCAACACCATTGAGTTGAGTGTTCAGAGTTGCAGCGTCTGTACCCAACGTGCTTGCAGTGCTGGTCGTGGTCAGCCCGTTTGTTCCCGATCCAATACTGGCACTGCCTTGCTGAACAGCTACGTGGCTGTTGCCGCCCTTAAGATCGACAGTCGTACCTGCGAATGTATTGCCTATAGTGTTTGTCGAGTTGGTGGTGCCTACTCCGATATTGTTGCGCTTGGCCTCGATAGAGTTTGTACCCGTAGCGGCATTCGCCTCCAGACGATTCTCGCCATTAACACCCAACGCGCTCATGACGTTGTTACCCGTAACCGCGGTGATGGCGTTGCCGGTGCCGCCTGTGATTGTATTCTGGGTAGTGGCGTTCAGGGTGTTGGTCGAACCGTTCAGAGTGTTTACAGAACTGCCTAAGGTGCCAATGGTATTCGTCGCGCCCAAGATATTGACTGCGCTCGATTGATTTCCAATAGTCGTCGTTGCCGTGCCGCTGACATTGATGTCGGTCACGCCGGTCAGCGTCGTCGCGCCGGTGCTCGACAGAGCGCCCGTATTGCTGATCCCATTGGTTGTCGTTACACCCGTCACGGCCAGACTATTGTTTATGGTGGCCGCGCCCGATACAGCCAACGTCCCGCCGACAGTCGCCGCGCCCGTGGCACTGAGTGTGTCCGTCGAGATGTTGCCCGTGTTCGCGATTCCGTTGGTATTCGTCGTGCCACTGAGGGATGCGCCGGATATCGGCCCTGCATTCGTGATGCCTTGATTTAAATTGTCGAAACCAACTGCATAATCACTATGTATTAACACGAAACTCAATAACAAAAAAGTCAAAAAATAAAATTTTAAACACCTTTCCATGATAATTTGCATCGTAATCCTCTTTTTTATAGTCAATTATATTTTTACAAAAAAACAAAATTCTTCATGTTACTGGATCAGCTCTTTTTTTATAGCAATGCATCCAGTTCCAGCTGGCATCAAAAAAATTCTCAGCGTAGGTCCTCCATCCAAAACAATAATCTGACTTGATAATTTTCCGACTCTGTGCAGCTCAGAGTATTGTTGCTGAGCGACGAGCTCACTTTTCTGAGGCCAATATACTACCGTTTCATAGATACCGCCACAGCCATTGACTTGATTTGGGGCAAAACTGGAACTTGCGTAAGCCAGAATGTTTCCGGGTTGCTGTATTTCCATGGACAGCGAAACCATCATATTGTCAGGGTCTGGGGAGGGAATGAAAAAATGCCCGCCTACAGTACTGATGTCACCCGTCAAAAACGTGACCACTTGCTCTATACGCCCCAAACATTTATGCACTCCAGCAGACTGTGCGTACTGAACAAAAGCGCTTGATGGAGAATCTACTCTATTTTTAGGAGCTGATTCTGAAATGTCAGTTTTTTTTGGCTGACTCGGATCCAATGTTTTATTTTTTATCCCATCTTGAGCATGGCAAGCAGTAGAGAGTGCAGATAGAATAATAATTAAAAGAGAATAAATAGTTATTTTAAAAAAAAATTTACTCTTGTTAAAATACATTGTTTTTTGCAAAACTCCTCCATTTTAAATTTCGTATTATTTTGAACAATGAAATATAATTACGTGAAATAAATATTTAAGATATGATATTTTAAAAATTTCATTCGAAATCATTTAAATCATTAATAACTTTACACTAAAATAAAATAATTCGGAAAGAGATTATAATACTTACAAAATACGTAATTTGCCGAGAACGCAAAAGTAAGATTTGCTACAGATTTCAATAACTCGCAGGAACGACCTTACGGCCATCCCACATATTGCGCTCGACATTCTCATCGGCGCAACAGAACAGAGCACCATTGAACCAGTCGGTACTAAAACTGCTGCGTGGCATCAGCGGATATTGAAAAAATATGTAAGGAAGGTATGGAAAGAGATAATCAATAACTGAGTGGTCCGAAGTTTCCCAGCAGGTCAATGTCAGTAGTATATACGCAATTCATGCGGGAAAAATTGCCATGAACTAATAAAAATCAGTCCAGGATTTAACGTGAAACCTTAAAAAATTTTAAACGATATTTAAAGCCATATATAATACTATTGAACAGGTTTTATAACGCCTTTTCGATGAGATAAGAGGGGCTTATTCACCAGCAGTTTTATACGATTTTGTTATCCCGAATATTGGCATTATAAACTCAAATCTAGCGCTGAAATCATGGCTAAATCAGGACCTAAAATTGTGATCATTTTTCTACCTATTCTGGGCGCAATTGCAGCGCCATAATCAGTGAATTTTTAAGTCTCTTGAATAAGCGATTTTTTGATTCAAGCATGCTTGGTATTCCAATGCTTTTTGCCCCTATTTTGGATCAAGCCGGATTATCCTTTTTTTCCTATCGCTTTTGGTCGAACAGATGCGGGTAAAGACTTCCC
This sequence comes from Bacteroidota bacterium, assembly GCA_018818165.1. Lineage (GTDB taxonomy): Bacteria > Bacteroidota > Ignavibacteria > Ignavibacteriales > Melioribacteraceae > 1-14-2-50-31-20. Next base: position 2,832 of record JAHISP010000097.1, on the reverse strand, counting down.
ATCGCGCCTCCTGAATGAGCCTTAAAAAATGCATGCAGTCGGTTCTCTTTGTGACTAACCGATCATCCCAAAACGCCCCGAGCTTGCCCGGTGAATGGGAGGAACCTTTCCAAGTCTTTGGATGCCTATAAAAAAAAACCATTCTGGACTACGATGATACGCCAACTTTAAAAGGCTCATATTGGCAGCGACTCTTCACTCTTCAAAATCAATTCGAGCTTTGCGAAAGGGTTTTGATGAACTACTGCGTAACGCACAGGATATTTCAGGTTGTTGGCCAAAACATGAGTCATCGTGCGGCGATAAGTCTGGATCGTTATTTGATCCGTGCCCTCAGACTTGGTAGTGAAGCGTACAGGGGTATGCGGCGTAGGTTCGCATAGATTTTCAGCAAGCAGGTAGGGAGGCCCCAAGATATTCTGACGAGGGCCCCTTCGTGCCCAAATATGCCAAGCAGAGCGTTCTTGGCATATTTGCGGGGCCCAATGGCCAACTCTGACTGCCGGAGGCTTAAACAGCCATTCTGAGAGCTTCTGGGTTGCCTGCGGCGCCACAGACTGTTTTCGGTGAGACCAGGGTCGCCTCTTGGTTAATCCAGTGGCTCAATGGCCCGTGGAGTTGCCCCCGACAGGTTGGATTGAATGGCTATCGGTGTATCGGCCTGCGGTTCTTTGCGGAGATAAGATCTGAATTGGCTTTTCCATGACTTTATCCAAGTCTACCCATGATTTTTTGTGGGCTTTGTTTGGCGGGGAAAAATCTGGATAGGTTCGGCCTGTTTTTTTTTGCGGAGGTACCAATGAATTCTGGGCGCGCTTTGGACAGAGAATTTTGGGGGTGGCCATGGAACCGGTTGAGCAAGTGTTGCGAAGGTCTTGCCCGCAAGATTGGAGCGTGCAACACTCATCTTAACATCACCTTGTACCACAAATTGTCAAAAAAGTTGTTTTTTAAGGTCATTACCCCTAATTTTTTTGACTTTTTCATCTCATTTACGCATCGTAGAATCTAACGAATCGGAGACAAAAAATGCTCAGTAAGAGTTCCTTAAAAGACCGGAATTTGAATGTCAGAGTATCAAGTGAACAGTTGCTTGTTATTGACGCCAAGGCTTGCCTTTCTGGCACGACAAGAAGCAATTTTGTTATCAACATGATCAACGAGCGTTGGGCAACCAGACTCGCCAAAGCTCATCGACCGTATGTTTCAATCGCTGGAAATTTACTGGAAATTTCCAAAAAAATTAAATCCCTTCAAAGCCGCAAAATTTGGTCAGATATTGATCAGCGAGAACTGGATATTGTGGTTGTGAAATTAAATGATACGCTCACGAATTTGATCAACAGGATTGCCGCAGACCAAGAGGTGGATTTAAATGATCGTAACGAGAAAGAGACTTTCGAATAGCCGTTCACAGGGCGTCAATCTCATGCGTTATGTACTGCGTGAAAATGGCGGAATTTCTAAAGGATTTTTTAATTCCATGTTTCAGGAAGAACGGCAATTCTATGCCGAAGTAGAAGCGACTATTTTTCGCGCTCAGTATCTTGAAAAACCTGTTACTCACTTTGTCATAAGTTTTCTTGAAAATGAGAAAAAAAAGGCTTTCGAAAACGTAACACAAATTGCACAGCTTTTCTTGAAAAAAATGGGTTATGATGCTGCCCTTGCAGCTTATGGAGCACACGACGATACTGACCATTTTCACATCCATCTTGCAGTAGTCATGGCAGACCTCAATCGGATGAGATCACTCAATCAAGAGGGGGTTGTTCGTGAACTCATGAAGGCCACTTCGGCCCTCTGCAAGGCGTTTAATTTTTCCTCGCCACTCCATGACTACCGAATGGTGCTGCTTGGGATCAAAACTTGTTTCGAAAATACTGACTGGGACATCATCCATGAAACCCTTGAAACAATGTCCGTTCAGATTGAAAATAACTCCGACAAGACAGGGTATGTTTTAAAGACCGGACGCTGGGATGTTGAACTTGGGGCAGTGAGCGGTTTTCCAAGTGCGGAGCGATATTTCCAGCAGATGGGACCGGTCCCTTCCAAGTCCAAGAAAACTCTGCCCGAGAAGCCAAATTATTGGGTCATGAAAAAGGCTGCACTGACGGTGATCTTCAAGGAAAAGCGCAAAACTACTGAAGATTTCGACAAGCGGCTTGACGTGGCGGAGATGTATGCTCGCTGTCGCGAGGATGAGGAGAAGGCTTGGGCAGAGATGGAAGTTGACGCTCTTGTGTACGGCCGTGATGAGGCGACGGAAATTCTTCAGTTTTATTCCTCGGTAATCAAAAGCATCACTCAGAAGGCATGGAATCAGCGATGGAAGGAGATCGAATCCGCCCTTTGGGACTGGACGATGCGCAAGGATCGCTCTGAAGAGTGCTTGGCGCGGCTTCAAGTGATCCCGACAAGGTCTCAACCGAACAATCATACACCTTTCAAAATAAAGTAAACTCGACTTTCGGGGTTAGCCATTAGCAGCTAACAACCTTTGTTCATTGAAAATATAATCGAAACTGCGCCCCAAACTGCGTATTACGTCTCGGAAAGCATCAAGCAGTATGCGTTCGACCTGGTTCTGGGCTTCGCCAAGTTTCTTCAGTTTTTCCAGGGTGATGCCTAGGATTTGGCACAGCGCTTTGACGAGCGTGCAGTCCTCAGCCTCTTCGCAGCAACGATGGAACAGCAGACCGAGGGTTCTTGGATCTTCCGTCCTGCGCTTCTCGATGCTCAGAAAAATGTACCGGGTCATCACGATGGTCGTGTGGGCTATGAGGGCATCGAAGTCCCGGCTTTGGCAGCCTTTCTCCAGTTCCAGAT
>JAHISP010000091.1 GCA_018818165.1 Bacteroidota bacterium | reverse complement strand
GCGGAATCTAATTTTTGGCTAAGATTCCCAACAAGAGCATTTGGGAATGACATAACTTAAAAGTGTTTTCTTAAGTTGACAGCATTGGATGACAAAGTGACATCTCCTAGAAATTAACTTTACTGTTGTTTTCCGCACAATTTTTTAAAAGACAGAAATTAGTTTAATTTGCAAAGATATTTCAAAAAATGGGTGTCCCAAGTTAATTTGTAAGTGTATTTAAGATAAAAGAAAAATATATATTGAAAGTATTTCAGTACAGATTATCTCAAAATAATATGGACAAATAAAGAATCCAAGACAATTGGTTTTTTGATAAAAAAGACAAGATATATTTGTTATATTAATTTTTGTAGTGTGAATAGCAAACTAGTAAATGGCAAAGCTCTCGAATCAGCGATTCGAGCTACAATGTAGTGCGATTCGCCGAATCGCAAAGCCCCGATACTGACAAACTTGTATAACTGTATTAGAAATAGGCTAAATTACTACAATGTTCTTAAAAAGTTGAGGTGCCCCAATACTGAAGAAAGGAAAATAGTTGGAAGGTGATTTTTATTCTATTAAGTATTTGTAAAGATTATTTTTAAAAATTTTTGGAATAGGAGATGACAAAGTGACATCTCCCATAAATAAACTTTACTGTTGAACCGTTAAAACTATATAACCCCAAGAATCTAATTCAAAATTTTGGACATTTTTAAGTTCAATTTTTTCATTAGAAAATAAATTTGTGTAACTACCCGTTAACAATTTGTCTTCAATTGAGAAGCTGGTTTTATTAGGTGATAGATTAAAAATAGAAACAATTTTATCTCCATTTTTTTCTCTTGTAAAGCTGAAGATATTTTTCTCATCGCTGGATTTTATAATGTTCATTTCACCGCCAGAGGTTCCATTCCAAAGTGCTTTGTTAGTCTTTTTTAATTGAAACAATTTTGTATAAATGTTGCGAAGATTATTATCTTTCCAAACAATAGTATCTTTTTCAAAAAATTTAAGTGCCTTATCAAGTCCAGCTTCCTGACCGCTATAAACTAAAGGCATTCCATTTACAACTCCAGTTAAGACAGCAAAAGTTTCTACAGCATCCCCCAAACGTTCTTTAACAGTTCCATTCCAAGAATTTTCGTCGTGATTAGTTGTAAACATCATTTGATAATCATCAGGAGAGTAAGTGGCTTTTTGCCATTTGTAATAATCATATAAATCTTCTACTGATTTTTTACCTTTTGAAATATCATTCATTAAATCTTTAAACTGCCAACCGTACGTCATATCAAAAGCATGTTCTTGTAATTCAGGTTCACTGGCTTCAGCAAGCATAAATACTGGTTTTATTTTCGTTAATGTATTAGTTACACTATTCCAAAAATCTGTAGGAACCATAGCCGCAACATCGCATCTAAAGCCATCAATATCACAATTTGTAATCCAAAATTCCATGGATTTGGTCATTTCCATTCTTAATTCATGATTGTCATAATTTAAATCAATAACATCTGACCAATCTGCAACGGGTGGAACAAAATTTCCGTCAGAATCTTTTGTGTAAAATTCTGGATTAGATTTAACCCAAGGATGATCCCAAGCAGTATGGTTTGCAACCCAATCGAGAATTACATGCATTCCTAATTTATGAGCTTTATTTACTAATGATTTTAAATCATCAATTGTTCCAAACTCTGGATTAACAGCAGTGTAATCGCTTATTGAATAATAACTTCCTAAACTTCCTTTTCTGTTTTCTTTTCCAATTGGTTGGATAGGCATTAGCCAGACAATTCCAATTCCCATATCTTTTAGCTGAGGTAAATGTGCTTCAAATGCTTTGAACGTTCCTTCGGGTGTATGTTGACGAATATTTGCTTCATAAATTGCGGCATTTTTACTCCATTCTGGATGTACTTTTGAACTATTTTGTGCGCAACTAAAAATTGGAATAATTATAAAGAAAATTATTGTTAATGAAAATAATTTGTTTTTAAAAATATTTAGATATTTCACCATTTCTGGTTCTCCTTTTTGTTTAAGTAATTTTCACCTAATATCATTGAAGTATAATTCTATAATTATATCTTTCTGAACATTTAATTTATATGTTTTGATCTAAAGTATAAACTAGAAACCACTTATTATCAATTAATTCAAATCTGTATTCCAAGTTAAAACCAGAATCTTCAATCCATATCTTTTGAATAAATTCATTTTCAGTTTTTTTGTAAAAAACTTTGTATTCCGAAGTATCAACATCATATATTTTGGCTTTCATCATTTGCCAATTATCCTTTGTCCATTCTGATTGATCTACACCTTGAATGGATTTACCACCTAAAGGGAATTTTACTCTGGATAATTGAAACAGGCTATCTGAATGAAATTTATTGTAGAATTCATCAAAATTTTCACTTGAAGAATTTATCGATTCATTTGACGCATTACACCCTGAAAGCATTATTGAGACGATAATTAAGTTAAGTACTAAGAATGTATATTTTGTTATCATTTTCATAATAGACTCAATTTTGATAAAAATTATTTAATAATATTGCTACTCGAATAATATACGCAATGTTTATAAAATATAAATATTGTTTGATGTCATTTATATCTCTTTATTTTTAATTATTATTCTAATTGGTCAATTATTCAGAATAATCGTGTCTCTTTCAATTACTTGATTATTGAAACAACTTTCGGCATAAAGCACATTAAATTTTACATCTACAGAATAAGGAAAAGATTTTTTTGAAATTCACTTTTCTCCTATAAGTTTAATTATAAAATAATGTAAAGAAGTTGAAACAAATTTATAATTATAATTAAAGAATTATTTAGCCAAAGCTTTTTGAATTGCTTCATCTGCCAAAGGACCCATTATTTTATACCCAGTCTCATTTGGATGAACGCCATCATAAGTGAATTCGCTTTTTAATCCTTTTCTCTCATCAACCATAGCGGAATAATAGTCCAAGTAACCTATTTCAGATTCATCAGCGTAATTCTCTATCATTGCGTTGAGAGAATCAATTTTTTCTGCTGGATTTAATCCACGTTTCCAAGGATAATCATAAGCTGGTAAAACGGAACTTAGCACAACATTTATATTGTTCGCCAGTGCTAATTCTGTCATCGAAACAATATTTTCCATAATCATTTCTAAAGTCATTGGTCCAGAATTTCCTGCAATATCATTTGTCCCAGCTAAAATAACAACCAATTTTGGATTAAGATTTATAACATCTTGTCTAAATCTGAGAAGCATTTGCGGTGTGGTTTGTCCACTAATACCACGATTTACATAAGGTTTGTTAGCAAAAAAAGAAGAATCAAATTTGCTCCAACCTTCAGTAATTGAATTTCCCATAAATACAATTCTGTTTTCGTCTGCCGCTGGTAATCCAAGTTTTGAATTTTCGTCTTTAAAGCGATTCAGATTTGCCCAGTCTTGAGCTTGAGTTAAACTGGTTAATAATAAGAATAAAAAAAAAATGGAAATAAGTTTCATGTTTTTGCCTTCCAAATTGTAAAATAAATTTATTTAAGTAGTGTATCTTATTAAATTAGTTCAATTAATTTTTCAGTATTCATAATTTCGCAAACTCCTCATTTAAGTTTGCTAAAGTTTCAGCATCTTTATTATTTCTGTTTCCTCCCCAATAATTTTCATCATCAAATGCTTTTTGAATATCCACAAATATTAGGGCTGGATTTATTTTGCGTAATTTCATTTTGGAATTCTCGTAATATCCAAATTTATTCCTCGTTTTCGTAATATATTTTGTAAAACTTTCTTCCATCTTTTTCAACACCTTGAGTAATTTTGCTATTATCACCATGAATAAAAATGTCAAAATTGTCATCCAGTTTCAATACTTTTTTGAAAGCCTTTGATTGTTTTTTTACTGCAAAAGTGGATATTTCAAAATCATCTTCTATTGAAATATCATTTTGCCTTCTATATTCGCGGTCATAATTGCGAAATGAATCAATAAAGCTATCGTCGTTAAATACATTTTCTTCAAATTCGCGTTTATTAAAGGAATCGTGAGTTTTAAAATAATCTACTGAACGATTTAGCATATCAATTTTATCAGTCTTGCTTAAATCAAATTCTTCTGAAATTTGATTTGTGACAAAACTTTTTGTTAAATCTAAAAATTCTTTTGTGTAGTGATAATTATCATTGCAAGGAGTTATTTTAAGAAAAAGGTCTCTCCAATATTGGGCTTCCATTGATTTATTTAACTTATCAACAATGCAGACTTTATAGCCTTCAGATTTTGCAACATTAAATATTAAACATCCCTTATCGAGTTTGTCAATATTTATTCCATCATCATATTTTAAAACGAAATCATCTTTTTTACTATTAACTTTCAAAAAAGGTTGTCTATTTTCAGATTTAAATATGCCAATAACATCAACCGATTCATCATCAATTTGAATGTTGTTAAATTTTGCAACAAATAAATCTCCCGATTTAATATTTGGATGAACTGAAACTTCAAATAAATGCTTTGCAATTCTTATTGAGGTTTTATGAAATGCATTGGAATCAGCAAAGAAGGTTTTGGCATAATGGTAAATTGGGTTTAACTCAAAATCATCATCTGAAAATGTAAAATTATAAAACTCCGTTTCCACAAATGGTTTTAGGAAATATTTTTTTAGTAATTCGTTTAATTTAACATCCGAAGTATCAAGAATTGATTTTGATAAAAATAATTGTTCCCGATGTGTTTTATTACCAACTTTATGAACAGCAACCTGCTCAATGTTACAATTTTTATAATCTATCATTTTAATCCAATTTTCATTAAATATTTAAGAAAGCAAAGATATGCAAACTAAAAATAAAACAGGGGAGAATGTGTCTGTAGAGTAATTCATTTTGGTTTATTTGGGTTTGGTAACGGTCTCGCATATGGTTTGTGCGGTTTTACGAGAACACAGCGAGATGGACTTGGCTAAGAGCCGAAAACCTTTATTTTAGCATTTTACCCAACATCAGCTATTTGCTGTGTTGGGCGTAGTTTGTTAATTATCTTAGTCTTTTTCACTACAGTTTATAATTATTTTTTCTTCGTTTATTTTAGACATTCACGCCAAAGATATATCCCACCAGAGCAGATAATCCCATTGCAATTGTCCCCCAAACCACTATCCTCATAATAGCTTTTGGGATGCTTGAACCGCCAGTTTTTGCAGATACTGCACCAAGTATAGTTAGTGATAATATGGTAAATCCATAAAGGAAATACTCAATATTAAGAATAGGGGCAAAAATTGTAACTAAAAGAGGTAAAAATCCACCTACGGTAAAAGCAACTCCAGAGGTGAAAGCTGCTTGAATTGGCTTTGCTTGACTTACTTCATTGATACCTAATTCGTCTCTGATATGCGCTCCTAAAGCATCTTCTTCCATTAATTCTTTAGCTACTTGTAGAGCTGTTTCTTTTTTTACGCCCCTTTGCTCATAAATTTGAGCTAAAATTTTTAATTCATTCTCGGGCATTTCTTTAAGTTCCTGCCTCTCCCTTTCAATATCAGCTTTCTCAATATCCGTTTGAGAACTAACAGAAACATATTCTCCGGCAGCCATAGACAACGCACCTGCTACCAGCCCTGCAATAGTTGCTAATAGTATTGACTCTTTTGTTGTGCTTGCTGTAGCTACCCCAATTGCGAGACTTGAGATAGAAATAATACCATCGTTTGCACCCAAGACGGCTGCTCTTAACCAATTGCTTCTGTTTATGTAATGGCTATCTAAATAATTGTCTATTGTTATCATTTTTTTCCTGTCTTAAAATTATGTATAACGGTTACGTGTATGAAACGTTGGGTTTTCGGAGCGCGTCTGTATCCACCGAGTAAATAGTTGATTTAAAAACAAAATACTCGTAAAATACTGAATCCCAACTGTTTTATATTGTATGCTGTATGTAGTGCCTTTTTAATGTCTATAAATCAAATTAATCTCAGATAATTCTTGTCCAATCTGATGGATGCCATATAATATTTTCTCAGTCTGCCTATCAGAAGGTTTTTTATGTCCTTGTACATATTGTGATAAAAGAGTAGGGTTCATCCCAATCTTATCAGCAAGAAACTTTGAATTTAGTACTTTGTAATATTGGAAAAATTGTTTAAAGTCAATTTCGAATTTAAGATTATCATGTGTCAATTTAATTTTAACATCCTCAAAATAGATATTTGCTGCTTCGAATGCATTATCAATTAACTCGGGAATTGTCCGACCAGTTGTAAATATTGGATAATTATCGCAGAAACCAGAAAATCCAGTATCGGTTTTCTCAACTGTCACTTTAATTTTTTTTTTTGTCGTTTTCATATTTATCCTTTTTATCAATCACTATTTTATTCCAGCATCTTTAAGTATTTTTTTCTCCAGTCCTTTACCTACCTCTTGAGTTCCGTGGTTTGGGAAAATTATCAGTCCAGGTTTTGTGTCATGTTTCATCTTTACATGTGAACCTTTTTGAGAAGTTGGATACCAACCATCTTTGATTAAAAGTCGATAAAGTTCGGAACATTTCATTTAACCTAATCCATTTTAAATCCAATCAAAGGTAAATAATAATTTACTTTTATCCAAGAAAATTATCAATTGGCAGAAAGCTTGAATTACCTCTGAAACCCTTATTGCAAATAGCCTTTGTTAGCGTTTCTTTGTTTTTTATTTTTGTTATATTCTCATTCATTTATGCTGCATTGTCTTTGCAAGCTCAAATCATCGCAATGGAAATGGGAACATATATATTGATGAACTGCCGCCAGTTCATCAATATAGCTTTATTTAAAATTCAATACTTTTTTCGTTTATCTTTTAGAGTAATTAAGCTGGTATCATAAAATAAACTTAAGTCCTTGTGAGATTTTCTACTATATACAAATTAAATCCATAATCATTTTTGAATTTCCCATCCATAATCCACATATCTCCAACTGAAATCATCAGTTCCGAAAGAAATGTACATGAATCCTTCTTCAAAACCTTGATTTGTACCTTTCCACCATCTGCCCGAAACAGCACCGCCGGTTATAAAATGAATGCCATCAATATATATATCTTCCACAGTGTGTAGATGGCCCTGAAGCACAAGCTTAAGGTTATACCCGTTGAAAAGATTAATTACCTCTTTTGAATTGTAAACAACAAGAGTTGAATCGTTTGGTAAAGTAGATCCACCATATTTCTGAGTATATGCTGTAATAAAAGGAATATGTGTACTCAAAACAATTGGAGTAAGGGGGTTAGTGTTTTTTAACTCACTCTTTATCCATGAAATTTGCGCGGTGTCAACCTGTCCGATATATTTTCCTTTTTTAGTATCTTCAATGGAATTAATAATTATGAATTTCCAGCCTTTATGTTCAAAAGCATAGTAAGATTTTCCAAGTCTCTTTTCAAACATGAGCTCTCCATATTCTGGATTTGTAGAATCTGCGCTGCTTCTTTTATAAATGCCATAAATCTCATGATTACCCATTGTATTGTAAACCGGCTTATTTGATTTTTTTATAACCTCCATGTAAAGATTATATAGTGAATCTGCACGACCATAAGATTGCCCCAGCGCATCCATTATAAGGTCGCCTCCAGTCAGAATAAAATCGGGGTTTAATTTATTAACAGAATCCAGAGCCTGTGTGAATCCCGCAACAGCATTTTCCTCCGGTTGGATGTGAATATCTGTCATAAAAGCAATACTGAATGAATCCTTCTCTTTAATATCTCTATTACAACCTAAAAATGATAGTATTGTAACTGAAACGACCATTAAAATTGTAAATGCTTTTTTCATTACTTTGTTCTCCTTTTTTATTAGTTAATATTCATTTTATTTAGTCTGTTTTTGTTTTATTCCGCTATTGGGTATTGCTCCAATGAACGCTAACGTTTGACAATTTGAAACGGTTGGGGATTTCAAGCCACTTCGCTATCAAGGTACAACAAACCTTGATGCGAGAACAAAAGCTCGAATAACCACTTAGCCCCCAAAGTTTTATCCCGCGTGTTTGCGGTTCATTGTTTTTTAATTTTGTCGTTTCGTTTTTCATTTTTTTCGTTGTGTTCTGCTCCCTATTTTGCCGTTATTTCATTAGTCATTTTCTTCGTAGTAATATGAGTAGTCAATCCCTTTAATAAACATTTCGCGGTCGTTTATTTTTGTGGTGAGCGCTTTTTCCAAAAGTGATTGCAGAACACTACTTTTGGTTGGACTTAGCATCATTGCGTTCATGTAATCTTGCTTACTTATTATACTCCAATCAACGCATTTTTTGAGGCGTTTTTTTAGTATTAAATCTAACCATATTCTAGTGGTTCTGCCATTACATTCCATAAAAGGGTGTGCAATGTTCATTTCTACATATTTATTTACGATTTCATCAAATGTAGTTTCGGGCATTGATTCTATTTGCTTTAATGTGTCGCTCAAAAAAAGTGATACGGCAAATTAAAAACCCCCTTTTGAAATATTTTTTTGTCTGATTTGTCCCGCAAAATCATACAATCCGCCAAACAAATAAGCGTGTATTTGTTGCATACCTTTGGTTGTACCAACTTCTATGCTGTTGATAAAAGAACTTTCAAACATTGCATACGCTTTTGTTTTGCTTTTTCCATCTATGCTTTCATCACTGTATGTAAACCATTCAATAAATCGGTTTGCCTTTTTGCTCGGAAATTCTTTGCCTAAGGCAATAATGCCGGTGTAATCCAGCATATCGGTTAAATACCGTTTGCCATCACTTGCTAAAAGTTTCAGTTGGGTAGTGGCACTAACCAACTCATTTTTTTCTTTCTTCAACTTCGCTTTAAGGTATTTCCAATAGTAGCGGGTTTTGGCGTAGTCGTCTTGGTCGGTAAGCAAAGCTACAATATCCAACACACTAAACCACCACTTGGCGTTTTGCTCGTCCCAAACGGCTCGTACTTCGCGGGCGTCAAAAAAACGTATTGATATTTTTGCATTACTCATAATTTAATCGTTATCTATTCTGTCACACTGTAATTTTCTGTCCAAAGTTATGATAATTTATTTTTAGTTGCTGAATACTGTGTTTCAATGACCGCTAACTTGTTTATATGTCCCACAAAACCAAATATATACAACAAATATTAGCTGTATATATTTCATAAAAATGGGTGTTTTTTTGTGTAAAGTTAAACAAATAATATTTATAAATCATCAAATGGAGATTATATTTTTTGTAAACTATTTTTAGAAACATGAGTATTGATTTCGGTTGTTTTACTGCTGTTATGCCCTAATAATTGTATATATCTTAAATCAGTTCCAGCTTTAAGCAAATATGTTGAAAAAAATGCCTTAATCAATGCAATAAAACATATTTTTTATCTTTAATGCTGTCGAGGAATGGTCCTTGACAGCATTAAAAGATAAAGTATAAATACTTATTCAACGTGTGATTTGTTTTCCAATCCAAATAAATCAAATGGTTTTTTACTAAAATTATCGTGGAATAACATAACAACAAGAGACATGTAAACGATAAAACCCAAAACTATAAATATTTGTGCCTTGGATGTTTTCTGAATATCTTGTTTTGCTTTTACATCACAAACTTCGCCAGGGCAGTATTGAGCTTTTTCTTTATAAAACCAACCATAAAACATACATCCAATACAAATACCAAACGCAGATTCAAAGAATAGGAATATGAGACATATCATGCAAATAAGTCCGGTTATTGGGCTAAATGAATTTACAATTATTTGAAGAACAAGCATTATAATCCCAAGGGTAATTCCAATTATCCAAGCAAACTTTTTTTGCTCCGCTCCAACATATTCTGGAGTTTGATTTCTTACAACTAAACGCCCTAATATTAAAGTAGGCGCAAATTTTGGATTAATAAAAACACGAATTACCATATCCGTTAGAAACAACACTATAGCATATTTTAGCATTGTAAAACTGCCCTGTGTTGCAGCAGTTATGGATATAAACATAATTAAAAATAGTATTCCAGCTCCTGCTCTTATTTCGCGTTCATTCAATACTGGAATTTTATATCCTTCTACGTTTTCACCAAATTGAATTGTTTTTTTCATGGGTCTCCTATAATTGGTTAATGTTATTTACCAAAATTGGTCTTTTGACGCTTTTGCCATTTCAAAGTTAGATAATTAGAAAACAATCCAAATAGAAACAGCTAATAAAATTTTATTATATAAATATAAACAGGTTTATTGAAATAGGAATATTTTTATTTAAATTTCTGATAAATGGTAATTCTAAGTATTGCGTTTATTAGTTAGATAGATTAAGTTAAACTTACTTTAAAACATAAATGAAAAGGAATATGAATCTAGATATATTAATATTTGCCGCACACCCCGATGACGCGGAACTTGGAATGGGTGGAACAATTGCAAAACTTGTTGCTGAAGGGAAGTCCGTTGGAATTGTTGACTTTACCGAAGCGGGGTTAAGCAGCAATGGTACAATTGAAAGTAGAAAACTTGAAACAACGGAAGCTTCAAAAATTTTAAATGTTTCGGTTAGAGAAAATTTAAAAGTTTCGGATGGTAAGGTTAAGGTAGAGGAAGATATTGTAAAGAAAGTGATAACACTTTTGCGAAAATATAAACCACGAATTGTTTTTGCTCCTTATTTTAATGATAGACATCCAGACCACATAGGCGCAAGCAAAATTGTTAAAGAGGCAGTCTTCTTTTCTGGATTGATTAAGATTGAAACGGAATTGAATGGCGAAATACAAGAAGCTTATCGTCCAGATAAATTGTATTACTACATGCAGACTTACGAATTTACTCCATCTTTTGTTGTTGATATTACCGAGCATTTTGAAACTAAAATGAAATCAATAAGAGCTTATAAATCTCAATTTTATAATCCAGATGAGAAAGGGAATTTAACTTTTATAAGCGATCCAAAATTTGTTAAAATGCTGGAAGCACGAGCAAGGTATTTTGGATTTCAAATTAGAAAGGAATTTGGAGAACCATTTTTCTCTGAGGAAGCTATTGAATTAGAAATAATATAAGAGGGAACAATGCAAAATTTGACTGAACCAACTTTTGAAAACACGCGAAGATTAGAGAGTTTATACAAATACTTGAATTACGAAATTTCATCATCAGTTTTATACGTAGGCGGATGGTTTTACTTTATGTTATTGATAGTAATTATTTTTGCAGCTATAGTTTTTACTCCATTTATGCTTTACGTTTTATACAAAGAAGAAAAAAAAGGCTGGATAATTTCGTTTAGTATTATAGTCTTACTTCCTTTAATTCCTATCTCACTATTTTATCCAGATCTATTATTAATTGGACTAGCTCCTTTCTATTTGTTCTGTTTCCTTTTAAGAATGGAAGTAAAAGGTTGGCTAACTGAAATGCGCGCACGAAACGATTTAATACTTCAAAAACTTAAAAAAGAAAATGAGGGAACTGAATTAGAAGATTGGCTTGTAATGAAGTGAAAAGAATGGAAAGATGGAGGAATGGAATAATGGAATTTGGGAATAATGGAATGTTGGAGGAATGGAATAATGGAATTTGGGAATAATGGAATGTTGGAAGAATGAAAATGGATTTCAATTAAAAAGCATTTTCAATATGATTTATTTTTGGGGCTTCATTGCCTCGCAGCAGAACTCCAATAACATCAAATCTGCAATCAACATCCAAAATCTTTTTCTCCATTAAATAACCTTCTGCAATTTTTCGTATTTGACTTTGCTTGCTTCTATTAACTCCTTGAATTGGGTCTCCAAATTCAAGATTTTTTCGGGTTTTAACCTCAACAAATACGAGCGTTTCGCCATCCATTGCAACAATATCAATTTCACCATGGCCGTAATGGTAATTGCGTTCTATTATTGTAAATCCATTTTCTACTAGTAAATCGCAAGCGTAATTTTCGCCTTTATCTCCAGTGCGTTGTTTATAATGTGGCATTAAATTCCCAGCTCCTCTTGATATTCAAGAATGTTTTTCAAAAAACTTTTCCTATGCAACTCGGTTGCACCATATTTTTTAATAGCTTCAATGTGCTCACGAGTTCCATAACCTTTATTTTTACTCCAAAGATATTCTGGATGTTTTATGCTTGCTTCCCGCATTATTCTATCACGAGTAACTTTTGCCAAAATGGATGCCGCAGCAATGGAGAACGATTTTGCATCTCCTTTTACAATTGTTTTGGTAAGTATTTTTGAATTGAATGATTTATTTCCATCAATTAAAATTAAGTCTGGAATTACTTTTAATCCAGTTACCGCAAGTTGCATGGCTTTAAGTGTAGCTTGCAAAATATTTATTTCGTCAATTTCAGCTTGATGTACAATCCCAATTCCGTAGCTAATTGAACTATTAATAATTTCATCGTATAATACTTCACGTACTTTTTCAGTCAATTTCTTTGAGTCATTAACTTTTGGAATTATAGTTTGTTCATCAAATATAACGGCAGCAGCAACTACTGGACCAGCAAGCGGACCGCGCCCAGCTTCATCAACTCCAGCAATTCGTTTTATTGTGATGTCCAGAAATGACTTATCAAATTCTTTTAATTCCATCATAGTTTTGTGCCAATTAAAATGGAAATAACTCCCATTACCATTCCAACTTTAAGAAGTACACTAGTTGTGCTAAGTGTAATTTGTGAGGTGTCTTTTCTTAATCGACTTATTACATAAACTATAATTCCATTAACAAACAGAGAAACGAAAATAAAATAATACAAATTGTAAATCTTAAATAAGAATGGAATTGTCGTTGATATAATTAACACAATACCCAAAATTGATATTAGTTTGACAGTTGAATCAACTCCATATTTTATAGGGAAAGTTGAAATACTAACCGACTGATCGCCTTTAATATCTTCAACATCTTTTACAAGTTCCCTCATTAAGCTTATCAAGAAAGCAAAAACAGTTGGAATAATTCCACAATATATATTTCCAACCACAACACTTCCAAAAAGAAAAGCCAAGCCAGTAAAGAAGGCAACCACAATATTTCCAACTAGAGGAATGCCTTTTAGTATGAATGAATATAAAAACATCATTGCGGAAGTTATTAAAACTATCAAAAATGCGTTAAAATTAAGATTATAAAACGCTAACAAAATTGCAAAGTAAGTGATTGATACATAACTATTTAAGGCTAATCTTGGCGATATTTTTCCACTTGGCAAAACTCGGTTTGGACGATTTATTTTATCAATTTCCATATCAAAATAATCGTTAATAATATTACCACAAGCGTTTACAAAGGCTCCGGCAAATGCGGCAATTAATATAATTTTATAATCGAAACTATCGGCGCAAATAAAGCAAGCTGTAATAATTGTAAAAAAAGTAATTAAACAATTGAGGGGTCTAATAATTGTGATAAGTGCCTTAATGTTTTTCAATTATTTTCCTAATAACATAAAAAATGGTATTCTATTTGCTAAGTTAATTAAAATTCACCAATCAATCCAAAATGGATTTTACCTTTACTGAAAGAGTCACTTTTAGCCAAAGCATAACTCACGGCTAACATTCCCAGTCCAGTTTCGAAAGTGACTCCAACTCCATAACCAATTTTAGTGGCTGAAAACTCTGTTAAGTCTATATTGGGTATCGCATTTCGTTCGTAATATGCAATATCAGTAAAAAGAAAAGTATATGAATGCCTTCCAATTAAATAGCGATATTCAATATTTGTCCAAAGAAGACTGTTGCCAGTAAATTGATTTTCCTGATAACCGCGCAAAGTATTGTTGCCGCCTATTCTATACATGTCACTGATTTCAATATCATCGCCGCGAAGTTCTCGTAAATGCAGACTGACAAAGGGAATATGCCGAACGAAAAAGCTTCTGAATAGGAATAAATCTATTTCAACTTTATATTGATTTGGGCTAGTATTTGTCGATTCAGTTACAAACTGATCTGGTCCAAGTATTTTTTTTGCGCTGTATTTATAAGCATTTAAAAAGTAAAATCCTTTGGTTGGGACAAAAATATCATCTCTTGAATCATACTTAAAATTGATTCCACTATTGGTTGAAATGGAATTAAAAACTGTAAAGCCTCGCAGTTCTGGATTTGTGGGAATTGTATATTCCTGCGAAAAAGTTAGCGCTGATGAAAATGATTCTGTTGCCAGAAATTGAATATTGCCATTTAAAATTCTTTGAACATAAGTTGTATCTTGCTGACGTTGATAGAGTCTTACATCAATATTTAATGGCAAATTAAAAATCCAAGGCTCTAAATATTTCACTTCAAGTTCTTGTGAATTTCTATCAAGCTTACTCCACTTAAATGCCAAAGCCCGTCCAGTTCCAAAAAGATTACGCAGATTTATATTTATCAAGCCAGTAAAATAGCCATCCTCTTTTTCATTTGTTGATGGAATGTAACCAAGAATTCCGTCAAAACTATTTGTGCTTTTTTCGGTAACATCAATTTGCAGCACACCTTTATTATGTGAATCAAAATAAAATTTGGGAGTTTCCACTTGTTCAAAAAAACGTAATCGATTTAGTTTATCCGCAATATCATCAATCTTGTCTTGAGAGTAATTTTCGCCTTTGTTAATGCGCAGTTCACGAATTATAACATAACTCTCCGTTGTAGAATTACCCCTTACAATTATTGTGTCAATTGTGCTCACTTCATTTTTTGCAAAGTTAAGATAAACATCCACTAAATTATCTTGCGAAGTTGAATCATAAAAAAAATATAAAGATTCAATATTTATTGAAGCAAAAGGGAATCCATTGTTTTCAAAATTTGTCAACAAATCCGAAAATACATTTTCGAATTCTGATATTATGAATGGAGATTTTTTAAGAAGCAGAAACTTTTCGTTAGCTATCGTTTGTTCTAACGAGTCAAGATTCTGGATAAAAATATCATTAACGTAAGTAGGATTACCTTCATTTAGTAAAACACTAATTTCGACATGTTGAGTATCAGCGGAAACTTTAGATGAAATACTATCAATCTGAAAATTGTAATATCCATTCTGTTTAAGGTTTTGTGAAATTCTTTTTGAAATTGTGTCATTAATTGTTAAAGTAAATTTACTATTTAAAAGATTAATCCAATTTATATAATCACTTTTTGTAAAATCAGAATTGCCCTGAATCGCAATGTTATCAATAGTTTGGGCAATTGATAACATTGAAAAGAGAAATAGGATAAGAAAAACATACAATTTAACTATGCGTTGGTGAATCATCAATTAACTTAAATTTTTTACCAATTTGTGAAACTATAACAGAATCAATAATATTTTCTATTTCTTCAAGTCTGGTTGTGCAAACATCCCATTTAGTTGCATTTACGCTTCCAAGAGCAGCTGCAACTCGTACAAACTTATCAAAGACCATCGATTTTTCTAGTCCATAAGTAATACCAGCAACAAAAGCATCGCCACTTCCAGTTGAATCAATTTCTTTAACTTTTTTGGATTGAATCTTATAAATGAAATCAAATTTAGAAGCATAAGTTGCATTTGCTCCATCTGTAATAAATGCTAATTTAATTCCTTTGTTATAAAGTTCTTTAAGGAATTCAACTTTTTTATCTTCACTATTTAATTCAATTCCTAATGAGTTTTCAAGTTCATTAATATTATTGTGAATCACAGATGGCTTAGCGTTAATGCAATCTTGAAGATGTTCACCATAAGTATCAAGTATTGAAAATTTATCAAGTTCATTTGCAAGTTCTATTCCATATGTTATAATTGAGGCAGCGTCCTTATTTGGAACGCTTCCAGAAAAAACAACAATTGAACAGTTTTGAATCATTTTAATAAATTTTGTTTTAAACTCATTAATCTCATTTTCTGTTAATTTTTCTGATGGTTCAAAAAGGGAAGTGATTCTTTTTTTTGATTTTTCAATTGCCAAAGTTGCTGCACGAGTTTCGCCTTTTGAGGATATTGAAGTAAAATTCATATTCTCATCAATCAATACTTTGCGCAACATTTTGCCATTATTTCCGCCAAGTGGAAGCAATGCAACATTTTTAATTTCAAGATAATCAAGCTGTCTGCATACGTTTATTCCTTTTCCGCCAGCTCTATATTCTTTGTTAATTCCACGACTAACTTTGCCCAATTTAATGGCATCAAATTCTGTTCTGTTTTCTAACAGAGGATTAAGTGTGACTGTTAAAACCATAATATTGTTTTAATTATTAATAAATTATTGTCTATATCTATACCAATCGCCAAAATTTCTATCAAGCAATCTATAATCACCAAAGCCAGTTTCATCAAGGAAAGTGAAACTACGATTGATATTATAATAATGCCAAATCTCGTAAGGTCTGCTATTGTACTCAAAAGGATGACGATCAACATTGTCTGGTGGTCCAAGCATTATATAAATCATTCCCATATCGGTTTTCCAGCCATCAAAATAGTGTTTGAAATTTTTATTAGCATAAGCAACCCTTCTAAAATATTCCCTCATTACTTTGTTCTGCTCAGTTGATGGAGAAGGATCTTTCTTTTTCCAGAACGCTTTGAATCTAATAAGCTTTTCATCGGCATTATTTGCTGCAAGAATTGAATCAATTTCATCTCCAGAAGCAATATAAGCCATTTGCATAATAGATTCATCAAGGTTAATTATAGAGACTGGAAAGCCTGCAATTTTGGAAATAAAAGGTTTTGAAACACCAGTAATTGTTTCACCCTTTTCACCTAACGCTGCAACCGAAATTTTATGTTTGCCTAAAGTAATTTTTGAATTATTCAATTTCTTTTTTACTTGGGTTACACCGGCATTAACAAAAAGTAGATACTTAGAACGAAGAATTACATTGTTATTTTCATTTGTAATTGAATAATCAACGGAAACTTCCTGTTGTTTGTCAGAATATATTTCGTAATAAAAAAATAGTGTAGAATCTGAATTACTTATTGAATTAGAAATATTCAGAATTATCTTACTATCAATTTCTGAAGCAACAAAAAGTATATCACTAAATTGGAGAGGTTTGTTGAAGTCTCTAACTTCCAATTTACCTTCAACTTTGTAATCCTTTTCTGAATCTTTATCGAAAAGAGTGCAGCTTAAAATGTAATTATTTGGCTCAAGCTGAAAAGTTTTAAAACCAAATTTATAATTATTATCTGAAGCAGTCTCTTTAAAATCGTTTGCAATTATTTTATCATTCCAGATTTTTTCTACAATTATATTGTTTTTATCCTCATCATATATAGTAAGCGAAATTGAATATTTTGCTTGAAATTTATCTTGGAATTTTAAGAATTGTAAATTAATATAAGGGATTTGGAAATATACCTCAACACGAGTTTTCCCTTCAGTTTCTCCTTTGTAGTTAGCGGCATCAATATAGAAGCCAGGATATTCGCCAGGGGGAATTACACCTTGTGAATATTCCACTTGTGCAAAAATTGGAAACGTTATAAATAAAAATAAGAGAAATAGTTTCATAATAAGCCTTTCAATTATTATTCCTAATTTAATTTAGCAAATAAATCATAATCGTTGAAGTCAATAATTTCTACCTTGTAAATATTTCCAATTTCTACGTTTTCATCTTTATCAATAAGAACTTCACCGTCAACTTCTGGAGCATCGCGCTCTGAACGTGCAACATAGTAATCGCCTTCAAGGGAATCAATAATAACATTAATTGTTTTGCCAACTAAAGCTTCATTTTTTGCAAGTGAAATTTCCTTTTGAATTTCCATCAATATATTATTGCGTTTTACTTTTGTTTTTTCGGTTATTGGGTCACCAAGCACAAATCCTGTTGTGTCATCTTCTTGCGAATAATTGAAGACTCCAACTCTATCAAACTTAGTTTCTTTTACAAACTCGCAAAGTTCATTAAAATCTTCATCCGTTTCATCTGGGAAACCAACTATAAAAGTAGTTCGCAAAGTTAAATTAGGAATTTTAGCACGTAAAGTTTCAATCAATTCAACTGTTCTACGCTTGGTAATTCCGCGTCTCATTCCTTTTAGTACATTATCAGAAATGTGCTGTAAAGGCATATCAACATAATTTAGGACTTTAGGATTTCGAGCAATCTCTTCAATTGCTTCTATTGGAAAGTGTGAAGGATATGTGTATAGAATTCTAATCCACTCAATTCCATCAACGTTGCTTAACTCACTGAAAAGCTCATTTAAATTACGTTTGCCATAAAGATCAAGTCCATACTCAGTTGTATCTTGTCCAATTAAAATAAGCTCTTTAACGCCTTTTGCAGCTAGCGATTTTGTTTCAACTACAAGTTCATCAATTGATTTGGAACGGTATTTACCACGAATAAGTGGAATTGCACAGAACGAACAAGGATTGTCGCATCCCTCAGATATTTTAATATAAGCAAAATGTTTCGGAGTAGAAAGTTCGCGTTCGCCAAGTAATTCTGTTTTTAATCTGCCACCGAGTATTTCCACAATGCCTTTATAATCCTCAGTTCCAAAATAGCCATCAACTTCTGGAATGTCTTTTTTTAGTTCAACTTCGTAACGCTCTGATAAACATCCCGCAACGTAAACCTTTTTAACTTTGTTCTCTTTTTTCAATGCAATAGCTTCGAGTATTGTATTTATCGATTCTTCTTTTGCGGTGTTTATAAATCCGCAAGTATTTATAATTAGCGAATCCGCTTCGTTTGGATCTGTTACTATTTCAAAATCATTTATTTTTAATTGAGCCATTAAACGTTCTGAATCCACAGCGTTTTTTGAACAACCCATTGTTATTATGCCAATCTTTTGCTTCATGTATATTTCTTTCTTTTTATTATTTTGAGTTACAAAGATAAAGGAAAATTATGAGAATATTTTGGTTTGAAAAACAAGGGAAAATCCCATTGGATATAAGATAGAGCATCCAACGGGATAAATGGAATAATGGAAAGGTGGAAATTAAAGTCATTGATTGTCATTACTGGGCATTTGGTGAAAGAATAAATAAGTTTAAATTATTTAATTGTTGTTATTGTAAACATTTGGATATATAAATTTATTTTTTTAAGTTACTTCTAAGAAATGCAGAGAGTAAATATTTGTGAGGAAATGATTTGTTGGGATTTAATAGTAGTTGCTTTTCTTGGAAAATTAAAATTATTTGAACGAATAGATAGATGGAATGTTAGTCTACTGAAAGTTATTGCCTAACAAACCAGAATGCAGCATATTGTTGCAGAATAATATATAGTTTTACTTTAATATTTCAAAAAACAAGGAGCATTTTATGAAAAAGCAGTTACACTATGTCGCAATATTATTGGTCATATTTGTCTTTGGCTGTTCCACTTATAAGCCACCAAAAACTTACGAAGTTGTAAAAGAGATGACGTACAACAAATCATTTGATGATGTTTGGAATCTTGCAATTGAATGGTTTGCAAATCATGGAACACCAATCAAAAACATGGATAAAGTTTCTGGGTTTATTGCAACGGAATATTCATTAAGTACTAGACAAATGAATTGTTTGGATTGCGGCTCAGCCGGTCAAAATTTATTTGCAGTTCAGAGACTCGATGACCCAAGAGGTAATTTTAATTTACTAATAAAGAAAATTGATGACAATAATGTAAAGGTAACGGTTAATTGCTTCTTTAAAGCAACCAGTAATGTTTATTTCGATGGAAAATTGAACAGTTCTAACACTATCGATTGTAATTCAACTGGCTTATTGGAAAAAGAAATCGTTGAATATCTAGGAAAGTGATTTCTACTGTTGGCGAGTGGAAAAGAGGCTAGCTCAAAAGAAGAAAATTTATTGCTAATCCAACATTTTCATGCTGTGTAGGAGTGTTCCTAGACAGCATGAAAATGAGCAAAACAAATTTACATTAAACTAATTTTAATAAGGAGATTTCAATATGGCCTATAAAAATGGTAATTATTCGGCATTCTATGTTAGTGAACCTTTTAGTGAGAGTAACTTGGGTGCATCAGCAACCAAGGATTTCATATATTACAACCTGTTAAGAGCATGGAAAGGTGCAGATAACACTTTCCCATTTATAGATTCACACGATAAAAATTATAATGTAAGAGATGGTAGCGATTGGGAAAAAACCCTAAAACCCCGAATACATGATCGATTGAATAATTCTAAGAATATTGTTTTGTTTTTAAGTTCATTAACAATTAATAGTAGGGCGTTACGTGAGGAAATGAATTTTGGAATTGGTACAAATGGATTACCAGTAATAGTAGTTTATCCTGAATATAATGATAAAAGCGATATAATAAATTGTGATTCTAAAACAATTAAACAAAAAATTAAGAACCTATGGGATAATCTACCGTCCTTCCGTGATTCAATGAAAGATGTGCCTACGATTCATATACCGAATAAAAAGGAATTAATAAAAAAGGCTTTAAGTGATTCAGATTTTATGGTTAATACTAAGTGTACTGCCAGTGAATATTTTTACGGATGTTAGTTAATTCGTTAAAATGATCAATATCTAGTTCGCAATATTGTAAAAACTTGAGATAGAGTTTTATAGGAGTTCAAAAATATGAAATATTTTTTCGAAACAATTTTAAGCAAAGCTTACTGGCAATATATATTATTCTCACGAGTGGGAACAGAATCAGTTCTTGCGATTTTTGGTTTTTTCTTTCTTTTAGTAGAGACACTAGATTTTTTTAAAGTATATACAAGAGATCAATATGCGTCCTATGGTTTTTTAATATTCTTGCTACTCGCTATTGTCGTGTCAATTATATTACGACGTCCCATAAAAACAATTTCAATTAAGTTTCCCCAAAAAGACTTTAGTGTTGAAGTAAGAATTGGAGATTTATTTGAAGTAAGTGGTGCTGTTATGATAAGTACAAATACACAATTTGAAGCAGATGTAGCAGGTGGGAAAATAGCAACTGATAGTTTACAGGGTCAATTCACTGCAAGCTATTTTACTGGTAACCAAAATGAACTTATAGAAAAAATAAATGTGGAACTAAGCAAATTAGATGGGACTGCCCCATTCCCAATGGGAACAACTTTACCAATTACTACCCATGGAAAGACATTCTATTTTACTGCAATGGCTGATTTAAGTGAACAAGGCAACGCGTCAACTAATCTTCAAAATGTTTTACGTTCACTAGATGGGTTATGGACGTTTGTCAGAGAATCTGGAGAACTTCAGGAACTGGCTGTCCCAGCAATTGGCACCGGAAGGGGACGTCTGAAACAATCTCGTAAAAGTATGATAGCACAAATAGCAAAATCTTTTATGAATGCTTCGGAACAAAGTAAATTTACTGAAAGATTAGTAATTGTAATACGGCCTGAAGATGCGTGTAATTTTGGAATAAATTTGTATGATATTAAGGATCATCTGAATCAGGTGTTGCACTCATAATAAGTATGCGCTAAGCAAATTGAATTTCAATGTTGTGGAAGACAGTTTTCGACATTTTTACTGCTGTCGATGAGTGGTTTCGATAACATAAAATACAGGTTTGGCATAAATTTTAATTTTTCAAAGGAGGATATAATGTCAAAAGTTTCAGTAGAAGTAATTTATGGTAAAATTAAGTTTGTAACAAGTTTTCCTGATTATAAAGTAAAAGTTGTAGATAGTTTCCCTGACTTAAAAGTTCAAATTGTAAAAAGCTTCCCAAATAGTTCAGGAGAATGGCAAATCGTAGATAGTTTTCCTGATTTTAAAATTCAAATTGTTGATAGTTTTCCTGATTTTAAAATCAAATATGTAAATAGTTTTCCTGGTAAAGCATAATTTAATTGCTGTCTATGAACACTCTCATGAACATTATAAATGATGGAAGCAAGAAAAAGCAATAAGTGAAGCAATTTATAAATATAAAATCGTTCCCAGATTCAAAAGGACACGTTTTGTAAATATAAAAAGCAAGAACAACTGATAGGTGGTGCAATTTATAAATATTAAAAGCTTCCTGGATTCAAAAGGAAGAAATTTATAAATATAAAAAGCAAGAAAAAGCAAAAAGTGGAGCAATTTATAAATATAAACGGCTTCCTTTTTAAAAAGGACACCATTTATATATTTAAATGACAACTAATTTATAAAAAAGAGGAAATTACATAAAAAAGAAGGGCTCGGTTATTAGATTCTAGCGGGGTCAAGGGAACAAATCTATAACAACAAGAAGGAGTAAAACATGTCTAAATTAAACAAACTAATCGGAATTGGTAAAACAACGGAAGTTAATTCTGTAACAACCGGAATAATTGCTGAATATTCCAAGAACGATTGGAGCAGCGATGCACATTTAACAAGCATTTTTGAAGAATTGCAACCATTAAACGGGCAGTTAACATCTGCAATAAACCGTATAAAGGCTGAAAGCAATCTTGAGGAAAAAGATGAACTAAGAGACAGCAAAGTAAGAGCGGTAAATTATCTTACAATGGGTTTTGTGCATCACCCAGATTCAACAATTAGTAACGCCGCCAAAATAATAAGCGCAGTATTTGAGCATTATGGAATGGATATAGTAAACGAAAGCTATGCAATTGAATCATCTTTAATTGACTCGCTTTTAGTTGAGTTCGCTAAAGAAGATTTACAGGCTTCAATAGTTTTATTGCCAGGCTTAAGCCAGGTAATTGATGAATTAAGTGCCGCAGAAGCAGCATTTGAAGAAGCACAACTTACATTCCAGACTGAAAAAGCAGATGATGGAAATAAGAAAAGTGCCACTGAAATTAAGAAAGAAGTTCTTGTTATAATTAACGAGAAGCTTGTAGTTTACTTGCGTGCAATGGTTATGGTTGATGAAGCAAAATACGGTACATTTGTTGGAGTAGTAGCTCAAATAATAGATGATATGAATGTTATAATAAAAAAGAGAAACAAAACTGCGGTGCCAATTAATGCTGGTGTTTAATTAACTGAGTGTAATTTCTGTCGAGGAATAATGTTCCTCGACAGCTTAAAATTGCCATGCTGAATTTATTTCAGCATCTGTTTTTACTCCATATTCATAGTTTGGGATTCTGAACCAAGTTCAGAATGACAGTTTTGAGACAGTTTCACAATGGTCATTGACAGCATGGAAAAATCATTTATTTTTAATTGAGCCATTAAACGCTCTGAATCCACAGCGTTTTTTGAACAGCCCATTGTTATTATGCCAATCTTTTGCTTCATATATTTTCTTTCTTTTTTTATTTATGGTTACAAAGATAAAGGAAAAATATGAGAATATTTTGTTATGCTAAAATTCATTTAGTAAGTGCGGCAAAAAATAATTTAATAATAATGGGGTACCGCTCCATTATTAAAAAAAGGATTCTATTTTTGTTTTATGAAAAAGCAAGAATATTTATGTATTAATAAAGTTCAAAGCATGGAAATTTTTACTATCAATGCTTTGAACTGAGTTTATGATTATATTAATTGTATAAAAAGTTGAGCTTAGTTGAAAATAAAGTTCATTTTTTACAAATTATTCAGTAATTATTATTAAACTCGTTTAACAATTTTAGATATTATTTGAGAAAATTATGCGCATTGAAGCAGATATTAAACTTGGATTTAAAGATGTAATGATTCGTCCAAAGCGATCTAATCTTAAAACCAGATCAGAAGTTGATTTAGAAAGAACCATTAAGTTTTTACATACTGGAGATGAGTGGAAGGGAATCCCGATTATTGCAGCTAATATGGATACAGTTGGAACATTTGAAATAGCAGATGTTTTGGCTTCTTATAATTTAATTACAGCATTACATAAACATTACTCCATTGAGCAATGGCATGCATATTTAAAAGACAAAAGTGAGCAATTTTATAATTATATAGCAATAAGCACTGGTACTAGTAAAACTGATTTAGAAAAATTAAATCAGTTGATATCCAGTTTTCCCAAATTAAAATTTATTTGTATCGATGTGGCAAATGGATATTCAGAACAATTTGTAGATTTTGTAAAACGGGCAAGAGAAATACATCAAAATAAGATAATATTTGCTGGCAATGT
Organism: Bacteroidota bacterium; assembly: GCA_018818165.1. Lineage (GTDB taxonomy): Bacteria > Bacteroidota > Ignavibacteria > Ignavibacteriales > Melioribacteraceae > 1-14-2-50-31-20. Next base: position 26,035 of record JAHISP010000091.1, on the reverse strand, counting down.
AGTTACAGGCGAAATGGTTGAAGAATTAATACTTGCAGGTGCTGATGTTATTAAAGTTGGAATTGGACCTGGCTCTGTTTGCACAACACGAATTAAAACAGGAATTGGTTATCCCCAATTATCTGCTGTAATTGAATGTGCTGATGCGGCTCATGGTCTTGGTGGTCAAATAATTTCGGATGGCGGATGTAAAGTTCCTGGTGACGTTGCAAAAGCTTTTGGTGGTGGCGCTGATTTTGTAATGCTTGGCGGAATGCTTGCTGGGCATAATGAAAGTGGTGGTGAACTAATTGAGATTAATGGACAGAAATTTAAACAGTTTTATGGTATGAGTTCAGAAACTGCGATGAACAAGCATGTTGGTGGTGTTGCTGAGTATAGAGCCTCAGAAGGTAAAACTGTTAAAATTCCTTACCGTGGACCAATTGCACCAACTATTCAAGATATACTTGGTGGACTTAGATCAACATGCACTTATGTTGGTGCTTCCAGATTAAAAGAACTAACAAAAAGAACAACATTTATTAGAGTTCAAGAACAACACAATGAAGTTTTTGAAGAATAAAATATTTTGTGCAAATGGCTAAATATATTTACAAGAAATGGAGTGATGTCTTAATTTGACTAAGACTTTAGTAATTTATCCTATCTTTAGAAAACTTTTTGTAAATGTTGCTTTGTGTTTTACTTTTGTTCAACACCAACAACATTTACAAAACGAATAATAGATAACTGTAAAATAGTTTATTAGGTATATAATACGATTAGAGGATTTTACGACCTTGAATTACTCTAACAAGCACCATAACTATTGCAACTACCAAAAGAACATGAATCAGACCACCCATTGTGTAGGAAGTCACAAATCCGAGTAACCACAAAACAATAAAAACAACCGCAATTGTGTAAATCATAATAAACTCCTTTTAATATTAATATTTTTAAACGTTGTTTTATTTAAGAATAAATTTTTAGTTAAGATCACCATTTTCCGCAGCATCTTTAAGTTTTTCATTTGCAAAGACAGCAATTTCAACACGTCTGTTCATACGTTTTCCACTATCAGTATCATTTGATGCAACAGGATCGCCTTCACCAAGACCAACAGTGGTAAATCGTGAAGATGAAACGCCTTGCATTCTTGAATAATCCGAAACTGATTTCGCTCGGCTTTCAGACAAAGTTTGATTGTATTCTTCAGTACCATCAGAATCAGTATGTCCAGAAACAAGAATATCTGTGTCGGGATATTTATTTAATATAACAGCCAGTTTATTAATGTTTGATTTTGCATTATACTCAAGAGTTGAAGAATTTGACTCAAATAATATTCCAGAATCGAAAGTGATTTTTATACCTTCGCCAACTCTTTCAATAGTTGCACCTGAAAGATCTTCCCTCATTTCATCGGCTTGTTTGTCCATATTATTTCCAATCAAAACTCCAGCGGTACCACCAACAGCTGCTCCTAATATTGCACCTAGTGTTGTATTGCCTGCATAGTGACCAATTACACCGCCAACTACTCCACCACTAACACCTCCAATTGCACCACCTTTAACGGCATTGCTAGCAGAACAGCCTAGTATAACAATAGACATGGCAACTATTACAATTAGTATTATTCCTTTTATCTTTTTCATTTCAGTTTCCAATTTTTATTTAATATCAGTTCTTAATTATTTATACAAATGTTAATAGTTGAGAAAAGCGGCTATTTTATACCGCTTCTCTCAATTGAATTTTAAAGTTTTTTAAATCTACTTGGTGCCCTTTGAAAGTAATTTTATTTCAACTCTTCTATTCATAGATTTTCCTTCAGCCGTATCATTTGTAGCAATTGGTTTGTCTTCACCATATCCAACTATTTTAAGCATGTTTCTTTCAACGCCTTTATTTAACAAGTAATCAACAACTGCTTGAGCTCTTTGTCTTGAAAGGTTTTTGTTATAGCTATCTGATCCAACTGCATCTGTGTGTCCACCAATTTCCCAGGTATATTTAGTATGTTCTTTCATAGTAGCTACAAGACCATCAAGTGCTTTATATGCATTAGAAAGAAGTCTTGACTTACCAGATTCAAAATTTGTGTCGCCGCTTAAAACTAAAGATTCTATTTTACCTTTTTCGATGATAAGTAATGTATCTTTTTCAAGAGGACATCCATCAGCATTTACTTGCACGTCCTTTGGTGTATTTGGACATTTATCAAAAGAGTCAGAAATACCATCGCCATCGGCATCAAGTGCACAACCATCAGCATTTACACTAGTTCCGGCTGGAGTCTTTGAACATTTATCTTGATAATCAGGAACACCATCACCGTCTGAATCTAGCGGACAGCCTTTTGCATCTACTTTAACTCCACCAGGAGTGTTAGTACATTTATCTATATTGTCGGGAACACCATCAGCATCAGCGTCAAATTGACAACCGTTTTCATCTACATTAGCACCGGCTGGTGTGTTTGCACATTTATCTAGATAATTTGGAACACCATCATTGTCTTCATCAAGCGGACAGCCAAATTCATCCACTTGTATTCCCTCGGGTGTTTCTGGACATGCGTCTTCTGAATTGGAAACTCCATCACCATCTGTATCTGCTAATCTACCAAAGTAGTAGGAGAAACCAGCAGTTGCTGTAAAAAACATATCATTACTCGAACCTTCTAGTATATCATCAAGGTAATCATTGGTTCCTACTACAACTCCACCAGCTAAATTGATACTCATGCTTTTTGAAACTATAATTCTTACACCAGCATCACCATTATAAGCTAACATATATTTGTCATACTTTTTGGCGTCATAATTAGGTAATCTACTTCCATCACCATCTTCAGGAAAAAACCAAAGATTTGACGCACCAACAGCTACCCAAGGATAAATTGCATCTTCAAAAGAAAGAGTGTAAAATACTCCAGCACCGTAAATATCAGTTTTTGTTTTGAATTTTTGGGTTGGCTGTGCTGAGAGTGCTATCCCCTCGCCAGAAATAAATCCTTGTTGTCCAAAAATTCTGAATCCCACATTTCCTGAACCAGAAGAAGGTAGATAATATTCAAGAGATGCTTTCCCTGTATAATCCATAATAGCACTTGAGTAATCAGTTGAGCCAAGTGTAATTCCACCCTCAATTGTAATACCAAATACGTTTGACATGGCATTATTCTTTGGTGTTTCTACCAAATCTTGTGCAAGGCTTAATTGAACAAAGCCTATGAGCATGAGCGAGATAAATGTAATTAGTTTCATTTTTTGAGTCCTTTTAATTTATTAATGTGAACAATTTTTTTAATTAAAGAAATATCGTATCCCTAATCCGGCATCAATGCCAAAACCTGTAAAGGGAGTTAGTTGAAAGACAGGAACTAACTCAACGAATACATCTAATGGCGTTGAGCGTGGAAGCCAAGCTATACCAAATACACCTCTAACACCGAATGATCCATCATAACCACCGCCACTATTGTATCTGCCTCCAATTCCATAATAAAGAGGAAATCTTTCGGTTGAATTTATTGCACTAAATGAATGCCATAAATAATCCATATGAAAATGAACTCGACCTTCACCGTTATAATAATAATCATGTTTACTAATACGATCACCGCCAACAGAAACACCAAGACCAAAATCAAATGCATTGACTCTTGACGTCCATAGTTTGGCGCTTAACCCTGTTGGTTCACCCAAAACAAAACCAAGTCCAAAACCATGATCCTGCGCTGCAACAGGCTTTGCAAGGATTATCACCATCCCTAAAACCAGTGCTAATAAAATTTTCATTTTCATTTTCATTACATAACTCCTTATTCTTATTAGTTATTTCAGACTTAAATTGATTGTTCCTAAATCTGTGTTTTGTTTTGCTACAACCGCAACATTAACAATTGTAGTATCGTTATAAATAGCAATACCTGACGAAACTTTTACATTATATATTCCATGCATTAATCCCATTAACTTAAATGATCCATCAAATATTTCTGCAAAAGTGCTTACTGTATCTGTTCCACTAATAGCAGAAACAGAAGCAAAAGTGATTATTGGACTTATGTTGCCTGAAATTGTACCAGAGAGTATCATTGGTATAACTCTAATAACTGGTTTCAGCTTATACTGTCCGTTTCCGGTAAGTACAATTGAATGTTGTGCATCAAAATCAAGCAATAGTTCATATATTACATCAGATTGAATTTGGAACTCGTGGTTAAGTTTTAAACCAGATTGAGAGCCACTAGGAATTTCAAGTGGATAGGTAACTCCATCAACAACTACATTGCTACCTTCACCAATGAATAACCGTATTTGGGTATAATTTCCAGCATCAAAAAAGTTACTACCTAGAATAGCACTTGCACCATTTCTTAAAGTAAGCAAATCATAGGTTGCAATATTATTATTTATTATCACCCAACCACTGCTTGAATCTACATCCGCTTTATGAACTTCAACCCTTGTAACAACAATATTTATGCTTTCATAACCAGCTGGTGCGTCAACCATTGTTATCTTTAATTCCCCTTGTCCACTATCAGGCGATGTCGAATCAGAACACCCTATAATGAATAGAGCTGATACGAACAAAAGTCCTAAAATGGAAAAATTAAATGTTTTTTTTACTAAATATTTCATTGTATGACTCCGTTAATAATTGTAAAAATTTTCTTTTGCATTTTTAGATTATCCTCAGACTATTAGCAACATAAATCTTTTTGAACACACTATAAACTATTGGAAATGTAGAGCTAAAACAATAAGCCGAAAGGATGAAAAAGGAACTAGTCCATTTGGTTGAGTAAAACATTTTATTTGCGGAAAATTACTACTTGCTTTATGATTCGTTACTTGCTTTCAATAGGAACAAAGGCAAATGTTTTGCATAGTGGCTTAACGTTTGCCTATGAATTGTTTAAAGCTTCGCAAACACAAGACGTAATTGTTCTTTGGTTTTACCAAGTTTTAATTGAAGTCTTCCCAAAAGTTCTCTCTCTTTTCCTTCTTCGAAAAGCAAATCATCGTCAGTTAGTTCGGCATATTCCTGTTTTAGTTTACCTTGAAGTTTGTTCCGGTTCCCTTTCAATAACGCATAATCTGTTTTTTTTCTATCATCTAATCTAGATCCACACGAAGCGAAGGGATTGTTCCTGTTCGAATAACTATTGTGTAACGAATATCTTTAGCTGCAAAAAAAGTAATTGTTGGAGATACAGTTTCGTTTTGAATTACTGCTGTAGCTACTATATTTCCTTCTGCAGCACTCTGATATGCAGTTGTTTCAGCTTCTTCAACATCGTTAATGTTAATAGTGTTTCCCCCTGTAGTCTGAACTTGGACATTTGCCTTAGTTGTACGTTCATTTCTAATGCGGAATTTAGGATTTTCCTCATCTGAACAACTAACTATTGCTAATAAGAATAGTACACTAATAATACTTACTAATAATTTTTTCATTTTTTTCATCCTTTTTATTTTGCCATATTATTTATTCACTTTGAATTAATATGGCAGTTTTTACATAATTGTTGATAATAGAACTATTGTCTTAATTTATTTTGAGCTCTTCATCATTTTATAAAAATCAATTTGTTGTGTGTATATATGAATAATTTGCAATTTCCAATCTAGTATGCAAGGAAAGTTTATCCATGATATTATGGATATGGCTTTTAACTGTATAAGTAGAAATATCAAGTTGTTTCCCGATTTTGTTATTACTTAATCCATCACCAAGTAAACTTATAACCTCGCATTCTCTTTTTGTCATTTTAACATCTTCTCGCAGGCTACTTTTATCATCTCTAACTGCATATTCAACAATTTGTAAGAAAAGTGAATTAGTTAAGAGAGTAGGAAGTACTGTTGAACCTTTAGCAACTTTTCTAATCGTTATTAATAAATCCATAAGAGAAGCATCTTGAAGAATGAATCCGTTAACCCCTGCTTTTACAAATTGTAAAATCTCATCACAAACTGGTGGTAGATTCTTGACAATTATTTTTGAAGAAGGAAAATCATTTCTAATTGTTTGTATAAATTGATTCTTGTTTTTGCTCTGTAATTCAAAATTTATAAGTACTACATCAGGCATTATAGGTACGATTTTTTCTAGATTGTATTTCCCAGACCCCAATGTGGAAATAACTAGCAAATCTTTATGAGGTTTAAGGATTTTAATTATATTATTTCGTAAAATTACATTGTCTTCTATAAGTAATAATTTAATTTCTTTCAAAATAATTCCATTTTTTGTTGATTAAAAAAGAACATTTTTTACATTTCGAATAATTATAAACCATCTCTTCAGCTCGTGGTAATCAAAACCAATATTTAGTCAAACTCAGTAATTATCAATGTTGCTCAACCTTTGCTGGTAAATCAATTTATAGTTGATATCAGATGAAAAACCATTTTTTTCATTGCTACTTCAAACTATTTATGAACATCTAAACTCTTCATATTACTATTTTAAAAGAATCAATTTTTTAGTATCAACATAAGACTCTGCTTCCAAACGGTAAAAATATATACCACTTGCAAGATTCACTTTTCCTTGGCTTGTATTAAATTGCACTCTGTAACTTCCTGCATTTTGATGACCGTTTACAAGTGTTGCTACCTCAACTCCAAGAATATTATAAACCTTTAATGAAACTTGAGTTGCTTTCATTATACTATATTTAATCATAGTTGATGGGTTGAAAGGATTTGGATAGTTTTGGGATAAAGAAAAGTTTAGAAGCTTCGTATTTTCTTCTATTGATGTAACAGTTGATGGTGCGATTACAGTATTTGCATCTATTGTTACGGCGGTCTGTGCTAAAGCTCTGCCGCTAAGTGTTGCACCAGTATACATCGCTATAGCAGTTTTGGATAAAATAATTCCCTTCATTGCTGCTGTAGTTCCAAGAGTAGCTTGACCAGCTACTTGCCAGAAAATGTTAGATGCCTTTGCACCACCAGCTAAAGTAACAATTGCACCGTTAGCTATTTCAAGATTCTGAGCTATCTGAAATATCCAGATGTCGTTTTCACTACCCGAAATAGTTACACCAGCATCACCTACCAAAACAGTAGTAGTCCACATATAAAGACCCGGTATAAGAGTCTTCCCTGTAAGGTTTCCAGAGTATAGTTCAGTAAAATCGGGCAGCAATCGTCCTGCTGCATTAGTGTATGCAGTTTCCATATCACCAATAGCTGTAGTTAACTTTGTTGGGGTTGGTTCAGTAAAATCGGCAGCAAATACTTTTCCAGTAACTAAAGATGAAAGTGAAAATGTAGTTGAAGCATCTGCTATTAGATCAAATCCAGTAATGTATGTTGCTGCTGCTGGACTAATACCAAGATCTCCTGTAATTTGAGTGCTTCCAGTACATGATATTCCAGTTTTTGCTAAAATCACAAAATCACCAGCAGTTCCAAGATTTACCGTTTCGGGTGATGATTGAGAAAATGCAATGCTCGGTAATATAAATGTGAGAATTAATATCATTCCCCAAAAGTGATTAAATCGGTTAAAATATTTGACTATATGAATTGTATTATATTGCATGTTGTTCCTTGTTACTATTAATGAGAAGTATTTATTATTTTTGAACCTGATATTAAGTTAAATGAATGTTACCATTATGTAAATCGAGCAAAGGGATGAATAGTGGACTACATCTTTAGGATGAGATAAAAGTAATATAAAGTATTTAAAAAATGATTTTTAGAGAACTCGCAAAGCTTTATAACGTTATTGGTCTTGGTAGGAGTTAAAATATCCACTTAATTGCATCTCGTTTTACCTTCTCAAAATGTCATACTCCCAAATCCGTCATTAGAAATTTATTCCTATCAACAGATTGGGGATAATGATTCAATTATAATGCAATACTTATTGGAATTATTCAACAAGTTGCATTTCTTATCTATTTAGATTTAATCCCTATCGGGATTGAATTATAAAGATAATGTTGTTAATGATATATCTATGAGATTGGGCTAAATTATGGTTTCTAATATCAAATAACTCCGCTAGGAGTTTAATTTTATTAGCTTTTTTTACAACACAAAACACGAACCCGTCTTCGGGTTCAATTTTTTCTTGTCCAAATAAACCCAAATGCAATCCCTAAGGGATTGATTTAAAAATCTAATTTGTTTTTCTATTATAATTTAATCCCTAGCGGGATTGATTGATACAAATTTAATCTCTCAATTATAACTTAATCCTTATCTGGATTGCTCGACAAAAATATAATCCCAAATCTGTCATTAGAAAAAAAATATCTGTTAACTTATTCTAATACAACAAGTTAGACTTACAAAAAGTGGACAATAATTACTAAAAACAATATTAGAAAAATTTACTTCTTTTATATAAAATATTTCCTCGTAACACATTTAATATCAATATGTTAAGAAAATAAAATGGTTTTCTAATGACAAATTTGTCATAATAAATATCAAACGACAAAAGATAAATTTCAAACAAATAACAAAAACAAATTTTAAAAAAAAGCCCAACTTTCACCAAATGAAAACTGAAAAAGCCCAACTTTTCAAAAAAATTGGGCTTTTTAAACCGCAAAGTTTGGATATTAGAAAATGAAATTTGGATATTATTTGGTTTTTGTGGTTTGACATTTGGTCATTCAAAACGAATTTTATTCGTAACTAAAACTATGTACTTGCAGTCCAGAGTGGTTTATTTTCAATTGTTGAACTTAAAAACCCCATAGCAACCAACTGCTTTTTGCTTTATCCATTAGTATTTTAAACCCTTCAGAGCTTTCTCTTAAATTAACCAAAGTACTATCAAAATTTTTATCGAAACTGATTTGGGCATCTTCCATTAGGTTTTTTAATCCGGCTGAACCTTCACTTAGATTATGAAGGCCAGTATTAAAATCTTGTGCCAAAGATTCATCCATTAAAAGCATGCCAATTGTTCCTTTTCCTGATTGTATTCTGTTTGAAATTAAAGCTAAATCTTTAGTTATACTGGATGTATTGTCAATTGTTGTTTTTAATGATAATAGAACTTCGTCAATATTAATGGGTGGAGTTGTTTTAATAATATCGTTGTTTTCCATCTCTTTTTCTCTGCCAGGGCCAGTATTAATAAGTAGTATTTTATTTCCCATAAGTCCTTCCGAACCAATACTAGCAATTGCATCCTTCTTAATATATTTTTGAGTGTCTTCATCAATAAGTATTTCTACACTAACTGAACTATCACTAACAATATTAATATTTTCAACAGTGCCAACATTTATACCTAAGAACCTAACATTACTACCAACTTGAAGATCAGCCACATCTTTAAATATTCCACTTATATGGAAAGTATCTGAAAACATTTGCTGTTTTTCACCTATAAAATATAGTCCGACAATGAGTATTGCTATTCCGAAAGAAACAAATATTCCCAGTCTTATTTTATTAGTCGTATTTTTTTTCATTTCATCTGCTCTATTAATTTATATTATTTATTCAAAAAATGATTTAACCCATTTATCTGAAGAACTTTCCAGATCTTTGTACAAACCTTCTGCAGCACAAATTCCATCCTTTATAACTATCATTCTATTTGCAGTAAGCTTGGCGCATTCAATATCGTGCGTTATAATTATTGAGGAAGTATTATATTTTTCTTGCACCTCAATAATCAGCTTGCTTATCTCTTTTGATGTAATAGGGTCAAGTCCTGTTGTCGGTTCATCATAAAGCATTATTTCAGGTTTTAAAATCAACGTTCTAGCTAAACCTAATCTTTTGCGCATTCCACCAGAAAGTTCAGAAGGCGACAGTTCAATTGTATCTGAAAGCCCAACATTTTCCAACGCTTCTTCAACAAGAGTATTTATTTCCTTTTTTGAAATAGAAATTAGTTGCCTTTTAAGTGGAAATTCAAGATTTTCTCTTACCGTCATGGAATCATATAGAGCTCCGCTTTGAAAAAGGAAACCTATTTTTCTACGTAGATTAGTTAATTCTTTCTCTTTTAGTTCAGAAATACTCTGTCCGAATAGTTTAAGTTTCCCCTCATCATGTTCAACCAAACCCACAATACATTTTATAAGTACCGATTTACCTGTTCCAGATTTCCCAAGTATTACAAGGTTTTCCTTTTTATTCAAAACCAAATTAATATCAAGCAACACATTATTATTTTCAAAAGATTTTTTTAGATGTTCCATCTCAACAACTATTTCGCCATTGGGATTACTACTCTTTTCGGTTTTTATTGAGGTTTTTATATTTGTCATTATTTTTCAGTTAGTAATTTTATATTAATACCAGATGGAACTTCCATATAGTCATAATTTTGTTTATAACTCATTTTAAATCCTCGTTTCATAATACTAAATTCAGTTTTGGAACAGAGTTAAAATTTGTACCGCCATCATATCTATAACAAATACCATTAAAGACGCATATACTACAGCTGAGTTTGCTGCTTTACCAACAACTCCTTCAGTTCCCTTATTTGCGTAATATCCATTGTAACATCCTATAAGTCCTATTGCAAATCCAAAGAAAAAAGTTTTAAGTATTGCAGGGAAAACATCCATAAATTCCAGGCTTTGAAATATTTGTGAAAAAAACAAAGAAAAACTTACATTTCCTTTTATGTTAACAGCAACATAAGAGCCTAACAAACCAATCGTATCTCCAAAAATCACTAATAAAGGAAGCATAAAAGTTGCTGAAATCACTCTTGTAACAACAAGATAGTTAAAAGGGTTAGTGTGTGATACTTGCATTGCATCAATTTGTTCAGTTACGTTCATTGATGCTAGTTCTGCTCCAATTCCGGAGCCTACTTTTCCTGCAAAAATCAAAGCAATTATAACCGGTCCTATTTCTCTAATAATTGAAACTGCAACCATCACTGGCAGCATCGATTCTGCTCCAAATTTTGCTAACGTTGGTCTTGACTGAACCGTAAGCACAAGTCCTAGAATAAAACTTGTAACTGCAACCAAAGAAAGGGACTTGAATCCTATTAGAAAAGATTGCTTCATCAGTTCATTTATCTCATAAGGCGGTTTTATAGCTTCTTTGAAAAACCGCAAAGTAAATATTGTAATTGAAGCCACTTCTAAAAAGAATTTATTAAATACCGAATGGGAAATAATTCCGGAATTGTTTTTAGGAATTGTTTCTTCCTTGTCCTTTCGATTTTTGAAGTGTTCTAAAATTCTTTTTTTCATAAAGTTACATCTTTAAGTTTAACTCTAAATTGACATACTAGGATATGCAGAAGAGTGAACTGATTCAATAGTCCAAAGGGATGAAAAAGGGACTACATCTTTAGGTTGAGACAAAAGTAATTTAAAGTATTAAAAATTGTTTATTAGAGAACTCGCAAAGCTTTATAGTGTTATTGGTTTTGGTATGAGTTAAAATATGCACTTAATAGCATCTCGCTTTATCTTCTAAAATGTCATACTAAATATCAAACGACAAAAGATAAATTTCAAACAAATAGCAAAAACGAATAACCAAAATCCAACTTTTACCAAATGAAAACTGAAAAAGCCCAACTTTTCAAAAAAGTTGGGCTTTTTAAACCGCAAAGTATGGATATTAGAAATTGAAATTTGGATATTATTTGGCTTTTGTGGTTTGACATTTGGTCTTTCAAAACGAATTTCACGGTTACTGAGCTTGTCGAAGTATTAGTAACTAAAACTACGTACTTGTAGTCCATAGTGGTTTATTTTCAATTGTTGAACTTATAAACCCCATAGTAGCAATCTGCTTTTTGCTTTATCCATTAGTATTTTAAGCACTTCTGTGCATTTTTTAAATTGACCATAGTACAATCAAAATATTTATAAATACTGAATTGCGTCTCTTCTTTTATGATTTTTCCATCCAGAACTTCTTATACTTCAATTCCCTTAAATTCTGTTGAATAGGTACTCCAAATCCATGCGGTAATTACCTATTAATTATGTGCCCTAATTTCTTCCATAATTTGTCCTTGTTTTGGTTCACTTTTTAGTCTTTTTTAGTCAATCTATTTTAGGACGATACACTTCATTTAACTTTTTCAGGACTCAACAACCTTTGTTATTGATTTTTTACCCTTAACCATTTTAGGTTCAATATCACCTTTCCGACTTTTAGCCATATTTACTTCGTCTTCAAAGAAACGTTCATTTCTAGCAGTTTCATTTCCTATAACATTAAGTGCTTGAGATTTTTGAGATTCAAATTCAGAACGCAATACTACAATCTGAGCTTCCATTACTTCTCGTTTGCGTTCAATTTCAAATTTCTTACTTTCAATTTCTTGTTTACGCATTAATAGTTCTTCATTATTTTGTGCTTCTTGGGATAATCTCGCTGAGCCAGTCAATACACCTTCTGGACCAACGTAGACATTAAGCAACTCAATTCCCTGGTTTGTGAGTTTAAATTCACGTATTTGATTTGAGTGAGCCATACCTCGCGATTTAAGAATATACAATCCTCTATTACGCTCACCACCTATTTCAATATCCCGCAAAAGCAACCAGGTATCTATTAGTGATGATATTGACATATCTGAAAGCTCCTGGTTAATGCCTGTATGTGAAAGACTTGCAAAGAAAGCAGTAATATTATTCATCTTTAAAAAATCCACAAGACGAAGTAACATTATTTTTACTTGAGTCTGATTTCCTCCTGTTAAGAATGCATCTATTGGATCCAGAACTACAATTTGCGGTTTAACTTTATTAATTAATTTGATTGAGGTTGTTAAATGATGTTCTAATCCATGGAGAGTTGGACGCGTTGCATGAAAATGAAGCAGTCCTTTTTTAGCCCAAGGTTCTAAATCTATTCCAATTGATAACATATTTCGCATAAATTGACTTGGTGATTCTTCGAAAGCAAAGTATAAAACCCTTTCCCCACGCTTGCAAGCCGCTTCAACAAATTGTGCTGCAATACTTGTCTTTCCTGTACCCGCAGTACCTGAAACAAGTACTGTACTACCACGGTAATAACCTTCGCCAGAAAACATTGTATCAAGACGCGGAATACCAGTTGAAACTCTCTCCTCTGATGAAATATGATTCAATCCAAGTGAAGTTACAGGCAGAACAGAAAATCCATCTTCATCAATCAGAAAAGGATATTCGTTTGTACCATGAGTTGAGCCGCGATATTTTACAATACGTAATCGGCGTATTGACGATTGCTCGTCAACTCGGTGATCTAGCAGAATCACACAATCAGAAACATATTCTTCTAATCCTTGACGTGTTAAAGTGCCGTTTCCTTTTTCGCCAGTAATTATTGCTGTAACACCTTTCTTTTTCAACCAACTAAATAACCGTCGTAATTCTGTGCGCAAAACAGTTACATTGGGTAGTGTTGTAAAGAGGGACTCAATAGTATCCAGCACAACACGCTTTGCACCTATTGTTTCAATTGCATTATGGATACGAACAAATAATCCTTTCAAATCATATTCATTACTTCCTTCAATTTCACCCCTTTCAACATCAATGTGTTCAAGCCAAATTTTTTTATGTTTTACAAGCTTATCCAAATCGAACCCTAAAGAAGCAACATTTGCTGTAAGTTCTTTTGCCGTTTCCTCAAACGAAATAAATACGCCTGGTTCATTGTATAAGGTTGCACCACGAACTATGAATTCCATTGCAAAAAGAGTTTTTCCACAACCCGCTTCACCGCATATTAGTGTTGGTCTACCTTTTGGCAATCCTCCCTCAGTAATTTCGTCAAAGCCTTGGATGCTGGTAGGGGATTTAGGTAAAGTTTTTCGTTGTTCTTTTGCTTCTTCCATTTTCATAACAATTTATCTCCAAATACATTGTATTATTTAAAATAATTAAAGTTTGTTTTTGAAAAACAATTACAAATATTAATTTGTTAACAAAGTACAATCACTTTATTATTTTTATAGTTAAGTCATAATACGAAAAATTTAGCGACAAAAAAATAGAGCAAAAGGATGAAAAAGGGCACTAGCTTTTTTAGTTAGCAAAGTGGGAAATAATTAATTTATTTGTGAAATAAGCATAATTTAATTCGATTCTGCTTGATAAGCATGTTTTGCTATTTGAACACGAGTATTTAAAGTAAGTTTTTCAAGAATATTGTGAACATGACTTTTAACTGTGTAAGGCGAAAGATGAAGAGTTTGTGCAATTTCCTTATTTGTGGAACCATCAGCAATTAAATCAATAACCTGTTTTTCACGCTTGGTCATGCGAACAGATTCTTTTATTGTCGTTTGCTTCTTTCCATTTAAGGCATGTTCAACAATTTGAGAAAATAATGAAAATGTTAAATGTGGAGGTAATACTTTTTTACCCTCCTGAACAGATCTGATGGTTTTAAAAAATTCATTAATATTAGCATCTTTAAGAATAAAACCAGATACACCTGCCTCAACAAATTCGAAAACATCTGCTTCCAACGGAATAAGATCCATAACAATAATTTTAACTTTAGGATAATTAGATTTAATTGTTCTAACAATATCAATACTATTTTGATTCCGTAAACCAAGATCAAGTAATACTATATCGGGAATTTTTTTTCCTATTTTCTGCAAAATATTTTCACCATTACCAACTGTTGAAATAACTTGCATATCAGCTTCTTTTTTTAGCATTGAAGCAATGCCTTCACGCAATAGTCTGTTATCTTCAATAAGTAGTATTTTAATTATTTCCAAAATTTTTCCATGTTATAGTTGTTTTTTCTTTCGGGTGTTAAAATACATTTTTGTTTTCATTTAAAACATTTTAAAACACTTAAAATTCATTAGAATCAATTACGTCATATTATTCTATGAGAAGCTAATTCAAACTTGAATTAACCTTTGTCCACAAGTGCCTTAATATTCTGCATTTATAAAATAATTTTCAAATTATATATTCTTAAAATATTTGCTTCATTTTATCAATTTACTTAAAATATATTGTAATATAAAAAAATATAATTAATATACATATTGTCTTCTAATTGTTTTAAATAATAATTCCGATAATAAGTAAAACTTTACCAGTATTTAAGGGAAGATTGTAATTAAATCAAGTTTATGTTTTTTTTTTACAAAACCTAGCTTACCCCATATAGGCAATGCTAAAAAAAGAAAAATTGGAACTTAGTTAATATTCGTTAAAATCAAAAATTCCATTTCAAGATGAGCAGTTAAGTTAAAAAATATATAAACGATTAAAATATATTATTCTTATATCTCACCAATTTTATTTTGCAGAACATAGAGACAAACTTGCAGAGCACCTTCTTTTGAATACTTAAATTTGGACATCAGATTGTTAATAAGAAATTTTACTTGTTCTTTTGTTTTATTATCGTAAACTTCAAATTTTGGTGTGTTATATTCTTTAATTGCACTTTCAAATGATGTGTATTGTAAGAAAGGTTGAAATATATTTTCTCTTAGACTTTTGATGTAATTTTCATAAATATCCTTGTAAATGGAAGTTGTTTCAATTGAATTTTCACTTACATTCATCTCTTGTAAACTAGTAGTAAAGCGCATTGTGGCGTTGTTACGGAATTTTTCAACTTCATTGTCTGTTGGTATTTCTTTAAATAAATACTGTTCAATAGATTTAAAGAAATTTTCGTTAATTTCAATTGTTTCGTTTGTGTAAGGACATAGTAGTTTTTCGCCAATATCATAGTTCAAAGCAAATAGATAATTTTGTATGTCTTTACTAATCCTTTCCTCATTTTTATTGAAAAGAGATTCTTTTATTTGTTGCATAATATTATAATCATAAAGCCTAATCACAGAATCAAAAAAACCATTTGGAATGCGCTTGGAATATGCATCATTTTTAGAAAAGAATTCCTTTACATTATCCATGGTTATTAAAAATTTCTTTTTCTTTTTAACCTCTTCATAATCCTTTTTTACCGAATCGTAAAATTCATGAAAAATATTAAGAGATTCTCTGCCAGAAAAACCAGTTCTTCCTTCAGTTTCAGATTCATTTATTAAGTCTTGTCGTACTTTTTTATTAAAATTATTAGAGTCTTCTGCTGTTAACCATTTAGGTATTTTATTGTTGTAAATTGAAAGTTTTAATAATTGCATACTTTCATCGCAATATTTAGAATACATCTTCGGATTTTTAATCCAATTACTAATTGTTGGGGATAAGGCTTTAAGACGTGAACTTATAATTATTTTTGCAAAATTATTTAGAACTCCAGGTAAAAACTTGTTTTGAATTTGAGTTCCATAAGAGTTAAAGTAAATTTTTACTTCTGCAGTGTAGTTTAGAATATAATTAACATTTATCTCAACAATTCTATCCTTAAAGGAATCTTGTATTTCAACTTTTTTTGTGTCTTCAGGATTCATCACTGCAATAAAAAGAGAATTTACACGCTCTTCAATGTCCTCAATTTTGTGAGTTCCTTCACTTATTATTCCATGCAAATCTATAAAGCGCTTTTCATTGTTGCCTTTTACATCCATTATTACATAAACGCCATTATTCGTTTTCGCATATTTTGAATATATATATTTTATAAGATTACTATCCTTAAATCTTTTGGAAAGCTCTTTTTGCATTTCTTTATTTGTATTGATAAAACTTTCCGATTCTTTATCACTCGGATTAAAGACTGTGACACCGTTACCTAAACGCCTATCAAAAAAATATCTTTTTGCATAAACCATATCGAAAATTTCAGAGGCTGATTCCACTCTGTTTGAAAGTGCTTTGTATATAGAATTGCAAATTGTACAAGCATCCTCATTGAAAATCCAATCATATTCTTTTTTATTAAATAGTTTAATTTTTGTTTTATCATTTAAAATTTCTTCCAGCATTGCTCGTCTGTGCTCTTTGGGAATTATTAAAAATGGATGATCATGACTAGGACAGGAAACATTGATATAACTTGGTGATTTATTAACTGGATTTTTCCCATGCTTTTCATAATACTCCATTAGTGCCGATTTAATTTCGCTAGAAAGATTAAGTGTTAATTTAGAATTATCAATTCGCCATAAAACTTCATGAATACTTCCTTCGGGTAAGTATGTATATTCTTCAAACTTTTGAAGAAGGTTATTTAAAAATGTACTTTTTCCACTGCCCGGAGGTCCAATGAATACATATATTTTATTTTGGTTTGCACCTGCTTTAAATGAATCTGCCAATCTCAATATTCTATTTGCAAGTGGTAAATCGGAGAAAAATGGTGTCTCGGTTCCGTCAACAAGCAGTTTATCGCAATTAATTGTTTTGAAATTTATATTTTCAGAATCATTCCTGTATTCATCTTCTTCAACAATATAATAGTAAATCATACTATTAAATAGCTGAAAAATATTACGGAAAACACTAAATGGTTCCTCACTAGCTCGTGCTAAAAATTGATTGAATGATAATACAGAATCTTTATCTTTGGTTTGTATTTTCCTTTCTAACAAATCCAGCGCAGTTTTTATTTTATTTTCTTTTTGGATTACCATTTTATCCACTATGTTAATTTTTGTTTTGTAACCTTTTTATTTTTAACTCTATATAAAACCTTTTGATATTTTGGTTCTAATTTTTCGCTTTTTTGTTTTTTAATTTCCTCCCAATCAATTTCTGTAGTTTCAAGAATAACTTCATTTCCCCATAAATATTCTAATCCAATTAAAGTATTTTTAATATAATCTCTATAAAGCTCTTTTCCCTCAAATAAGTGATATAATTTCAAAGCACCATTTTCATCTTTTTCAAATTTGATAAATGGGGGATGATAGAGACTTTCCATCATCATTTTTTTGTACTCAGAAGCTTTCCTACTTTTTACATAATATTCCTTAACATTTTTAACTGTATTAATTCTTTGACCCACAACCATTAACTTATATTTATCCACAAAATCCTGATCAATAAATCTATTTAGAAAAGTTGAATCACAATAATTTTCTCTAACATGAAATATAAAATCATTACCTAAATTAGAGCCGTTATCAAACTTCTTTCTATCTTCAATATCCATAATTTTATTATATGCATAACTATATTTTTCTTGATCTGCCATTTCTTTTATTTGCATGAATAATCGCCAGCCAATTGCATAAGGATTTAAACCTATATGATTTATTGAAGTTACTTTTGCATTTATTCTTGCAAAGGCAATTTCGTGTCCTTTAATTCTATCATCAAGCATAAATAGTTTTTCATGCCAATAACTTGCCCAACCCTCGTTCATTGTTTTTGTCCTAATTTGCGGAGAAAAATAGAGAGATGTATCGCGGACTATTTCAATAATACTCTGCTTCCACATATTGTTTTCTTCATTAAGAACTTTGCTTTCTCTCATAATAAACTGTAGTAAATCTGGTTTATTTTTTGACGCCATTACAAATTTGCCCTTTTTATAAAACGCATCAAACTCGGGATGCTTTTTTACAATTTTGCTAAAAAATATTTCATCTTTTTCCTCTGGGCTATTAGCAGAAATGGAATTGTATTTTTCAACTTCTTCAAGGAAAAATTTCATTGAAACTGTTTTTTCTGCTTGCAAAAAAGTATTAAAATAGTAATCAACCTTACTAGGTAAATTTAATAATTGGTAATCTTCAGTATTATCTAAATCACTGAAATAACCAATAAGATTATCAATACCTCTAGCAAATTCGATTACATAGTCAACCTCTCTTCCATGTTGTGAACGTAACCTGGCAACAATTCTTTTTTCGGTTAAAGCTTTTTCTTTGAAATCATAATCCCAAGTTTTGGAAAAAAACTTATTATTCTGGAAAAAATCGATATGCGCTAAAACATGATAGAATATCATTACATTCAGCCAATCTGGATTATTATCATTATAAAATGAAATTGCTGGACGTGTGTTTATTACTGTTTCAAATGGATTATTAGGATAAATATCGTATTCGCCTTTACCTCTTAAAACTTGAATATCTTGCAACCAATAATCATAAAGTGTAGGAATCATGTGTTTTGGACTAAGTTCAATTAAATCAGAATTTGTAACAATATATTCAAGAGTTTCGTTTCCAAAACGTAATCCAGCATCAAAAGCTCGCACTTTGCAGCCTTCCATTATTTGTTTTGTATGTTGGTCAATTAATATCATATTATTAAGAAATCAAAACTTTTATGCTTTCAATAATTCTTTGCTCATCTGCTTCACTAGCTATAAATGAATCAAAGTGTAGTTTTTTTGCTTCTGTTTCAAGTAATTTAGAGTTTTTTAAATATTTTTCAACTGCTGTATTATGACTTCCAGAGTAACTATTTTCCGCAACCGTTATTCCAACTCTGCTTGTGTAGGTTAACATTTTTCGCAATTCTAATAAAGATTTTTCACCGTTCGCATCCCAATCGTCACCGTCTGTTCCATGGAAAATGTAAATATTATAATCTTTAGCAAGATTATCCTTTTCAACTATTTCGTTTACTAATTTATAAGCAGATGCAATCTCTGTTCCGCCAGCAACATTTTTATTGTAATATGTATAAAAATCGGGTACTTCATGTGCCTCTGTATCATGTACTATAAATCTGCTTTGTACTTGTCGTTTGTACTGAAATACTAACCAACTATTAATATATATATGTTGTGTTACAACTACTTCGGTTGGTTTACCGTGCATTGAGCCAGAATAATCACGAATAAAAAAGACCATTGCCTGAGATTCGTAAGCTCTTTCGCGTGAAAGAATTCTATAAACGTGGTCATTTGGTGTTATAATTATTTTTGAAGCATCAATTTCTTCATTTTCTTTTATTGTACCTAAAGCTAAATTTGTTTTGACAACTCTTTTAAGCGTTGATTTTTTATCAAGAATTTGACCATGTCCTCTATTTTTGTCGGACAGATTATATGCATATTTTGTTAAAGAAGTTTTTTTGCCTTTTTCCTCAATGTTAGGTAATTCAAACTGTTCAGTAAGAATTCGTCCAACATCATAAGCATCTGCTCCCATTCCATGTTCAGCACCTTGCCCTTGTCCACCTCCTTCACCTTCTCCATCTCCCTCTGGACGCAAGGATTCTTCTCCAACCACTTCACCTTCTTCTCCATCTCCGCTTCCACCAGTAGGTGAACCTTCACCAATATTTTGGTCACTTGCCCAATGGTAAAATTTTTCTTCGGCTGTAGTTGGAACAATTATCGTTTTATCTTTTCCATCTTTTGCCGGTTTAACTAAACGTCCAAGTTTTATCTTTCGGGGATAACCATCTTTTTCGCGTATTTTATCTTTTTCCAAAAGTCTATCAAGATCATAAACTCTATTTGCGTGGAAAGCGTTGGTTGTAAAACCTATTAAAAAATCTTGGTCATTATAATCGTAAAGCCCTAAAAATCCCTTTTCATTATTAAGGAAATAATCTTGAGGACTTATTTGATCCTCAATTATCTTTTCTATATTTGCATTCTCATTAGAGATTCCAGATTTAGATTTAGTGATTTCAGACATTTTAACTCCGCAATAATTTTGGTACTTGGTACCATTTTATTTTACAAGTTAATAAACTACAATTTAATACAAAGTGGTTTCAAAATAGCCACTTAAGTTTGATGGTCCTGTGTACAGAAAAACTCAATTGTTTTTTCTGAACATGTATTACAGTAACCAAGCTTATTTACCATTGTAGAAACAATTCGATTATAGAGTTTTTCATTATCTTCATTTGTTCTGTTTGCAAGTGCACCAATAAGACCGCCGGCAGAAGCAATATCGGAATTTAATCTTGTATCTGTTACTGCTTTTACAATATCAGAATTATCCATAAAATCATAGTTTTTATCAGTCTGCAATTTTTGAGCATAAATTTTTCTTACTTGCCCACGGAATGATTCCTTTTGCTCTACGGTTTTCATCTCAAGTTCACTTTCCACAGCGTTAATAAAACGCTCATCAATTTTAATTGGTTGTGTTTTTCCAGTCTGTGGGTCACGATAGGTTATAATTTTATCTGCTCCAAGGTCAGATCTTCCCATTCCAATTATCATGTTTACATACATCATAACATCTTTTTTTATTGCTGAAGGTTCATCCATAAAAGCATTAAACATTTCTGTACGTATACGTTTTCGGTAAAGGCTTTTTGCAATTTTAAGATCATCAAAATACTTTGCGTGTTCTTTGTTATCCTGAATGTAATCTAAAATAACATTCTCTGCAGCTTTGAATGCATCTAAAGCAAACATACATTTACCTTCGTTTGTTTCTGTAAACCCGCGCTGAGTTGTTATCATTCTAGCCAAATCACGTTGTCCAAGTCCTTTTTGCCCAAATCTTTTTGTTAAATCAAATTCGTGTTCAAGTTCATCAACAATTTCAGCAAGGGCTTTCATGCTTTTATCACCAGCAACTTCGCCTGCTGCCAATTTCATCATATCAATTGGTGTTAATTTATCTTCAACACGAGGCAGTCTACTTAAAGTTACAATTACAGAAAGAGCATAAATTATATTTGGGTCAATGTGTAGTTTCTCACCAGTAAAAGTTGTTTTATTACCTTCACCAATTGCATAAGATGTAAGTTCCTTTTGAAGGTTATAATTAGTGTTGTGAGATACATAACAAAATTTACATCTATCAAGAATAGGTTTTTCTTCGCCATTTGTACGATAGTTTTGAACATCTGCATTATTACTTGTTGCAATTATAAAAGTATCAATTGGCCATTTAAAAGCATCAATTTCAATTTGTCGGTCTTGAACAACTCCAAGATAAATTTTCATTAAATCTGTTTTGTTTTTGAAAATTTCATCAGCAAAGTGAATACCGCCACCACCAACTCTTGCAAGAGCACCTCTACGCAAGTCAAATCTATATGGATTATTTGTGTCGCTAATGTGCAATAAACGCTGAATACTTTCTTCACCAACAAGGTCAACACCTGAGCTAGTGAGTTTATCCTTTGCCGGATATTTACCTGTTATTGTGCCAAGTGTAGAGCTGATAGGAATATTTATAACTTCTATTAGTTCAAGTAATTTATCAATATCACCATCATAAAAGTCTTTAATATTATTAATAATATATTCCGAATCAGCCCCAAGTGGACGATAATTTGTAAAATACTTATCAATAGTTTTGACATTAAATCCAGATTTAAGCAAGTATTCTTTTGAATCATCCTTTGAAGAGAAAAGATTCATCGCTAGAATCATTGGATCTTCGAAAGTTTGAGATTCGATACTACGAATTGAGCCGTAACCTTCCATTTCTGTTGGGATTTTAATTCGGAATGTATATTTATTATTTTCGGGTATGCTAACAAAATCACGATACAAGGAGGATAAAAATTCCACAAAGAAAGTTTTACCATTTCCTGGTTCACCAACTAAAACAAAAGCCATCTCTTTGCTTTCACCACCTTCCGCACTATCTTTAATAAATGCAGCAAAGTTATTTATCACATCATAAAGACCAATAATGTGCTTTTTTCCAGTTCGGAAATTCATGAAATCGTAAGTATTACGACCATTCACCACAACAAGCTTTATTTGTTTTGAATCGTCAAAGAGCATTCTTTCTAATGCTTGGAAAACATTTTCAAACTTATGCTCACCATTTTTCAGTTCTTGAAGATATTGGATAAGAGTTTTACTATTAGTTCGCATTTAATCCTCCACTTAAGGCTTAATTTGGACAAATAAAAAACGATATTTTGTGGATTTTAGTACTCAGTTTTTATAACAAGTACATTGGATATATAATGAAAATATTATAGAAACACAACACATTAAAAATCAATTTATGGAAAAATATTGTAGCTGAAATAAGAATAATTATGTATTTGTTGAAACAGAAGAATATTAGGAATTAATTTAAATATAAATTAATAATGCTCTAACGTAATTAAATAGCGAGTAGCAATTTAACTAGAAGCACATATTTTAAAAATTGGCTTTCTTAAAAGCTATAATTTTTAGAAGCTTTTAATCATGAGTATTATACTAATCTGCATGAAAAAAATCACTTGATTTTACAAATTCACTTTAAAGAAAGCCGTTAAACCCGTTAAATTATTTACATCTTTTCTATTTGGAACGTTGGAGTAATATCAACAGGCAATTTGTTTAATTTTTCCACTAGAATTTTAATTGTTTCAGAAGAAACAGCATATTTTTCAATTAGTGCTTTTGCTCCATTATAATCACCATTTGCTTGAATCATTAAAACTTTGTTAGCTAAATCGGTTAAAACTGGATAAGCTTTATCAAAATTGACTTTAATTTTCTGTGTTTTTGAATCAAACTCATAAGCTCCATTTTCGAGCAAATAGTTGTAAATTATGGCATTTCCGCCACCGTGAGCTTCGTTAACTCCAAAACGGATTGAACGAAAAACTCCTGCTAAAAACGTTACCCACATTTCCTTTTCAAAACTTTCTGGATAAACACCTTTAGTAATCATGAATTGATTGTTAAAAAGTCCTAATATATCAGCTTTACATTCTTCCATTATTGAATAAGTTTCTTTTAATTCCTTTTTTACTTCTGTCTTTTTGCCATCAATTTCAATAAAACCAGGTCCTAATCCATGAGACATTTCGTGCATTAAAGTGTGATTAAAAAATGCGTCGAAGGTAACAAAATTCCATTGTGATTGATTGAGTACAATTTCTGAAATTGGTTTAAGTAACTTATCAAATTTTGCTTGATGAACGTTTTTGAGCATTACTTTTTTTGAACCTTTTGCTTTACGCACACGCTCATCGTTTGGTAAATTGAATGCTAAAGTCTGAACTCCAGCTTTTGTATCGCCAGCACTAAACACTTCTTGAGCTACAACAATGGGGGAGTCGCTGCCACGTTCAAAGTTTTTGTGTTCTTGTGGAATTGGTAAATTTTGTTCCATTTCGGTTAAGTAGTTAGCAAATGTTTTTAACTTCTCGGTGCTTTCTGGGTCAACTAGAGTTAAAAACATTTCGAATGAAGCTTTGTAATTAAAAAGTTCATCTGCATAAACTTCGTATGGTCCAATTATAACTTCAATTGTTGGGTCGTTCACATCCATCCAAGCCATGTCGCTTTCGTAATAATCGTTGGTTAAAAACGCTTTTGCGCGAGTTGTTAAGTAGTTTTTTAATGAAGGATTATCAGCAAATTCAGCAGCTTCATTCATTAATTTTGATATTTCTAATAACTGAGCTTTATAATATTCGGTGTATGGAATTGCGACAAGATTTCCATTTTCTCGTCTGATTACAGTAAATTCCGAAGTAAACTCAGCTTCTTTTTCTGGATTATCTTTTAAGAATTTTTCAAACTCTTCTTTTGTCATATCTTCGGGGTAAAAATTGGCGCCTTTCGGTTTAGTAATTTCTTCATAAAATGGATTGTTGTGGTCTAATCTATCAAAAGGTCCAAAGTTAATTCTAAAATATTCTAGTGCAATTTTTTCACTTGGCTCTTTTGATTTTAGAAGAATCTCTTCAATTTCCTCATTTTTAGAATAAACTTGGTCAAGAAAAATTCTATCAATAATTTTTCCAGCTTCATAAAGTTTAGAAACGACAATCTTTTGTCTTTCATCCAATAAACTTTCATCAAAAGTTAATTCCGTTTTGGAATATTGATTGATTTTCTTTTCCAATTCTGAATTCTCCTTTATTTTTTTATTATCAGAACAACTGATAAAAAGTGTTGAAATTAATAATGTAATAATTAGTCTTTTCATAATATTTCCTTAAAATATTTAATTAAGTTTCAATATATAAAACTACTTTTCTTTTTTCAATTCTTCCAATAATTCTAATTGAATTTCAATCATTCTTTCCTATTGTTGAACAAGTAAATGGTCAACTTTTTGATGTAACGGAATTGCTAATAAAAATGAAAACAAAAAAAATGCTTTGTTCAAATTACAGGCACACCCCAGATGCTAAAGCATCTTCCCATCTAAAGCAATGCTGTCAACTTAAGACTATTAATCATTTCAAATGTGGCTAAAGCCATTTTCTCTCTATTTGTTTTTATCCAGTCGCTTAAAAGCGACGGTAATTGCCGTTTACTTTAGAGGCTGTGTTAAAAATAAAGAACTCACCCTAAATCCCTCTCTTAAAAAGAGAGGGACTTTTAAAAAACTGTGAAAAACAATGATTTTCCACCCCTTCTCTTTTAAGAGAATGGGTCGTGGGATGAGTTCTAGTGCTTGACTTAAAATTATCACACAGCCTCTTTAGTAAACGGATTTTAGAAAAACAAAAATTATTATGGCTTTAGCCACATTTGGATCATTAAGTTGACAGCATTGCATCTAAATAGAGACTTTTAAAAATTGCGAACCCAAAACATCCCCTCTCGAGAGGGGAAAGATGCGGTGCTTTTCCACATCAAGGGGTGTGTCCGTGACATTTTGTCACAAAAAGAGTCAAGCTTGAGGCTCGGAGAGTCAGCGTCGGAGCAAAAAGATTCGGCGTCGAGGCTCGGAGGTTCAAACGCGAGGCAAAAAGGTTCAGCATCGAGGCTCGGAGGTCCAAGCGCGAGGCAAAAAGAGTCAGCGTCGAGACTCGGAGGTTCAAACGCGAGGCAAAAAGATTCGGCGTCGAGATTCAGAGGTTCAAGCCCGAGGCAAAAAGAATCAAAGCGGACTCTTTTAGAATCTTTTGAGATGTTTCTCAAAACAAAATTAGCAATTTCAAAAATCTTTCTTGACACAAACAATAGTTATCCCTATTTTGCCATACACAAAAAAAAACGGCAACTTAAATTTATTGAAGGCAATTTGAAAATAGGCAGCTCAAATATAAATAATTTACAAACACAAAAATTCCACTTAACAAGAACAACAAAAGGTGTATTTTTCGACTATCGACTATCGACTATCGACTATCGACTATCGACTATCGACTATCGACTATCGACTATCGACTAATACGTTTCTATATATTAACCCAAATACTAAACAATAATTAACTATTCTAAACTTATCTGAGGGACAAATGAAGTTTAACAATTCAACTATTTCAATTTTTAATTCAAAACGAACAATTAGCAAATTTGCAATGTTTTTTGCACTTTTTCTTATCACTTAT
>JAHISP010000090.1 GCA_018818165.1 Bacteroidota bacterium | reverse complement strand
GTTTTTCATTTCTACTACAAATGAATCACTTATTGCCATAATAAATTCTCTATCAACATCATTGTTTCTGTATGGGACAGGGTAATAGTATTTTAAATATGATAAATCAGCTCCTTTTAGTTTTAGAGCTGAATAATCAATTGAAAAAGTTGTAGAATCTTCTGTTTGTAGTGAATCTAGGTTCACATTAATATCTAATGTTATTGGTTCACCGCTAATTTCAAAATTATCTGAATTAACTTTGTCGGATTTAGTAGGTTCAGCACTATTACTACAATTACTTAGTGAAATAACAAAAAGAAACAATAACACTATTGAAAAGTATTTTTTCTCATTTTTGATCCTCTTTAATGTGTTTAATTTAAATTTATACATAGTCAATTTTATTCATTCAAATTATTTTAATAATACAAACCAACTTCTTTTGTAATTGTATTAATTCCCAAATGAAGAATTTTAGTGTTTCCAAATGATGAGCTATATTTAACAAACCAGATTGTTTCTGAATTAGGAATAAGAGGTTCAACTAAAGATGCTTCAATTAAATATTCATGGTTATTATTTCTAAATTCTTTGCCGCCATTATTTTCTGCTATTATCAACGCTTCATCACTATCAAACCATTGATTAGCTATTAATCCTTCACCATCCATGTTTATTGATGATGTACTATCATACAAAACTTCGTTGGATGTTGCATGAAAATAATAATCAACAGCTATTCCTGCAGTAGAAAATTTATAATTCCATTTTTTCGCAAACCCATCTGACTGCAATTCTTCACTCTTTATTGATTTTAGAATTAATCCTTCCGAATATTCTGATGCCAAAGATTTAACAGCATTAAATTTAGAGGCTGCTGTTATTTTCCCATTGTTATCAGTTGGATCATTAACAGAATTTTTAGTACACCCAAACAATAATAACAAAGTAAAAAGCATAATTAAATTAAATTTCATATCAGTACTCCTTTATTTAATTAGGTCTTATAATCAATTTTTAATTTAGAAAAGTAACTCATATTAAATCCCAATAAATCATTTCCCATAACCATCAACTCACAGCATTTCTTTAAATAGAACTTAAATAAAAAGTCATAAAAAACCAAAGATATTTTGATGCAACACAATAAAAAATATCGTACTATTTTATAATGATGTTGTGGAAGATGGGAATTCCCATCTTCCACTATTTATACTAAAAATAAATACCTAAACCAACTTTTACTAATTGAAGATTTGCACTCCAGCCTGAACCATCTTGTGAAATAATATAATTTGATTCATAGCTTTCTTCTCTTTTCGACCAATATTTTCTTCCTATAAGATGAGATTCTGCAAAAAGAGTTATAGAATCTGTAAGGTAAGCCTCAACACCAACAATAGAAATTATACCTACACCATAGGATTTATTTGTATTAGTAAAAGTCCTTTCATTATCATCAGATTCAGAATTTCTTTCACTTTCAGATTTATTATAAAAATAATTTAGACTTGGGCCAATACCTAAGTACATATTTAATGATTTTTGTGAAACAATATTAAATAGAAATTGAAATGACGCATTGATATCGAGCCTAACTATATCATTAGTTTGTTCAAAATTATTTTTATAATTATTTATTAGGTGAACTTCTTCTGAATTATTATCACTACTTTCAATAGAAGAAGATAATCCTAAAGAAACTCTATGGCTCATATTTTGATTTGCATTCCATTTGTATGAAAGAGCATAACCATTATAAAAGTAAATATTTATTCCATTATTAGCTTTTGTGGAATCTAATTGTGCAAAAATTGTTGAAGTGATAAAGATTATTGTAATTACAATTTTTATTAATCCATTTTGCAACATATTGCTCTCCGCTTATTGTTTTTGAATATTTAATTATCATGTAAATTCTGCTATAACTATTGCAAAACATTAAAAGTATATTCCTAAACCAACTTTTACTAATTGAATATTTGCACTCCATCCTGAACCATCTTGTGTAGTTGTTGTCCCGACATCTGTATTATTATTCAGATGATTATATTCCCTATCGTATGTATTCCATGACATTTTTCCGTTAATATGTGTCTCAGCAAAAAGAGAAATTGAATTTGTAAGGTATGCTTCAAATCCAACTAATGAAATAATACCAACACCATATGAATTATTGTTATTTGTAGATTTGTTTTTATAATAATCAGTACCATTTGCTCCGTTCCTAGAATTTTCCCATTTTGAGTAAGAATAATTTAGATTTGGTCCAATCCCTAAATACATATTCAAAGATTTTTTTGAAAGGACGTTAAATAAAACTTGATATGAAACATTTAAATCCAAATAGATTTCATCAATAGTCTCTTTACTAATCTGTTTATAATCTGAACTATTCTCTCTATAATCTTGATCGTTATCACTGTTTATTAGTGAAGAAGCTAAGTCCAAATAAACTCTGTAGCTAATATCTCGATTAGCATTCCATTTGTAAGAAACTGCATAACCATTAAAGAAGTTAATATTAACTCCTTGATTAGCTTTTGTGGAATCAATTTGTGCATAAAGTGATGAAGAAAGAAGAATTAGAATTACAGCTAATTTGATTAATTGTGTTGGCATCATGTAGCCCTCCTTGATTGTTTAATAGAATTGTTAAGTATTATTAACTGTGCAAAGCTAATAATATTTTAAAATTTTTACAATATTATTACTTCAAAGATTTAGGCAAAAAATTAGAACTATATTTAACAATATTTTGAATTGTAATTGTAGAGGATGAGCATGCCCATCCTCTCAATTTAAACGGTAAGTTTATTATTTATTGCTAACATATTCAACTGCTGCAAGACCGGCAATTGTTCCATCAGCAACAGCGGTGGTTACTTGACGGTATTTTTTTGCTGTACAATCGCCAGCTGCGAAAACTCCAGGAATATTTGTTTCCATATCGCGAGTTGTAATTATTTCTTTTCGGTCAGTTAATTCAACAATTCCTTCAAACATATCAGTATTTGGAATGTAACCAATTAAAACGAAAACTCCTTCAATATTCATTTCTGTCAAGTCATTAGTCTTCATATTTTTGATTTGTACGTGAGTTAATTTGTCATCACCAAAAAATTCTGCAATTTCCGATTCCATTACGAAATGAATTTTAGGATTGGCTTTTGCTTCATCAATATAATGTTCAAGTGCTTGAAAATGATCAAATTGATGAACAATGGTAACCTTTTTTGCATATTTTGTAAGCGAAACAGCTTCCTCAAGAGCCGAGTTACCACCACCGACTACAATTATCTCTTTATCTTGAAAGAAATCGCCATCACAAGTAGCACAGTAAGAAATTCCACGACCCTTAAACTTATCTTCGCCTGGCACATTTAACGGACGTGAACGCCCACCAGAAGCTAAAATAACTGCATTGGAAGTGAACTGACCTTTACGAGCAAGTTCAATTGATTTTACATCACTTTTCAAATCCAAAGAAAGTATTTTTGAATTGTTAAAAATAGTGGCTCCAAAAGTTTGAGCTTGTTGACGCATTGTACTTCCAAGCATGTATCCGCCAATACTTTCAATTCCAGGATAGTTTGCAATTTCATGAGTTAGCACCATTTGTCCACCAGCTGTGCCTTCATTAACAATTAAAGTTTTCATCTTTGCACGTGAAAGATAAATTCCAGCAGTTAAACCAGCAGCGCCACCACCAAGAATAATTACATCAAAATGAGTGTTTTCCATAATTATCTCTTATTTACCGAAGTTGCTATCTAAAATATCAGTTACTTGTTCCATTGATTGTATTGATGTTGTTGCTTTAACAACTTCACCATTTTTGTAATACATTGTAAAAGGCAAACCAGCAAAACTTGAACAAGCTGGATGATTTCTAATTATTGCAGCTTCTGGTGTATCGAATAACATATCAGCAAATTTTACGTTTGTATATTCACTTTCTAATTCTTCCATAATTCCATAAACAGGAACGCACATTGGTCCCATTCTTCCACAACATACCATTACATTTTCATTTTCTTGAAGAATATTTTCTAATCCGGCAGCAGTTTCTACGTGGGTTAGGTTTGTTTGTAAAGTCATCTTATTTCCTTGTTTATATTGTTTGTAAATAAATTAAATTTTCGAACGTTGGATGTTTGCTAGTGGAAAAGGATTCTCTGTCTCATAGTAATTTTATTAAAAAAAGAATATGAAGTTGCTAATTCTTGAATTAACGGCAAATGACCTTATTTGTCTTATTAGGAGTTAAAACTATACACTTAAGTTCTTCTCGCTTTGGCTTCTAAAAATGACATAATAAATAGCAAACAACAAAAGATAAATTTCAAGCAAATAGCAAAAACAAATAACCAAAACCCAAACTCATTATTTTTGAATGAATCATACATAAAAAAGTTTGGATATTAGAAATTGAAATTTGGTTATTATTTGGTTTTTGTAGTTTGTCATTTGGTTTTTCAAAATGAATTTAATTAGTAACCAAAACTATGGACTTGCAGTCCATAGTTTATTTTAACAATAGCATTTTTTTTGCAATTCTGTTATCCCCACTTTTCAATTCATAAATATAAGTTCCAGAAGCAAGATTTGAAGCATTAAAAGTAATAGAATAATTTCCGTATGATTGATGTTTATTTACCAATTCAGAAACAACCTCACCTCTAATATTATAGACCTTCAAGCTAACATCACCAGCTTTTAAAATAGAATAATTGATAGTTGTACTTGGATTAAAAGGATTTGGGTAATTTTGAGAAAGCTCAAATTTATTTGGAATAATTATTTCATCATTAACATCTACTGTTTCTCCAGTAATTTTAACATTATCAATTGCAATAATATCACCATCATTTCCAACATAACGCCAAGCTAACACAACATTACTATTATTTTGATAAGCACTTAAATCAAGGTTTATTTCTCGCCATTTCCATTCAGCTCCATCATTTTGAGCTTGCCATAATTGAGTCCAATTTGCACCATTATCCAATGTGATATAAAGTACGATTGTTGCATCAACTAACCATGTTGTACTATGCCCAACATAAAAATCTAAATTTATTTTACCTTGTGGGAAATTAAGATAAGGGGAATAAAGCAACTCATCCTGATTAGCCGCAACCCAAGTACAAATAGCTGAATAAACGCTAGTTGGATCAATTGACGTGAATGAATTATCCACAGGATTTCCTTTCTTCCAAGTATTATCTACAGATGTAATATATTGTGTCCAACCATTTGGTGGGAAAGTTTCGGAATCAAAGTTTTCACTTAGGATATCAACATTTTCAACTATTGTAGAAACTTTGGCACTATAAACGCCGCTTCCATGTGTTGCAACAACTACTGTTCCATCTATATCACGCGTTTTAACCATTGTGCAAACTGAAACTCCAATTTCATTTGTGGATTCTTGAACCCAATTTGTTGACATTCCGTTTAATAAATTTGTAGAATATAATCCGGCACTTGTTGCAACAAAATAGGTTTTTGAACCATTGAAATTTAAAATTGAAGCCCAACGACAAGAAGGCCCATTTCCACTTCCATCGGCATTTTGTTCCAAATTGCCTGCAACTGCAGTCCAACTTGAACCACCATTTGTTGAATAATAAAGACTAATCTCTTCATAATTTGAGAAAACAGCAAGCACGTTATTAGCATTGTTCATATCAACGGCAATTGATGATACATAAGCATTTGGCAATCCGCTTGAAACGTTTGTTGGAATTGGATTTCCAACATTTGCGTTATTTAATCTAAAAATCTGACCATCAGAAGTTCCATAATAAACAATATTGGCTGGAGTTTTGGAAGCCGAAACAGCAGTAATAATGTTTCCAGTTCTAGTATTTGGCAAAACATCCCAATTTACACTTGTTGGAGACTCTCCCCAATTGGGAATTGCAGTTAAATCACTATTTCGCCAAAGTGAATCGCCAGCAATATAATACATCATGTTTGAGTTATTTGGATCGAGCACATATGGATTTATAAACAAATAATTTGTTTCATGGTTGGGTTGAACTACTGAATAACTTTTGTACGTTCCAGTAGCATAAAGCTCAAGTCTTATCACATTTCCATTTTGTGTTTCAATGTAATAATATTTTTTCCCATCAGATATTGCTGTAAATGCTCCATCACCACCAGCAATCATTTCAACCCAATGATTTGCAGCATCGAGAGAATTATTAAAATAATTTCCATTGTCTTGCAAACCGCCTAATAGAGTAGGGTCATCACTTGTAGAATGGTCCAACGAAATGGAATAAAATTGTGAAGTAATAAATCCATTATTTTTATCAGACCAAGCAACAGTACTTTTGGAAATATCAGTTGTAACCTGAACACCACCATCATCGCCACAAAATAACATTTTAGAATCA
This sequence comes from Bacteroidota bacterium, assembly GCA_018818165.1. Taxonomy (GTDB): domain Bacteria; phylum Bacteroidota; class Ignavibacteria; order Ignavibacteriales; family Melioribacteraceae; genus 1-14-2-50-31-20. The sequence continues at coordinate 9,642 of JAHISP010000090.1, read as the reverse complement.
AAAGGGGCAAACACTAATGCGTGTTGATCTGGATGGTGATTTGTATATTGGTCAATATTGTTTGCAACCGAATAACCACCAATCCAGTTAGCAAAAGTATTTACCAGCTTTGTGGTCATTCCATTTGTTGAACGGTGAAGATTGGTGCCTCCAAAAACAACGAAATTTGGATCATCTGGTTTTACAGCAATTACCATATTATAATTACCTTGCGAAGAATATCCAGCAACTGGGTCTTTTGTATCAGGCAAATTATTTGAATAATTTGACCAAGTTGAACCTCCATCATTTGAAGCCCAAAAACTGTGACCATCTTTTCCACTTCCAACAGTATTTGCCAAAAGATAAATTTTATTCTGGTTTGAAGGCGCAACCGCAATTACAACTCTGTTGTAAACAGAAGGAAAGCCAGTTGGAGTAATGTTAATCCAATTAATTCCGTCGTTTGAAGTTTTCCAAATACCAGCATCCTGAGCAGAACTATTAATTGATGCATAAACTACACCTGCGGAAGTTGCAACTACATCTGAAAATGTTGAACTAGTTGGAGAACTTAATTCAGATTCCCAGCTATTTCCACCATCTTTGCTGCTCATAATTGTATTTATAGCTGCTGCATAAATAGTTCCAGTTGTTGGATTTACGGCAATGTTATGAACCAAATCGAAAGCGTTGTCAAATGAATGTGGAGTGTTGGATGATGTAGATGCTAATAAAGACCAACTTAATCCATTATCAGTTGATTTGAAAATTCCATTACCAAGATATGAAGCACTACCACCACGTGCGGAATTTCCATAAGATTCTCCAGTTCCAACATACCATGTATCCTGATGGCCTGAGCGTAAATCCTGAGCAATGCATGTTGCGCTATTTATTTGAGAGGGAAGTGAAGTTTGAATCCATGTGTTGCCATTGTTGGTTGAGCGCCAAATTCCTCCAGAAACACCAGCAGCAATAATTACAGAATTTGCAGAAGTGCTTCTTACATCTATTCCTAAAGCTCTAACGCGTCCACCACGATTTATGGGACCTCTGGATGCGAAATCTAATGATTGTATTTTTGCACCTTTATTTAATCTTCTTTCATTAGCAGAGCCGATGCTCTTTACAAACTCCAATTCTTTGCTTCTTATTCCTTTGGGAATTTCACCAGTAGTTGGACTTTTTAACATTCTAAATTCAAACTCAGCTCGTTTTATTGGATTATCTTTGCTCCCCAATTCGGATTTTTGCTTAAGCAAATCAACTCTTTCAGATAAATCATCATTAAATAAAAAGAATGAAATAATTGCTGATGCAATAAATACTGATACTTTTATTTGATGTTTCATAATTTGTCCCTCAAATCTATTTTGTCATAATTGTATACTTTGTATTCATAATTTGTGGTTTTATTCTCTAATTGAATTAGCTCAATTTTTTCAACATCACCAACAAATGTATCGCCAACTTTTAAACCTGGAAAAGATTTTTCAAGAGTAGGGAATTGTTCTTTTGATGTTTCAGAAAGTGTAAATTCAAATTTAATTTTTATTGTGTCGCCTTTAATAAGAGGAGAGTTAAAGCCAAAACCAGATTCAATAACGTTGTTTAATTTCACATTTGCGGTACAAGGATAAACTGAACATGGACCGGAAGTATCAGTGATTTCTTCAATTTTTACTAAAGTACCATTAATTCTACAATTATTTGGAGCAACTTTATTTGGAAGAGTAGTATCCAACTCTTGTGTTGAGTTACATGCCACAATAAACAATAAGTTTAAATAGAGAAATAAACGGATGTATATTTTAATGATGGACATAAATCCTCGTAATTAATTTTTATTAAAATATAAATAATTAAAAATAATTGTAAAGTCAAAAAATGATAAAATTTACTATTGTTAAAAAAATATAAAACTATACTAATTAAAGTCCTTAATTGACAATTTATATTTTGCTGCTGTAAATAAAAATTTTGTGTAATCAGCTTTAGCGTTTGCAACAATATCTTCTGTTTCACCTTGCTCAACTATAATCCCATTTTTAATTACAGATAATTTATTTGGGAAATGAGACATAATATTTAAGTCATGCGAAACGCAAAAGATTGTAATATTTAATTCTGAGTTTAGATATTTGAATAAATTGACTAATTCAATTTGTGAATCAGTATCTTGTGCGGAAAAAGGTTCATCAAGAATAAGAACTTTTGGAGATACAATTAGCAGTTTTACTAATGCTATTCGCTGTCTTTCACCGCCACTGAGTTGATAGGCGTGTTTGCTCAAAATTGAATTATTTAATCCAACCATTTGAAGAAACTCATTAATATCCAATTTTTTATTTTTAAAACTAAGTACATCATTTAAAATACTTCTAACTTTTCGATGAGGATTAACCAATTCAAAATTGTTTTGAAATAAAAGTTGGATATCACTTAATTTGATATTAGATAATTTTATCAAACCAGATGTTGGCTGCAAAACTCCAGCAATTATTTTTGCAATGGTTGTTTTTCCAGCTCCAGATTCACCAATAAGTCCAAAAATATCTCCTTTATTTATATTTAAGGAAATTTTAGATAAAATATTTATATCTCTTAATGAATATGAAACATTTTCTAATTCAATCATCTAAAAAACACTATTTATTTTGAAATAATCTTTTGCTACCTCAAAATTGGATAGCTTTCCATTATCAAGATTTGCAATATAATCACTTGTGTTTTTGGCAAATTCGATATCTTGCGTAACTATTAAAACAATTCTTTCATTTGTAATTACATATTCTTTTAATCTATTGTTAAGCAAATTCATTATTGGTAAATCTAAAGCTGAAGTTGGTTCATCCAAAAGCAGAATTTTAGGTCGCGAAACTAAAGCCAAAATTATATTAACTCTCTGCAACATACCAATGCTTAGTTCGTGTGGATAAAGTTTTTTAATTTCAGCTAGTTGAGGAAGTTGAAAATATTGTAACTCCTTGTTAATTATTTCATCAGAAACTTTTGTTAAATTAAAATAATATTTCAGTTTCTTTAATGGATCAAAAGCCGAAACAGGGTCTTGAAATACAAATTTAAAATTGTCTGATCTAAATTTATAAAGGAATTGAGAATTTAGTTTATACAAATCAATGCTATCCAAATTAACCGAACAATCAATTTCAAAATCATTTTTATTTAACAGATTTGTAATTACATAAAGTAGAGTAGTTTTCCCGCTTCCATTTTTACCAAGAATAGAATAAATATTGTTGTTCTTTAATGTGAAATTATTATTTAATAACAATTCCTCTTGGGTATTTTTATTAAATTTAATATGGTTGAAATTGACATTTAGCATATTTTATGTTTATAGTTTTAAACTAATTATTATTTTGTAATTGCTACTCAAAATAATAAATTAGATAACTAATCTTTCAAAAATATATAAAGTATTATGAAGCTCAAATTTGTACTTATTATTATACTAATAACAACCATAATTTTCTCTTGTGGTACAGAAAATAATGACAACCATATTGTAATTGGAATTCCCGCTGATACAGAAACAATTAATCCGTTATTCTCATTTAGTGTTGAAGGTGGCACAATTACTGAACTTTTATATTTATCTTTAGCACAAAGCTATTGGGATAATAAAAGTGGTGAAATGAAATATATTCCAATGATTGCAAAAGATTGGGCTTGGAATAGGGATGATAATTCTATTGTAATAACAATACGTGATGATATTTTTTGGAGTGATGGAGTTAAATTTAGTATTGATGACATTATATTTTCATTTGATATTTATTCTGATCCTAAAGTTCAGAGTAGAGCTTTAGGCTATTTTGAGAAATTTATTACATACGAGAATGGTCATGTAGATACTTCCAAAACTTTTGAAAAGTTAGATAATAATAAACTTAAAATTAAATTTAAGGTTGACTCAAAACCACAAATATTTGATATTGATCTTTTAATTGTCCCCAAACATTTTTGGAGTAAATTTAATAGGGAGGAAATTCCAACATTAAATATCAATACTTTTGTTACTTGCGGTGCGTATAAACTGGAAAAATGGGAAAAAGAGCAAGCTGTTATTCTTGCGAAAAATCCTAAATCATTTCTTGTAAGTGATGAAACAATAGATAAAATTATATTCAAAATAATTCCAGAATATCAAAATAGATTATCGCAACTGATGGTTGGTGATATCGATTTTATGGAAGACATAAAGACTGATGATATTGCAGGTTTAAAGAATATTTCCAACCTAAATGTTGTCCCAATATCTGGTAGAGATTTTGACTACATCGGGTGGAATAATATTTCACCAATCGACTATGCAAATTCAAAAATTACTCCAAATAAGTTCTTTGGTAATCCAGAAGTTAGACGCGCATTAACAATAGCTCTTGACCGAGATATGGTAGTTAATGAATACTTAAATGGTTATGGCGCAATTGCATCTTCTCCTGTTTCAAAAATATTTACTTCCATTTATGATTCAACAATTGTTAAATTAGCTTTTAATACCCAATTAGCAAAAAGCATTTTGAAAACCGAAGGTTGGATTGATACAAATGGCGATGGAACTATTGATAAAAACGGAACCGAGTTTTCTTTTGTAATGCATATTCCGTCTGGAAATCCGCGAAGAGAATTTGCTGCGTCTCTATTTCAGAATAACTTAAAAACGATTGGAATAGATGTAATTATTGAATCAAATGAATTAGGTTATTTTATTGATAATCTTTTTGAAAAACAATTTGATGCTTGGATGGCTGCGTGGGTAGTTCCAATTCCCACAAATCTTAAAATATCATGGTATTCTGACTTGGAACAAACTCCATTAAACTTTTCATCTTTCCAAAACAAAGAGATTGATGAATTATTTAACAAACTTGAAACTGTAAACGAAAAAGAAGAAGCGAAGATTTATAAAGAAATTCAATATATTCTATATAAAAATCAACCATATAGTTTTTTATATTGGATTGATAATATTGCTAGTTATAATAATAGAATTACAAATATTTCAATAAGCCCGCTTGGAGCTATCAAAAATTGTTGGGAATGGAAATTAAATAATTATTAAAATGAATAGTAAATTACTTAGAATAATGGCACTTAGAATATTATCCTCAATATTTGTCCTATTTTTGGTTATTTCTTTAGTATTTGTAATAATTCATTTAGCTCCTGGCAATCCTTCACAAAAATATTTATCACCAAATTTAAGCCAAAAGCTTTATGAAGAAGTTTCAGAATCGTATAACCTAAACAGTTCACTATTTAATCAATATCTAGCTTTTGTGAAAAATGTAATTAATGGTGATTTGGGAATATCTTACAATTACCGCCAGCCTGTAATATCCGTAATAAAAAGCTATTTGTCATTTACAATTATCTTCGGATTTATATCATTCTTTCTTCAGATGATTGTAGCATTTATTTTAGTTTATTTAACCTTTATCTTTAAGTCGGAAAAATTTGAAAAATATCTTGTTAATATTAATCTTACCATTTATTCAATTCCAATTTTTATTTCAAGTATTCTATTGATTTATATTTTTTCCTTCAAATTAAATATCTTACCGTCATCTGGATTAAAATCGTTCGATTTTTACAATTTAAACTCATTTCAGAAAGTTGCTGATTATACTCAACATTTAATTCTTCCTTTTATTGCCAGCAGTTTTGCTGCAATTCCAATTTATTATAAATACTTTTATGGTTCAATTAAAAACATTGTAAATGCAAATTTTGTTAAAAATCTTGAGATGATTGGATTAAATAAGAATAAAATTCTTTTCAGTAATATTATTCCAAATTCATTGAACACTTTAATTGCAGTTGCTGGAGTTGAATTGGGTCTTCTTTTGGGAGGTTCAGTTTTAGTTGAAACCATATTTGGACTTCCAGGAATGGGAAGGTTAACGATGATGGCTGTTGTATCGCGCGATTATCCATTAATTATTGCAACGGTTTTATTTGCTTCCTTAATAGTATTAGTTATAAATTTAGTTTCAGATATAATTAGAACAATAATTGATAAAAGATTACTAAAAAGCTTGTTATCCTAATGATTAAAAAACTGAATCTATATTTTTCAATTTGGGTTTTATTTCTTGTATTAATCGTCTTCAAATTTGAAATTATTTATAATGGAATTAAACTTCTATTATTTCTTCTCTGGGGAATAATTACTAATCCATCTAATACTTTTGGGCAGTTAGACTTGTTGACACTTGACGAGTTGAGTTCAATTATATTACTTTTTATAATACCAATTTTAATATTTGGAATAAATTATAAATATCAATTATTTAACAGAAAAATTGAAATATCATATCTATTATTTTTATTTTTAGTATTCTTAACTTTATTTGCTCCTTTAATAACTGATTTTCATCCAAACTCACAGCCGGATATTAGAGCAACAAGGTTCCTAAAACCTCTATCCGCAATTTTTGTTATACACCTTTTGCCAAATGAAAATGAATCGGATTTTCAAAGGATTAAGAATGAATCTGTAAAATATTCCATTATCCCAAATAAAATATTTGCAAACAAAATATTAAATGAAGATGATAATTATTTGTACTATGCACAACTTAACAAAGAGAAAAGAATTGAAAAAAGTAAAACGTTAATTAGCGATAAGCATTCAGTAATAACAAAAAAGTATTTTATTTTTGGAACTGATGAATTAGGAAGAGATGTGTTTGCTAGAGTAATTTATGGTGCACGTATTACGTTTTTTATAGCATCTACAACTGTGTTTCTTTCATTATCTATTGGGTTAATACTTGGATTTTTAGCTTCATATTTGGGAGGTTATTTTGATTTAGTTTTAAGCAGATTTACTGATATTTTCTTAACAATTCCTTCAATATTTTTTGTAATTATGATTTTAGCATTTTGGGGCAATTCCATTTTAGCTGTAATTCTTGTCCTCAGTTTAACGGGATGGATGAGTTTATTCAAAGTTGTGAAAGGTGAAGTTGCATCAATAGTGCAGAAGGACTTTTTTATAACATCAAAAAAAATAGGTTTTCCATTAAGAATACTTTTACTAAAAGAAGTCCTTCCTGCTATAATTCCGCAAATAGTTATTGCTTCGGTATTTCAATTTAGTAATGTTATTCTTGCAGAATCATCTTTAAGCTATTTAGGATTAGGTGTTGGCTTAAATTCTCCATCATGGGGTAACATGATATTATCGGGTCAAAAATATATGTCCAGTGGAGAATGGTTAATTATAATTCCGGCTATGTTTCTAATTTTATCCATTTTAGCAATTAATGATTTTGGCGAAAAGCTTAAGCAGAAAATGAATCCGTGGATTAGAAATGATTAATAATAGATATTCAATTATTGAAAAAATTGGGGAGGGCAGAAGTAAAGTATTTTCTTGTACAGATAAATATTTCCCAGATGAAATAATTGCAATAAAAATACTTCAATACACTGCAAGTGATGCAGAAATTGAGTCATTCAAAAAAGAATTTGAAATAATTAAAAGATTAACGCATCAAAGTATTATATCTGTTTATGACAAAGGATTAATCCTAAATATTGATGAAGATTGCAAAACTAAATTTGACATTTCAGAAAATGATAAATTTTTTACCATGGAAAGAGTTGATGGAGTTAGCTTTGATAAGTGTTTAGCACTTAAAAATGAAAAAACTTTGCTCGATATAATCCATCAAATTAGTTTGGTTTTGTTCTATATACACGAAGCTAATTACATTTATTTTGATCTAAAACCAGAAAACGTGCTAATATTTAAAATTGAAGGAAAATTTAGAATTAAAATAATTGATTTTGGTTTAGCACGCTACTTTCCAAACCTTGAACCAAATTACATTTGTGGCACTGCAGAATATTTAGCTCCTGAAATGTTGAAAAAGGAAGAAGTTCAATTTAACATCGATTTATATGCTTTGGGAATTATGCTTTATTATTTGGCATACAATAAGTTTCCGTTTAGTAATGAAAATGAATTAGAAATATTTAGGGCTCACGTTGGGAAAAAATTTGAATTCCCATCTTGTAAATATTCAAATAAATTAATAAATCTTATAAAAAAGTTATTGACTAAAAATCCCACAAAAAGGTTTATTTCCAGTCTTGAAATTATTGAGGAACTTAATCAAAAAATTACTTTTGAAGAAAAAATAAGTTTGAGTATTCCATTAAACTTTATAAAAAGAGATAGTCCACAAAATAAACTTAATGCCTTTTTGAAAGAGAATTCATGGGGAAATATTGCTATTATAGTGGGTGAAAAGGGGAGCGGTAAAACGGCTTTATTAGAAAATATTTTTCAAAACAACAATAATTCAATTTTTATAAAACCAGTTAAATTTAATTCCTCTTTTAATTTTTGGCAGCAATTTTTTAACCAGTTATTATACAATGAAATTATTTACCGTTCTATAGATGATTCTCTCTTACAGTATATTTCAATTCATATTAATGACAATTCGGAGGAATTACAAAGTGAACTTAGAACAATTATTTCAAAAATAGCTTCTGTTGCTAATTTTACACTTATAATTGATGATTTTGATAAATTATTTGCACAGAATGCAGAGTTATTTCTTAATCTTTTCCCAATTCTTTTAGCAAATCAGATTAAAATAGTACTAGTCCAAAGTAGTCTTGAAGAAATTGAAATTGCAAACGGAATTGAAAAAGAGATTATTAAAATTGAGCCTTTCTCAGATGAAGAAATTGTTGAACTAGTAAAAAATAGCTGCAATAATTTTATTGATAAAAATGAATTAAGAAATTTATTAATTTCATATTCAGAAAGAACTCCAACTTCAATTTCTTATTTTATTTCAGAATTAATAGTATCAGGAATTATTGATTTTAAGAATGGAATTATTTTAACTGAATATGATGATTCTAAAATATCTTTGCTTTTATATGCTCAGGATGAAGTATTCAAATTGCTTAAAGCCAGTGTTACTGAAAATGAACTAGAAATTCTAGAAACAATATCTCTTTTTGAAAATAGCATTACGGTTGAATTGATTTCAAAAATACTTGAAACATCATATGAAAGTATTCTAAAAATAATTAGTGCTTTGCGTACAAGAAATATTTTAACATCTAATGCTGTAAATAGAAATCCAAGTTTTTCAAATTTAGGTTTTAAACAATATATTTATAGTGGTATCATAAATTCTCAAGAAAAACATGTAATTGTCGCAAGAATAATTGTTGAGTTTTTTCCAGGAATGGATGATTTAATAAAAATTAGTCAGTTTGAACTTGCAAAAAATTTTGATGATGCAAAAAAAATAATTAATAATATCTTAGTTACTCCACAAAATAATAATTTCCCCAAATACAAGATTAAGTTGTTGAATAGGAAGTTATTATATCCTTTATCTAATAATGAAAAAGTAGATTCATTACTAAGTCTGTGCGAAATATTATTTAATGTTGGGGAGTATAATGAATCATTAAAAATAATAAATGAATTAAGCAATTATGAATTGCAGAGAAATAAAAATTTCCAAAAAGAAAAACTATTTGGAAAATTATTGATAAAAACAGGGGATGTTAATGATGGAATTAATAAGCTGTTAAGTGTTGTGGAAAAATTACATGACCAGAAAGCTAAAATATATCTTGAATTAGCTGGTG
>JAHISP010000089.1 GCA_018818165.1 Bacteroidota bacterium | reverse complement strand
CCTGACTTGGAGAAACTTGAAAGAGATGAACCTTGGGAAGCTCTGGAACAGTTGAAAAAGGATGGAAAAATTTTGAGTGCCGGTTTTAGCATTCAGTCTTTTAAAGAAACTGAGCATGCACATATTTTAGATGCTCATCATGATTTAATTGATTCAATTCAAGTGAGATATAATTTACTTGAAAGAGAAGCTGAAAAAGTTCTTTTTCCTAAAGCTATGAAATATGGAATTGGTGTTATTGTTAGAATTCCACTTTTGTTTGGATTTTTAACTGGAAAATTTTCAAAGGATTCTACATTTAGTGCTGATGATCATCGAAGTATGAATCTTGCACCAGAAAAAATTGAAAACTATTTGAATCAATTAGCAAAAATGAAACCTTTGTTTGATAAATATCCAGACCAAAGTATGGGACAAGTTAGTCTGCGTTTTTGTATTTCGCATCCTGCTTGTCAAACGGTTATTCCAGGCGCAAAAACGGAAAAACAAGTAGTTGAAAATTGTGCTGCTTCTGATTTAGGAGTGATTCCAGAAGAATTTGTTCCAGCATTAGATTGAAAGTATTTGCCTAAAAAAAATAAGCAGCGAATGCACGAGTGAAAACAGTTGAAAAAATTTGCGTCTTCGAAGCTGTTCTTTCTTTGCGCAATTAAAGTTGAAGGAAAAATATTTCTATCTTTTAATTATATTTTAGCTACCTTTTCAGTAGTAAAAATAATTCATCCGAGGGAATGATGAAAAAATTATTAACAATAATATTACTTCCATTTCTTGTCTCTTTTTCACAGTCTTCATTTAGTTTTGAGGATTATCAAAATTTTGTGCAAACTAACACCAATTTATCTGCTGAACAATTGTTGCAAATGAATAATGCGGGTGAGTTTAAACAAAGTATAATTTCAGACTGGAATAGCGCACTTTTTGCGGATTCAATTTACGTTAAATACAATTTAACTGAAGATGAAAAGTCGTTAATTCAAAAAAATGGATTTGTTGTTTCAGAAAGACTGGGAAAAGAAAGTTTTGTTTCAACAATTGAAGATGTTTTCCAAAAGGATTTACCGCTATTTATAACATCTGATATGATTTTGCATGCTTTCCATAAATCATACGATGATATTTTAATTGATGTGGAAATGACAACCTTAATTCCAAAATTAAAAGAATTTTTGAATAAACTAGTATTAGAAATACCAAACCTTGAAAGCAAATATCAATCAGATTATATGAAAGAAAGATTAATGGATGTTGACCTTTATCTTTCAGTTGTTAGAAAAATTTTAGATAATAACAGTAAGCCTTTTTATCCTGAAAATGAAGTGGAAACTACTCACTTTATGACAAAAATAGATAAAGAAGAGTTTGAGGAAATACCATTTTTTTCGGAAACGAAAAGGAAAATTGATTTTAGTCAATTTAAAGTACGTGGGCATTACGATGATGATATTAGACCAGAATTGGCAACTTATTTTAAAGCAATGATTTGGCTTGGAAGAATGGAGCTTTATTTAATTGCTCCAGATGCGCTTGTAAAACCTAAATTAGTTGAAGTTCAACGACAGGCAATAATGTCAAACTTGATTCTTGAGTTACAAGAAAGTGGCAATCTAGATCAAAACTACAAAGAGATTGAAGAAGTAATAGAAGCATTTGTTGGTGAACAGGATAATGTTACATTTACTAATCTTGATGTGCTAAAAAACAAAATGGGATTTACTAACTGTTCTGCTTTGGCTGATACTAATTATTTTAAATCCTATCAAGATACGTTATCAAAACAACCTTTTGCTCCACAAAAAATTCTATCGCAAGTATTAATACATAATCCGGAAAGTGAAGATGAAATTAAACCGGCATCTGCATTTTTAATGTTTGGTCAACGCTTTGTTATCGATTCTTATGTTACAGGTAGTGTTGTTTATGATAAAGTAAAAAAAACAAGAATGTTGCCATCAACTCTGGATATTTTATTTGCTCTTGGAAATAATGCAGCATCACAGCTATTAGTTAAGGAATTAGATGAATTTAATTACGCTCCAAATTTGGCTGGTGTTCGCTATTTGGTTGATGCATATGATTCTGATTTTTGGAATAGTACAGTTTATAATGGATGGCTAAACTCAATTAGGAAGTTGAATCCTCCAACGGACAGAACCATTTATCCAGAATTTATGCAAACTGCAGCCTGGTGGCAGCAAAAAATGAATTCTCAACTTGGCTCTTGGACAGAATTACGACATGATAATATTCTTTATGCAAAACAATCATACTCAGGAGGGTATACTTGCTTTTATCCTCATTGCTATGTTGAACCTGTTCCCGAATTGTTTGCATCACTCAAAATATTAGCAAAAAATTTTAATGATAAAATGTTGGAACTTAATTTTAGTTCTGATCATATGAGAGAATATTTTACAAATTTTTACGAAAAATGCGACACTCTCGAATCAATTGCAAAAAAAGAATTAAATGGGATAGGTCTTTTGGATTCTGAAATTAAGTTTATGAAGAGAACTTTAACTAATCCTCGGACAATGTGCGGTGCTGTTAGTTATGATGGATGGTATCCAAAATTATTTTATACTGATATGGATGCAGATTATTTAGTTGTGGATTATCATACTGCGCCAACGGATGAATTTGGAAATATGGTGGGTTGGGTTGCTCATTCTGGAACTGGCAAAATTGATTTAGCAATAATGAACACAATACTAACCAATGGTGAAAATGTTGCCTTTGTTGGTCCAGTTTATAGTTATCACGAATATACAACCACAGATTTTTTTAGAATGAACGATTCTGAATGGCAAGAAAGCTATTTGAAACTTTCCACTAGACCAGAATGGACGAAAATTTATTTGGCAGATGTTGATGGAAATAAACAAGAAAGCACTTTAAGTTTGCTAACAGATGTTGATGAACCAATTAATAATCCAATTATTCCCCAAACGCATATAATTGCACAAAATTATCCTAATCCATTTAATCCAAGTACAACTATTAATTTTGCAGTTCCAGCCAAACTTTCCAACAAAAAAGTTAAGCTAACAGTCTTTAATATTAGAGGAGAAGAGGTGAAATTATTGTTAAATCAAGTGCTTCAAGCAGGTAATTATTTGTTTGAATGGAATGGAACAAACAATAAAAATACCAAAGTAACTTCTGGAGTTTACTTTTATGAAATAAAAATATCTGAAGATAGATTTATAGGTAAAATGAGTTTGTTAAAATAGTTTATCTTATTTGAAATAAATAATTTAGGTTAATTGTGGAGTCAACAATAGGGCTCTAAATAACTTGCAAATCATATAAAATAGTGTTAACTTTAGCATTCTAATTCGCCCCATTGTGGGCGTTTTTTGTTTCGTTAAAAAATAATATTAGTTAAATAGCCGAAAATGAACATAAATAAATCAGAAATATCAGATAAAATTAAGAAGACCGTTGAACAACTTGGATATCTTTTAGTAGATATAAATTTTAGAGGAAACGACAATGATCTTGTCCTTGAAATATTTATAGATAACGAAGACGGAATTATTACTTCTGATTGCGTTGATGTAAGTCGTGCTTGTGGCGATTTATTGGAAGAAGAAAATTTGATAGAATCAAAATATCGGCTAGATGTTTCATCACCTGGAATAGAAAGACCTTTAATATATATTCAGCAATATAAAAAAAACATTGACAGATATTTTGAATTAGAATTTGAAGAGCAAGTTGCAGAAAAATTTGAAGGTAAACTTTTATCTGTAAACGAAGACATATTAAAATTTGAAATAGATAAAAAAATAGAAGAAGTTAATTTTAAAAATATAAAATCTGCAAAAGTAATTATCAGATTTTAAGACGGAGGCTACCGCAAAATGAATAATGCAATAGTTGAAGCATTCTCTCAAATGGTAAGGGGAAAGAATGTTGATAGAGATGTTCTAGAAAATATTATCGAAGAAATATTTGGCGTTATGGTCAAGAAAAAATATGGACTTGAAGCCAATTTTGATGTTATCGCAAATATGGATAAAGGAGATATCGAAATATTTCTTGAACGCGCAATTGTTGAAAAAGTTGAAGATCCTGAACACGAAATTAGCATTGATGAAGTTAACGAAAAAGGTAATGATGAAGAGTTAGAAGTTGGTGATGACTATGTTGAGAAACTTGAACTTAGTTCATTTGGCAGACGACTAATTAATCTTGCACGCCAAAGTCTAAATCAAAGAATAAGAGAAATAGAGAAAGAACTTATTTTTAACGAATATTCCGAAATGATTGGTGAAATTATTGTTGGTGATATTTATCAAGTAAGACGTAATGATATTCTTGTTAATCACAACAAAAATGAATTGCTTTTACCACGAATTGAACAAATTCCTAGAGAACGTTATAGAAAAGGCGATACGCTTCGTGCTGTTGTTAAGGAAGTTAAAAAAACCTCAAATGGTCCGGTAATTGTCATTTCTAGAGCCGATAATTTATTCTTAAAAAAATTATTTGAAATTGAAATTCCAGAAATTTATGATGGAATTATTGAGATTAAAAGAATTGCACGTGAACCAAGTGAAAGAGCAAAAGTAGCTGTAGAATCTCAAGACCCAAGAATTGATGCAGTTGGTGCTTGTGTTGGAATGAAAGGTGTTAGAATTCATGCAATAGTTCGTGAATTAAATAATGAAAACATTGACGTTGTAAATTATTCTGATGATCCAATTACTTTAATTCAAAGAACTTTAGCTCCCGCTAAAATAAAACAAATTGAAATTGATGAAGCAGGGAAAAGATGTTCCGTTCTTGCCGATAATGATCAAGTTTCACTTATTGTTGGTAGAAATGGCGTTAACATTAGACTTGCAATGAAATTAACTGGTTACGAAATTGACGTAATTCGTGAAGAAAAACCATATGAAGAATACGAAGATGACATTGAACTTGTTGAATTAAGAGAAGAATTAGGAACAGAAATAGTTGATTTACTAATACAGAATAGATACGATACTGCCGTTGAAGTATTAACAGCTGGTTTAGATAAACTAAAAGAGATTGAATCTTTAGATGATGATAAAGCTAATGAGATATTTGACATTATTAAAAATCAATTTGAAGAAGAATAAAATTAAAATTTATAGGTAATTCCCAATATGGCTACAACTAATAAACCGACAAAATACAGAGTTTACAAATATGCTTCTGAGATTAATATCTCAACTGATGCTATAATAGATTTTTTAAAAAGTAAAAATTATGAAGTAAAAAATCACATGGCTCTTATGTCAGAAGAAATGCTTGATGATCTTCAAGCTCATTTCAAGAAAGATATTGATAAATCAGAAGAGCATAAGAGAAAACTTGCAAAATTCAACCAAATAAGAGCAGAAAGATCTGGTATTGAAGTTGAAGATGAAACAAATGTTGAGGTTGAAGAAGTAGCTATAGTAAAAGAAGAAACGGTTATTGAAAATATTGAAGAACCAGTTAAAGAAGAAACTGCTACAGAAATACCAGATTTACCTATTGCCGAAGAAATTGTAAAAAAAGAAGTTATAAATGAGGGGGCAGTTGAAATTAGTGAAGAAGTAACCCATGAAATAATTGAAGAAAAAACGGAAGAAATATCTCAAGAATCAGAGGATGAGAGGATTCAAGAGGAAAGCAGTATAGATGATATTATTGAGATAGAAGAGGATATTCTTGAAGCTGAAAATGGAGTTTTCCAAACTGATGCTGAAAAAGAACTTCATGGGAGAAAAAAAGGATTAACTATTATTGGCAAAATGAATCTTCACGACAAGAAAAGAGATAAAAAGAAGAAAAAGCCAATTGTTGCTGAAGAGGTGAAGGTTGTTGTTAAAAATCAACCAGCAAAACCGATAGAGAAAAAAGATGACATTGACAGCAAAGAGGCTGATAAAAAGAAAAAATTTAGACGTAAAAAGAAAGCTGCTGATGTTGAAGAGACTGTTCAATCTAAAAAGTTTAAAAGAGTTAAAAAAGCTGAAGTTGATAAACGTGAAGTTGATGCAGCTATAAAAAGAACTATGATTAGCATGGATGATACGACTACTGCGGATAGAGCTAGTGCGAAGAAACGTCGTAAAAAAGAACAAATTGAAGAACAAGAAAAAATAATTGAACAACAAGAATTAGATGAAAGTAAAATTAAAGTAACAGAATATATTGCAGTAAATGAACTTGCTAATTTGATGAATGTTTCTGTAAGCGATGTTATTTCTAAATGTATGGGTCTTGGTTTAATGGTATCAATAAATCAAAGACTTGATGCTGAAACAATAACTTTATTAACAGATGAGTTCGGTTTCGAAGTTGAATTTGAAGATGAGTATGTTGCAGATTCACTTGCTGATAAAGATGATGAAGAATCAACTCTTCTACCTCGTCCACCAGTTGTTACTATAATGGGGCACGTAGATCACGGTAAAACATCATTACTTGATTATATTAGACGCGAAAATGTTGTTGCTGGTGAATCTGGCGGAATTACTCAGCATATTGGTGCTTATCAAGTTGAAGTTCAAGATGGAAAAAAAATCACGTTTCTTGATACTCCTGGTCACGAAGCCTTTACAGCTATGCGAGCTCGTGGAGCAAGGGTTACGGATATTGTAGTTATTATTGTTGCTGCTGATGATGCAGTAATGCCTCAAACGGTTGAAGCTATAAATCACGCTCAAGCTGCTAGTGTTCCTATTATTATTGCAATAAATAAAGTTGACAAACCAAATTCAAATATTGAAAGAATTAAACAACAACTTGCTGATAGAAAAATATTAGTTGAGGAATGGGGTGGAAAGTATCAAGCCGTTGAAATTTCTGCTAAGACTGGGTTAAATGTAGATTTATTATTAGAGAAAATATTATTGGAAGCAGATTTGCTAGAGCTTAGAGCTAATCCAGATAGAATAGCGCGTGGCAGTGTTGTAGAATCACAAATGGAACCTGGACGTGGAATAACTGCTACTGTTTTAATTGACAAAGGTACTCTTAAAATTGGTGATCCTTTTGTTGCTGGTAATTTCCAAGGACGTGTTCGTGCTATGTTTGATGAAAGGAATAATAAAATTAAAGAAGTTCTTCCTGCAACTCCAGTATTAATCCTAGGTTTTGAAGGTGCACCTCAAGCTGGCGATGTGTTTGCAGTTGTTGAGTCTGAACGTGAAGCTAGAGAAATATCTCTTAAGAGACAACAATTAAAACGTGAACAAGATCATAGACAAGTGCGTCATATTACTTTAGACCAAATTGCACAGCAGATTAGTCAAGGTGCTGTTAAAGATCTTCCAATTATTGTAAAAGGTGATGTGGATGGATCGGTTGAAGCTCTTGCAGATTCTTTAATGAAACTATCAAATGGCGAAGTTGCTGTTAATGTAATTCACAAAGCTGTTGGTGGAATTACAGAAGGTGATGTTCTTTTAGCAGCCGCATCCCATGCAATTATTATTGGTTTTCATGTTAGAGCTAATAATAATGCGCGTAAATTGGCAGAAACTGAAAATGTAGATATTAGATTGTATAATGTTATTTATGATGCTATTAACGAAGTTAAATCAGCACTTGAAGGACTTTTATCACCAATAGTTTCAGAAAAATTTGTTGCAACTGTTGAAATTCGTGATACTTTTAAAGTTCCCAAAATAGGCACTGTTGCTGGCTGCTATGTTACAGAAGGTAAAATTACGCGCTCAGATAAAATTAGATTATTCAGAAATGGAATTGTTATTTATGAAGGTAATCTTGCAACACTTAAGCGTTTTAAAGACGATGTTAAAGAAGTTGTTGCTGGTTATGAATGCGGTTTAAATATTTCTAACTTTAATGATATTAAAGTAAACGATATTATTGAAGCATATCAATTTGTTGAAACAAAACAGAAGTTGAGTTAAAAATTGTCCACAAGATTACAGAAAATAGCTGAGTTTATGAAAGAGGAATTAAGTTTAATTCTTCTTTATAAAATTCAAGATCCTGCACTAGGAATGCTTACTATAACATCCGTAAAAGTTACTCCAGATGCAAAAAATGCTAAAATTTATATTTCAATTTTTGAGAAAGAAGGGCGCGACGCTAAAATTGAAAAATTAAATAGTATAAAAGGTTATATAAAAGGACAATTATCAAGCAGGATGAATCACTTACGAAAAATGCCTGATATAGATTTTTATCTCGATGACACACTTGATTATGTTGAAAAGATGGAAAGTCTTTTCAAAAAAATTCACGAAGATGATAACAAAGAAATCGATTGATCTTAAAAATATTGATTATGCCTCGGGAGAGGTTGTTTTAATTGATAAAGAGAAAGGTAAAAGCTCTTTTAACATTGTTTATCGTGTTAGAAAAATTGTAAATGTTAAAAAAGTTGGTCATGCAGGTACTTTAGATCCTGCAGCCACCGGTCTTCTTATTGTATGTGTTGGTAAACAAACTAAAGAGATTTACAAGTATCAGGATTTAGATAAAACATATTCTGGAACAATAAAACTTGGTAAAAATACTCCTTCAATGGATGCCGAAACTGAGTTTATTGAAGAAAGAGATTATTCCTTTGTTACTGAGGAGATGGTTGAAGAAACTAGAAAACTATTTCTTGGAAAAATTCAACAAATACCTCCAATGTATTCTGCGTTAAAGCAGAACGGTAAAAGACTTTATAAATTGGCTCGTAAAGGAGTAGAGGTAGAAAGGCAACCAAGAGAAGTTACAATTTATGATTTTGAAATTACAAGAATTGAACTGCCCGAAATAGATTTTAGAATTAGATGTTCTAAAGGAACATACATTAGAGTTATTGCAAACGATTTTGGAGAAAAACTCAATTGTGGAGGATATCTTAAATCGCTTAGAAGAGAAGCAATAGGAGAGTTTAATGTAAATGATTCTCTTTCTGTTGATGAATTTAGAACATTGAATGAAGTTTAAAAAGTTGATTGTAATGAATGTCTATAAATCAATTGATGAAATTAGTAGAGATGAAAAAACCGTTTTAACTATTGGTACCTTTGATGGTATTCATCAAGGTCATAAAGTTATTTTCGAAAGGTTAAAAAAATATTCATCGCAAAATAATTTAAGAAATGTGGTTATTACTTTTGAACCACATCCAAGAACTGTTGTTTCTGATTTTAAAATTAAATTATTAACAACTTTAGATGAAAAAACAGAGCTTTTATCAAAACTGGATTTAGATAATTTATTGGTAATAAAATTTTCTATGGAATTTGCTGAGCAAACTTCGGAAGAATTTATTACAAATATTATTTGCAAAAAAATTGGAGTTCAGCATATAATAATTGGTCATGACCATAGATTTGGAAAAAATAGAAATGGTGATGATAACGAATTAATTGAGCTTGGCAAAAAATGTAATTTTTCAGTTGAATGTTTAGACGCTGTAAAAAGTGAAAAAGATATTATAAGTAGTACTGTAATTAGAAATGCACTTTTTGATGGTGATATTCAAAAAGCAAATAGATTGCTTGGAAGAAATTATTGTTTTCGTGGAACAGTAGTAAAAGGTGTTTCAAGAGGAAAAATTCTTGGTTTTCCTACTGCAAATATTGAAGTTGAAGATAAAAACAAATTAATTCCTAAAAATGGCGTGTATATTGTTAAAGCGCTTGTAGAAGATGAAATTATTTATGGTGTTATGAATGTTGGCTTACGTCCAACATTTGCAGATACTTTAAGCGTGGTTATTGAAGCACATCTTTTTGAGTTTAATAAAAATATATATGGACGGACAATTAGGATAGAATTATTGAAGAGAATTAGAGATGAGAAAAAATTTAATAACACAGAAGAATTGATCTATCAGATTGGTAAAGATAAAAAACAAGCAATCCAATTTGTTGGAAAGATAATTAACTAATTAACTTCGGAAAGGTTCTGAAGTTACATCGAATTAATAATAGGAGAAATTCAAAATGAATTTAACGAAAGAAGAAAAACAAGAAATTATTAGCAAATTTGGCGATAATGAAAAAGACAGTGGTAAAGCTGAAGTACAAGTTGCCCTTTTAACAGCACGTATAAACAAGCTTACTGCTCATTTTTCTGAGCACAAAAAAGACCACCATTCAAGAAGAGGTTTATTAATGATGGTTGGTAAAAGAAGAAGATTGCTAAACTATGTTGCTCGTCAAGACATCGAACGCTATAGAAGCATAATTAAAGAATTGAAATTAAGAAAATAAGGTTTAAATAATGATTATAACAAAAGAAGTTGAAATAGGCGGAAAGAAATTATCCATAGAAACTGGACGCTTTGCAAAACAGTCTAATGGGGCTGTTATGGTAAGTTACGGCGACACTATGGTTTTAGTAACCGCAGTAGCTTCAAAAAAGTCAAACACTACATTGGATTATTTTCCTTTGTCAGTTGAATATAAAGAAAGATATTTTGCTGCTGGTAAATTTCCAGGTGGATTTATTAAACGTGAAGGTCGTCCTACTGAAAAAGAAATTTTAAGTGGACGTTTAATTGATAGACCAATTAGACCACTTTTCCCAAGTGAATATAACAACGACACACAAATTGCTGCATTTGTTTATTCATTTGATGGTGAAAATGACCCTGACGTAATAGCTGCTATTGGAGCTTCTGCTGCGTTAGCAATTTCAGATATTCCATTTCTTGAGCCAATTGGCGAAGTAAGAGTTGGAAGAATTAATGGTGAATTTATTGTTAACCCAACAGTAAGTCAAATTAAAGAAAGTGATTTGGAGTTAACCATTGCTGGAACTGAAACTTCAATTATGATGGTTGAAGGTGAATCACTTGAAGCAAGTGAAGATGATATTTTAAATGCGCTTAAATTTGCTCATGTTGAAATTGTTAAAATAATTGATCTTCAAAAAGAATTGGTTGCAGCTTGCGGACTTCCAAAAATGGTAGTTGAAACTAAATCAATTAATCAAGAGCTTGTTAATGAAGTTAACTCTTTGGCTCATGATAAATACAAAGAAGTTGTTTATTCTGTTTTAACTAAAGAAGTTCGTTATGCAAAAAATGATGAGATAAATGCTGAAGTTCTCGAAGCATTAGCAGAAAAATATCCAGAAGATGAAACAGACATTAAAAATATTTTACACGATATCGAAAAAGATTTGATGCGTAAAAGAATATTAGAAGAAGGTGTGCGTCTTGATGGTAGAAATCTTACAGATATTAGACAAATTACATCCGAAGTTGGAATTATTCCACGAACTCACGCTTCTGCTTTGTTTACTAGAGGTGAAACTCAATCTTTAACAACAGTTACTCTTGGTACTGCTAAAGATGAACAAATTGTTGATGGTTTAGGTGCAGAAAATAAAAAATCATTTTATCTTCACTATAACTTTCCACCATTTAGCGTTGGCGAAACAGGTCGTTATGGCGGACAGGGTAGAAGAGAAATTGGACACGGAAATTTGGCTGAAAGAGCTTTAAAATTTGTAGTTCCGTCAAAAGAAAATTTTCCATACACAATTCGTATAAATTCTGATATTCTTGAATCTAATGGTTCATCTTCAATGGCAACCGTTTGTGCTGGTTCGTTAGCAATGATGGATGCTGGTGTACCAGTGAAATGTGCTATTTCTGGAATTGCAATGGGATTGGTAAAAGAAGGTGATAGCTTTGCTGTTCTTTCAGATATTCTTGGAAACGAAGATCATCTTGGCGACATGGATTTTAAAGTTGCTGGTTCTTCAAACGGAATTACAGCTATCCAAATGGATATTAAAATTCAAGGAATATCTTTTGAAATTATGGAAAAAGCGCTTACTCAAGCAAAAGAAGGAAGAATGCATATTTTAGGAAAAATGAATGAAACACTTGCAACTGCAAGGGAATCTATTTCTCAATACGCACCTTCACTAATCTTTATTCAAATTAATCCAGAAAAAATTGGTGCAGTTATTGGACAAGGCGGAAAAATTATTCAAGGAATTCAACGCGATTTTAATGTTGAAATAAATATTGAAGAAGATGGAAAAGTTGCAATTGCTGGTGTTAATATTGATGATGCACGTAGAGCAAAAGAGTATATTAAAGGAATTGTAACAGATCCAGAAATTGGAATGGAATACATTGGTAAAGTAATTAAAATTACTGATTTTGGTGCTTTCGTTGAATTTGTTCCAGGAACTCAAGGATTGCTTCATATTTCTCAAATTGCTTTAGAACGTGTTAATAAAGTATCAGACGTTCTTAAAGAAGGTGATAGTATAGCTGTTAAATTGTTAAAAATGGAAAATGGAAAATTCTCTTTATCCAGAAAAGCTTTGTTAGAAGATCAAAAAGCTGCTGAGAAAAAGGATAATAATTCTGATAACAAAGAAGCTTAAATTAATTAGACCGGATATATTTTATATCCGGTTTTTTTTATTTAATAAGTTTTGAAAGGGAAAAATTGAAAAAAGCTAAACAAACGAAATTCTTTGACATCATAAATCTGGTTGTTCAAGTTAAATCTGATCAAAGTAAGAAATTATAAGCAGATGAAACTAAAAAATTTCGATTTAGGCAATAAGTTAATTGTTGCTCCAATGGCTGATGTATCAGATGCTCCCTTTAGAAAAATTTCAAAAGAGTATGGTGCTGGTTTAACCTTTACTCCAATGGTAAGCGCAAAAGGTATAGTTGAAAATGAATTTCATGCGTTGCGAATATTTTCTTTTGGACGAGATGAAAAACCAATTGGAGTTCAATTATTAGGCAACAGCCCAGATTATTTAGCTGGTGCGGTTCAAGAGTTAAAAAATTACAAACCAGATGTAATTGATATAAATTGTGGATGTCCAGTAGATAAAGTTACTAAGCATAATCTTGGTGCTCAATTGCTTGATGACCCAATATATATGGGAAAACTTATTGAATCAATGGTTAAAGTTGCCGGTGATGTTGCTATCTCTGTAAAATTACGCTTAGGTACCAGCGATGGTAAAATAAATATACTGGAAACATCAAAAATTGCTCAAGAAAGTGGTGCTTCATTTATAATTGTTCATACAAGAACAAAAACCAAAAAATATAAAGAAGACCCTGATTGGGAGTGGTTAAGAAAAGTTAAAGAAACAGTGAATATACCTGTTGTTGGTAATGGTTCACTCTTTTCACCACAAGATATTAAAAGAATGATTCTCGAGACTGGCATTGATTCTGCCATGATTGCACGTGGTGCACTCGGAAATCCGTTTATCTTTAATAGATATAATAAATTAGTTGAAACAGGTGTAGATTCTGGTGAACCTGGAATAGATGAAATAGCTGAAGCTGCAATAAAGCACAGCAACTTATTAGCACGCGAGTATTCTGAAACAATTGCTACCATTAAAGCAAGAAAGAATATTGTTTGGTACTTTAAGAATTTGGATGGAGTAATGGAATTTGCATCTAAAATTATGCGAGCTAAAAATATAGAGGAAGAAATAAAAGTAATTCACGAACATGCTGAAAACTTAAAGCAAAAATTTTATCCTAAAGATGATCGTGAATTAATTGACCAAAAGTTTAAAGAACGGGTTCTCTTTTGGTTAGATGAATAATTTACGGTAATCCGTTAGATAGAGATTGGTAAATGTTAAAAGAAATTATTATTAGTGAAACCGAATCTCAGAATAGAATTGCTATTGCTGAAGATAGGAAGTTGGTAGATTTTTTTGTAGAACATCCTGAAAAAGATAGGATGGTTGGAAATATTTATCTGGGTAAAGTGGCTCGCGTTCTTCCTGGAATAAGAGCTGTTTTTATTGATATTGGTTTGAAGCATGATGCGTTTCTTCATTTTTCTGACATTGGAGACACTGTTAAAGATAATCTTAATTTTGTTGATGATGATTATGTAGCCGAAACAGAAGAAGAAGTTGAAGCAAATAAAATTAAATCTGAAACGCAAAATAGTGAAGTAGATAACAATTCAGAAATAAATAATAGAATTCCAAGACTAAAAAAGGGACAGGAAATATTAGTCCAAATTATAAAGGAACCTGTAAAAGGTAAAGGGGTTCGTGTTTCAACATCAATTTCAATACCTGGTAGATTTTGCGTTTTAATTCCTTATGAGGATAAAATTGGAATTTCTAAGAAAATTATTGATTTCAAAGAAAAGAAACGGCTAAAAAGATTAGCACGTGAAATAATCCCGTCAAATTGTGGACTGATTATTAGAACTGCTTCTAAGGACCAATCCGAAGAAACACTTAGTGTCGATTTAAATTATTTAAGTAAAACTTGGCTGCAGGTGCAGGATGAAGTTAAAAAGAACTCACCTCCATATTTAGTTTATAAAGATTTAAGCACAACCATAAGTGTAATTAGAGATTTGTTTACTGCTGATGTTTCAAATATTTTTATAGATTCAAGAAAATTATATAAAGAAATAAGAAGTTATGTAAATACACATCAACCAGAAATAGTTGATAAAGTTAACCTTTATAAAAGTTCTATTCCAATATTTGAAGAGTTTAAAATTGAAGAACAAATTAAAGGAATGATGAACCGAAAAGTTCCTTTACCTAGCGGAGGTTATCTTTTTATTGAGCATACCGAAGCTATGACAGTTGTTGATGTTAACAGTGGAAGATATGCTGCCAAAAAGGAGCAAGAACAAAATTCACTAAAAACGGATTTGGAAGCTGCTCGTGAAATAGCACGTCAATTGAGGTTAAGAGATATTGGTGGACTTCTTGTAATCGATTTTATTGATCTCGAAGAAGACAAAAACAGAAAGAAAATTTTTGACGAACTGCGAAAAGAGTTCAAAAGAGATAGAGCAAAAATTGCAATGTTGCCAATGACTGATTTTGGAATTATGCAAATTACTCGTCAAAGAATTCGTGAAAATATAATGCAATCAACTCACGAACTATGTCATTGTTGCGATGGAACTGGTTTGATGCAGAAAAAATCAAATATTATTAATGAAATTGATCAGTGGTTAAAGCGCTATAAAAATGAAGGCAATAAACAATCTCTAAGACTAATTGTCCATAATTCCTTAGGGCTTAAATTACGAATTGGAACTTTCTCAACAATGAAGAAGTTACAACTAAAATATTTCATAAGAATAAAACTAGAAGAAAAAAATGATGTAAATCCACAATCATTTCGGTTTATTAATTCTAAAACGGAAAAAGAAATCACCAATGATTATTTGTAATATTTATTAACTTTATGTTTAGTATTTATAAAATATGAGGAATTGATGAAAATTTTTATTGACACAGCAAATCTTAAACAGATTAGGGAAGCTGGAGAAATGGGAATTTTAGATGGGGTTACAACTAATCCGTCTCTAATTGCTAGAGAAATTGGCAGCAGAGACGAAATTTTAGCTGAAATAGCTAAAATTGTAAACGGACCAATTAGTGGTGAAGTTCTTGCACTTGATTATGAAGGAATGGTTAAAGAAGGACAAGAATTAGCATCAATTCACGAAAATATAGTTGTAACAGTTCCTTTTAATGTAATTGAACAATTATTTAGACACCCTTTAACCGATTTAGGTTTTGAAAAGTTTTTAGCTGATTCTAACAAATAAAAAATAAAGAGATATGAAAAAAACAAATTTTTATAGTAAACATGTTGAGCTTGGAGCAAAGCTAGTTGAGTTTGCGGGCTACCAAATGCCAGTCCAATATTCTTCAATTATTGATGAACACAAAGCTGTTCGAAACTCAGTTGGTATATTTGATATTTCCCACATGGGTGAAGTTTTAATTAAGGGTGAAAATGCTTTCGATTTTGTGCAGTATATAACTGTTAATGATGCAGCAAAACTTAGTATTGGTAGAGTTCAATATACTGCAATGTGCTACGAAGATGGCGGTATAGTTGATGATTTATTATTATATATGATTGATGAAAATGAGTATATGCTTGTTATTAATGCATCAAATATAGAAAAAGATCTTGAATGGATGCATAAGAATAATAAATTTGGTGCCGAAATTATTAATGAAAGTGACGAGTATTCTCTAATAGCTGTGCAAGGTCCTAAATCTAAAAAAACATTACAAAAAATTTGTAACCATGCGTTAGATTTGGAGTATTACCATTTTAATATTTCTAACTGTGGTAATACAAAAGTAATTGTTTCGCGCACTGGTTATACCGGTGAACTTGGTTATGAAATATATTTTAAAGGTTCTGAAGAAGAAGCCCTTAAAATATGGGATGCAATTTTTGAAGCAGGTGCTAAATATAAAATTCAACCTATAGGTCTTGGAGCAAGAGATACGTTACGTCTTGAAATGGGATTTTGTCTTTATGGAAATGATATTGATGAAACTACAAATCCAATTGAAGCTGGTCTTGATTGGATTACAAAAGTTAACAAAGGTGATTTTATAGGAAGAGAAGCAATATTGGCAATAAAAACAAATGGTGTTAAACGAAAATTAGTAGCCATTTCTGCCGAAGGGAAAATAATACCTCGTCATGGATATCAAATATTTAACAATGGTAATTTAATTGGTCAAGTTACTAGTGGCACTATGAGTCCTATTTTAGAAAAACCAATTGCTATGGGTTATGTTGAAAATAAATTTAGCAATCTTGATTCTGACGTTAATATCCAAATTAGAAATAAAGTGTTGGCAGGAAAAACTGTTGCACTTCCTTTTATAAGTAGATAAGTAAGAATTAAGGTTTTAACAATTTGAAATGAAACTGTACCAATTAATGGTATAGTTTCATTTATTTAATGAGTATCAAAAAATAAATGAAAGTAAATGTAATATTATCACCCAATAATGTTGATGACCTTTATTTTACTGGTAAAACAACAGTGGTTATTGATGTTTTAAGAGCAACATCTGTTATCTTAAAAGCACTAGATGCTGGCGCAAAAGAGGTAATTCCCGTGGGCTCAATAGATTTTGCAATGAAAATATCTGTTAATTCACATGGTGGACAAACTTTACTATGTGGTGAAAGAAATACTCAAATGATTGAAGGATTCGATTTAGGTAATTCTCCATCTGAATATACAGAGGAAAGTGTTAGTGGTAAATCCATAATTCTATTTACTACAAACGGATCAAAAGCAATAGTTAAAGCAAAATATTCTGATAAAGTATTTATTGCAAGTTTTAATAATTTATCAAAAATAGCAGAACATTTAGTTAAATTAGGTAACGATGTTGAAATTATTTCATCTGGTGCTAGTGGAATATTTTGTCTTGAAGATACAATTTGTGCTGGAGCTTTGGTTAAATTAATGATGGAAAAAACATCTGATATTAAAGTAACCGATGCGACAAACGCTAGTTTAATATTGAACGAAAAATATGGTTCTGATATTAAATTAATGATGGAAAATTGTGAGCATGGACAAATATTAAAAGCAAATGGTATGGATCATGATATTGAATTTTGTTCTACTATTAATAATATTCCTTTAATTCCTTATTTCTCCGGTGGTGAAATAAAATTAATTAAAGATGAAATAAATGAAAGTGATAGCAAATAGTTAGGTTTTATTCTATGGCAGTAAAAAAAAAGACATCTAAAAGTAATAATACTATTGCTGTTTCAAAAGAAAACAAAAAAAAATTACTTGGTGTTGGATTTATAATAGTTGCGCTTTTATCGCTTTTAAGCATCCTTTCATATTCAAGATATGATGTTGCTAATCTTTATTTTGGGTTTTCGGATTTATTCAAAATATTTTCTTCCGATCCAGAATTTGTTATACGTGCCTCAAGCGTTCACAATTGGCTTGGAATTTTAGGCGCTTACATTTCCAACTTTTTTATTAATTATACAATTGGATACTTTTCAATTGTTTTCCCTATTTTAATGTTTATCTGGGGATTAGCAATTATAAAAGAGGATAATTATAAATTTTCATTACATCTGTCAAATTTCCTACTCGCTTTTGCCATAATTCTTTCTTCTCTTTTTGGAATGCTTAGAGTTGAATTACATCTTCTTTCCAATTTTATTGAGTTATCAGGCAATGTTGGTGATTTTTTTGGTGGTGCTATAGGACGTTTACTTGGCGGATTAGGAAGCGTAATTGTACTAATTTCAATTCTTGCTATTTCAATAATTATTGCGTTTGATATTAAACTTGAAAGTATTTTTGAGTTTATAAAAGGAAACATAAATGACGCACTAGAAGATGATGGTGAAACGAAGATTACTATTAAGGGTGATAAAGATGATAGTAATCTTAAAAAGATAATTCAAATGAATAAAGATGAGCAAAAGTCAAAGTCTTCTTTATTTAAGCGAGATAAAAACAAACTTGAAGAAACAATTCAAACTATTCCTGATGAAATTCAACTTGATGAAACAAAAATTAGAATAGTACACAAATCAATAAATGAAGAACCTGAAAAGCACGATCCTTCCTTGGAACCTTTGGAACCGCAAATAAGCAAAGAAATTATAATTAAAAAAAATGACATATTAAGTCCAAAAGATGAAGAAGATTTACCTGAACCTTGGGAAGAAAAGATTAAATTTATTCCTCCAAGTTTAAGTCTTTTAGATATGGTTCTTGATGAGGATAACAAAGTTTCTGAAGCAGAATTAAAGCATAATGCAGAATTACTAAAAGAAAAACTTTTACTTTTTGATATAAAAATAGAAGACATTTCTGTTACTCCAGGTCCAGTTGTTACGCAATATGAAATAGTGCCAGCCGCTGGAGTGAAAATTAGTCGTATTGTAAGTCTTGAAAACGATATTGCTTTAGCCCTTGCTGCTCGTGGAATTAGAATAATTGCTCCAATTCCAGGCAAAAGTGCCATTGGTGTTGAAATTCCAAACGAAAAATCAACAATCGTAAGAGCTCGTTCTGTACTTGCTGGATTAAAAAATTCAAAAGCTGCGTTACCAATTGCATTAGGTAAAACAATTATTGGTGATATTTATATTACAGATTTAGCATTAATGCCACATTTATTAGTTGCTGGAGCTACTGGCTCGGGAAAAAGTGTTGGAATAAATATGCTGATTACTAGCTTATTATATGCAAAACACCCATCGGATGTAAAGTTTGTAATTGTTGACCCAAAGAAAATAGAACTTTCGTTTTATGGAAAATTGAATAAACACTTTCTTGCAATTTCACCTGATTTAGATGAAGAAATTATTACAATGCCTGCAAATGCCTTGTTAGCTCTTAAATCAGTTGAATTTGAAATGGAAAAAAGATACGACAAACTTGCCAAAGCTGGTGTTAGAAATATTATTGATTATAATGCAAAAGTAAATAACCCTAAAACCCGCCCAACTGATACGGATAAAATTAAACATTATAAATTACCTTATATTGTTGTGGTTATTGACGAATTAGCCGATTTAATGATTACTTCTGGAAAAGAGGTTGAAGAACCAATTGCTCGAATTGCGCAACTTGCAAGAGCGGTAGGAATTCATCTTGTAGTTGCTACTCAACGTCCTTCTGTAAATGTAATTACTGGTGTAATAAAAGCAAATTTTCCTGCAAGAATTGCATATCAAGTGGCTACAAAAGTTGATTCGCGCACAATTCTTGATATGAATGGAGCTGAACAATTACTTGGAAGAGGCGATATGTTATTCCTTCCTGGAGGAATGCCAAAACCAATTCGAATTCAAAATGCATTTATTTCAACCGAAGAAGTTGAAAAAGTTACAAATGCAATTTATATTCAAGATGGATATAAAAAACGATACTTCCTACCGTCCCTTATGGAAAAGAGGAATGATCCTGATGCTAATTTCTTATCCGATCTTGACCCAATGTTTGAAGAAGCAGCGCAAGTTATTATTAGACATCAACAAGGTTCGGTTTCGTTACTTCAGAGAAAATTGAAACTTGGTTATTCGCGAGCCGCGAGAGTTATGGATCAACTTGAACAAGCTGGTATTGTTGGTCCTCCGGATGGAAGTAAAGCTCGCGAAGTAATTTGCGAAAGCGAGGAACAACTTCAAACAATAATTAGGTCAATCTAAATGATTTTAAAACTACTTTTTATTATTGCAATTCCATTTTGTATTTATGCGCAAAATGCTGATGAAGTAATCAAAAATTTGCAGGATAAGTTTACTAAAACTCAAACCTTGAAAGCAGAGTTTACTCAAACTATTTTCTCCACTCAGAGCAATCAATCAATTAAATTTGAAGGTGAATTTTACTTCAAAAAAGAAAATAGCTTTTCAATTGTTTTACCAAATCGTAATATTATTTCAGACGGAAAATCTGTGTGGAATTTTGACAAAGCTTCAAAGAAAGTTATAATTTCTCCATTTGAAAATGGCAATACTACATTTTCACTAAATGAAATTATTTTCTCGTATCCACAGAAATGCGATTTGTTGTTATTGAAAAGTGAAAACAACAATTATTTAATTAAGGGCGTACCAAAAGATTTAGATTATAGTTTCAAGGAAGCTTATTTAACAATAAGTAAAGACTATCTGTTAAATGCTATTGAAATAATTGACTTCAATAATATGAAGTACACTTTTCAATTGTTCTCAGTGGAAATAAATCAAAAAATCGATGATGCAAAATTTCAGTTTAATCAATCAAAAGAGATAGAAATAATTGACCTCAGATAATAAAAAAAAACATAAATTTCAAAAATATTTTGGCTTTATATTACCCATTTTACTAATGATTCTCTTCCTTTATCTTGCATTTAAGGATGTCGATTTTCAAACGGTAATTAAAATTTTATCACAGTTATCAATTAGTTGGTTTGCGTTATTTATTTTTGTGTTTTTCTTATCCCATTTTTTGAGAGCAGTACGTTGGAAAATTATGCTCAATTCAACTAAACCAAATACTTCTGTGCTTAATCTTTTTGGCGCAACTATGATTGGCTATGGTTTAAATAGCATTATTCCAAGGCTTGGTGAGTTATATCGTGGCTTTTTTGCTGGTAAATGGGAAAATATTTCAAGATCAGTAGTTTTAGGAACAATAATTGTTGAAAGAGTTATCGATATTTTAGCACTTGGCATTTCCGTTTTAATAAGTGTTTTAATATATGAAGGTGATTTGTACTCCGAAGTTACATGGTTAAAATCAACTGTTATTTTTGGTTTTGGAGCAATTATATTTGTTATACTAATTCTGTTTTTCTTGGTAAAATTCAAAGAAAAATTTTACTCACTCATAATTAAAATTGTAAGTAAATTCTCAAAAAAAATTGCGGCAAAAATTGCATACGTTTTTGAAATGGTGATAGATGGATTTTCCACAATTAAAAGTGTATCAAACTTTATTTGGGTTATATTCTATTCAATTTTAATTATGCTTAATTATGGACTTTCTGCTGAGCTGGGATTTTATGTGCTAAATCTACAGAATAATTTTGAGGTTAATTATACTATGTCTTGGATTTTAATGACAATTAGCGCATTTGGAATAATAATCCCAACTCCTGGTGGAACTGGCACTTATCATTTTATTGGTATTTCAGTATTAGTATCACTCTTTGCTTTCACTGAAGAAGCGGCATCAGCATATGTTTTGTTAACGCATACGGTTTCAATATTTGTTTTTATAACATCAATGTTTCTATTTATGGGATACATTAATAATAAAAGAGAAAAAATGGGATTACAAAAAGAAAACTTTCTTAGCGTAATTAAAGGGGATAAAACAGAATGAAGAAAAATATTTGGTTATCGATACTATTTCTTATAATTTCGCGACCGTTATTTGCACAAATTGATATTGCTGCCGGAATGGGAATAAGTTTTGTTTATGCACCATCGCTTAATTCGTACCTTGAAATGCGTGCTGATGATGGTATAAATACTTTTTTATCAACTGCGGAATTTTTTGGTGAAGTAGATTATTCAATTTCGGAAAAATATCAAATTGGTTTCGAATATGTTTATACCCTTTTTGATTTCGCTTCGTCATATGCAGGTAATTATAGTTTAAGTTATAATCACCATAAACCTTCAGTTTTAGGATATTATGTTATTTCGGGCAATGGCTATAAATTCAAATTGGGTTTTGGAACGGGTATGAGAATAATTAATTTAACCGAAGATATTTCAATTAAAGAAAGTTATGATGTTATAGGTATTGGCTTTTTATTTAAAGCGCAAGGTCATACAAAGCTTGGAGAAAAATTCTATGCAAACATTGGAACTTCTTTGCGAACTGATTTTACTGGAAGCCCAACAAATAAATTTGGAAGTTTTCACGAAGACATAAATATTAACTCTATTTCCATAAGTGTTAATCTCGGAATTACATATTCCTTTTAAAAATATTATAGGATAATAAATGACTTTTTTAGAAGCAATTCTACTTGGCATTATACAAGGTTTAACCGAATTTTTACCAATTAGCAGTACAGGTCACTTAACCATTGCTGGAAAATTAATGAACTTAATTTCGGATAAAAATCCCGAGCATTGGACTGCCTTTATGGCTGTAATTCAACTTGGAACTTTGTTTGCAATAGTAATTTATTTTTGGAAAGATTTATGGGAAATTTTTATTGAATTTGTAAAAGACAATGCACTTAAACCCAAAAAATTTACCCTTCAAAGTTCAAGCTCAAAAATGGGTTGGATGATTATATTTGGTTCAATTCCTGTTGCGGTTATTGGTCTTGGTTTTAAGGATATTATTGAAGGTGCGCTTACTAAAAATCTTTATGTAATTGCTTCAAGCTTAATTGCACTTGGAATTATTTTAGCACTTGCCGAAAAAATTGGCAAATTTAAACGCGACTTAAAAGATATTACTTGGAAAGATGCTCTAATTGTTGGCTTTGCACAATCTTTGGCTTTAATTCCAGGTTCTTCGCGCTCTGGAACTACAATTACTGCTGGATTATTTATTGGATTAAAGCGCGAAACTGCTGCAAGATTTTCATTCCTATTAAGCGTTCCTGCAATTTTAGCAAGTGGATTATTGGAATTTTATCACTCGCTAGAATATCTTCAGTTTGATGGAATGATTAGTTTATTAACTGCAACTATTGCTTCTGCAATTAGTGGTTATCTAACAATAGCATTTTTACTTTCTTATTTAAAAAAGAATTCAACAATCATTTTTGTTTACTGGAGAATTGCAGTTGGGATACTTATTTTTGCTCTAATTGGAGCTAATTTAATAACACCTTAATGATAGGTCATAATTGGTAATAATAATTAAATTAAAGGAAAACATGAAACGTTTAGCATTTTTATTTCTCTCATTACTAATGATAAATTGTAGTAGTGGAGAAAATATCAAAAATAATCAGGACATAACATTAACAAAAGAAAAGGATAAAAAAGTGACAGAATTAATGAATGTATCAGAAAATGAAAAATTAGTAGCTACAGTAAACACAAACGTTGGCTCTTTTGAAATAGAATTATTTGCTGCAAAAGTTCCAAAAACGGTTGAAAATTTTGTTGGTTTAGCATCAGACGGGAAATATAATGGCGTAATATTCCATAGAGTTATTGCTAATTTCATGATTCAAGGTGGTGACCCAACTGGAACAGGAAGAGGTGGCGAAAGTTATTGGGGTGGAAAATTTGCAGATGAATTTGATTCATCGCTAAAGCATACTAAGCCTGGAATGTTATCAATGGCAAATGCTGGACCTAATACTAACGGAAGTCAATTCTTTATAACACTTGTACCAACTCCTTGGTTGGATGGAAAGCACTCAGTATTTGGTGAAGTAATTTCTGGAATGAAAGTTATTGAAGCAATTGGCAAAACTAAAACAGGTGCAATGGATAAACCAGTTAATGACATTGCTATGGAAAGTATTACAATAGAAAAAAGAGCAAAATAAAGTTAAAGGTTGCAGCTAATTTGCAAATTAGCTGCAATTAAATACAATACGCTAGAATAGAAGTAAGTTATTAAAGGAAAAATCTAATTGAAAAGCACCACAGAAATTGAATCTATTTATAATATACCCAAGTTTTTAAAAGACGATTCACTTCTTCCTATTTATTTTTTATATGGTGAAGATAGCTTTACAATTAATAATGCTTTAAAGTCTATCGAAAATAAAATTGCTCCTCTAGTAAAAGCTGATTTTGATAAAGAATCCATCTCATTATCAAAAGATAATTCTGTGTCACAATTTATTGACCTTGCCTACTCGTTCCCATTTGGTGATGGTAAAAAATTAATTACTGTTAAAAATTTTGAAACAATTAGCGATAAAAAAAGTTTTGCTAATTATGTAAAAGATCCATCAGATTTTACTTATTTATTAGTAACTCAATATTCAAAAAGCGCTCCTTTAAATCAGGAACCTTATAAATCCCTTTTTGCAAAAAAATATATTTTTGAAGCTCGTGAAATGAAATTGACCGAACTTTCTGAATGGATGTTCAAAAAAGCTAAGATAGAAAAATTGATTTTATCAAAAGCTGCTGGCGAACTACTTCTTGAAATGGTTGGTGGTAATAAAGCAATTCTGGAAATGCAGCTAAGAAAAATTGCAATCTATTCAAATCCAGATGAAGAAATTACTCCAGATATAATTCAAAAATTAGCAGAAGCAACAAAAGAGTATTCAATTTTTGATTTACAAAACGCACTCGGCTCTGGAAACAAAGCAAAAGCAATTGAATATGCATTTAATCTTTTAAGTAATCAAATAGAAATGGTTTTTATAATTTCTATGCTTACAAAATTTATAACAAACCTTGCTCAAATTTTAGGAATTAGTAATAATAGTGAAGGTATAAAAGCCATTGGTAACTCGTATTATTTTTTAAAAAACAACACTTTCCTACTAAATGAACAGCGTCTTGTTAATGCTGCAAAAGCACTTCTTGAAGCAGATATAAGATTAAAAACGACTAGCATTGATAATAAAACTAATCTTTCAATTTTAATTGCTGAAATCTTAAAATAGAAAATGAATATTTTCGTATTTTAAGCATTATTATTCTAAAAATATAAACAATATTAATATTTAAAAATATGGTGTAAAAGTTCTCACCTTTGGAAACATTTATTTTAACAGTTGGTATAAATGGCGTCGGATAAAAAATTAAACTCATTAACAGATGAAGAACTCATTAAAGTATTTCAGGATGAAAATACTATTGAGGCATATGAAATTCTAGTAAAACGATTTAAAGATCCGTTAATGAACTTTGTTTATCGATTTTTAGGTGACAGAGATGTTACTACCGATATTGTTCAAGATACGATGATTAAGTTTTACTTGAATAAGGATTCATATCAATCAATAGCCAAATTCTCAACATGGATTTATACTATTGCTGGAAATTTGGCTAAAAATGAGTTGAAGCGAAGGAAAAGAAGAGTTGTATTATCAATTTCGAATGATGACCCTGATGATATAACATTACAGATTGAAGATAAAAATTTCATTGCTCCAGATAGAGCTGCTGATAACAGTATAAAAAGTGAAATGGTTCAAAGAGCATTGTTAAAAGTGAAACCAATTTATCGTGAATTGGTAATTTTGAGAGATATTGATGGATTCACTTACGAGGAAATTTCTGGTATGACAAATTTATCGCTTGGTACTGTTAAATCAAGAATTAATCGTGGAAGAGCACATTTGCAAAAACTATTAAAAAATATTTATTGAGTAAAAAAAGAGATGAATGAAGAAAAATTTACAGATGATAATGAGTTCTCAGAGCTCAAAAAGTTATTAAAAGAAATTCCAAAAATTACAGCCCCAGACAATTTTGAATTTAACTTAATGACAAGGATTCAAAATAAGAATTTCGAAATAAAATCTGAGAAGAAAAAAAGCTTTTTTTCGTGGTCACTAACTCCCGCTATTGCTTTTGCAGCAACCGTTTTTGTTGCTTTCTTTGTTTTATCCGATGGAGATGAGCTAGGTGATAATCCTTGGCAAAGTCCACCGCAATTAATTGAAAATCAATTGTCGGAATTGGATGTTAATCAACCTTTGAGTAACGGAGTTGAACAAAGTTCAAATACCGAAAAGAATAATGAAGAAAGTAATTTAGTGACTCATTCAAAAAGTTCTGTACAAAAACAATTTCCTTTTGATGCAAAAGGTTCTTTTAGTTTAGACGAGGATATTCATACAAACGCAAGACAGAATTTCAGTAGTGGGGAAGCGCACTTAGCCAATTCTTCTAATGAAAATCTATCCTCATTTGATGGCTTTTTTCTGCGCGAGGTTAAAAAATTGCCAAAAGCTGATAGCTTGAATAAAAAAGACTCAACCTCAAACAATTATCAAAAGTAGAGCCTACCTCAACTTTCCATTTTCTGAAACATATTTGTAAATAATTAAAAATCCGTTAGATAATTCTGACGGATTTTTATTTTTAAAGAAGACTGGAATGATTATATTTTGCAAGCTATTTCTGTTATTTTTCAACAAATTGAGCTGCAAAATTTACTTTCAATTCAAAAATATAATAATCCCACTTTTATTTTGGTTTTTGCCCGTTTTGGCGTTTTCTCAAAATGGAAGTTATGAAAATTCCACGATGTTTCGCAGGTTGTTGCTTGGTGAATTCTATTCGCAAAATAATATTTCGTCTATTATTCAAGATAAAACTGGATTTATGTGGTTTGGAACTCGTGCGGGTTTGGTTAAATATGATGGCTACAATATAAATACAATCACAAATATTCCTGGTGATAATTCAAGTTTAAGCAACAACAGCATTAATGTCGTTTTTGAGGATAGTTTTTCAAACATTTGGGTTGGAACGGATGAGGGCTTAAATCGGTTTGATAAAGGAACTCAAACTTTTACTCGTTTTTTAATTCCAGACAGAAATTTTGTAAACACAAACAGAGTTACAAGCATTGTTCAAGATAATAGTGGAAATATTTGGGTTGGAACTGAGCATGGTTTGAATAAATATGATTATTCCGCCAAGCAATTTTCCAAAATTAACTTTGAGCAAGCAAATCACATTACAACTTTGTGCAAGGATAAAAAGGGAATAATTTGGGCTGGAACTTATTCCGGCGAGTTACTAAAAATAGATGCTATTGGAAATTCAATTAAAAAAATAAATTTGGATTATGGCAAAAATAGTCCCAAAATTAAAAGTATTACGGCATTGTTTGAGGATTCAAAAGGCAATTTTTGGATTGGAACGTTTGAAGGACTTGGCAAATATGACCGATTTAGCAATAAATTCAAACAAATATCACTCCGAAATGCAAAACCAGCAAATCCGTTGTTTGTTCAAACAGAGAAAATTAATGAATTTATTGTCCACGCAATTGTTGAGGATTTTAGCGGAAAGTTGTGGATTAGCTCGCAACACGGACTTTTTTCGCTAAACAAACAAAACGAGCTTTTGTTTTACACAAATATTGAAAACAATAATTTTAGCATCAGTTTTAATTATATAACTTCGCTTTTTGTGGATAGAACTGGAATTTTGTGGATTGGAACTTACGGCTACGGATTGAATAAATTATTCCCGAAACTCCAAAATTTTGATAAATTTTCAAGTAAAAATATTGCTGAAAATAATCTTTCGGTTAAAAGCATTAGAGCAATTTCGGAAGATAGTTTTGGAAATTTGTGGATTGGCGGTTACAACGGACTTAATAAAATTAATAGACGACAAAATACTGTCTCAAATTATTTAGAAATTGAGGCAATTTATTCTTTTTTGCCTGACCCCGATAAGCCAAATGAAATTTTGTGGCTTGGAAAAGATGTTGGTGGATTTTGCAAATATGATATTAAGTCGGATAAATTAACTATTTACAAAAACACAAAGCCAAATCTTATTAATGGCGAAGTTATTTATTCAATTATTTCATCCAAAGATGGATTTTTATGGATTGGAACTGATCAAGGTTTGCAGCGATTTGACAGGAAAAATGAGAATTCAATCGCTTTTAAATACGACTCAAATGACAAAAATAGCTTAAGTCATAACAAAGTAAATATTGTTTTTGAGGATAAAAACGGACTTTTGTGGATTGGAACGGATGTTGGGTTAAATGTTTTTAATCCTAAAACGCGCGAATTTAAGCAATATTTTCACATTCCAAAAGATTCAGTGAGTTTAAGTTATAATGCAGTTTTATCAATAAATGAGGATAAAGAAAATCAAATTTGGGTTGGAACAGCCGGCGGTGGTTTGAACAGATTTGATAGAAAATCTGGCAAATTTCATCATTATTTGAAAAAAGATGGCTTGCCGGATAATGTTGTTTATTCTATTTTACTTGACGAAATGGATAATATTTGGATTTCCACAAATAATGGAATTTCAAAATTTATTAAAAAGGAAAATAGATTTAGAAATTTTGACGAAAAATACGGATTGCAAAACAACGAATTTAATCAAGGTGCAGCGTTTAAAAGCAAGTCTGGCGAGTTGTTTTTTGGTGGAATTAACGGATTTAACGCTTTTTATCCATCAAAAATTAATGAAACTGAAAACATTCCACCAATTGCGATTACGGATTTCAAAATATTCAATCAAACAGTAAAAACTGGAAGACTTCCAAACGGAAGAACAATTCTCACAAAACCAATTTCGGAAAGCAAGGAAATTCAACTTTCGTATTTGGACAACGCTTTTTCGTTCGAGTTTGCTTCTTTGGAATATTTTACGACTGAAAAAACCAAATATGCATACAAAATGGAGGGTTTAGATAAAGATTGGAATTTTGTTGAAACTCGCAGATTTGTGGCGTTCAATTCAATTCCAAGCGGAAAATATATTTTTAAAGTAAAAGCCGCAAACAACGAAGGAATTTGGAATAAGGGAACAGAAATTAGCATAATTATTTCGCCTCCATTTTGGGAAACTTGGTGGTTTTATTTGTTGGTAATTCTGTTTTTGGGTGGAATTATGCACCTTTTATACAAATACAGAATAAATCAGTTGTTAAAAATTGAGCGATTGCGTGTAAAACTTGCAAGCGATTTGCACGACGATATTGGCGCAACTCTTTCCAAAATTTCTATGCAAGCCGATATTGTGAAATATGGAATTGATAAAAACAACACCGAAAAAAATCTTTCGCGAATTTCGGAACTTTCAAATCAAGCAATTGGAACAATGCGTGATATTGTTTGGTCAATTGATGCACGAAATGACGAATTTAAAAATATAATTATCAAAATGAAGGATGAATGCTACAACATTTTGAGAAACAAGAATATTGCAGTTAGTTTTGAGCATTCAACTGTAAAATTGGATATAAAACTTGCCTTTGAAATTAGACAAAATTTGTATCTTATTTTTAAAGAAGCAATTAACAATATTTATAAACACTCAAACGCAACAGAAGTTAACGTTAAACTTTTGCAGGATAGCGGATTTTTAACAATGGAAATTTGGGATAATGGCAACTGTTTTGTAACAAAAAATGAGCATTCGGGACAAGGCACAAAAAATATGAAAATGCGAGTTGAAAGCATTGGCGGAAAATTTTCAAACGAAATACAAAATGGTTACAAAGTGGTTTTTTCTGGAATAAAAATTAGGTAGCAATAGCATTTTTATGCGATATTTCTCATCAAATATATTCTTGTTTTCCCAGCGTTTATTACATATTCTTAAATGTAAAATTAAACTAACTTATTTTAAATAAGCCATTTACAAGTTTTAGGATAAATTAATAATGACAAATATTGCACTTATCGAAGATGATATAGAACTTAAAGAACTGCTTGAAAAATATTTGAATTTCCAAGAGAATTTTAATGTGGCTTTAAGTGTAGTTTCTGCCGAAGATTTTTTTGAAAAATGTAAGCAACTTGAAAAAATTGATATATTAATTATGGATATTGGACTTCCAGGAATCTCTGGAATTGAAGCTTTGCCAAAAATAAAGCAAAATTTACCCAATACAGAAATTATTATGCTAACAGTCCACGATGATAGCGAAAAGGTTTTTCAATCGCTAAGACGCGGCGCATCGGGTTATTTGCTAAAAAACACACCTTTGGATAAAATAAAAGAATCAATAGAGCAAATTTTTGCTGGAGGTTCGCCAATGTCACCAAATATTGCAAGAAAAATAGTTGAATTTTTTAATCCAAAACATAATGAAGGACAGAGGGAATTATCAACTCGCGAGAAAGAAATAGTTGTTGCTTTGGTTGACGGATTAAGTTACAAATTGGTTGCTGACCGTTTGGATATTTCAATTGATACAGTTCGCCAACACATCAGAAGTATTTATCGCAAACTAAATGTAAACAGCAAAGCAGAAGTTATTTCAAAATCCTACAAAGGAGAGATATAAATCACACCAAAACTCAAATCACAATAGCATTTTCATGCTATTGAAAAGCAAAGATGAATAAAATAAATTACAGGGCAAAATTACAATCTAAACTAATTACTAATATTTATATACAAAGGAGAAGTTAAGTGAAAAATCTAATTCAAATTTTAATTGTTTTAATTATTTCTTCTATGCTGTTTTCATGTGCTCACACAAACGATTTGGCAAAACACAATGTTCAAGGCTCAACAATGCACTTTAAAGAAGTTGTAAAACCAGCAGCAAAAAGTGTTTTAATTGAGCGAAGTTCCACAGATACAAAAAAAAGTAAAAAAAATGAAGATGTTGTGCTCGATATTCTTACTTCTGTTGGAACTGGATTTATAGAAGCCGATAAACAAAACAAACTTGAAGAAGCTATTGACACAAAAGATATGCTACATTCAATTGCTGAAAAATTATCTGAATCAATAAATTCGTATTTAGATGTAACCGCAGTAGAACAAATATCTGACAAACCTGACTATTTCTGTTCAGTGGTTTTGGAAGAGGTAAAATTGCTAATGAGCAATAATTCAGTTTCGTTGTACGTGCACTCAACAGCTTCAATAACAAAAAGAACAACTGGTGAAATGATCTGGGAAAATTCCGAAACCAAAACAATTCCTTTAGAAGATAATACTGGAAACACAACAAAAAACAAATCGCTCGAAAATGTATTTAGCGCAATACAGTTAGCTGCTTTAGATCCTAATCAAATTAAAAAATTGGTTGAAGACGCAGCCGATGATGTTGGAACTTATATGGCAGAAACATTGCGAGAGGACGTAGTTGATGCAAATAAAGAAAAACTTGGTAAAAAATAAATATTTTTTAATTGGAAAGAGAAAAAGATGAATTTATTTAATAAAATAAAAATTACTTTGTCGCTGATTGTAATACTTTTAACAGTTGCGTGCTCAAATAACAGAATTATTCCAGATGAAGATTCGCATATTAAAAGTGAATTAAATATTCCAAGAGGCTCACTTTTTATTAGCGGAACAATTATTTCAATTGAAAAAGACAAATTATCAAAGGATTTAAACAGTCCATGCAGCAAAGTTCCTTGCTGGGCATTAGTAAAAGTTGATTCCATTTTTGGAAGCGGTAAACAGAGTCCATCATTGCAATTAAACGATTCCATAAAAGTCCATTTTGTTTTCACATTGTCAAAAACGACAGATGATTTAATACCCAGTTTAAGTAGAAAACTACCTGGACTAAAAGAAAACGATAAATTTAAAGGCAATATTAAAGTATTAGCCAGCTATTCTGGAAAAAATAATGTGGACAAGAATAGCTATTCGATTGATTTTTATGAAACGTATTAAACCATTAAAAGTTATAGAGGAAAAAATGAAAATTAAGGCAAAAAAATTAGTTGGAATAATTAGTGCTTTTGCAGTTCTAATTGTAGTTAGTTACACTTCAAATTTGTTTGAAGTTGATAGCAGTTCAAAATTATCGAAAATTATTAAAGATATGAAGGCAACAAAATCATATACCGATATGATAAATTGGCAGTATGAGAGGTTGAAAAATCCTATCACAAATAAAATACCAGATGATATTAGAAAAAAGGAATTAGCATTTTCCAAGAAATTACCTATAAAAAAAGAAGCGTATCAATATAAAAACAATAAAATTAAATCCGCAAATTGGGTTTCAGAAGGTCCAAATAATCAAGGTGGACGCACAAAAGATATTATTCCTGATATTAATAATCCCAATATACTAATTGCGGCAGCGGCAGAAGGTGGTGCATGGCGTTCAACTAATAGTGGAGAAGATTGGACAAGCGTAACTGACCCAACATTTATTCAAAATGTAACAAGCATAGTGCAAGATACAAGAAGTGGGAAAACGAATAATTGGTATTATGGAACTGGTGAATATTACGCCAACATTTGGCCTGATGGTAATGGACTTGGTGGTTTGTTAGGAAATGGAGTTTATAAATCTAACGATAACGGTCAAACTTGGGTTCCGCTTGTAAACACACAATCAAATTCACCCGCATATTCATTTCATCCATTTCAAATTGTTTGGAATTTAGATATAAATGAAAGCAATTTGGAGCAAGATGAAATTTGGGCTGCATGTCTTGGAGGAGTTTATGGCTCAGTTGATGGAGGTGAAACTTGGGAATATTCTATTTCAGGAGCTGGTGATTTAAGTGAAATATCACATTTTTCAAGCGTTTCAGTTACTACTGGTGGTAGAGTTTTTGCAGCACTTGGCTCAGGTATTAATAGTGGAATATATTATTCTGATAATAAATTCGATTGGACAAATATTACTCCTTCATTTTGGCCCGCTTCGATTCAAAGAATTGTTATAACAAATGCGCCAAGTAATGATAATATTTTGTACGTTGTTGCCACAACTCCAGGTTTTGGAATTGAAGGCGAAGAAGGTGATTTTTCCAGCCTTTGGCGGTATGATAATGAATTTGGCACTTGGACAGATTTGAGCCAAAATCTTCCAGATTATATTGACCCAGTCGCTGGTTTCCAAACTCAAACTGGCTATGATGTAATTTTGAAAGTAAAACCAGACGATGAAAATTTTGTAATTATTGGTGGTACAAATATTTATAGAACTACCGATGGATTTGCGACAAAACTTAATTCAGATAATTGGATTGGTGGATATGCTACAGAAAACAACATTGATATGTACAAAAATCATCATCCCGATCAACATGGATTTTTCTTTTTGCCATCCAATCCTAAAGTTGTGTTTTCAGCTCATGATGGAGGAATTAGTAAATCAAACGATATTACTGCAAATTTAGTCGCTTGGGAATACTTAAATAATGGATATACCACTACCCAATTCTGGTCAGTAGCTATTGATCATGTAACTGCAAATAATGGATTTCTTTCTGGTGGATTGCAAGATAATGGTTCATATCTTGATATGACACCAAATACAAAATCTGATTGGAGAGTTACTGGTGGCGGTGATGGAATGGTAACAGCAATTGCCGATGGAAGTACGCATTTATATGTATCAAGCCAAGAGGGTGATATATACAGAATTGATTTATCAGAAAACGTTGCATTGGTTAAACCTGCTGGCGCAGATAATTTTGATTTCAAAACTCCATATATATTAGATTCTAATAACCCCAATGTTATGTTTCTTGCGGCTGGGGATAAAGTTTGGCGGAACAGTAATTTATTAGCTATTCCAAATGGAAATGATGAACCAACCTCTATTAATTGGGAAGTTTTTAACGGTGTTGTTGATTATCAGAATGTTACCGCATTAGCAACCACAAAGGCAAAAAATAATTTACTTTATGTTGGTGATAATGGCGGACAAATTTACAAAATTACAAATGCTGCGGATATTAATTCACCACTGGAAAATATTTCATCAAGTGATTTTCCAAACGCCAATATTTCCGCAATTGCCACAAAACCAAACGATGAAAATTGTATTTTAGTTTCATATTCAAACTATGGCGTAGTTAGTATGTTTTATTCAGATAATGGCGGTAGCTCATGGGTGGCTGTTAGCGGAAACTTGGAGGAATTTTCAGATGGTTCTGGAAACGGTCCTTCAATTAGAGACGTAAAAATTCTGCCAATTTCAGATGGATTAGTTTATTTTGCTGCAACTTCAACTGGGTTATATTCTACTTCAACTTTAAATGGTTCTGATACAAAATGGAATTTGGAAGCGCCTGTAGAAATTGGAAATACAGTTGTTGAAACAATTGATGTTCGTCCAGTAGATGGGAAAGTAGTAATTGGAACTTTTGGAAAAGGAGCTTTTAGCTCAACTTTTACTACAACTGATGTAAATGAAGATGATTTAACTCCAACAGGGTTCGTTTTGGAACAAAATTATCCAAATCCGTTTAATCCAAGCACGATTATAAGTTATTCAATACCTCGTAGCACAGAATACTATTCTGTGCCACAAACAACATTAAAAATTTATGATATGCTCGGAAAAGAAGTCGCGACTTTGGTAAATGAAAGACAAAATGTGGGTAATTACAAAGTAAAATTTGATGCTTCTAATTTAGCAAGTGGAGTTTATATATACAAATTGCAAAGTGGTGAGTTTAATCAATCTAAAAAGTTTGTTTTGATGAAATAATCTTAATTAAATATTAACCAAATATAAAGGTAAAATACAATGAAAAAGTTCATCCTCATTTCTTTAGCATTATTATTAGTTACAACTTTAACATTTGCTCAATCTAATATAAGGCTTAATGCTGGATTAGATTATACTTCCCCAATGGGTGATTTGGGTGATTTATACAAACCTGGTTTCGGTGCAAATTTGGGGCTTGCATACAAAATTAGCGATAGTTGGGATATCGGAGCTAGTATTGGATATATAAAATGGAATGCAGATAATGACTACCATTCCCAAAAAATATCAGAACTTGCTGGCGAAAACATAAAAGTTGAAGTTGAAATTCCATACTCAATAATCCCAATAATGCTTGATGTTTACTATTATTTTTCAAGAAATGATTTTCAACCTTATTTAATGCTTTCTCTTGGGACGCATATTGCAAAAATAGAGGCAA
This sequence comes from Bacteroidota bacterium, assembly GCA_018818165.1. Taxonomy (GTDB): domain Bacteria; phylum Bacteroidota; class Ignavibacteria; order Ignavibacteriales; family Melioribacteraceae; genus 1-14-2-50-31-20. Next base: position 4,230 of record JAHISP010000089.1, on the reverse strand, counting down.
ATGCTATTAAAATAAATGGAGAAGAATTCAATATTGGTGAGAGTCAAAGTAAAGCTGTGCTTGGTTATAAAATAGGGGCAGGATTCAATTATTTGTTTTCAGAAAAACTTGGATTGAATTTTGTGTTGTCAATTGATGGAAATGGATTGGAAATATCGCAATCAGAATTGACTTCTGATGGAAGTACAACTGTATCAAATTCCAGCAAATCTACAACCAGCTTTGTTAATTATGGACTGGGTATTTTTTACTTTTTGTGAGAATTTATATTTATAAGCCTAAAAATTTAGAAATCAAGTACATCAATAAAGAACAATTTGGAAACAAAGAAATTAATTCTAATGAAATAAAATTAACAATAAACTTAATTATCACTGGGTTTTAATTTTTTTTTTTTGAGGGGATATTTTTCGAAAATATCATCGATTAAAATAACATCTTTATGCTATTGAAAAGATTTTTAAAAGAAGGTAATTTTCTCCAGAAAATAGAATTATTTAATAGAAATTGATGATTTAAATTAGGTTTATAATGAAAACAAAAATTGCTTTATTTGTTGTGTTTACTTTTCTTGCCGTAACACAAAATATTGCCCAAACGCCAACTTTACAAACTCGCAAAGCAACAAATGTTAATGCAGTTACCCCACATACAGGTGCCGGTTCTTTTACGGCGACACTCAACGGAATTGTTAATGCCAACGGCACCAATTGTTATGTCTTTTTTGAGTATGGTGAAACCGAAAATTATGGGTTCAACGTTTCAGCTACGCCTGGCACGGTTACCGGAAGCAGTGATGTAAATATTAGCGCCAATATAACTATTCCGAATAATCAATTGTCTTCTGTGCGAACAAAAATTAATTTCCGCATTAAAGTAATAAACGAAAATGACACCTACTGCAGTCAAAATTTTGTGGCAACAGCAGTTAACCCTACAAGAAAAATAGATATTCAACCTGAATATTCCAACGGATCTAATAGCTTAATGACTCTTATTAATTATAATTCGTATGACGTTACTGTTGTGTATAAAGATGTAAATTCAGTTACAGTCTATGCTATGCAAACATCAGAAATTTATGTCCCGGAAAATGAAGTTATTACATTCGAATACGATTACATTCTATTTAGACAAATACTCCCAACCACAAGACTATCTACAGAACCAAAACTCTCCAGAGATTATATACGCATAAAAAATTTAGGAAGAATTAATAGCAGTAATGTCCAACTTTATAAAATATACAATTCGAGTAGTACTCAAGCTGTAAATGTAAGTGTAGAAGAAGTTCCTTCGGCAACTAACATAACAATCGAGGCAAATAGTGCGGTATTTTTTGTTGAACAAGCCGGTGGTTACGCTCCAACTATATCGGTTGACGGGGTACAATTTGCAAATGTAAGTCCTGATGTTTATTATTACGAAGAAGGATTTTACTTAGATATACAAAGTTTATCATCTACGCCGTCTTCGGCTACTTTTGAAATCTATAACCGCGACGATGTTGCACATACTTATGTTTTCCGAAATGCATCTGGTACTGAACACACTTATACGCTTAACGGATACGAAATTCAAAATATAACTTTAAGCAATGAAGTTTGGGATGTTTATATTACGGTTTATGATAAAGACGAACCGGATTCATATTCATTTATCAGAACCGGAAATACATTTGGATACGCAGAATATGCACTAAACGGTAAATTGAAAATTGCTTCGGCAACTCCGGCTGAAGTACCTCCGCTTACACCAGGTATAACATCGCTTACACAAAATTCACCAACTTCTTTTACAGCAAACGGAGCAATTTCGGGCAACCCCGCACAGAGCGAAACAGTAAACTATTACTTTATTTACGGAACCGATCCCGATAATTTGAACCAAAGCACCACGCTTCAACAAGTAACCATTCTGGCGGGGCAAGACGCCAATGTAAGTCAAGAAATAAGTTTTCTAACAAACGAGACTTTTTATTATTGTAAATTGGTGTCAAATACTACTCAGAGCGAAAGTAAAAAAATATTTTTATCGCCATTGCCTACAGCAAATTTAAAGATGCACTTGCGTGCCGATTTAGAAATAACATCTTCGAGTAATTATGTTTCAACTTGGGGAGATGTTTCCGGTTTTGATAATGATGCTATTCAAACAAACGGTGCCAATCAGCCAATGTGGGTAGATAATCAAATAAACGGAAACCCAATAATTCGTTTTAACGGAACAACATCTAAAATGAATTTGCCAACTTCTACTACACTTGGAATACAAAACAATGCTTATGAAATGTTTTTTGTGGCAAAATCGAGTTTGGGAGATGTTCAGTTTTTAATAGCCGGTAGTTCATTGGAGCAATATGAATATCATTTAAACGGAGCTGCTGGAGCAAGGTTTATTCCAACAACTTCAGTTTATCTTGATAAAGCAAGCGATGGAAATTACTCTGATGGAAATACACACGTCTTTTCAGCAAGAGCAAGTTCAACTGGTGGCGCAGTCCGCGTTGATGGAATCGACGGAGGGACATCTTCGTCGAATATTCTCTCTTCAAATTCTGGAAATTTATTGCTTGGTATAAGAAGTGACGGATCTTACTACTTAAATGGCGATATAGCCGAAGTGATTTTATATAATGCGGTTTTAAGCACTGAAGACAGAAATGCAGTTGAGCAATATTTGGCAGATAGATACAACATAACAAGCGGAGAATTACCTGTTGAACTAACTTCTTTTACTGCAATAAACAATGGAAACGAAGTCGTTCTAAATTGGCAAACGGCCACAGAAGTAAACAACTACGGTTTTGAAATAGAACGTTGCGTAGCACAGATTTCTAATCTGTGTAATAATTGGGAGACGATTGGATTTGTGGAAGGACACGGAAATTCAAACAGTCCAAAAGATTATACATTTACAGATTCTCAAACCTTCGAGGTTTTCCAAAACCTCGAAGGTTTTGATGGTGTAATTCAATACAGATTAAAACAGCTCGATATTGACGGACAATTTAAATATTCTGATGTTGTGGAAGTTAGCATTAATTCTGAATTACCAACAGAATTTAGTTTAGAACAAAACTATCCTAATCCTTTTAATCCAAGTACAAAAATCTCTTTTAATTTACCAACAAACTCATTTGTAACACTTAAAGTGTACAATGCAATCGGTGAAGAAATCGCTACATTGGTTCGTGGAAACGAAAAAGTCGGTATTCATGAAGTAACCTTTGATGCAAGTAAATTTGCAAGTGGAATATACTTCTACGAAATTAAAAGTAATAAACATACTATTACAAAGAAGATGCTCCTTCTCCGTTAGAACTTTTACGAATTGGTTAAATGGTTTATAATTATTAGCGAGTTAATATGAAAATATTATTCTTTTTATTTCTTATAAGTTCTATTACAACTTATAGCCAAATACAAAACAGCGGCTTTGAAAGCGGAACGGAACATTGGACGGGAGATAATTATTTATTTATTTCCCCCTCTGATACCTACGTTCACACAGGTACGAAAAGTTTGTACTGCGTTATTCAAAATCACACTACTGCAGATAATGATCTGAGGAGCGAGATGATTACCGGGATATCACCGAGTACTTTGTACACGCTTTCTGCATGGTTTTATCATGAAAATAGCGGCAGCTATGCGTGGCTTGCTGTAGAATGGTATGATGCTTCTGAACATATAATTTCAGAAAATATTTCGAATAATTCTACTAGTACAGCATCTCATTTTATTTGGTATAAACTCACATCTGACTTTACATCTCCGGCAAATGCTGTTGCGTGTAAAGTTGGGGCAAGATTCCAATGGGGAGCGGATGGATATCCGGCTGGAGTAATTACAGTTGATGACTTTGAAGGAATACCTGCCCCACTTCCTGTAGAACTCAATGTATTTACTGCAAAAGCAAGCGGAAGTTCAGTTACATTAAAATGGCAAACCGCAACAGAAGTAAACAACTACGGTTTTGAAGTAGAAAGGAAAAAGGTGAAAGGCGAAAGTGAATGGGAAACCATTGGTTTTTTAGAAGGACACGGAAATTCAAATAGTCCAAAAGATTATTCATTTACAGATACTCAAACCTCCGAGGTTTTTAAAAACCTCGGAGGTTTAGACGGAGAATTACAGTACCGTTTAAAGCAAATGGATTTTGACGGAAATTATGAATATTCGGATGTTGTAGAAGTAAAATTTGCTGAAGACGTAAAAGAATACAAAT
>JAHISP010000088.1 GCA_018818165.1 Bacteroidota bacterium | reverse complement strand
GTGAACTCATAACCAAAATGATTTCCTTTATGTGACCATGTAGCAGATGGTGTCAACGCATTCTGTAGTGTTGAATTACTGTCTTGATAAGTCAAAGCATATCGTAATACAGTATAAGCGTCGCCCGCATCGGCACCAACAAATTCTATTTGTCCTTTTACTATTATTGCTTTTTCTGCAGTAATACTAACATCTTGTCCAAATCCACCTTGTAATCCTTTCCAGCCGCTTACTACATCACCGCCAATTGAAGCATCGCCAACTAAAGTGTTAGTATCGTTCAATATTGGCCAAAGTGTATTATATTCTGCTGATAAACCCCATTGATCAATATAGTATGATTGCCATGGTGCTTCTGGTACTACAACTGGTGCACCTAATTCTGCTGTCATTCCAATTACATTAAATGCTGTAAATTCAACTTCATTGACACCAAAGATAAGACTATTAAATTTCTTGGTTGTAGCTTTAGCTTGAGTTGTTCCACCAAACCAATATCCATTATTTTCTTCTATCATATACCAACTTATTTCATTGGTAGTATCATTAATTGATATTACTGATATTGCAAAATTATATTTACCAGCTACTATTTCCGCATTTCGTGGAGCTTGATTTACAGCAGTTATTGGACCACCGCCATTACTCCATGTACTTGCCCAGTTTCCATTATTTACTGTCCATACTGTTCCTGCTCCGCCACCACCATTAGCCATTGTTCCATTTCCAGTTCTTGGAGTGAACTCATAACCAAAATGATTTCCTTTATGTGACCATGTAGCCGAGGGTGTTAATGCATTCAACAGGGTTGAATTGCTGTCTTGATATGTTAATGCATATCGTAATACGGTATAAGCATCGCCTGCATCTGCTCCTACAAATTCTATTTGTCCTTTTACTGTTACTGCTTTTTCTGTGGTTATACTCATTTCACTGAAACCGCCTTGTAATCCTTTCCAGCCAGATATAACTGCTCCTCCCATTGATGCATTCCCAGCTGGTGTTGCAGCATCATTCAATATTGGCCAGTTTGTATTATATTCTGCTGATAAACCCCATTGATTGATAAGGGTTTGAGCCTGTAATGTAATAGTGCTAAATAAAATGAAAGCAAAAATTACACTTAAAGCTTGTGATAATTTTTTCATATTACTCCTTTGTGCTTTGTTAGAAAAATAATTATTAGTTCATTCATTTATTAAATTCATTGTGCAACTTTTCTAAAAAAATTTACTATACCCTCCTTTTGAGAGGGTAAGTAATTAAATCAATCTTACTTCAAAAGAGATAGTTTTTTAGTCATTTTAAATCCGTTTGCTTCTAATTGGTAGAAATAAACACCACTTGAAAAGCCAGTTCCATCAAAAGTAGAAATGTATGTTCCAGCTCCTTGAATTCCATTAAATAATGTAGATACTAACTCACCAAGAGTATTGTATACTTTAAGTGATACATGACCTTGAAATGGTATTGAATACTTTATTTCAGTAGAAGGATTAAAAGGATTAGGATAATTTTGATTAAGTTCATATTCTACTGGAACAACACCTTTTACGGTTTTTATACTAGTAGGTGTTCCATTTTCTAACCAACTAGAGATATTTTCCCATTCTTTGTCTTGTTGGGCTTCCCATGCTGCCATTTGTTCAGGAAACCAGTTCAAATCTCCTAACGGGAAACCACCCATTGCAGCTGTAATTAAATTAGCATTATTGTAAGCCATATTTTCAGGTAAAGGCCATGTTTGGTATAATCCTGCATTTGGCAAATAGGACCAGTCAATATCCGCATTGTTATTCCATTTGTATTCTACGAATATTTTTATTGTATCCAAGTTTGTAGCTGGTATAATAAAATCTGGATCCTCATCGTATATTGTTGCCCAATCAACGTTCATAGTTTTGAAAACCTTATTACCATTTTCATCTGTAGAATCAATAAAATTGATCTCATTTTCACCTAGCATAGGAGATGGATTGTATATCTCTTCAGAAAGTCTCTGTTGTATTTTACTTTTTGCCCAAGGAGCAGTTGAATACCAATCTAACATCCAATCCTGAAATACATAGCAGTTATTTCCAATAAATATTTTTCTGTCTAAATCAGTAAAATCGACTGAAAAGCCAAAAGAATCAACTTCAGTAATACCATTAATTAAACCACCACCCGGAGGATTACACAAACCAGATTGGAAAGCATCATAATCTTGATCATCATCACACACATCAACGGCTCTATATCCTAACATACTTGGATTTACAAATATTGAATTTGTAATAGATGCATTTCTTATCCAACCAGCAGATTGAAAGACCCATTCTAATGAATTTAGCAAGGTACAATGATTTATGTGAACATTGTCACCATACTCGTTACCTTCTTGCATAACTATTCTGCCAAGGTTAGTAAAAGTACAGTTTTCAAAAAGAAGTTTATCGTAATGCCATCCTGAACTTTGGAAAGGAAAAGAAATGGCGCGTCCATAATAACGGAAATGTATATCAGAATTATTCCTCCAATAGCAGTTTTGAAAATTACCTTCAAAATGATCAGCTTTTACACAAATAGCTCCAGAAGCCTCAGCTCCAATTCCAGCATAATCAAAAAGACATCCGTCAAAATACCCTTGTTCAGGATCGTTTGCTTCATCTTGATTTTCAAATGTAATAGATCCACTTACTTGGTTACCCAAAATATCTGCAAATCTAACCCAAATATTTTTCATAACTATATCACCATAGCTTTGTATAATGTAAGCTCTATCAATTCCTTCCTCAGTCCAGACAATTTGAGGTGGGGCGGATTCTTGGTCCTTTCCTGCCTTAGGAGCCACAATTTCAATATTCTGACCATGATCTAAATAAATACTTCTACTTAATACATATAGTTCATAAGGTTCTAACTTAAAAACTGTATTATTAATATTACCATTAGTAAGTACTGTCTCAATAGCATCGTTGAGAGTACCATAAGTTCCTCCAGTTCCATAATATCCCTGCACATATACGGTATCCTTTTGAGCAAAGGATGCACTGCTCAAACAAAACATTATGAAAAGAAATAGTGATACTTGTTTCATGTTTTACTCCTTCTATTTTGTAAATTAATTATCGCTTGCGTTATATTTTTACGTTAATATGTTACTCTAACTCCAAAATTTGCTGTTAAACCATAGTTCTGAATACCTCTGAAACCTTCAGTTGATCTTTGTATCCAACTTGTATTTGCATTATTAATGTTACTTATATCAAGAAACAACTCGCTATTAAAATATGGGAGCTTTTGGCGAGCTGCAAAATCAATACGGAAATATTTTGTAGTATAGGAATCGTTTTCTGGATATCTTCCTCCATTTCCTCTCGCAGAATTATCCTGGAAAAGAAATGATAATCTGGATGAAAAGCCTTCGTAGTCATATCCGACATAAAAATTCAAAATTTGATTAGGTTGATCAATTAATCTTCCTGTAGATGAACTGTCAATAAGAACAACCGTTTTAGTTCGTCCGTCAAGAACAACTTTCACATCATACCATGGATATTTAGTTTCAGAAGTAATATTAGCGTAGTTAACCCCAATAACAATATTGTTTAATGGTGAAGGTAAGTACCAGAAGCTATGTTGAAAATCTAGTTCTAAGCCCTTTATAGTTGCGTCATTTGGGTTATTATAAGGCTTAACAACTGTAGCATTTGTTTGTGGTATTACTACATTGGCGCCATCACGGACAATTGTGTAATTATCTATTCCGTCAACCCCTGCTTTTTCAGCAGCATCTAGCTGGTAGCTAGCAGTATAGACAAAGTTCTGTAGAGTTTTATAAAAACCGCCAACTGTAATTAGTCCTAACTTGTTTGCATGGAACGTAAAATTAACATCATGATTATAAGCTTTAGCTGGTTTCAAATTAGGATTTCCAGAGTAGATATAATTACCTTGAGTAATAGTAAACTTAGGACTTAGTTGACTATAATCAGGTCTGGATAGTGTTTGAGTATAAGCATACCGAACATCCATCCAATCAAAAGGTGAATATTTTACTTGCACCATTGGAAGTATGAATTCGTTTGCATTAACAGAAGTGGTGTCGTACATTTTCTGCGCTTGCGCATTTCTCATATCTCTTGCATTATAGGCAAAATACTCAGATTCTACTTTTTCGTATCGCACACCACCAATTAACATAAAGTCAAGAAAATTAATTTTAGACATTCCATATGCAGCGTAATAATCTTCTTTATATTTATAATCATTAGTTAACTGCTGATATGGTCCATCATACCACCCACCTTGAGAACCGGTACTAACCTGTGAATTTGACGCATCGAAATTAGGATTTCCAACTATATAATCTAAAATATCAACTAACAAATCAGGATTGGAAACGTAAAACATTTCTCCATATTTGTCATTTAAAAATGAATTGAAAAGTTCATTATCAGAATTAAGAAATGTTGTACCTATTAAATCTCCAAGTTCATTTACAGTTATTCCAAACTTATCTTTAACTGATCTCATTAACTCTGATTGAATATCTTGTCCTTCACCAATAGAACTTCCATTGAAACCTACATATGGAGTTTCTTGATCAGTACTATTTGTTTGATTATAAATTTGGCCACCAAATTTAAAATATCCACTTGCTGCATTACCTAGATTAAATGGTATTTCAAAATCTGCTTTATAGGTATATTTCTCTTCTTTGTAGTTACTACTAAATAGATCAGCACTTCTTAGCACAACTGAACTATCTCCCCTATATTTAGTTAGAAGATATGTAAGGTCTTCTGGCACCTTGTTATCTCTTGGTACTCCACTTTGTAATGCGTCAACTTGATTTAAATTTATTACGGGAGATTTGTCTAATAGATTATTTGAAGATGTATAGCTTGCCGATAAATCAGTATTAATAAAACCAAGATCATAATCAAATTTAAGCGTATGCATTTGCTGATCTGTTATATTTTCACCTTTACGTAGCTGCCATTCCATTCTTCCAGCATCATAGTTAATTGTTTGGCGGTGTTCTGTGTAATCAGAATTTATTCTTGCCAACAAATTTATGAACTTAATAGACCCATTTGGAATATTGTAGTCCAATATCAAATTACCACCATAACGTTTTCTTGTTTCTAAATGTCTATTAAATGTGACACTACTAACCTTTACAGGACGATAACCTGTAACCGAGTCTATTTCTACTTCTTCACCAGCAATATTATAGGACGCATCCATGTTATCCGAATTTCTGTCATAAGATTCGGCATTAAAAAGTGCGTAAACTCCAAGTTTATCATTAAAAAAACGATTACTACCAGAAACAACTGCACGGAAGTTTCCAAAAGTATTACTTTTTGCAGTATAACCTTGCTGGTACATTAAATTCCAATGAAAATCGGAAGGAGCCTCTCTTAACTCCATATTAACAGTTCCACCAATAGAATTAGCATTCATATCAGGTGTTAGTGACTTGTATACTGATATCATTCTAATCATGTAAGGGGATACCATTGTTAGATCAACACTACGGTCATTACTTACACCAGTACCACCAGAATTAGGATTTGAAGAAAGCCCGATTTGTGAACTTCCAGTTGCAGAAAGTTTAACTCCTTCAACTTCAATAGAATTATACTTTGGTGATAACCCGCGAATAACAACCTTGCTATCTTCACCAGAGCTTTGCTGAGTTGATATACCTGGTAAACGGCTAAGAACTGATGCGGCATTGAAGTCTGGAAGTTGCTGAATTCTTTCCTCAGACACAATATTAGAAATTTTATCTGAAGAAAGCTGCTGTTGGATAGCAGAAATTTGACCTTTTGATTGAGCGGAAATAGTTACAGTTTCACCTTGTAAAGTTTGAGTTTTAAGATTAAAATTCAATTCTACTACTCTATTAGCAACAATATCCACTTGAGTTTGTACGGGTTCGTAACCAATATAAGAAACTTCGATTGTTTGTTTTCCAACAGGAATATTCCTAATTATATATTTACCATCAAAATCTGAGGAAGAACCTAATGTTGTACCTTTTACAACTATATTTGCACCTATTAATGGATCGCCATTTCCAATTTCCTGAACTTGCCCTTTAACACCACCAGATTGAGCAAAGAGAAATGATTGAAAAGCAAAAAATAATAAAAGTACTAAAAATGAAAATAGCTTATTTTTAATTTTGTAAATTTTTGATATCATATTAAATCTCCTAATTGCTAAATATTAAAATAACGTAAATTTTTATTTCAACTTTTCTAGTCGCTAATAGCTGCCTCAGCTCGTCTTTCTGTTAAATCGGTTTCAATTTGTTCCATCATTTTATTATTTAATGGATAGAACAGCATTAATATCACACCAATAATTCCAAATGCAGCTGGAAGAAAACTCATGAGCATTATAATACCATTAACAGATTCTGATGATTGTACTTGATTAGCAACAAAGCCATAATAGGCTAAAGTATATCCAACTAATGCTCCACCTAATGTTAAACCTAATTTCAAAGCAAATAATGATGCTGCCATTAAAAGTCCTGTAGCACGTCGTCCATTTTTCCACTCAGAATAATCTGAAGCATCAGTATACATAGCCCATTGAAGCACTGAAACAGGACCCCATGCAAAAGATACAAAAAGATTAATTAGGTAGATAAGAATTACATTGTGTGGCTCAAGGAAAAAGAAACTTATACTACCAACGGCACTAATAAATAAGCACGCTGCATACGTATTCTTTTTATCAAATCTTTTTGATAGCCATTTTGTTAAAATGGCACCTATGATATTAAAAATAGTTCCGCTTAGTAGAAATGTGGAAGTAAAATTTTCATATGACAATGGAATAATTGTCCCAAATAAGTTTAGTTCCTGATCTAGTATATAGTATTTAAAGTAATAAATGATTGAGGAACTGCGCATAACAATAAAAATTAACTGAAAAACTGTGGCTCCCGCAATTAACAACCAAGCTTTGTTGGTGAATAAATCTTTTATATCTTTCTTGATCTCAACTTTTTGCCCCTTAGGTGGCTGTACTCTTTCTTTTGTTGTTACAAATGTTATAAAAAGAAATACTAAAGCTAATGCACCCAAACATGCCATAGCCCATTGCCAACCAACAGCATCATTACCTTTACCAAAATATTTTACTAAGTAAATTGTAGATCCTTGAACTATTAAACCTCCAACAAAAGCTGCAACAAATCTAAATGAAGAAAGTTCAGTCCTTTCAAGTGAGTTAGGGGTTATAACTGCCATTAAAGATGAATAAGGAACATTAACAATTGTATACATTATCATTAGCAGGTTGTATGTAATGTATGCATAAATCAGTTTTCCAGAAGCATCAAAATCAGGAGTAGTAAATGTAATAACGCCCATTATCACAAGTGGAATTCCGAAGAAAAAGATAAATGGTCTAAATTTTCCCCATTTGGTATTTACTCTATCAGCAACAGCACCCATAATAGGATCATTTACTGCGTCAAATATTCTTGTAATTAAAAACATTGTTCCCACAGCTGCGGCAGGTATACCAAAAACATCTGTATAAAAGTTTAATAGGAATATTATAAATGTTTGGAAGTAGATATTTGAAGCAGTATCTCCAAGACTATATCCAATTTTTTCTTTAAGGCTCAATTTTTCAGTAATTTGCGACACCAACCACTCCTGTACTATATTTTATAATATTTCTTTAAAAAGAATTTTTATTTAAGCACTTCTAAAATAACCTTATACAAATCTTTATCTCTAGAAGAATTTCCTAGCATAATTTCAAACTCACCTGGTTCAACCGTATAATTCATATTCACATCAGTAAATGCTAATTGTTTTGTCGATATTTCAAATGATATAGTTTTTGTTTCTCCGGGTTTTAAAGATACTTTACTAAATCCTTTTAATTCTTTTACTGGACGAGTAACAGAACTGACTATATCACGGATATACATCTGAACAACTTCTGCTCCTTCATATTCCCCAATATTAGCAACATCAACTGAAACTATAGATGTTTCATTTAAATTAATTTTATCTTTATCCAATTTCACATTGCTAAATTTAAATGAGGTATAGCTTAAACCATATCCAAAAGAGTAAAGTGCGGATATATCATCAAACAAATATCCTCTTCTTGATGATGGTTTATGGTTGTAATGGCATGGTACATGACCTGCTGATCTTGGAATTGAAATAGGTAGTTTTCCACTAGGATTTACATCGCCAAATATTACATCTGCAACTGCGTTTCCAGCTTCTTGTCCTAAATACCAACATTCCAAAATTGATGGAACATTTTCATTTATAAAATTAATTGAATTTGGTCTACCATTAAATAACAGAACCACAACTTGTTTTCCTGTATCTAAAATTTGTTTAACCAATTCATTCTGCATTCCTACTAAATCTAAATTTGGACGATCACCCATATGATCTTTATTCCAAGCTTCTCTAGATGTTTGCTCATTTCCACCAAGAACTAAAATTACTACATCTGACTTTTGTGCAGTTTCAACAGCTTCTTTAATTAGTAATTTATCTTCTTCAGGATTAGAAGGTGTAACTGGATCTTCATTCCAAGATCCATTGATAGTTATTTTGCATCCTTCGCTATGCAAGATTTTATATTTATTTCCAACTTTATTTTTGATACCTTCAAATACTGTTGAATAAAATTTGGGTTCTCCGCTATATCCGCCAAGCAAAACTCTATTTGCATTTGGACCAATAACAGCAATGGTCTTATCATCTTCAAGTTTAAGTGGAAGTAAATTTCCTTCATTTTTAAGTAGTGTAATTGTCTCTTGAGCTGCACTTAAGGCAATAGCTCTATCACTTTCTAATTTTAAATCGAAGTCAATTAAAACTGGATCAACATATGGGTCTTCAAATAAACCCATTAGAAATTTAGCATGTAACATTGGAGCAACTAATTCATTAATTACTGATTCTTCAATAACTCCACTTTCAACCAAGGTTATTAAATTAGGATAGCAATCAACTTCCGGCAATTCAATGTTAATACCAGCATTAACTGCTAGAAGAGCAGCATCAATTTTATTTTTAGCAACAGAGTGACTAACGGTTTCTTCTTTACTATTTAATTCGGTAATAGCATAATAATCTGATACAATAAAACCATCAAATCCCCACTCATCTCGCAAAACTTTTCTTAACAACCATTTATTTGCATGTGAAGGAATGCCGTCAATTTCGTTATAAGAAGCCATTATAGATAGTGGTTTTGTTTCTTCAATAACTTCTTTAAATGGTGCAAGAAAAACATCTCTCAATACTCTTTCAGAAATATTTGCAGGACCACAGTTAGAGCCTGATTCTGGTTGACCATGAGCAGCAAAATGTTTTAAAGTTGCAATAACTCTATTTTTATTATTAAAAGCACCGTCCCCTTGAAAGCCCCTTATAGCAGCTTTACCCATTTGCGCAATTAAATGTGGATCTTCTCCAAAAGTTTCTTCAACTCTTCCCCATCTAGGGTCTCTTGCAACATCAACTACTGGCGTTAAAGCCTGATGTGCTCCTCTAGATCTTGCGTCTTCCGCTATAGCTGTATAAATCTCTTCAACTAAACTAGGATTAAATGTAGCTGCTAATCCAATTGGCTGCGGGTAACTTGTTGCATCTTTTGCCGCTAAACCATGTAAGCATTCTTCATGAAATATTGTTGGAATTCCAAGTCGTGTTTCTTCAACTAAATATTTTTGGATATCATTGGTAAGTTTCACCATCTGAACTGCTGAAAGCCCGCCCCATGTATCGCTTATTCTTCCAACTTGTCCCATGCCATTTTCAAAGGATACTTCCATTTTACTAAAATCTAAACTTCCCATTTCGGTATAACTAATATCCTTTTTTTGATTCCAGACACAAAGCATTTGAGCAACTTTTTCTTTCAAAGTCATTTTGTTTAGTAAATCATCAACTCTCTTTTTGATGGAAAGATTTGAATCTTTATAGTAAGCAGCATCAGCTTTTTGAAGTGTATCTATTTGAGGGTTGTCCATAAATTCTATCCTTTTAGTTATGTACCTATTAGCTAATAAAACAGTTTAATATAAATTGAAACGTTTCAATTATAAAATACTTTTTTGAACTGGTTCAATGTTACAAATTTATTTAAATAGATGCAAGAATAATTTTTAATTATAAAATATTTTACTGTTATATACTTATTTTAGCAGCCTGGTCGATTCTCTAATAACAAATTCAGTATTGAATATTACTCTTTCAACAGGAATAATTTGATTGGCTTCAATACTACGAATTAAAATCTCAGCAGCTTTAATTCCAATTTCGTGAAGAGGCGCTTTAATTGTTGTTAATGGAGTTGGGTAAATTCTAGCATAAAAAATATCATCATTTCCAATTATTGAAATTTCATCAGGAACTTTTATTTTTAATTCCTTTAATGCTAACATTACACCTAATGCTTGTTGATCGTTAAAACATACAATTGCTGTTGGATAATCAGCTTTTGGGGTTGTCTTAAAATAGTCAATTGTTTTATTATAACTTTCATCATGTTTTGAGCCGATAGGGACTATCATATTTTTATTAAAAATCAATGTACTTTCACTAAAAGCATGTCTAAAACCTTCTATCCTCTCCTGGGTATGAGATGACTGCACTGGTCCTGCAAAATGAACAATTTTGGTATGTCCCCCATCAATTAAATATTTTACTGCTTTTTTAATAGCTTTTAGGTTATCTATAGCAACAACATTTGCTTGAATACCTTTAACATCCTCAAGTAATACAAATGGATAGTTTATCATTTTTAACATAAAAAGATGTTCAATTTCTGCGCTTCCTTCAACTGTTGGTGCAATAATGGTACCTTTAATATCTTTACTTGTAAACATGTGAGACAATTTGACTTCAAATTCATGAATATTTTCACTACTTGATATAACTACCGAATAATCATTTTTATTCGCATATTCTTTAACTCCAGCAGCTATTTCTGTATAAAATGGGTAGCTCAAATCTTTAATTAGTAATCCAATTACTTTATCTACACCACCATTTTTTAGTTTTCTAGCAATTCCCTTTGGCCTAAAATTAAGTTCTTTCATTATCTGCAAAATATGATCTCTGGTAGATGGTCTTACACTATCTTTAGAATTTATTACTGCAGAAACAGTTCCTTTTGAAACTCCTGCCTTCTTTGCAACATCCTCAATTGTAATATTTTTCATAAGCAACCTTTGATATATTCAAAACCTAAACGGAATTTGAAAATTTTATTGAGTATAACCTTCAATATTAAATTATAAAATTAAGTATTTTCATTTACAAACACAGAAACTTACCAATAATGATGAACATTTTTTTTTATTTGTTGTTCATAGATATCCGCAATTTGTCTCATAATTTCAGATGATAAATCAGCTAAATCTGAAATACTAGCATTGCGTTTAACTTGAAATATATTTTTTGCACCTGGTATAGCACAAGTAATAGAATTAAATGATAAAATCCATTTAAGTGCAAATTGAGCTAAGTTTAAATTTTCTGGACATATTTGTTTTAATTTTTCAACTGCCTCTAATCCTAAGTTATAGTCTAAGCCTAAAAATGTTTCACCCCTGTCAAATGCTTCTCCAAACTTGTTATAATTTCTATGATCATTTGACTCAAATTTTGATTCTTTATTAAATTTGCCCGTCAATAAACCCGAAGCCAGTGGAACTCTTGCAAGAATACCTACTTGATGTTTTTTTGCTTGTTCAAACAATAAATCAGCTGGTCTTTGCCTAAATATATTAAATATAATTTGGATACTTTGAACATTTGGAAATTCAATTGCTTTTAGAGCCTCTTCAACTTTTTCGACACTAACACCATAATATTTTAACTTTCCAACTTTTACCAAGTCATCCAAAGCATCAAAAGTTTCAGGCATATAATAGACTTCTGTTGGTGGGCAATGAAGTTGAAGTAAATCTAATGATTCAACTTCCAAATTCTTTAAACTTCTTTCAACAAATTCTGTTAAGTTTTTTTTGTTATAACCTTTTGCTATATGAGGATTTAATCTTCTACCAGCTTTTGTTGCAATTATTATTTCTTCATTTCTCTCTTTCTTTAGCTTTCCTATTAACTTTTCACTTCTGCCATCCCCATATACATCTGCTGTATCAAAAAAATTTATTCCCATATCAACAGCTGTATGTAAAGCTTCCATAGAATCTTTTTCGCTGACGTTTCCCCAATCTCCTCCAATTGCCCAAGCTCCAAAACTAATTTCTGAAACCTGCCAGCCCGTTCGTCCTAATGTTCTATAATTCATTTTTCACCAGTGCCTTAATTACATTTCAATTACAGCTTTAACAATATCAGATTTATTTTTTACAGAATAGTCCATTGCAAAAGGAATTTCATCCATTTTAAATGTATTTGTTACAATTTTCGAAATTGGTATAATTCCATCAGCTACTGACTTTATAGCTTTTGGATAAATATTCCTATATCGAAATACTGTTTTAATAGAAGCTTCCTTTCCCATTAAAGTGCCAAAATCATATGGAACAACTGAATTAGCGGACATACCAATTAATACAACTACTCCTCCTTTTTTTACAAATTTACTTGTTTGTAAAATAGTAGTAGGATGACCAGCTGCTTCATACACCATATCAACACCTTCTCCGTTTGTAAAATCCATAACAACTTTAATGGGATCTTCATCTTTAGCATTTATTGTTTTAGTAGCCCCTAATTCCTTTGCTTTATTAAGCCTATTTTCTAATACATCAACTACATATATTTCATTAATTCCTTTTGCTTTTAGACTCATTAGAGTACATAATCCAATAGCACCGCTCCCTAATATCACTGCTGACTGACCAAGTTTAGCTTCACCCAAATCTGTTGAATAAATTCCTACTGCTAAAGGTTCAATTAAAGCTCCTTCTAATGTTGACATATTTTTAGGAAGTTTAAATACCATATATGCTGGATAAGCAACATATTCCGAAAATGCTCCATCGTATGGAGGGGTTGCCATAAAAATTACATCTGGACAAAGATTATATCGTCCCGACAAACAATATTCACATTTACCACAAGTATAGCCTGGCTCAATAGTAACAGAATCCCCTATCTCAAAATTCTTAACATTTTTGCCCATATCAACAACAACGCCAGCACTTTCATGTCCAAGTATTATTGGTTTTTCAACAACAAAATCACCAATTCTTCCATGTTCATAATAGTGAATATCTGACCCACAAATACCAACATGTTTAATTTGAACTAAAAGTTCATCATCTTTGGGTTTGGGTTTTTCAACTTCCTTTATTTTAATGTTGCCTGGTGTTTCCATTAATGCAATTTTCATTTCTATATATCCATATTTCTAAATAAAACACATTTAATCATTTTTACCATAAGCTCCAACATTACTATCAAATCGTTTTAATATTTTTGAATAATTTGATGCTAAACTTTTACCTAAATTAATGCCTTCAAAGCCTTTTACTAGTTCATAATTTTTCAGTTCTGAACTTTTAAATAATGGACCAATATAATCCTTTAAATATTTACTATTTTTAGAATATTTCTTATTTATTTCATTTAAATCTTTTAATGAAGAAATTTTTATTTGACAATTTTCACTGCCACTTGGACTCCAAAATATAATTGGATTTTCTACATAATTTGGTTTGCTCACATACACATTATAATCTATCTCGTCCAATTGTTGATCAGTTACTGATTTACACAAAGCATCTGGCTGCCACACATATAGTAAAGGTCTATTAAAATTTTCATCAGAAGTAAGCAAATTATTTATAAATTTATGTCCAATGCGCTCGTTTACATCTGGGCCCGTGCTTGGATGCCATCCAAAATGATCACCCGCCGCACTTCTTTCATTTCGTCCTATTACTGCCATACTATTTACAAATGTATTATTAATAATTTCAACATTTGAACTATTTAATACCAATACTGCGTGATCACAGTTTACAAAAACATTGCCAGCACAAACTGCTCCCTTCGATATTTCAAAAAAGAATCCATTTTGACTTGGCCAAACACTTGTTGAGTCGACATCCTGATTAGTAAACCCGACACCTTCAATCCAATTATTTGTGAATTTTCCATCTACGTTACCCACATCATACCAAATTCCATTTGAATAAGGTTGCTCAATCACTAAGTTATCGTTGCAAGTAACACGATGTGTTTGATTAAATATTTTAACCGCGGCTGGATAATAACCCGTTATCCTTTCAATATTATTTCGTCTTAAAATATTTTTCTCAAGTAAAACATCGGAAGATGCTATAATATAAAGTCCTTCGGTACTTGTATCACTAATTAGGCAATTTCTAATAGTTAAACTGTCGCCTCTAATATAAGCTGCAACACGAGAACAATATGATATAGTACAATTCTCAATGAATGTACCTACTACATCCTTGCCAAAGTTTGTCTCATTAGATAAACCTTCTGGTTCTTTACCCTCAATTTCCAAAGCTCTATAAGCGTATTGTGTAAAAGTAACACCTTTAATAATGGGTCCTTTCTTATCAGAAACCTTGCCATTAACGTCCTTAGTAGTGCGGATTAGTGCAGAATTAAAAGCTGTAATTTCAATTGTTTTATTAGCAGGATCAACTCCTATATAGATTGTGCCTGAATTATAATCTATATAAAAAGAATTTTCATCTACTTCACCTTCCCATCCAGCCGATTGCAGAAATTTTCCATTAACAAAAACCATATCATTATTAAACTTATGTTGAGGAGTTATTTTGCCTTCTCTGTTCCTTCGCCACCAATCATCAGGTTTTGAAGGGAAAAATATATTCCATTTTGTAGTCCATAAACCATTTCCGAGACTTGTCCAATCTGAGGCTACATATGTTCCTTTTAAAATTGGGACTTCATTATTGTATGGTTGCATTATAATTTTTTGATTAAAAACTAAATTCCCTATTCTATAAACTCCTCCCCTTAAAATAATTACATCACCTGAGTTAATTCTCTCAAATGCTGATTTTAATGTAGTAGTATTAATAATTGAATTTCCACTACTCTTTGGATTTCCATCTGGAGATACAAAGAAAATATTATTTTTTACATTTTGGGGTAATTCATAATTTGATTGTACAGGTCCATAAGGACCACCAGAAGGTTGAGCAATAATAATTTGTTGTGGAAGAAAAAGAACAATTGAGATGATAGCTAAAGTTTTAGCAAAAAATAAGAAAGAGCGAATATCCTCTTGTTTGGAAAAAGTAAATAATATCTTTTTCACGAGTTTTTCAACCATTTTAATCTCCCAAAATAATAAACGAGATTTATCTCCCACAATAAATACAACTTAGTAATTACATTTTAATCAATTCAAATCGTTATTATAAGATTTGAACCGATTAAATTTACTTTTATTTTTCACTAAATGCAACAAGTAAGCCGATACAGTTTTGTTATTTATATATCCTTCAATACCTATATAAGTGAGATAAAAAAATAGTAAGGTAGAAAAAGAGGGAGAATAAGAAATAAAAAAGATGATAGTACCTAATTCTTTTATAAGTCTAACGAGTTAATGCGTGTGACAATGAATTCTAAAAACTTCTCTTTCTGAGCTTCAGACAAAAAACTATTTTTTATCCAACATTCAATATTCTTATTTTTTGTTAAAAATTTAAGGTAGCTATTTTCTTTTTGTTTTTCATTTATGTCCAAATTTTTAGCCAAATCATCAAAATCTTTTCTAGTTATTCTATTTTATTTTCATTAATAGTTAAACTTGTTTGTTCAGTTTCATTTGTAATAACTAAGAATGTGCTTATTAAATCATATGAAGGACTTAGAACAAAACCACCAAACAATTTTTTTAAGCATTTTCCATGATAATCTATCTCATAATTATCGAGTGTTTTATAACATATTAAACATTTCATTTTATTTCTCTTTTAATACTAACATCACCTATATTATCTTGGCAAAGTGTTAGTAATAGATTCATTCTATCTCTTGGATTTAATTTCCAATTTTCAACAGCTATTTCTAATAACCAGCCTTCTGGTATTAATCCATCAAAAAATGGAATCATATTTTTAAGAATAATTTTTACGGCTTTTCTTAAATATTTAGAACCATTATTATTAAAATTTAGGGCAACCATGTAAGGATCTATTTCCTGTTTCACTGGGGCTAAAATAAAACCAAACAATGATAAAACTTGATTCGCTTTATCTAACTGTAAAGTTTTTTTACCTTGTTCTAATTCACGGACAAATCTTATCCCCACACCAGCTTTGTTTGCCAGCTCTTCCTGTGTAATTTTTAATCTCTTTCGGTTATATTTTATAAATGATGATATGTTTGTCATTTTTTGTTTATCTCTTTATTATACCTTTACAGGTACAAAGACAGTAAATAAATAACACCGTAAGGGTATATTTATTTTATTGTTAGTCCAAATACTCCCGAACTGGTATAACCTGAATAATGAATGAATCTATTATTCTAATTGAAATTTGGTTTAGAGGAATATCTCCAGTGAAATCAAGAAATTGAGTGAATGTGAGTTATACGGATTAAAGATAGGATTTTGATTTTGATAATTCCAAATGCTGACGATATTCTTTGTAAAACTTTTTAAGTTGAATATCATTCGGTTTTACATCAATAAACTGCGGGGTATCTGAGTTGAAATTAGATAGAAATTTTTGAGCTTCTTTTTTGCTTGTAGTTTTGGTTGCATAATTGAATAATCATTCTTATTAGCAATAGGCGGTAGAGAATTAAGTTCTCACACTAGTTCAAAAAAAAGCCCGATTTTGTAATAAAATCGGGCTTTTTTGTTCTCAAGAAACTAACGGCTTCATTGTCGTTTAATAGCTTTTCACCTATGAAATCACTTGCTCCAGAAAATAATTTGCTCTAGCTCCAGATTGACCTGTACTAATACATTTTCCAGTTTCTAAAATATCCTTAACGACAGAATTGATTAAGGCTTGTTGGACATGCTTTGGATATTCAATCTTAAAATAAGTAGTAGTTCCATCAGAAATAAGTTCAATAGGATTTGGCTCAAAGAATGAAAAAATAATTTTTCCTTTGCTTCCAATAATTTCTGTTCTATCCAATTTTTGATTTTCTTGCACTGTAAAGCACCAAGTTCCACTTCCCATTACATTTGATTCAAATAAAAAGGATGAAGTAACAATATCTTCAACATCATAAAGATTTAATTGATTTGTACTATTTCCTTTTGCTGATTTAATTGGTCCAAAAAGAAAATCTAAAAAATCGAATTGATGCGATGCTAAATCATAAAAATAACCACCGCCAGCAATTTCTTTTTTAACCCTCCAAGGTAAATTGTCTTTTTCAAAATCATTTTCATTTGGCGGATGAAGCAGTTTAATGTCAACAAATTTAACATCACCAATTACTTTACTATCAATAAGTTCTTTTATCTTTTTGAAATAATCTAGTTCTCTTCTATAATAGGCAACAAATAATTTTACTCCATTTTTAGTGCACGCATCAATCATTGCTTTACATTCTGCATATGTTGTTGCCATTGGTTTTTCAACGTAAACATTCTTTTTAGCATTTGCTGCTCTAATCGCATATTCGGCATGTGTGGAAGGTGGAGTTGCAATATATACAGCATTTATATCGGGATTATTAAAAATATCCTCAGCATTATTTGTGAAACCGGGAATTAAATGTCTTTTCGAGTAATTTTCAGCTTTTTCAAGATTTCGTCTCATCACCATTAAGATTTCCGAGTTTGCAACTTTATTAAAAGCTGGTCCGCTTTTAACTTCTGTAACATTTCCAACGCCAATAATTCCCCATTTAACTTTTTGATTATTCATTTTTCAATTCTAATATTTTTTGTAATATCTCATCATCAATTTAAATTCTATTTATCAAGTTTTGCTTATAATATTAGTTCTCTAGGATAATAAGTTTCAGCTGCCAATAATTACAAATTCTATTTTGTGGTAATTCACGATTTTTATCTACCCATCCATCCGCCATCAACAAGAATAACCGAGCCATTTAAATAATCCGATGCAGCTGAAGACAAGAAAACAATAGTTCCCATTAAGTCTTCTGGGGTTCCCCATTTACCTTGAGGTATCCTTTCAAGTATTGCTTTATTCCTCTTTTCATCGGCTCTAAGTGGAGCAGTATTATCTGTAGCAATATAACCAGGAGCTATTGCATTAATATTAATTCCTTTTGCAGCCCACTCATTTGAGAAAGATTGTGTTAACTGTTTTATTGCTCCTTTGCTTGCTGCATATCCAGGAACTGTTATTCCTCCTTGATAAGATAATAGTGATGCGATAAAAACAACTTTTCCATATCCACTTTCTACCATTCCTTTTCCAATTTCACGAGTGAGGATAAATTGAGCATTTAAATTTACTTCAATCACTTTATCCCAATATTCATCGGAGTGTTCAACAATTGGATTACGTAATATAGTCCCAGCGTTGTTAATTAGAATGTCGATACTTCCAACATCTTGTTTTACATTTTTAATAAATTCATATAATGAAGCTCTGTTGGAAAAATCACTTGAGTAACCTTTAAATTTTCGTCCAAGCGAAGTAACAATTTTTTCTATTTCTGAAAAGTCTTTTTCATAAGAAACGCTAATTATATCAGCACCAGCTTCAGCAAGAGCAGTTGCGTAAGATTTTCCAATGCCCTTATTTCCACCAGTTACTAAAGCTGTTTTACCATCTAGTTTAAAACTATCTAAAATCATATTACACCATAATTTATATTATTATTTTAATTTTTCCATTGGTATAGCATCCATGTCATCAAAGGCTTGATTTTCTCCACCCATTGCCCAAATGAATGAATAGTTCTGTGTGCCAGCACCGGCATGCATGGACCAACTTGTAGACAAGACTGCTTGTTTATCACGAATGATAATGTGACGTGTCTCTTCGGCTTCTCCGAGCATATGAAGTACCATTGAATCTTTTCGTAATCCAAAATACATATAAACTTCTGAACGTCTTTGATGAGTATGTGCTGGCATTGTATTCCAAACGCTTCCTTCATCCAATATTGTTAAGCCCATTACTAATTGGCAAGTTTCAACTTTGCCAGGCAAAATATATTTGTGAATAGTTCTTTTGTTTGAATCAGCAACACTTCCAAGATTAACAGATTCAGCATCTTCAAGTTTTATTTGTTTTGTTGGATAAGAAGTGTGGGCTGGATAACTAACAAAATAAAACATTGCTGGTTTTTTTGAATTTGCACTTTTGAATGAAATATTTTTTGCACCACGTCCGATGTAAAGTGCATCAATATTATTCATCTCATAATTCTGTTTATCAATTGTTATTGTGCCTTTACCACCAATGTTAATTATCCCAATTTCTCTTCTTTCGGCAAAATATTCTGCAGCCATTTCCTTTTTTGATGCAATTAAATTTAAGGTTTTACCAACTGGAACAGCCGAGCCTGTAATAGATCTATCAATATCTGAGTAGACCATTGGAATTGAGTTTTTAACAAATAAGCTATCAATTAAAAAACTCTTCCTCATTTCATCAGTTGTAAGTTTTTTAAATCCTTCTTTATCGGGTGAATATCTAACATCCATTTTTATATCTCCTTAATTTTAATATCCAAATAGTTGTGGTACAAATAAAGACAACTCTGGAATATATGTAACCAATAATAGTGCAACTATCATTGCTATAAACATTGGTATAAGTGGCTTAATAACTTTTGTAATGGGTAAGTTGGCAACAGAACATCCAACAAAAAGCACACTACCTACTGGTGGCGTGCATAATCCAACACTTAAATTCATAACCATCATTATTCCAAAATGAATTGGGTCAACGCCCAGTTGAACAACAACAGGTAAAAATATTGGTGTAAATATTAGCACAGCAGGAGTCATATCCATGAAAGTACCAACTAATAAAAGTATTACATTGATAATAATTAGGATAATAATTCTATTATCCGAAATGGTTAATAATGCTTGCGCAACATTTTGGGGAATATTTTCATAAGCCATTACCCAGCTCATTGCCATTGAAGTTCCCACTAACAACATAACTATTGCCGTAGTTGCCGCACTACCTAATAGAATATTTGGCAAATCCTTAATCTTTATTTCTTTATAAAACACAACTGAAAGAATAAAGGCATACAAAACAGCAATTGCAGATGCCTCAGTAGCAGTAAAATATCCGGCAACAATTCCGCCAATAACAATAAAAATAAGTAGTAAGCTAGGTAATGCATCTAGAAATTTCTTGACTGCATATCCAAAACTAAAAGTATAATTTACTTTGTAATTATTCTTTTTAGCAAATATAAAAGCAACAAACATTAAGGATAAACCCATTAATACTCCAGGTATATAGCCAGCTAAAAATAGAGCAGCTATTGAAACTCCACCACTGGCAAGAGAATATACAATTAGAACATTACTTGGTGGAATTATTAGTCCAGTAGTTGCAGAAGTAATATTTACGGCAGCAGAAAATGATTTATCATAACCTTCCTCTTCCATAATTGGAGTCATGAAACCACCAATTGCAGAAGCAGCGGCAACAGCTGAACCAGAAATAGCTCCAAATAACATTGCTGCTAAAATATTTACAAATGCTAATCCCCCCGGCATTTTACCAACCAAGACTTTAGCAAAATCTATTAGCCTTCTTGCAATTCCCCCACTATTCATAAGCTGTCCTGCAAGAATAAAAAATGGAATTGCCAACAAAGCAAAACTATCCAAACCAGTTGCCATCCTTTGTGACACAGTAGTTAGTGAAGGAACAGTATTAATACTGAGCATCATAGTTAGCAATGTGGATAAGCCTATACTGAAAGAAATAGGTACGCCAATAGACAGTAAAACGACGAATGAGATAACCAAAACTAATATTTCAAAAACATCCATTAAAATCTCTGTATTATTACGACAATTATTTAACTATTTTTTACTTTCCTAAATTCTTCAATTATATATACAATTGAATAAAAGACCATTAAAGCCCCACTAATTGGAACTACAGTGTAAACATATCCAAGCGGAATTTGAAGAGCAGCTGAAATTTGATTTAAAGTGAGTGTAATTTGCACTAACCTAATTCCGCCAATTACCATTACAAAAAAAGCAAATAATAGCACACAAATTTGTATAACTATCTCAAGATACGATTTACTAACACCGTTTAATTTTGTTGATAATAAATCAATAGCCAAATGCATTTTTTGTCCAGAAACATAGCTAGCGCCTAGAATACCAAGCCATATAAGGCTATATCTTGCAAGCTCTTCCGTAATAGAACTGGGATTCCTCAAAATAAATCTTGAAAATACTTGCCATAATACATTTAATGTCATGGTAGCTATAATGAATACAAGTATCCACTTTAATGTAGCATCCACATTATTTTTAACTTTTTGTAATATCATTTTACATTCTTAATTTTTTGAATAAGATTATACACTTCCTTTTCTGTTTTATATTCTTCCATTAATGGTTGAACTTTTTCTATAAAAGCGGCTTTATCGGGATAAGATATTATAACACCAGCTTCTTCAACTGCTTTTAGTGCTTCTAAAGTCGATTCCTTCCAAAGCTTTTTTTCATATAGATAAGATTCATCTGCTGCATCTTGAACCCATTTTTGCTCTTTTTCTGTAAGCTCATTCCAGACAACTGTACTTATTAGTAATAAATCTGGGACAGAAGTATGTTCATCAATAGAATAATATTTACAAACTTCATAATGTCTTGAAAGATAAAAACTTGGAGGATTATTTTCGGCTCCGTCAACAACCCCTTGTTGAAGCGCAGTATAAAGCTCTCCCCAAGATATCGGTGTAGCTGAACCGCCTAATGCATTTACCAATTTTACTGATGTTGCGCTTTCTTGTGTTCTAATTTTTAGACCAACTAAATCATCTGGTGAATTTATCGGTTTATCTTTAGTATAGAAACTTCGGCTGCCAGCATCGTAAAAACATAAACCACGTAGCCAATATTTTTCTGGACTTAACAAAAGCTCGCGCCCAACTTCACCTTCAAAAACATTAAACTTGTGTTCTTCGCTTCTAAAAATATATGGTAAACTAAAAACCTTAAAAATGGGGACAAAGCCTTCAAGAACGGAAGAAGAAACTTTTGTCATTGCTAAGCTTCCAATTTGGAGTAACTCTAAACACTCTCGCTCTGTA
Organism: Bacteroidota bacterium; assembly: GCA_018818165.1. Taxonomy (GTDB): domain Bacteria; phylum Bacteroidota; class Ignavibacteria; order Ignavibacteriales; family Melioribacteraceae; genus 1-14-2-50-31-20. The sequence goes on along the minus strand of JAHISP010000088.1, from coordinate 126,768 downwards.
CCCAACTGCTGACTGGGATAAACAGATATTTGAATTGAACCATTCGATTTTTCTTTTACTCTTTCTGCCATATTTAGCATAGCTTTATGAACAGGGTGCGATTGGTCAAGTCCATGACCAATCTTTAATTTTTTAACACCCGTAACTTTAGCACATGATAATAAAACAACTGAAAGTAAAAGAACAAAAACATAAATTATTATTTTTTTCATATTCAGTTAGATTTTTAATTAAACATCGTACGTAGTCGAAGCAGTTTCACCACCGCGTCCAGTCCAATTTGTATGGAAGAATTCACCACGAGGTTTATCAATTCTTTCATACGTGTGTGCTCCAAAATAATCGCGCTGAGCTTGTAATAAATTTGCAGGCAATCTATCATTTCGGAAACCATCAAAATATTCCAACGCTGTACTTAATGCTGGCACCCATATACCGTTCATAACAGCAGTAGAAATAACTTTTCTCCAACTTTGCTGCGCTTCTTCAATTTTAGATTTGAAAAATGGATCAAGTAAAAGATTTGTAAGATTTGGATTACTATCAAATGCTACTTTTATTTTTCCGAGGAATGCTGATCTAATAATACAACCACCACGCCACATAAGAGCAATACCGCCATTATTCAAAGTCCACCCATATTCTTCAGCAGCGGCTTTCATTAAAACATAACCTTGAGCATATGAAACAAGTTTTGATGCATATAAAGCTTTTTCAAGATCTTTAATAAACTCAATCTTATCACCTTCAAACTTTGGAGTTGGACCACTCAATATTTTAGAAGCTTCAACTCTTTCATTCTTCTGCGCTGATAAACATCTTGCAAATACCGCTTCACCAATTAATGTTAATGGCACACCTAAATCTAAAGCAGAAATTCCAGTCCATTTACCTGTTCCCTTTTGTCCAGCAGTATCAAGTATTTTATCTACTAGAGGGCTTCCATCTTCATCTTTGAAAGCTAAAATATCTCTCGTAATTTCAATAAGATAACTGTCCAATTCACCTTTGTTCCATTCCTTTAATACTTCGTGCATTTCATCGGCATTCATTCCTAACAAATCCTTCATAATTTGATATGCTTCTGTGATTAATTGCATATCGCCGTATTCAATGCCGTTGTGAACCATTTTAACAAAATGTCCTGCTCCATTTTCCCCAACCCAATCACAGCATGGAGTGCCGTCTTCTACTTTTGCTGATATAGCTTGAAATATTGGCTTAACAAATTCCCAAGCTTTTGGAGAACCACCAGGCATAATTGAAGGTCCTAGTAATGCACCTTCTTCGCCACCGGAAACACCAGTTCCAATATATAGCATTCCTTTACTTTCAACATAGCTTGTTCTTCTTATTGTATCTGGGAAATGAGAATTTCCACCATCAATAATTATATCTCCTTCTTCAAGAAATGGAATTACTTGGTCAATAAAAGAATCTACAGGTTTACCTGCTTTTACCATTAGCATCACTTTTCGCGGACTTTCAAGTGATTTAACAAATTCTTCAATTGAATGTGTTCCAATTATATTTTTCCCTTTTGCTCTTCCATTAATAAATTCGTCTACTTTGGAAGTTGTTCTGTTGTAAACTGCAACAGTATATCCATGACTTTCCATGTTTAGAACAAGATTTTCGCCCATCACTGCAAGTCCCACTAAACCAATATTAGCTTTACTCATTTTTATTTTTCCTTATATTATATAATTAAAATTCTTTTATTTAAATCTCTCTTTATATGCCCACAAACCAATTGCTGGGTTTGAAATATAAAATATTTCTTCTCCATCTGGCATAATATTAAATCCATCTTTCAGTTTCTCTGGATTATATTTTTTTGTCATTTCACTTAAATCTGAATAATTGAAATTAACGCTTTCAATTTCTTCTTTGGAAATATGACCTGGACAGTAAGTAATTTTAAATCTGTTTTCCGATGAACCATGAATTAGATGAGCCGCAGCACTAAGATTGTTTTGGAGCTCCTCGTTTTCATCAACATATTTTAATATTTCAGGAGTGGTTTTATATCCATATTTTCTAATAAGTCTATCAATTTCTTTATCTTCTCCAAATTCTTTTAAGCCTGGCGCAAGAACAATCAATTCGCCACCATCATCAATAGCCATACGAGTTCTGTAAACAGATTTATTCCCGAGCCATGTACTTCTAAATTCGGATGGATCAAGAAAGACCACTACTTTTTTCAATGGTTTATCCAGCATCTTGAAATTTACTTCGAGAGATAGTTCGGCTGCACGCTCAAAACACTCGTAATCATATCCAATAAATAAACCTCTAATAACAAGTTTACCATTTTCATCTTTAGCAATTACTGTTTGGATATATAATATTGGTAAATCCTTTGCAAAATTATCAGAAGCATAATTTAGAACATCCCTAACTGGTGATTTTGCTCTACCCATAATTTGTTCCATTCCAAAAGCCGCACCAAGGAAATGGCTTTTATTGATTCCGTCTTCACCACCAGTTCCAACAAAGATATTTTTGTTGTGATTTGCCATTCCAACAACTTCATGAGGAACAACTTGTCCTATTGACAAAATTAAATCAAAACCGCCATTAACAAGCAGTTTATTAACTTGTGCTTTCCAATCGTAATTTACTTTTCCTCCAGAAACTTTATTTACAAATTCTTTTGGAACAATACCTAGAGTATGTAAATCTTCTTTCCACTTGTGCTCACGGAATATATTTAATGGTATTTCACCATACATTTTTTTTATTTCAGATTCCGTCATTGGGTAATGCGTTCCAAGAGCTGGTAAAATATCTGTCATTTGTTCTTTAAAGAACTGATATGAATATTCAGTAATTTCACCTGCACGAGAATGAAAGCGTGTAAAATCGGGAGGAATTGCCAAAACCTTTTTTTTCTTTCCTAACTTTGCAAAAGTTTCAAAAAGTATATTTTTTAATTCTTCCGATGTAATTACAGTATCCGGAGATCCTTTAGCATAAAGTAACATTATATTGCCTAATTTTATTTTTCTAAATATTCTTAGCGAGAGAGAATTATAAATCCTCTCATCGTCTAAGAATTGGGAGGTACTATGATTACATAGTATTTATCTTTTAACACGTGCATTTCCTTGCCAAATACTCCATACCATTTGTTCATCAGCAGGTTGTGCATAGTCTGTTAAAAACGTTGTAGCCAATGCACCAGTTGCCCAACCAAACTGAATCCATTTTTCTGGCTCCCAATTTTTTAAAATTCCATAAAGCATTCCACCAACAAAACCATCGCCACCGCCAATTCTATCGGTAACATTTATTTCTCGAGGTTTAACAACATGCCAGTTTTCACCTTCAAGCATAATTCCTCCCCACAAATGTTTATTTGCATTTTCCACTTCGCGAAGTGTTGTTGCAAATACTGAAGCATTAGGAAATTGTTTTTTTACTCTTTTAATCATTTCTTTAAAATTATCAATTTTTACATCAATTCCTTCACCGCCAGCTTCTGGACCTTCAATTCCAAAACATAATTGAAAATCTTCTTCATTACCAACTAAAATATCTGAAACTGAAGCTATCTCTGTAAAAGCTTCTCTCAATTCTTTTTCTCTTCCAATCCAAAATGAGGCTCTATAATTTAAGTCGAAAGAAATCTTTGTCCCATATTTCTTTGCTGCTCTAGCAAGTTCTAAAGCAAATTTGCTTGTCTCTGGTGATAATGCAGCAATCAATCCAGAAAGATGAATTATTTGAACACCTTCTTCGCCAAAGATACGATCAAGATCAAAATCTTTTACACTTAGCGTTCTTCCAACTTCTCCAGCGCGATCGTTGTGCACACGTGGACCACGCGAGCCAAAACCACTATCGGCAATATTAAATTGATGACGGTAGCCCCAAGGTCCGCCTTGCTCAACATCAATACCTTCATAATCCATAAAACGTGATTTAAGATTACTCTTAATCAATTTTGATATAGGACTATCCTTTACAAAGTTTGTCAATACTTTAACTGGTAATCCTAAAAATGAAGAAATACTCGCAACGTTTGTTTCAGCGCTAGTTGCCTGAAGTTTAAACATATCACTGCTATGAACTGGTTGTCCATTAATTGGAGTTATCCTAACACCCATACTAGTTGGGACTATCAGCGAATATTTGAAATTTTTCTTTAATTCTAACGACATAATTATTTCCTAAACTATTTTAATATTTTTATTATTTAGATTAAACACCGCTGTATATATTAAATCCACCGTCAATTGGAAGAACGATACCAGTGATAAAACTTGATACATCAGAAAGTAAGAACAACGTACCGCCAATCAAATCCTCTGGTTCGCCAAATTTTCCCATTGGTGTATTGTCAATTATTTTTTTCCCTCTGGCTGTAAGATCTTTTGTCTCCTCATCTATTAACAAAAATCTGTTTTGATTTGTTAAAAAGAATCCAGGTGCAACTGCATTAACGCGCACATTCATTTTAGCAAAATGTACCGCAAGCCATTCAGTAAAATTATTAATTGAAGCTTTTGCAGCCGAGTATGCTGGAATTTTAGTCAGTGCCCTAAATGAGTTCATGGATGATACATTAAGAATTACTCCTTCTTTGCGTTCAACCATTTCTTTTGCAAAAACCATTGTAGGCAATAGTGTTCCTAAAAAGTTTAAATCAAATACTTTTTGGAAGCCTTCCAATTCCAATCCAAAGAAAGTATTTTCTAAAGAATTAATATTTTCATCCGTAATAAATTCATCTTTTGTAGTGGCTTTAGGTGAATTACCTCCAGCACCGTTAATTAGAATATCAACTTTACCAAATTTTTCCAAGACTATTTTTTTAGCATTTTCTAATGACGCTTTATCTAGTACGTTTGCTTCTACTCCAATGGCTTCAATTCCAGTTTCTGCAATTACTTTATTTGCAACTATATCTGCAAATTCTTTTTTGATATCTAAGATAGCCAGTTTAACTCCAACCTTTGAAAGACCATTGGCTAATACAGTTCCTATTACACCACCACCGCCTGTTAGAACACATACTTTTCCGTTTAAATCATCAAATGAATATTTTTGCATTATTTCTCCTAATTGTTTTTCCTACTGTTGGATTATCATCCAAAAATAAGTTTTCTATTTTTATATTTTTTCTTTAACTATTTAAATGGATTTAAATGATTACGAAAATGATTTATTAAATAATTGTAATGAACGTCTTCATTCTTTTTTAAGCAATTGTAAATAATATCTCTAAATATATATTTTCCATTTTCATCATCTATAGTAAGCACTGTTCCAAATGTGACATGAAGAACTTGCCGAGCATCATTCTGAGTAAATAACTCTAATAGTTGCTCATCTGAATATTTATCAGATGCGAAAACATTTTTCAAATCTGCCGAAACATGATAAGAGTTTTTTTCCTTTTCATATTCAATTCTTGCAAAATCTAATATTTTTCTAAACTCTGTTGGCTCTGCAAATGCAACAACTTTTAATGCTTCCAAATAACTTGTTCCAGCAGTTTTTACATGCGTAAATCCTCGTTTCAGCGAACCAATAGTTTTGTAAACTCCAAATTTATCACTACCAGAGTGAAGACTAATTTTATACGAGCCAAAATACTCAGCTATTTTTACGTGTTTTAAATATTCCGTTTTAAATATTTCCAAATCACCTTTATAGTCAATTCCCTTTTCAAAATCGCCAATAAATCTTGGAGCTAAGCTTACTATTTTGACTCCCAACCTATTCAGTTCAGATGCTATAAAAAAGTGTTCAAATGGAGTTGTAACAGATTCGGTTTCATCCACAGAAATTTCTACTTCGTATGGAAGATAAGAATATTCAGTTTTCAAATAATTGTATAATGTTCTAAGATGACCAATTGCATTACCGTATTTAACTGTAGCTCGTAGAATATCTTCATAACTAGGTTTAATTATTAGCCCTTCTTTTAAATCAAACTCAACACCAGTATATCTTTTAAGCATATTTGGAAATGTGTCATCTAATGAATTCCAATTTATTTTTTCAGCTTTAGTTTCAAGTGCTGGAATATCAATAGAATCCGCTTCATTAATTACATATTCATTTGGATCGAATGTAAACATTGTGAAGCCAGCATTAATCATCAAATCAATATCTTCAGTAGTTTTCAGATGATCTGCATCTGAACCAAATCCACCCTTATAACCTTCTTGAAAAACAGCCCAAATTGCAACATCCATTACTTGTTCTGGAGTCCTTTTAGTTCGTGTTAGTTCTCTAATAGATTGCTGCGCAAGAATTGGTCTAAAATCACTTCCCACTAAAGAGCGAATATGAGCATGGTTTGCCAATCCAATTCTGTCACCAAAACCAAATGAATTTGACAAACCCAACAAAATTGGTTTTGTGTATGTAAAATATTCTTGAAGTTGCAAAGCATTTGAATGATTTTGTGGACATTGTTTTACAACAATATCTTTGTTTTCAAGTTCAAGTATTTTTCCTTCATAATTTTTTAACAAATTTGAATTAGTATAATTTGTAACTATAAATAAAACTTTTTCATAATTAACTCTTCCAATAAAAAAAGTTAATTCATTGTATGTATTTATTGATTTAGGATATATATAAACTTCCATATTTGAAAGCGAAATTATTTTTAGCGCATCGTTAGAGCTATTATTTTTTGCTTCCACTTCAATTTTATTTATTTCTTTCAATATCATTGGTGTACCTTAAAATATATTTTATAATTTATAAGCCTTTTTAACTAGATTATATGTTAAATCCTTAATTATTTTTTTCCCTTCTTCTAGATCAATAATATGTTTCGCAATTAATCCGCCTAAGAAATTTGCATCAACTCTTCTGGCAACATCATGCCTTGCTGGAATTGAGACAAAAGCTCGCGTGTCATCGTTAAACCCAACAGTATTATAGAAACCTGCTGTTTCTGTTACCGAGTGTCTATATCTTGTCATTCCTTCAATGCTATCATGAAACCACCAAGCGGGACCAAGTTTCATTGCTGGATAATGTCCTGCTAATGGAGCCAATTCCCGCGAGTAATTTGTTTCATCAAGAGTAAAAACAATTACTGTAAAATTTGGATTATTTCCGTAAGCGTTAAGCAATTCTTTCAGATTATTTGTGTACTCGGTTTGTTGTGGAATGTCGCATCCTTTGTCCAAACCATACTTTTCAAAAATAATATTGTTATGGTTACGGTTTGAGCCAGCATGTATCTGCATTGTAAGCCCATCCTCACAGCTCATTCTTGCCATTTCCATTAACATATTAGCAGTAAATAATTCTGCATCCTTTACTGAAACCTTTCCACTTAAAGCTTTAGAAAATATTTCTTCACTTTCCCTTTCGGATAATTTATGAGTAAGTGGCGAAATAACTCCATGATCTGTTGATGTTGCTCCATTTGCTTTAAAATATTCCCGTCTTTTTTCAAGTGCTGTTATAAAAATTTTATAGTTTGTAATTTCTAAAGACGTTAGTTTTCCAAGCTCATAAATATCATCTTTCCAAGTTGGATTTAACAAATTAGTTACTGCGTCTGGTCTAAAGCATGGAATTACTCTTCCATCCCATCCCGAGTCTTTTATTTTTTTATGAAATTCTAAATTATCTGTAGCCGAATCTGTTGTTGTCAATAATTCAATATTTAATTTTTTGAATAAATTTCTAGGCAAATATTCCTCTGACTGAAGTTTATCATTTATTAAATCATATATTTTTTGTGCATTATTTCCGTTTAGCTTTTCTTCAATTCCAAAGACCTTAATAAATTCGTAATTAAGCCAGACACCTGAAGGAGTTCCAGCAAAGAGAAAATAATTCTCCGCAAATATCTGCCAAACTTTTCTTGAATCTATGCCTAATCTTTTTCCGTTTCTTTGTGGTATATCAAGCTCTTCAAGTGAAATACCTTGTGAATACAGCATTCTAAACACATAATGATCTGGAGAAATAAATAATTCAGTGGGATTTGGGAAAGGTTTGTTTTCAACAAATATACTTGGGTCTACATGACCATGTGGACTAATAATTGGGCAGTTTTTAACTGCTTCAAAAAGTTCACGAGCTGCATTTCTAATTGCAGAATCAGAATCAAAAAAACGATCTTCATGTAATTTAAGTGTACTCATTGTAGACTCTATTTAATATCAATAATTAGTGGATTATTTAATTTTGTAATTTCTTGATTAATATATGCTTCAAATTCAAATTTGTTTTTTATTCCATTATATTCTTTTTCCCATGCTGCAGCAAAAGAGTATTCCACTTTTCTGTAATCGGGTTTAAGAGAAACAAAATAATTCACTTCATCTTCGCCTTGTTTAATTAAAGCGGATTTTTTATAAAATAGGACTATTCCTAAATTATCGTTAGCTAAAGTTTGTTTACCATAGAGTGCAATGTATTGCCAATCACCTTCATTATTTGATTTAATAAATTCTGTGTTTTCATGTTTTGCCAAACCTGTGGTTATATTATCCGCATTTTCAAAAATATATAAATTGGCTTTTGTGGTTCGGCTACCGGCAACAATTGAATATTTAGATACTAAATCATATTTATTTTCATTTACTAACCAGCCATTATAATTGGTTTTTACTTCCGATATAATTGGTCCATTAAAGCTAATTTCACAAGTTACTTCATCAGTTTTTGAAACCACTACAATTTTATCATTACTCATCATTCCTATTGAGCCAATCCCTAAAGTGTTACCAACTTTAAAAATGTCCATTCCCCATTCTTGCATTTCATGATATGAATCATCTTTAGCAACAACATCATTTGTCCCAACTTTACGTAATATTAATTGATTTTCTTTTTTACCAAAAATATCAGTTGCGTTTCGCCAATCGAGATAAAATCTATAACCAACTTTTTCTGATTCCCAACCAGGACCTTCATATTTAAAAAGAGCATCATGATCTGTATGTATTTTAGGCACAACAACTTTATTATAATTCTCAAAATGGTCGCTTGTAAATTTTTTGTCCTTATAAACTGCATCAAATTTCATTGCTAATTCAGCATAAGTTCTCGAAGTATAATCTCTTCGTAATTCACCCTCTTCCAAATATTTAACACTAAATACTTTTGATTCATTTGGTTTAAAATCAGACACAAATATTAAAGAACATTCAAATCCATCATTATAAAGTTGACTAGGAATTTCCTCATTGTTCTGATAAATAATAAATGCTTTCTTATTAAAATTGTTCTTTAGCAATTCTAAATCTTTGATATTTACTGAAATGAGATTGTCATTTCTTTCAATATTTGTTGTGTTTTTTATTGTTAGTTCAATTTCGTTATAAATTTTTTCGGAAATTGTTTGTGCACCAATAACATTTGCTAAAAGTAACAAGGCAAGGATTTTGGTAATTTGATTTTTCATTTTCTTTCCAATTATTTAGTTCTCAATAACACTTTATAGGTAATTAGGATTTCCACAAAACAAATTGAATTAAATTTGTTCAACATAAATTTTGGTTAATTATTTTGCATTATAATTTGAATGATAGAAGCTTACTTTAGAAGATGGCTTCTAAATTGTGGGTTACTAAAACATCTTGTGTGGAAACCATTTATTTTCCAACGTGCTCTTTTCATTCTTGAAATTGTGAAAGAGCTAGTTGAAGAGCTGTTTTTACTTGCTACAACTTATGCATGTTCCTCTTAAAAGTAATTCCGTTGGTATTTCTGTTTCTATAAATGTGTCTTTCTCATCGTGATTATTAATTTTCTGAAATAGAATTTCCATTGATTTTTCAGCTATTAAATTTGTAGGTTGAGTTACACAACTTAACGGTGGCGATAAATATTTTTGTATTTTTGCATCACCAAAACAAATAATATCAATATCGTTAGGTATTTGCAAATTTACTTCACTAGCAGCTTTGTAAATTCCAAGAGCAACTGGGTAAGTTACTGTAAAAATTAAATCGGGTAAATTATTATCACGATATAATTTCATAAATGCTTCATAACCATATGTTTCGCCAAAACCGCCGTGAATAATCCATTCGGGATTTATTGGAATATTGTACTTATTCATAGCATCTTCAAATCCTAAGTATCTTTGTTGACCAATATTTACTTCAGGGTAACCAGCAAAATGAGCAATTTTCTTGTAACCAAGTTTAATTGCATGTTCAATAGCTTTGAATGATCCACCTCTATCGTCAACATATACTTTATCAATATTCTCCATTTGTGGAATTCTATCCATAAATACAATTGGAACACCACGAGCTTTAACAATATCAAAAATTGAATAATCTTTAGTTTCTTGAGATAATGAAATAATAATTCCATCAACCTTCATCGATAAAAGAGTCTGTATATGTTGCCGTTCTCGTGCCGCATTTTCTTGCGATACTGTAAGTATTATTTCATAATTATTTTGAAACGCAACATCATAAATTGACTCAATTATTGACCCAAAAAAGAAGTGCGCAATTTTGGGCACTACAACACCAATTGTATTTGTTTTCCTTGAAGATAAGTTTCTAGCCATAAAATTTGGAGTATATCCCATTTCTGCAGCAGCAGAATTAACTAATTTTTTAGTTTTATATGAAATATCTGGATGATCTCTTAGAGCCTTTGAAACTGTAACGGTAGAAACGTTTAGCTTTTCTGCTATATCGCTTAGTCTTATTGATTTTTTTGTCATATTATTTTTATTAAGTTAAATCAATTTATTATTTAATTAAAGAATTTGCTTTTTCAAGTTCAATTGCTAAATAGATAAAAGGGCCATATCCCTTAAAATCATTTTTTCTAGTTGGTTCACTTATATAATATTCAAAAGAACCATCTCTATAAGGGTCACCGCCTAAACCTGCAGCAGAACATGTATTATATAGGTCAACATATCCATTTTTATCAACTTTTACATGATATTTTATAATTGAATTAAAACTATTTTTAGCTATTTCTAAAAACTTAGAGTCTAAATAACCTTTATTTGCTCCTTTGGCAAATGCATAAGTAAACATTGTTGCACAAGAAGCTTCCAAATAATTTCCTTCTCTTTCTGGCATATCTATTACCTGATACCATAATCCCGTTTCACAATCGCGAAACTTCACTAGCGCCTCTGAAACATTTTGTAAAATATCAATTAATTTTTCTCTTCTTAAATCATCAGATGGAATAAAGTCAAGCACATCAACAATTGCCATTAAATACCATCCCATTGCTCTACCCCAACATGTTCATACATCTTTTTCATTGCTTCAAGCATCACGCCTTGCTCATAATTCCATTATTTTGCCTCATATTTTCATCATAAGTCACCGAGCCTGAATGTCGTTTAATAAAAGATTGAGCAATTCTTGTTACACATAGAGGTTTTCATCTATTATCGAATATATACTTTTTGAAGTTTCGGTATTATTGTTAGTCTTTTTTTGTGGAAAAATGAAAATACTTATAGTTATTAGATATAGCGTTATTGTTAATAATATTTTCTTTTCATTTAATTCTCTCTCTATTTAAAGCTTCGCCAGCTTAGTCACATTTTAACTAAAATACATTTAACATAATTTAACTAACCAATTATTGTATTGGTCACTTTTAAATAGAAAACAAGTAACTTATACTTCCAAGTTTTCAAATATTTCTATTGTTAAATCAATTTGGGAACATATATTATTCGTTTAGGTAAATTAACTATATCGGTTACTTAAACGCTTACTAAAATCGTTAAAAATTATGAAATAATCAAGAGTAAATTAGTGATGAAGGTTAAAAAAAATATATTTGTAATTAGATATGAAAAAAATGTCAATATGCCGTTGTGCCCATGTTAATCTTTACTAAGTATAACTTTTGTGTTTCATTTTTATTTAGTTCATAATATTTTATCACCTTTTCTTTGTTTTACCGATGCCCTCACTTAGTTAGTATTCACGAAAAAGGTACCAGCAAATATAAAAAAGAATTAAGCAGATTAAAAAAAATCTTTAGTTCTAAAACTCTCACCAATAATTTTAAATGAAAGCCACATTATCTTTATAAGTCAATCCAGATAGGGATTAAATTTAAATTGGTAAAGAAATGCAACTTGTTGAATAATTCCAATAAGTATTGCATTATAATTGCAACAATATACCCAATCTGTTGATAGGCATAAATTGCTAATGACGAGTTTAGGTTAAAGCTAATTCTATAGAGTCATAGATTAAACAATAGTCTATTTTAAGTTTATTAAGATAATTGCAGTATTACTCTAAACTTGAAAATTAGTAATAGAGGAATTCAAAATATCCATTCTGGTGGAATTAAATTATTTAAATTGGATATGTTTTTATCAGACAAATATTTTTTGCCAATTTGAAAAGAAGCATTCATCCACCCAAATCCCTCACGAGTTATATAGTCAAATTCAGTTCCAACATTTCCATATTCAGCAAATACTTTGTGTGTTCTTGCAACGACATCAAATTTTTCTGGTATTGTTCCATTATAATTAACGGCACTCTTTGTAATTGTATAAAGCCATTTATAAGCTAACCTTTCGCAAATATTTGCGTATCCATAATTTTCTAAAGCTTGCCAAATAATTATTTGATGAGGAGCCCAACCAAAGGGATAATCCCATTGTCGTTGAGGACGGGTTTTAGATATTTTTCCACACGATTTCTTTGAAGTAGACAAAACGCCACCGGGTGCTTCAAGTTGAGGAAGAAGATTATTTACTAATAATTTTGCTTGTTTTTTAGTTGCAAGATTACACCACATTGTATAAAAACTTGTTGCTGATTCAAAATGTGCAAATTTAGATTTCTCAAAGTCATAATCCGAAAATTGACCTTCTGTATCATTCCATAAATATTTGTTAATTATTTTTTTTCTATCCTCAGCTTTCCTTTTCCAAAAATTACTGTTGTAAGTAACCTCTTTAGAATATTCAAATGAATCATTAAAATACTCTTTAATAATAAACTCAATATCTTTTTCGTACTTATAAAGAAGTGAATTTAAATCAACAGTATTTAATGAGGCTGATATATTTATTAATCTGTAAGTAGTATCGTGCCCCGATTCTCTTAAACTACGGTCATGAATAAAGTATCTATCCAATTTTGCCTCTTTAATTTCACCACTATTATATTTTTCAATTAGGTTATCTATTGATATTTTGTGCTTTCTTGCATAAGGTGCCAGAATATGATCAAAATGATTTGGTTCTGTTTCTGGTGGAATTCCAAGTCCTTCACCATAATATCTACTAAGTCCGTTTTGGGTCAACTTGGGTTCACTCATCCAAATATTAGAGTATTCTTTTATCGCTATTTTTAATCCTTCGGACAACCATTTAATATTGTTAGCATTTTTTTCTAATTTTTGGAAAACGGCTAAAAGCATTGAGGTATAAAATGGCGGTTGTGATCTAGTTAAATAGTAGCTACGATTTGCATTAAGAACTTTTCCATAATTATTTATTTCATAATTAAAATTATTTACCATCGATTTTGCTAACTCAACTTTTCCATCTTCTAAAAGTCCCAGTACTTCAAAATAACTATCCCAGCCGTACATTTCATTAAATCTACCACCAGGCACAACAAATGGCTCGGCTTCAACAATTTTGTTCTTACCTCTCTTTAATGCTAAACCAAGAATTCCCGGTTTACTATTTAAAGTTTGAACATATTTGCTTGTAATTTTAGAATTTAGCTTTACAACATCAAAGGAGTTTTTTAATGATTTTGAAATATCAGTATAATAATTATAAGCAAGTTCATCATCGTTAGGAACATATATTATAGCTTTGTTTTCCGAATTAATTTTATCATCATTTAAGAGTTTCTCTATTCCATCTTTATTTAGAGTTCTAGTTAAGCCATCCCAATAATAATCCTTAATCATTCTGGAAATTCTATCAACAGGTAATTCAAATATTTTGTCCGATTCCAATTCTGCAACATCAAAACCTTTGTCTTTTAATAGAATTAGTTCCTGCAATAAATTGGACAAATAGTATGTTCCAGATATTTCATATAAATTCCCTTCAATAGATTTCAATTCAAATACTGTATTGCTGGCGTCATCAACAGTAATTTTTTTATCATTATTAGTATCCGCACATTTTAACAGACCCAAAATGGTTGAGTTTATTTTGACATTTATTTTCATAACTTTTTCTATAAAATTAGATTATACTCTATTTTTCTTCCAGAGTAAGTTTATCAGACGTTCTTTTATAAGGAATTAAAACTAATATTAGTAGCACAATTGGAATAACTGGGAAATAAAATGCTGTATGAACATTAAAATTATCCGAAATTAAACCAATAATCAATGATCCAGTTGTTCCACCCAAAGCTGAAAATATTATTATTAATCCAGTCATTGAACTGTGATGAATTTTTTCAAGTTTGCTTAGCACAATTGAACATATAGTTGGATAAATGGGACCAAGAAAAAATCCAACAAAAGAAAGAACAAACGCTAATGAAGGAGCTTGAAACCAATACTCAAATGGGTTAATCTTTAAATCAATAGAATTTAGCAAAACGTAAAGAATAAAAATTGCAGCTAAAGTTAAATAGACTAATTGCAGTTTAAACCACGATATTTTCTTGGCAAGATAACCAGCTAAAAATCTACTTAAAGCAATTGAACCAGCATAAATACTTAAAAACGATGCCGCTTGAGCAGCAGACAAATTAAATATTTCTTTATTGAACGTTGGTAACCAAGTACCTAAGCTCTGTTCAATCATTACATAAAGAAATGCTGCAATAATAAATATTATTACAATTGGATGTTTTAATAATCTGAACATTTCGAAAAAGCCAGTTTCCTCAGCTTTTTTATGCACTTTACTTTCGTCTAAATCAGTAATTAACAATAGTAAAAATGCAAGTGATGAAAGAACTGCAAGAATCCAATAAGTATGATTCCATTTGCTTGTGTTTATCATTAAAGAGAAAAATATTGGACCAGATAAAGAGCCAACCATAAAAATACCTTCCAGAGTATTCATTAAACTAGTGTGTTCTTTTTGATTGGAAGTAATTAAACCTAATGTTGAATAAACTGAAACTTTGATGAGCGCAAAACTTGCTCCCACAGAAATATAAAGCAGAGGAGTAACCCAATAAGAAGTAATTGAAGCAATTAAAATACAACCCAATGTAACAATCAATAAACCTATTAACATTGTTCTTTTATAACCAATTTTAGGAACATATGAGGCAACTAAAAAAGACGCTACCATAATAGATAAATCTTTAAATGCTTCCAAAGACCCAGCAGTTATTCTACTTATTTCATATTGATCTATCACTTGAGCTATTACAATTCCAACAGTATTTAATAGAATTGCAAAAATGAAATAATTAAGAAATAGTGATATTTTTATTTTCCAACTGGACATTTAATTTTACCTCTTTAGATTTAGTTTTTTTGAATATTTTTTGAATAAATTTTTAGTCATTGCAAATGTGTATTTAAGTTTATAGCTAGATTATATTTTTAGTTAGTAACAAAATGAAATAGATTATTTGATTTTAATTTTTTCAATTTTATTGCCGCTTACTACTACATTATATTGTAAATTATTTATTGTAAAATTCTTAAGAATAAGTTTTTTTACACCATCAGGAAGTAATGGTTTATATTTTTGAACTATACCATCATCAGTTATTCTAAGTCCGGTATAACCAAAAATTACTTGCTGAAGAAAAGAACCTGCCCCAGTTAAAAAATTTACCGATTTGTTTTCATGAGTTTCTGATAAAACATTAAATGGTGGTTTTAAATAACCTTTTAACGTTTTGTCAATTGTAAAATTTAGTAAGCTTTTATCCCCAAGTTCTGCCGCAATTATTGAAAGGAAATTACTTCCCATCATTGCACCTGCTCCGTTTTTTTCTAAACTCTTTACAGCACGCGATAGATCGTTTCTTTTTGTGCTTTCGTTCATTTCCATTTGAAGAGGATAACACAACAAATTAACGACACTTGACCAAAACACATTAATATTTTTATTTGCAATTTCACCTTCAAAAGATGGGTGAAAATCATTTTGTACATCATATGGAATATATAATTTATTGTAAATTTTTTGCCAATCTGGGTTTTTGGTTAAATTAAATAAATTGGAAACTTTTATTGCTAAGCCTAGATTAATTTTTGCAATTGCGTTTGTATAAGTTTCATTATTAATAGCTCTATCAGATTCACTTACAGAAATTATATCATTAATTTCGTATCTATCCTTTTGTTCATTAAAAGTTGCACGTGATACCCAAAAATCAGCAGTTTTTCTAATTATCTCAGCGCCAGATTCACGCATATATGCAGTATCTTTTGTAGCCGAAAAATATTGCCATTGAGCAAAAGCAACATCACCTACAATATGATTTTCTTTTAAAGCATTTTGATATGCGAAAAATGGAGTTGTTTCTGCGCCAATTTCATCTGATTCCCACGGATACATTGCACCTTTATAATTATTTTTATCAGCATTTTTAACTGCTGATTCCAATGTATGACTTCTAAAAACAACCAATGATTTTGCAATTTTGGGATGCATAATTAATAATGCAGGCATCATATAAATATCCGAATCCCAGAAAATATGTCCAAAATATCCAGATGTTGATAAGCCCATTGGTGGAATTCCAAATTCAGTATTTTTATCAGCACTACAAAGCAAATAAAATATCATTGAGCGCACAATCAATTGTAAATCACTATTTCCCTCTATCACTATATCTGTTTTCCACAAATTATTCCATTCGGCTTTATGTGCAGATAATAAACTATCAAAACCTAATTCTTTCGATTTTTCAATAATCTGGTTTACACTATAACCAAACTCATTTTTATCAATTTGAGGCACAACTGAAATAATATCATAAAAGGTGTATTTTTTCCCTTTTTCTGTTTTTAAAGTATAATTGATGGAAGTTGATTTTGATGTTTTAGAAACTTCTATTTTCGCTTCTTTGGGCAAATCATTGCAGTAAATATCCGAAGCAATTTCCGCTTGAGTATTTCTTCCTTCACTTTGAATTTGAGCTTTAATTCTTCCACCAAAATTATTTTTATCTACATTTAGTTCAACAATTTCGGTGAAACCTGGATACCAAAAACTTGGTAATTCACCTGGTAAAGTATTTTCTACTCTAGTAATTACTTCAAGTTCAGATCTTTTGGGTCTTTCTCGTTCTTTTAACGGAAATGAAATTTTAACATCATTTATAAAATAAGGAGTTATTTCAATTTTTTTTATTGCCAGATTTTTATTGCTTCTTGATACAAAGGTAGTAATTTCAATATGCGACTTTGCAAAAGTAGAGGTTTCCCAATCGTAACAAGTTGTTAATATACCATTAAACATATCCAACGATTGAGAATAATTAGTTATTTCCTCTGACATAAAATCGATATCATTAAGCCATTTTTCTCCGTTAAAGTAATTAATTTCATTCCATTCTGGAAGTGCTGCAATTCTTGGAATATCGTTTTTAGCATGATCATAAAATTTTATCATGTAAGATTCTGTAGGTAAAGTACCTAATTGGGAAGATGATATACTAAAATGACCATTTCCTATGTACGTAGGAAAATATGTTTCCGTTTTATTAGTTGTTAAAACAAAATTTGAATCTTGTGCAAAATTAAAGGACGAAAAAAACAACAACATCGTAAATAGCTTTATACTATAGAACTTGCTATTACCAATTTGAGGTTTTATTGAGTTCACAAAAAATATTTTAATGAATTTGCTATAATTGCTGTATGTATTGAGAATTGAAGTAAACATATTTTTCTTAATAATTTTAGATAACAAAAATTTATTATATTTAATTACTTTTGAGTAGTCAAATTAATCCTTCCGAATACTGTTTTTGAAAATATTTCTAAAGCAAATAAATCAAAGATGTAATAAAGATATTGAGTTTATAATTTTTTGAACTTTTCTTCAATTCTACTCCTCATAAATATTGCCAGAATCAAAGAACAAACGAACATCATTAAAAGAAATTTTTAAGTGTAACACAGAACATTATAATAAATTAGCAAATCTGTGTTACACTTATTTTTTAAATAACATAGTTAGGAACTTAACTATGCTATTGAAAAATTAGAAATCAATTGTTATAGCAAATTTTAGTGAACGACCAAAAATTGGACGACCATTTTTTGCTATAGGATCGCGTGGATCACCTTCAGTTAAACCTTCTGAGTCAGTTAAATTATCTCCACTAAGATTAAATGTTAGACCACTTAATGTTGTTAAATTAACTCCTAAATCTATTTTGGTAAATGGATCAAGTTGATAAGTATTACCTCTATCATTCCAACGTGAACCAACGTATCTAATAGCACCATAAACAGATGCATCTATGTTTGCACTTAGCTGAAAATTATAACTAGGAGCAAGACGTAATTGCAAATCTGGTTGACGCCAAATGCTTTTTCCAACTGTTTCAGGAGCTGATGCGGATTCTGTAATTTCTCCTTTTTGGAATGTTGCAAGAAGGCGTACTCTTAATGCACCAACATTCAATCCACCATCAACTTCTGCACCAAATGTACGTGTTTTTAATGAAGCTGCATCCCATGTTGAGCCTACACCACCATCAAAAACATCAACTGTATTAAAGAAGCCTGTAATAAACAAACTGAATAAATCTTGTTCAAATTTAGCACCTAATTCAAATTGATTAAAGATATTTGGAGATACTGTTCCTGTTACTGATGTAATATTTCCATCCGCATCTTTACCAAGTGTGCCACTTTTTAGATTAAAAGTATTTTCTCTAATTTGGTCAAAATAAGGGAACAACGAGCCTTTTGAACCTCGTAGAAAAACACCAAGATCGTTATTTAATTCATAGTTAACCGCAGCAGTACCTGCCCAATCTTGAGCATCAATATCAGCAGTTTTGTCAATAGTACCATCAGGAAGAGCGCCTGCATCTAAAGTGAAATTGAGTGTAAAAAATTGATATCTAGCACCAAGGTCTAATCTTAATTTCTCATTAATTTGCCATGAATCTCCTAAATAAATAGCTGACATTCTAGAATCACCAGATTCATAAAGACCATAATTCCAACTTCCAGAAACATTATCTGCAGAAACATCTTTAATTAATTCGCCATTAGTAACATTTTCAAGAAGAGCATGATTACCAAGAGTCCAAAAATCATTTGTTGACCAAAATGCTTGATAACTACCAATTGTTAAATTATGGTCTCCAACTATTTTTGATATACTTATATCGTTAGTGAGTGATTGAAGTTCTTTTTGTACTACCCAAAAACCATAACTTTGAACAAAACCAGAAGTAAGTGTTCTACCACCAACAGTTTTAATAGGGCTATTACCAAGCTTTGCACTTAAATCAGCAACACTCATTGCGCTACCATTAGGTACTAAACCATAAGTATCTGCATTGCCAGAAGTGAAAGATAAATTATCTCGAACAGTCCAACTATCGCCTAAATCATAGTCAAAATTAAGACCGCTAACCACACCTTTCCAACCACGACCTTTTGAAAAATCAAACTGTGCAAGATCACCTTGAGTATTAATTTGCAAAGTTCTAAATCGTGTTGCATTGCCAAGAGGTGAAAAAGTTCCAGGATCATTACCAGTACCAAGTGACATTGGTAAAACCCACTGACCATGATCATCTGTTAATCTTGAAAAACCATTTAACACACCTTTATCAAACACTTTAGTAAGTTGGAAAGTAATTTGTTGTCCTTTTTCAGAATTAAATTCAGTATTTCTAATTCCTGGTGAAGTTGTTAAGTAACCTCCAACCATGTAATATAATTTTTCGGAAAGAGCTCCGCTTAAAACTGCATCAACTCTTTGTTGGCTATAATCAGTAGTACTGTATTTAACTCTACCTAAAGTTTGGTCAGTTCCTTTTTTAAGATTGAAGTTAGTAGTTAGACCAGCTTCACCATTAGAAAACACAGAACTTGGTCCGCCTTTTACAGCTTCAGTTGAACCTACAGTTTCATCAATACGAAATAAAGTGCTTTGCTCAAAGAAAGATAGTGTTTGGGTGCCGTAAATAGGAGCACCATTAATTGACATAGTTACAAAAGGGGCATCTCCGCCTGATGGTAAACCTCTAACAAAAATATTTGCGCCAGCAACACCACCTGAACTTTCAGACCAAACACCTGGAACTAGTTCTAATGCAGCAGCTGTACTTGGTGGAGATAATTGTTCTAGTTCAACAGCAGAAATTGTAGTAATTGCAAAACTTGCGTCTTTCTTTTTAATACCAGAACCACCAGCGGTACCAGTTACAATTACGCTTTCAAAATTTAAAATGTCTTCTTGTAATACAACATCTTGCTTTATAGTTTCATCACCGCTAATAGTTATTTCAAACTGGGCTTTCTTATAACCAACCATACTAACCTGTAGGTTGTATTTGCCCATTGGAATTTGTTTAATATTATAATCACCTTCCATATTAGTTGCATCACCTAATGATGTTCCTAATAAGTATACATTTACACCAATTAAAGCTTCTCCTTTTTTATCAAGGACTTTGCCTTTAATTGTACCTTGTGCTTGAATAAATGAAGCTGAAAAAATAATTGTGGATAGAAAAAGAAATAAAAAGAGTTTAATTCTTTTGTATTGCATACTTACCTCCTGCTATTATTGTTTATTTAGTTAAAAATATTTATTAACTAGACAAGAGTTATGCCAATGAAAATAATGTTCTCGTTAAAAATAAATATGGTTCCTATGATGAATAAATGCAATAAATTAATAAAATGCATTTTTGCTTTATATTTTACTAACCTCTTATCTTATCACAAATATAACTAACTTATCCAAAATGATGTGTACACTATTTTTCCCATTTTTAGAAAGTACAACACATAAGTTATGTAAAGTTAAGTATTTTGATGTAGTAATAATAAATGCACTTTCCCTAGAGTAGGATTTGCATTAACTAAATATTAGTAATTATTTTGAGAATTTATATTATTACCTATATCCAATATTGCATATGGCTTCTTAGCATTAAAAGACGGTATTGAAATAAAACGAAGTTTTTAAATACCTTTTTGTACCGCTTTAATTAAAAGATACTTATTGAAACTAACTTGTAGTTTTGGAGTACTTCCTTCAACTACTCCCAGTACAATATTATTTACATAATCAATAATTTCATATTTTGAACTTTCATCTAATCCACGAAGTTCAATTTTTCCACTAAATTTATCTGCATAAAGTGCATAAAACAATACTCCGCCTTTCTCAATAACATGTGTTTCTGGCTTATCATAACCAATATCATATAATTCGCCAAGATAATTCCCCTTTGGTAATTTATTGGAATTATATATACTCATCCATGTTTTCCATTCTTTTTCTTTTTTAGGTGTTAAACTAACGTCCCCTGTTTCTTTGTTGATGTGTACACCTACAGGCCAAGTGAATTTGGTGCCAATAATGCCACCGACTCCAATAGTTGAAGCATAATCATTTTTATTATCACTTAGTTCAACGTGGTCACCATAGTATGGTGCTTGTCTTCCCATAAGCGCCTTGAATGTTTTCCCCTTTAATCTAATTTGCCAAGATGATGTTGGGTCTGAACTGACCGGCTGGTTTAAATAAGGCAACATATAATATGAGTAAGCAGTTCCACATGGACATATTTCAACTACAGCATTTTTTTTAATATTTAAAGTAGCTTCATAAATTGCTTTATAGAAATTGGGCATTGCTTCAACAGACTCTTCAGGATACTTATGGTTATGCTCTGGATTGTAACAAGGTGGAGCACTGTTTAAATGTTGCCCATCTATTTTTAATCCATCAAATCCCCATTCGCCTATAATTTTTTCAACAATTTTTTTTGTGTATGCTAGTGTCGGTTTATATGCTGGGCATAAATAAAAGCTATCCCACCATGTTATATCCTGCGGTTTACCTAACTTATTCAATAAGATCATATCTGAATGTTGGTTATATAAATCCGTACCTGGGTCTACCGCTAAAGGTGCCCACCAAAGTTTTGCCTTTAACCCCATATCATGAATTTTATCAACAAATGCTATCATATCCGAGTCACCATTTGGAAATTTTTTTGGGTCAAGATACCAATCTCCTTCAGCAGTTTGCCATCCATCATCTAATACTGCCCATTTAAACCCAAGTTCTTTAACTTTTGGAAGTGTATTTAAAATGTCTTCAACATCAAAATTTCTTTCGTATCCCCAAGCGCACCAGATAGGGTCATAGCTTTCTTCTGGAACTTCATCAAACTTAATTCCTCTCTTTTGCATGAGCAAACTATAATTTGAAAGTGTACTATAATAATCACCTTTATGAACCTCAATAAATGTCAAATAAGTTTCAAAGGATTTTTGGGGTTCGATAATTATTTTTTTCTTTTGGTTAATACTAATATTAACAATTGATTTTGATTGCATAATAACAGGAAGTGATACTAACTTAGGATACAGCTCAACATGTCCAACAGCTAATCCTACATCGTTTCGCCAAACATCAATTACTGGTGTGCCACCACCATAATCAGAGGTATTCATACCCATAAAATTTTCTTGGCTAAATCCTTCATTTATAGGAAGAACCCAATCAGGCCGTTCACTATAAGAACCACTTTGATATGACCAGAATGGAATTTCAGTTTTTCTATTTGCAACAAAGTTATAATTATTATTAACCCACTCATCAATAGCTATTTTTTTTGTTGACAAATTTTTATAATAAACCTTTGTAAGGATAAATTGTGGGTAGTCATCTAATATTTCAGAATGAACTGTTTTTTGAATCCTATATTTGGGTGAATTACAAATACCGCTAATTCTCAATATATTTGATGAATCTGTTTTAATAATTTCTGAATTTGCATAATTAAAATCAGATAGCACTTCATTTTCAATAATTATAAATTCTGATGTTGAATAATCGGTCATTAAAACAGAAGTATCAATTAGACTAATAACTTTGCTATGTAATTGATTATCATATTCTATTTTAATTTTATCACTACTTATTTCAGTAAAGTTTTTTTTCTGGCAACCATAAAGCATAATGATTGAAGAAAGTACTAATAATATTTTATTCATAATATTTCCTTATTAAATATAACGGCTTCTCTAAACTACTATTTTACAGTTATAGATTCATTACTCGATAAAACTATATTTCATTTCAAGCGTAGTTTTATTATTCCTGTTTCGCCTTGCATGTTTCTACCATAAAGCTCTAATGATAATATACTTTGAACTTCATCATATTTTTCAGAAATAATTTGCAAGTATTCATTTTCTGAAAGAACCTTTTTGGGGTTTGGTGTTTTAATTTGAACTATTTGTGTTCCATACATTTTTAATTCAATATCAATTTCATCGCCATAATTTTTTACTGAATATACGTTATAAGTGCCTTTATTATTCACATATATTGGAAGCACATGGGAATCAACGGAATAATGCAATTCATATTCTTTTTGAAGAAGTTTTGGCAAATAAATAAATCCATAACCATATTCTTCAAAGTAACTAGCTATATCTTCACCATTTAATTTTGCAGACGAAATATGCTCTCCTTCTTTTAAACTAACCTTTAATACAAGATTACCAAGTAATTCGTTTTCATATACTTCGTCAAGCATTTGAGTATTATCAATATTTACTACACCAGTTTGTTCTTCAGATATTTTTGTATATCTGTTATAAAACCACTGTGAATGGAGTTGTTCGGTATTTTTTGCTAAGTAATGATACTTACTTTTTTGAATATTTTGGAAATATTCAATCCATTGTTTATTTAAATCATTTTGAAGAAAATCATCCGAAGCAAGCCAATTAGCCCAATGAGCTTCTATAAAATCTGTTTTATATTCATCCAAAGTTTGTTTTGGAAGTGACGCTAGTTCAAACCATGAGTTTCCATAATTATATCGGTTAATTACAATAGCACCATGGTCAATACCGCCACCAAATTTAATTGGTGGATTAAGCTCTTCAATTTCTTCAAAAAGAGTATTAATATATTTTACACCATACTCGTGCATTATTTTTCCTGTACTATATGCACCATCTGGATTCCAATAATATCCGTATGCTGTAGGGACATAGCTTTCAGGGAATGATTGTCCATTCTCCTTTGAAAAGCCATATTGAGCCATAATTTCAGAGAAACATTGTAGATGATCCCTTGAATCTTGTTCGCTCCATGGTTTTTCGCCATATATATCGTACCACTCAGCGCGATCTCTTTTCCCATCTATCCAATGTTCATGTCCTACTCCATGGAGACCAAATTCCATAAATGCTGCATTTTCTTTTACGTACTTCATAATTTCAAGTTGCATATCATTTACATTAGCAGAGTTATCAAATTTTTCTCCTTGCATTGTTGTTGTAGGATATTTACTGCAAACATTTTCTCTGTCCATTTCTGAAAGGACAAATAAAGTTTGAAAACGTACTCCAAGGGTTTTCCCAACTTCAACTATTGGTTTGTAATCTCTTATATCCATTTTACGTCTTATGCCAATTCTCCAGGGTCCACCTGAATCTCCAAGTGAACCTCCATTGTTCCATCCTAAATCATCTGTGGCAATTGCAAATGCACGAGGAAATATTATTTGCCCTGAAATGTTCTGTAAAAACATAAATGAAATTATAATTATAAATCCTATAAGTTTTTTTCCCATTTTAGTTTTCTCCTTTTATTAAAGTTATTATAAAATTAGTACAAATTTTCCATGTGTTTTTCCAATTTTACCTTCGATATAGTAAAAGTACAAACCAGGAGCCACTTCTTGCTCACTTTCAGAAAGTAAATTCCATGATTTTGTACTTTCTCCATTAAAATGGTTTAATGTTTTGATTTTTTCTCCGGCAACATTATAAATATGTATAAAACACGATTCTGGTAAATTTGTAAAATCAATTCTTTTAACTCCAAGCTGAGATTCCCATCCTGCAGTTATTTTATATGGGTTTGGAACTACTTTAATATTGCCTAATGAATTGTTTGAAACACTTGCATTAGGAATTGCAACAACAGTATTATCGTTTGGAATAGAAGGATTACTAGAAATAGAATTTTCTAATGGTGGTTTTATCTTGCTACCACGTGTATAGGCACAAACAGCATATCGATAGTTATATCCATTATTCACTTTAGTATCAACAAAGTAATTAACAGTATCACCATCAACTTCTTTCCATAATTCATCTAACCCAGAATCTTGCCCAAGACTAAAGCCAGGTACAAGAGGATTTACACCAGTAATTCCATTTTTCAAATCAAATATTTCTAATGGTTTAAATGAAATTACATCACCATAAATATCTGTAATGGGTGTTCCCCAAGTTACCCCTCCATCGTATGATTTGTATATTCTATAACCTTCAAAAAGAGAATCCTTCTCAGCTTCTCTGTCCCAAGTAAGTTCAATTTTTCTATCTGTTGCTCTAATTGTTACTTTTGGCATAGGAGGTGGTTGAAGAATAGCCCACTTATCTCTGTATAATTGTGTAACTTGATCAACATTTTTTAATAAATCCAATTTAGATACACCAAAAACAGTAGCAATTATCATTGTATCTAGTTCCCCTGGTTCTAAAGTAAATGGACCAGATGAAAGGATCTGAGTAGGTTCACTATCTGCCTGGAAATAATCTAAACCGTCATCAAATGTTTCACAAATACCATCGCCGTCTTTATCACGTGGGTCATCGGCATTGACTAAGTTGTATTTATAAAATTCATTTTTTCTTGCACCATTACCGATGTTAGTAGTTTGTGCATTAAAGTTTGATATGGGATCATATCCGCTAACACCAATCTCATTATTATTATCATCTTTTGGAGTTTTAAGAACCACAGTACCAGCCCATGCAATATCCTGCGTATTCATAGTACCACCAGTTGGAGATGTTTCAAATCCATCAATATCCCAGCTATAAGCAAATTGTCTATTTTTATCATAAAAGCAAACATCACCATCATCACCAAAAGTGTTGGGTGGATTAAAAGAAGAGATGAAAGAATAGTCACTCCAAACAGCAAAGTATGTATCTGTAATTGGAGTTTCTCCAATATTTCTTCCAATAAAAGTCCAAACAATAAAATCCTCGTAGTACCTACCACTCCAAGCCATTCCACGAGTAATAGTCTGCAGTGTTAACCATCTTTCTGGAGCAACTTCTGCTAAATGGTCAATAGCATAGCTAACAGAAAAACTTTCTTGTTCAGCCAATCTAGTTCCATCTTCACTTGCTCCTGGCCATCCAGTAGAATCTACTAAAAGTGGAATGGTTTCCAATTGAGGCGCGATTGTTCTAATTCCATTCACATAATCATAGGTTGTTTTATAGTAGTAATTTGGAAGAGCGTTTGGAAATCCATTTATTGGCCAACTGTCTTTATCATCATTCATACAAGCACGGTCACCATTTACAAACTCAACATACGGATCATAATGGTTTGGATCCCAATAATCTGCAGGACCTTCGGTCATTGCTGCCTCTACACAAGGATAGTTATTCGGATTTTCGCCCCCCGCATCTTTTTGATATCCACCAACTATAAATGCAACATCAGTTCCATAATTTATTCCAGAACCTGAAGGATATTCAAAAGCTGGGGGCAAAGCAAAAATAGTATTTTGGAAATTGCCATCGCATAATTGATTTGCGTTGCTAAATTTAGTCCGCACTTTGTTTATATCAAAAATATTCCATCTAATATATTCACGTTGTCCAAATGTTGAAGAAAATAACAACAAAGTAAAAATGAATATATATTTTTTCTTATTCATGAAATTCCTCATATCAATTATTGGTTTTGTCGTATTGCAACATCCCAAGGTGCAATTTCACCTAGTTCAACAATACGAATTATCTTCATAGTTTCTGGAATTATAAAAGCTAATTTTGCGGGTATTTCTCTGAGGGTAGCAACCATGAGTTCACCATCTGGATAAATATCAATACCCTGAATATTTGTATGTACTAATTCAGCAACAATTGTTTGTGATGCCACATCTATTTTTGACAATACTCCACTTTCACTGCTAACAAAAACATAATTTCCATAAACAGCCAAATCATTATTATTTCCGCTTTTAGCTTCGTACGAAAGGCGCATTACATTTACAAGAGTTTCTGTTTGCACATCTATAAACAACAATTTACTCTCCTTTAGGTCGCGAACAATTAAATACTTTCCATCAGCTGAAACTGCAAGCCGAATAACTTGATTCAAACTGTCAAGAGTTATTGTATTTTCTAATGTGCATGTTGTTCTATTTATAACCCAAACATTATTATCAAGGGCACTTCCAACATAAAGTTTTAAATAGTCAGGCGATATTGCTAATCCCTTTGGTGTTCCCGGAACAGCAATATCTTCTGTAATTGTTTCGCTAAGCAAATCAACAACTGAAATAACTTTTGAAGATTGATTAACAACATAGGCTTTCTCTTTACTTACTACTATTTCTGCTGATTTTTTAACAACCGTATTGCTTGTAGGGTTTTCGGTTAGCTTCTTTTCTATCTGATAAGTTTCTGGATTAACAATATAAATTCCACTATTAGCAGAATTGTAATCAGACATAATTAGTTTTGAACCATCAAATGTTGAAGCAATTTCTAATTGTCTCCCAAAACCATCTATAGAAGCAACTGTATCGGAGGTTAATAAACCTGAGTTGATATATGTTTTTAATAGCATATCTTCGGAGCCAGTTGTAACAAAATACTCTGGGCTACGCAATTTCGAATATCTGCCAGAGGTAAAAAACTCGGAACCAGAAACAAATAGAGTGTCTTTATCAATTCCATTGCCATTTATATCACGAACTCTAGCTGTCAATTCAGTATAGTATTGATGAGCATCTTCCAACTCACTATCTGGTGTAAATATGACATTATTTCCATCACTTGAAAATACTCCTAATACTTCGCTAGTTTTTGCTTCATCTTTCCATAAGTGAAAATTACCAGGGAATGTTTCAACATCCATAGGTTCATCAAATACCATAGTAATTGGCAAAGACTTATCATAAGCAAAAGAACTATCAACTGGTGTTAGCAATTGAACAAAAGCCGGACGAGTTTGCTCAATAGGAGGTTGAACAATTCTA
Organism: Bacteroidota bacterium; assembly: GCA_018818165.1. GTDB lineage: Bacteria > Bacteroidota > Ignavibacteria > Ignavibacteriales > Melioribacteraceae > 1-14-2-50-31-20. The sequence continues at coordinate 98,617 of JAHISP010000088.1, read as the reverse complement.
CTATCATTACAACTTATACAAACAAGTAGACCAAAACTTAAAACAAGTAACTTAAAAATCAATTTCATTTTTAACTCCAATATTAAAAAGATAATCCAACCGAAAACCGATTGATATTGCCAAGATTATTCAAATTAGTAAAAGCATAGTCAAAAGTAATACCACCAATACTCTCAATATAATATTTTAGACCTATGCCAGCAGAATAACTTTCTTCGTCATAATTAAATTTGTATCCGCTTCGCAAATAAAACATAGAATTAAATCCGTACTCAATACCAACACTCTCTCTTGGTTTGAAATCTCTTGCATCATTAACCTCTATGGCTAATGTAAATCTATGCATTGGTGTGCTAATAATATCTGATGCTAATCCAACTCTAAATGTTAATGGTAGTGGCCATGAATATGTTTTCAATTCAGCTTCAACCAGTTTACTGTTATCTGTTGTAACATTAGTAGCTAAATCTAAACCTTCAAGTTTCATATCGGTTCCTAAGTTAGATACAACAACTCCCATTCTAAAATTGTAATCTTGATTAATTATAAATATAGAACCTATATCTATTGCTACAGCAGATGATGACTCAAGAGCTAAACTTTCACTAATATATTTTAATGTTATACCTGCAGAGAATCTATCGGTAAGTTGCTTAGCATAACTAAAACCTATGGAAATATCTGAGGCATCAAACACACGCCCAGTACCATGTGGTTTTGCAATTGTAGTTTCTTCAATATCACCAGATGTAAACATATTAATACTTATTCCAAAAGTACCGAGTTCTTCAAAAGGGAGTACTATGCCTAGATAATTAAGCCCTGTACCAAATATCCATTGAGTATTTGAAAAATTTAAGTCAGTATTTTTTTGAAATCCGATACCTCCTGGGTTCCAAAATAGAGCTGTTGGATCGTCAGAAATTGAACTAAACGCTTCTCCCATTGCAACAGCTTTTCCTCCAACACCTATTTTCATAAAGTTTGCGGCAGATGTTCCAACATTATTTTTTTGAGCATAACTTACAAAAGTTAATGCTAGAACAAGAATAAATATTTTTTTTAAGTGTTTCATCACTTAATACCTCCATAAGCCATTTGGCAGATTTTAAAGTATAATTACGAATTTTCCAATTTTAGAACCAAGATTTCCTGCATCAACGTGATAGAAGTAAAGACCAGGTGCTATTTCTTGATTATTGGTATTTAATAAATTCCAATAAGTGTAGCTTTTTCCACTACTGTGATTAATTACTTTAACCAACTCGCCAGCAGTATTATATATTCTAATAACACAATTACCACTTAAACCGCTAAATGCAATTTTTCTTTCACCTATTTCCGATTCCCATTCTGCACTTACTTTGTATGGATTAGGAACCACCGTAATATTATTTAATGAAGTAGTAGCCACAGATAGAGATGGTATTACTTCAACTGTATTATCATTTGCAATATTTGGCTGATTAACTGGTGGAGTTTCAAGAGGTTCTTCAATATCACTGCCATGGGAGTATGCTGCAACCCAATATCGATATGTGTAATTATTGAAAACTGTATTATCCTTCCACTCATATGTAGTATCATTGTTTTCATCTATTTTAATTATTTCATCAAATCCTGTATTATCCCCAAAATAGAATAATGGATTTTCACTGCTAGTACCAATAAATTCATTTTTTAAGTCATATTGTGCAACTGGAATTGGTGATATTGGAGTACCATTTTCATCCGTTGAATAATTTTTGCTCCAAGTAGCACCTTGGTCATCCGATCTATAAATTCTATATCCTTCAAATAAAGGATGCGATTCACTATCTTTACCCCAGGTTAATGTAACAACTTCATCTCCAGCTATTGCAACAACTTTTGGTTCTATTGGGGGTTTTGGAACTTTGAAATTAAGTTTATAAAGTGCAATTGCATTATCAACATTTTTTAGCAAATCTTCTTTGCTTTGTCCAAAAATTGTTGCAACAATTAGTGTATCTATTTCACCTGGTTCCATATTAAATGGACCTGCAGACATTATACTGTACGGATAACCATATTTATAGCTATTCCATTCATCATTCCATGGGTCGCGATAAGGTCCTTCATCAATACCATCGTTATTAGGGTCATCTTGGTCACCTTCATTAAGTAAGTTAAAATGGTATAGTTGGTCTTCCCAAATTCCATTTTCATCTATAGTTGAAAAAAGTTTCAAACCATCATATGCATCAAATCTTGTAACCCCCATATTTCTGGGGGTTTTAAGAACAACTGTTCCACCCCAAGGTATTTTATACGATGGAATTGTATTCCCTCTTAAATCATATTCAAACCCGTCAAAATCAGTTCCGTAAACTAATTGTCTACTATCATCCCAATAAAGAACATCCTCTCCACTACTACCACCAGTAGAAGCACCACCAAATGGTTCAAAATCGGCAACAAATTGATAGTGGGAAAATATTCCTATCAAACAATCTTCAATAGATTGTCCCATATTTCTAACTTCCATTTGCCAAAATATCATATCTTCATATTTTGGTAATTTCCATGCCATACCACGAGTAATAGTTTGAACATTTAACCATCGTTCAGTTTGTCCAGGATTTTTTTCTGCTATATAATTGCAAGTATGTGTAACAGAAAAGCTTTCTTGATCTGCCAAAGTTTCACCATTTAATCCTGCACCAGGCCATCCATTAGTAGAATCGAGTAATATTGGAATTTGAGGTAGTGAATTATTTTCAGCAGGAATAAGATATTTTAAATTATCCATATTTAGATAAGTATAATTTGGTAAATATTGAGGCCAATCTGGCCAACTTTCAGGGTCATCATTCATAGGAGTTCTATCTCCAGTAACAAAATTTTGATACGATTGAAAATGATGTGGGTCCCAAATCCATGCTGAGCCTTCTTCAAGTCCAGAATCAAAGTAAGCTTCATCATCGGGGTTTAATCCGCCAGCATCTGCTTGTCTTCTTCCACCAATAACAAATGATACTGCAGCACCATAGTTAATTCCACTGCCAGCAGGATATTCCATTGAAGGAGGATATGCTGGAAATATATTTTCCTGATTAGTACCACAAGCCAAAATATTAGTATTTGAAAATTTTGTTGATAGTTTATTAATATCAAAAACATTCCATTTTTGTAAATTGTGTGGATCCTTATTCTGAGCTGATAAAACAGTTAGAATAGATAAAACAAAACCAATCATAAATTTTCTACAAGTATTCAAACTTTACCTCTACAATTCTAGTAATTTAATGTTAAGCCTATTCTTATCTGTCGTGGTGCGCCATATGCTGTAGGATCATTTGTATAATCGTTTGATGTTGCGTCATTAGCATCTACACCAGGTTTTCCAGTATCTGGATAAACCCACCAAATATTTTGTTCGTTAAATATGTTTACAATGTGAACAAAGAATGTTTGAGTAAACCCGAACCAATCGAAATTTTTATATAGGTTTAAATCAACATTCTTTTGAACTGGTCCACGCTCTGAATTAGGATTAAGAGAATTTGGCGAATATGGAAATCCTGTATTAATATTTCCAATAATTGATACACCAAACATTGATTCGTGTTCATAATTAAGATTGAACGATAGTTTGTGTGGAATATCCCAATCAGAAACAAAAGTTCTATTTTGTGGGAATAAAGGAACGTACCATGTACTTTGCTTGCTTGCTTTTGAAACGGAATAAGTATAATTAACGAACATATTGAAATTTTTTGTCAGTTCGGAGTTAAATGCTATTTCAATTCCCTTAGCTGTTGCATATGCATCATTTGTAAAAAGCTGATAAGTCCTTGGTCCATATATAGTTTGCAAACCCGTTAACCCTGAAATATCGCGATAAAATGCTGTAATATTTAATGACGTTTTAGGATTTATACCAATTTGCAAGCCAGCTTCATAAGAAGTAGTACGTTCAGGTTTAATTCCGCCATCACCAATTTGAGTAACTTCACCTAATGAATAATTTGGATATATTTGCTCTTCATCATTAGTCCCTTGATATGCTAGATAAAAATGCGGAAATTGGTAATAAACACCGTATGAAAATCTTAATGCCATTTTATCACTTATCGGATAAGAAACACCAAAGCGAGGGCTAAAATAATCAGTAAAACTTGTTTTAATCATTTCAGATTCTGATGGTCTTAGTGGATCTTTCATTTTGTAGGTTTCTGGATTAACTCTATCATATCTTAAACCAATATTTAAAATCATTCCTATTTCATTAAATTCCATTTTGTCTTGTATGTAAGTACTAAGCGCATAAGGTTGTCTGTCGTATGCTTCCCATGCTTTCATTCTAACTTGTGTTGTATCGGAATCTCTTGCCGTAGGATTTCTTCTTTCATAATCCATATTATGTTGTGTAAAACTTGCTCCAAATTTTACTTGATGAATTGGTGTAACCTGCCCCATTAAATTTATACGTACATCATTGCTTTGAGATTTTGTTTTTATCCATACATAATCAATACCCGAGACAGAAAATAAGTCTGGGGATAAAATATGTTGCTCAATTAAGCCTGATTCTAAATCATCATAAATACTTGATTTAAAATTTCGTTCGTATCTACTAACAGAAATATCATAGAAATAATTATTGTTTATTACATGCTTCATCTGTGCGTATCCAAGCCAATAGTTGTTATTTACGTGAGGAGCGCCATAAGGATTATATTTAAACGCGTGGCTATAATATTTTGTGTTTTGGTCAACATACATACCACCTACAACTAATCTAATACTATTACTTAACTGATAATCGATAGAACCCAAAGCACTATATGTATCGTTATAATTCATTGGTACAATTTTGGGTTTCCCGCTTTTATCATATCCTTCTGTATCTCTATAGTATGGATATACATATCCATTAAATCTTCCATTTGTTGTATAATATCTTCCAGCCATGTTTACAAATAGTTTATCGCCAAGACCAGGAATAGCTCCTTGATAAACAAACTCTGTATTGTATGTTTTAGTATCTTCAATATTAATTGACGATAAATGATCTGTGTAAGTTGAAACATAAATACTTGGCTTTTTATGAATTGGTTCACTTATCATATTAATGACTGCAGACATCCCCTCGCCAAATTCTGCGTTGTAAGTACCAGTATATGTTACCATTTGACTCAATCCCATTATTGGAAGATCTTGAATTGAAAATCCTCCCCAAATAGGATCTTTAATAGAAATTCCATTTAACAGATATTGTGTTTCGTTTGATCTTCCACCACGAAAGTGAAGTCCATCATCAGGAGTTGTATTAAATTGTCCATATTGCCCAGCTTCATCATGTCTAATGGGAATTACAATAACACCCGTTTGCAAAGCAACAACTTGTTGATAATTTGTAACAGGTAATGTAGTAACTTTAGAAGCATCTATAACATTAATGGTGGCAGTTAAATCTTTTTGAACAACTGGCTTTTCAGCAACAACTTCAATATTTTCTAATTCAATGGATTCCTGAACAAGAGCAAAATTAATTTTAGTAGTCATATCTGCAGCTACTTCAACATTTGTATAGATAAATCTGTGATAGCCTATCATTGACGCCTCAAGTGTATAAGTTCCACCAGGAATATTCATAATATAGTATTCTCCATTCTCATCACTCGCAGCCCCAAACGTAGTTCCGCCTATTATAATATTTACTCCGGGCAATCTCTCTCCAGTTACGTTATCAGTAACAAAACCAGATATTTTACCCGTTATTCCAGCAAACAGGTTTGTAATAAAGCCCAAAATAAAAATAAACGCTATGACTTTCTTCATTGTATTCCTCAGGAATGATTTAATAAATCATAATATATTTTATAAAAAATAGAGGTGTCTACTATTTGAACACCTCTATATATACTTTTAAATTATTTTAATAACATCATTTTTTTTGTACTTATAAAATTGTCTGCTTCGATAGTGTATATGTACATTCCACTACTTAATTTACTTGCATTGAACTCAACAGTATGAACTCCAGCACTCATATCTTGATTAGATATTAATGCTGATACTTGTTGACCAAGTATGTTAAATACTCTAAGTGAAACATTCGCTCTGCTTGCCAAATTGAATTTAATGTTTGTAGTAGGGTTAAATGGATTTGGATAATTTTGTTCAAGACTAAATGACTTAGGATGAATATTTATTTCTGATTTAATATCTGTTTGGTTTCCACCATAGTAATATACATTTCGAAACGATGTATCATCACTTGGAGCTGCATCATTTACCCATTCAACTGTAGGATCTTCAGCAAATACTAATATTCCAGTTGATTCATTTTCACCATTTGTTTCACCAATTAGAGCTCTTGGAATGGCTATTTCTATTATATTATCGTCAAAGTTAGTAGCTACTTTGCAAGCACCATCCATTACTTCTTCAAAGCTCTCATCATTTCCATTTAAACCAGTAAATTTAAGTATTCCATATGGTTGTGTTACTTCAAGTCCTGGATTTCCATCTGCATCAGTAATATTTACATAAAAATCACCACCATTTAACCAATTACCCCAAGTTAATCCAGTGGCACTATCTAAATCAGTATCAAAGTATAATTGAATTGGAGCTTTGTAACCAGCATCAACCATACTTTCAAGATCGGTGAAGGTGCCGTCCTCATTAATATCAACTCTTACAAAAAGATATTCATCATTATGGGTAACGTAAACATCTTTAATATCCAAAGCAGGATTTATAACACCATCCATTACTCCGTCCCAATCAGAATCTATGCTGTCCATTAATCCTTCTTCCATATTTGGAGAAACATCGAATTGCATTAATGATTTCCAATCTGACATATCGCCATCTATTTCAATATCAGTTCTGCCATATCTATAAATACTTGCTGAAACACCTAAATTGTTTGGAACAATATCTGCATTCCATCCGGCAGTTGGGTCTTCACCTAAAATAATAATTCCTGTTGATTCTAAATCACCTTTAAGTTCACCTATTGCTGCTCTTGGAATTGCTATTTCCATTTTATTATCGTCTAAGTTTGTAGCTATTAAACAATTTGCACCTTCAATTTCTTCCCATTGGCTGTCACTTCCGTTTGCACCTGTAAATTTCATAATTCCATAATCTGCTGTTAATTCAAAACCAGGCCAACCGCGTTTTACCGATAAATTTATCCAATAATCGCCTGAAGTTGCCCACCAACCCCATGTTAAGCCAGTTTCTGTACTAACATCTGTATCTAAAAACAGCTCTAATGCTGCTTGAAATCCTCCATCTACCATTGATTCTAAATCTGTAAAGGTTCCATTTTCATTTATGTCTAATCTTACATAAAGATAATTATCATCATGTGTAACAAATACATTTTCAACATCAAGGGCAGGATTGATAATACCATCCATAACACCATCCCAATCTGTATCAATACTATCACCAATACCTTCTTCATAGCGATTTTGAATATCAAACTGCATTTTTGCAGTCCAATCTGACATATCTCCATCAATTGTTATTTGTGCCATCGTTAACGATGATATAAAAACCAAAAGAGAAATAATTGTAGCTAACTTTTTCATAGATACTCCTTTTTTTGTGAATTCATAGTTATTTTAATAGAACTAATTTTGTTGACAAAACTTTTTTAGTTGTGCTTAGAACAAAGAAATAAATTCCGCTTCCTAACATTTTATTTTCTTTATCCTTAGCATTCCAGCGTATATTATTTTTTGATATTTCATCTTTTTCAAAAGGCTTTACAAGTCTTCCTAAAATGTCATATACGCCAGCTGACTTAATATTTTTGTGATTTATATTAAATACTAAATTTATTTCTCCATTAAATGGATTTGGATAAGCTTTTAAATAATATTCACTTGGAATAATATTTGTTTCTTCAATTGATGTTACGTGATAATTATAAGTGTATGATTTTTGCAGATATGAATTTGGAGCGTAGTCATCATCAGAATTTTCATCTAGGTTATTAACATTAAACACAACATCAAAAGCGTTTAATTGAATAAATTGATTAAGCAAACTCTTTGAAATTAACATTTCAATTCTATTTTTTTCACTATTTCCAATACTTGAGTTTACAGCTCCAAGCAAACTCCACCCCCATTCACCATTTTTACCAGTATATTCCCACATGACTTCATTTTCAATCATCAAATCAATTCCAGCATAACTATTATTCATATGAAATCCAGTGTTAGGATTTTGATCTAAATCAAAAAGTACATGATAGAAATATCCTGTAGTAAAATCTCCAGCTAAATTATAACTAATAAATACATTCTCTTTATCATCAGTTAGCCAGATATCATTTAAGTCAACATTGGTGTTTATTCCATCTCCTTCAAATTCTTCATCTGGTGAAACATCTAATTTTGATACTGAACTCCAGTCACTAAATTCACCATCTATTTTCATATCTGATTCTACAAAAGGGTCTGATTTTTCTTCTATGAAATAATCTTCTCCAAGATAGTTATCCCCAATAGCTTCTGTGTTTATTTCAACTGTATGAAGTAGCTTGTTAAACCCAGTTGATTCTTCCCAAAGATTTTCATTTGCTAATCTAATAGAATATTCTACTCTATCATGAAGTGTTTTAGTAGGATCGGCTATATGCATTAACAATTCATAATCTCCTCTTTCCATTGTTGGTAATATACCAGCACTTAATTCAATAAGTACGGTTTCATTGGACATCCATCCTCTTGTATCTACATTTGAAAGTAACCTGTATCTTTTATTTGTAATTGTATTTCGTAAAACAAATTCTAAATTATGAGGATTATAAAGTGATGCAAAACCATCATTAAATAAAGTAAGCTTAATATTTATTATCCCACTTGGCTTAATACTATTGGTAAACTCTCCATCAATTAATATAAATCTATAACCCAAATATTTTTTAATATCATCTATACACACACCAGTTTCCCATCCATTAATTACTTGTGTGTTATAGTCCTTATTAAGAATAGACCAGTGCAAACGTTCTAAATCTATTAGAGCATTATCACAACCTGAATATGCGCTTGGGGAACAAGTTTCACCACCTTGTGGAACAAATCGGTTGTCTAAGTTAAGAAAGTTTTTGTCACCTTCAACATCACTATCTACATACGTTCCAAAATCAGTTGCACTAGCCAAAAAGCAATCGTTGTGTGCACCAGTTCTCGAACGATATGTACCGTTGAATGCCTCGCTAAAAGTAAGAGGAGCATTGTTTTCAAATATATCCCGCTTATAACTTGGGGTTCTTACTACAACAGCTCTTTCTTTTGGGAGAGCATCTAATAGTGCAAATAGTACAGTTCTTCTATTAGCAGTATTATTTAGCCCATTTGACGAATAATACCATTCTCCCCAGGCTCCTATAAACCCTGCTTCAACATATGATATTACATCATAGTTTTCTTCAAAAAGAGGTTTTATCTGGTTTACATGGTTCAATATTATATTAAGTGGGGCGTCTGCACCATTTTGAGAATCAGTATAAGAAAATCTAAGTACTAGCTTCATACCTCCAGCACGTGCCATATTTAAATCTGCTCTAACCATATTAAGAAAAGCATCTGAAAGTGGTTTATCAACAAATTCTGGTATTGTATAGATTCTTTGAATAACTGATATTTGATTTTCCTTATTAGTATTAATAAACATATTTGTAATTGGCTCACTTCGGTATGCGGAAAATCCTCTTTCAGGATTTGTAATTATTTTATCAGAAATAACATAATTAATAGATGAAGTATTCTGACTATAAATAGTTAAAGTCATTAGTATTAAAACATATATTGTTATTTTGAATGTTCCTAACATTTTTACCTTCTTCGCTCTATTTAATAATCATTAGCTTATTCATTTGATGAACTAACTGCAGAAAATATGCTCTGCTACTATTCTCCGATGTATCCCAATGATAATTTACATCTTTGCTTGAGTGATTTTTAAGTGCTTTACTATCCACTATTTTCCTTAATGAATCTTAATTCTATTTTAATTGATCATTCACTATTTATTACAATCCATTTATTTCATATCCATATTTTTCTTTAGCAACTATTTTTATTTTTTCAATACTATCAAATGCCGAGGTTCCTCCAGAGGCAGTTGTATTTATTGCCCCAATAATATTTCCAAATGTTTGACAAACTATAATAGAATTACCTTGAATGTATTTTGATATAAATCCTGCATTAAAACTATCTCCTGCTCCAATTGCATCTACAACATCATTATTTAGGAATGGATCAACTTTTTTCCGTTTTCCATTTGTCATAGATAATGAGCCGTTTATTCCCATTTTAACAATAACTGTATTAGAATATTTTTCAATTTTATCTAATGCCTTTTCAATACTTTTCTCAGCAGTTAATAACAGTAATTCTTCTTTGTTTGGAAGAAATACATCAACAAATGGTAAAAGCTCTTCCAAATTCAAATCCCACTGTTCGTTGGGGTCCCATTGCGTATCAAGCGATGTAGTTAAACCATAACTTTTTGCTTTTTTGAATATGTCAACTAAGCTATTTTTAATTCCAGGTTGAAGAAATGGTGATGACAGGTGCAGATGCTTTGCATCTTTTATAACCTCTTCTGTTATATCATAAGTTGTTAAGTTTTCCATTGCTCCAGGATGGGTGACCATTGCTCTATTGTTGTCATAATTCAGTACAATTGTAGCTCCAGTTTTAAGTATTTTATCAGTTACAATTAATGATGTATCTACACCTTTTTTTTGAAGTGAATCAATACATATTTTCCCAAAAGAATCATTTCCTATCTTTCCTATAAAACCAACTTTTACTTTGAGTGAACTTAAATTACTTGCAAATATTGCTGATGAACTACCTAAAACCAAATCCATTTTCTGAGCTATTTTTTCTTTTCCCATTTCAGGGAAAGAGTCTATTTTATTCAAAATTAAATCAACATTTAATTCACCAACAACTATTACATCATATTTTTTTTTAAGGCTACTCATTTATAATCTCCTCCTTTGGCATCTCGTCTTCTTCAATTGCAAGCAAGAATATTGCAACAATTGCTAAAATAATTCCGCTAACAATAACAATGTGTGGAATAACTTGATATAGAATTAGGGAAATAATTACTGTAATAATTGGTGCAACAGCATTTACTAAAGGACTTACGACTATTGCCTTTCCATATCTAAAAGCATAAACAAGCATTAAAGCACCAACCGAATTAAGTATTTGAATAACTCCCGTTAAATAGGGCCCACTTAATCCCCAATTTATTTCTTGGTTAAAATCTGTCATAAACACGGCAAATGGAATTAGCATAATTCCTGTTATGGTCATATAGAAAAATATGCTTTCAGCTTTCATAGTTTCATTAGCAAACTTCATAACAAAACCTTGAAAACCCCATGCAAGAAAAACTAAAAGAGAAAGAATTATCCAAAGGCTACCACTTGAGATACTTCCTTCACCCGAGGAGTAAGAAAGTAATGGAATTGCGAGCAATGCAAGAATAATTCCTATCCAAGCTCGTCTGCTTGCGCGTTCTTTCAAAAACAAAAGCGATAAAAGTATTGTTATTACAGGTGAAAGTGAAATGAATGGAAAAACTAAATATGCTGGGCCCGTTCGTAATGCTTGAAATAATATTAGTTGCCCCCCAGCTCCAGTAAACCCAATTACTAATCCTAACCCGATAGATTTTTTATCTTTCTCTATTTTCCAATTTGCTTTTTTAAGAACAATTATTGCTGGAATAATCATCGTAATTGCCCAAACCGCATATCCCAGTGTTGCAGGAAACCCACCTTTTTCTGGAATTTCAATTAACGCACCCCATAAACCCCAGGTTAGAGTAGTTACTATTGCATATGTTAACCAATGCTTACTTTTCAATATTTCCTCCACAAGCTGAACTATATATTTTTAATACTTCTGTTACTTTGCTAATTACCAAGCTCTCGGGATCATTTTTAATTTTGTTTTCCATTATTTGGTAATACTGAGTTGGTAAATACTGGTTAATTAAAGTATTTGGAATATTTATTTCGTATAAATTTTTCATCAGTTTATCTATGATAATTAATACTTTTTTATTAGTCCAATAATATCTAATTCTATCACTGTAACTAAACGAGCGAGCAAGTTCAATTTCTTTTTCAGTTCCATGATAATGATTTTTCCAATATTTTGGATTTTCTTTCATTACTTTATCAATTTCGTATCTAAAATTTGAACGCCTTTTAATATCAATCAACTCATTTTCAATTGCAGCTAAAGCAAAAAAAGCTTCTCGTATTGCAAATGTAAGCCATGGACCAACTTTAAGAATTCCAAAATGATCATTTACCATTTCAGTTAAAGAAGTTTTACTTTGATAATCAGTAGAATGCGCTTCTAAAACTAAATTGGGATATTCTTCAATTTTGTTTTTTATTTTTGAAGCTTTATTTCTATTATATTTAAATACTTTAGTATCTGAGAACTCAACACCAGGTTGAACAACAACAGCAATTACTCTTTCCCAAGCTTCTACCAAACCTTTTTCATAAAAAGCATTTTTCGAAAGCTCAATGGTCTCTTCTAAATCCTCTGTCGTAGTAACAGAAATAGTCTCCTCTTCTTCCTTTGCTCCACCAGGTATTGGAACTTCAGTGCCAATAATATAAACTGGCTTTTCAGAAGGAATAGTTAGTTTTGAGTAAACTTCTTCAGCTACAGCACAAAGACGAGCTGCACGTTTGGTAATAATACTTGGTGCCAACGGTTTCAACCTATTATCATCACCAAGTGGGAAACTTGTATCAAGATGTATTTTTCTAAAACCAGCTGAAACATAGGCTCTAATTTGGTCTTCCGCCTTTTTTAATGCAGATTCAGCTGATTCGTTCTGCCAAACATTTGGACCTAAATGATCTCCTCCAAAAATAATATTATTGAATGAAAAATCTACTTCTTCAGCAATATTTTTAACATATGCAACAAAATCAGATGGAGTCATGCCAGTATATCCACCAAATTGGTCAACTTGATTTGAAGTTGATTCAATTAATAGTTTATTATTATTTTTCTTTTCAAATTGCATTGCTGCTTTTAAAACATATTTATTAGCTGAACAGATTGAAGTAATACCAACCGCTTTATTAATATTCTTACTATTTATAATTTCTTCTAAAAGCATCCGAGTTCCACAATATTTTTTTGATTATATGGATATAATTTCACACCTTGAACCACTCGGCTAATAGCTCCATTTTCTGATGGACTATCTGGCTGTAAACCATATTTTATTGATTTATAAAATCCTAATATTTGAGCTGGAAGTGTTGAAACAATTGCTAAAAATTCCTCTTCTAAACTTGGATTTAAATGTGTAAATACTATTTTTTTATCAGCTTTTATTATCTCCAAATCTTTTTCTGAAATTGCCAAAGTACATAGGGCAATATTTTCTGCATGAATAGACTGAATTAAATCTTCTTCATATTTTTGAACATAAGGGTTATTTGAGATTAGATATACTACAAGTGTTTTATCGTTTATAACAGCTTTCGGACCATGTCTGAATCCAAGAAAAGTGTCGTGTTTGCAAATTACTTTTCCACTTGTTAGTTCTTGCAGCTTTAATTGCGACTCTCTTGCAATACCTTCAAATAGACCAGAACCAAGAAATACTGCTCTTTCAAAATTTAATTCAGCAATTTCCTGCAATAAAAATATATTGTTTTTCAAAATATTTTGAGCATAATTGCACAACAAACTAATTTGCGATTTAAGTTTTTCTATTTCATTGATTCTTGAAACCAATATTCCACTTAGTAGCATTGATGTAAAACTGCTTGTCATGGCAAGACTTTTATCATTTGTCCCTTCTGGTAAAACGAATAAATATCCATTTTCTTTTGAAATTGATTTTGCTAATTCGCCCTTAGCGTCACAAGTTATTACTAAATGATAAATATTTTCACAAACTTCATTTGCTAGCTCCACAGCCTTTATACTTTCAGGACTATTCCCAGAACGTGCAAAGGAAATTAATAAAGTAGGTTTTTTTGGATGTAAATAGTGCTTTGGATGTGTTACTAATGATGTTGTAGAAACTGCTTTACAATTTATTCCTGTGTACTTTTCGAAGATTGATTCTAAAACCTCACCTATATAAGCTGATGTACCAGCACCTGCTAAAATTATTGTGGGATTATTTTGCGAATAAATATCTTTGACAAAATTTGAAATTTCTATTTTATGTTTTTCTATTAATAAGTAGGTTTCATTCCAGAGTGTTGTTTGTGATTCAATCTCTTTTGCAGTATTAAATCCACCTATATTTATTAATTCACTATTGGAATAACCCAAAAAAGAACTTTCCATTATCTTTTCCTTTACTTTTTTTTTCTTTGCTTTAAAGTTATTTATTTTTCTTTTCCTTGTCAAGTATATTTTTTACCTTTCGTTATTATTTCTACTCAATAAATTATAAGAATATCTGTTTGATATTTTATCAAAGCTAGAGATTTGGTATAAATCATTTTTCCTGTCTTGACCAGCAAACTGGTGGTAAATAGGGATAAGTTATTATTTATCAATAACTTTCATGAAGGGATAGTTTACCAAAATCATTAATTCATGCAACATAGAGTATTAAAAGAGCAACTTAACTGGCTCTAGTTCTTAAATATATTATGGAATAATATTTTTGCTCTACTTTAAAATCATTGTTTTTAACAATTTAATTTTAACTCTGATCGCTGTAAAATATATAAATACTTGCATAAGATAAGAATATACAGTAATTTGAACATATATTTTTTATTAAAAGAAAGGTTTTATAACCATATGGAAAACAATGACAAATTATCTGGCAACATTTCTTTTGATAGAAGGACTAAGATTCTTGAAATATTAGAAGTAGATGGTCAAGCAAAAGTTTCATCATTAAGTAATAAATTTAATGTTAGCAGTGTTACTATTAGGAATGATTTAGAACAATTAGAGAAAAAAGGGCTTGTAATTAGAACAAGAGGCGGAGCTTTAAAAGCTCAAAAAGTTGGAATTGATTATAATCTTGAAACAAAAAGAAAGAAAAACCACATTGAAAAAGAGTTAATAGGCAAAAAGGCAGCAGCATTAGTTGGTGATGGAGAAACAATTATTCTTGATTCTGGAACTACCACAATGGAAATTGCAAAGAATTTGCAGAACATTGAAAATTTAACTGTCATTTCTAATGCCCTAAATATAGTTAGCCATTTAGTAAATTTACCTAATGTTAAAGTTATAGTACCTGGTGGCTATTTACGAAAGGAATCATTGTCTCTTATTGGATATTCAGCCGAAGAAGAGTTAAAGAACTATTATTGTGATAAATTATTTATTGGTGTTGATGGAATTGATGCTACTTATGGAATTTCAACTCCAAACGCAGAAGAAGCCCATTTGAACAAAGCAATGATTAGTATTGCTAAAGAGATTTTTGTAGTTGCTGATTCAAGCAAATTCTTAAAAAGAAGTTTTGCATTTATTTCTACATTAGATGAAATAACGTCAATTATTACTGACGCAAACATACCCGAGCACCAACACAAAGCTCTTTTAAATATGGGGGTTAATGTCATAATTGCTGAGTAGCTTAATCTGTACTCTTCGGCAATTGCCTAAAAATGATACAAAATACTAATAGTTAAAACTACATTTTTCACCTTATCCAAAATGATGTGTAAGCTATTTTAAACCTAGTTCTTTGCATAACCTATGAAAATTAGAAGGAGCAATTCCTAATAATTTGGAAGCTTCGGCATCGGTTTCTGTTTTACTTCGCACAAATTTAGTGTACTCTCTTCTAAACTCAAATTCAGCATCTTTTAATGTTGAAATTTTTTCGTCGGACTGTAAAGTAATTTTAAATTTATTGACGTTTACATTTTCACCTAAACTCATTTTAACACTTACAAGATCTATTGATTCATTTGCTAATAAAACCAATCTTTGAATAACATTTTTAATTTGCCTAACATTACCTGGCCAAGAATGATTTAACAAATAATTTTTTGCTTCATCAGTAAAATCCAGATTTTTTAACTCATATTTATTTAGATATCTTTTTAAGAAATAATCCAAAAGTAAACCAATATCGCTTTTTCTTTCCTTTAATGGCGGAATATTAATATTAAGGATATTTAATCGATAAAAAAGGTCCTCTCTAAATCTGTTTTCACTAATTTCTTTTGCCAAATTTTTGTTTGTAGCAGCAATAACCCTTACATTAACAAAAGTATTTTGCTTTCTTCCAATTTTATCAATTTCTCCGGTTTCAAGCACTCTCAATAACTTGGCTTGAGCTTCAAGCGGTATTTCGCTTACTTCATCAAGAAAAAGTGTTCCTCCATTTGCTTGTTGAAAAAAGCCAATTTTTTCATTTTTAGCATCAGTAAATGCTCCTTTTTCGTATCCAAACAATTCACTTTCAATTAAATTTATTGGAATTGCAGAACAATTTAAGGTAATAAGTTTTTCAAATTTCCGTTTACTTTTGGAATGTATGTTTCTGGCAATTAATTCCTTACCTGTTCCAGATTCACCAGTAATCAAAATATTAGCATCTATGGGTGCATATTTTTCTAATTGACCCATGATACTTTGGAACTGACTTGATATGCCAACCATCTCCCAATTTTTCATTTGGTCTTCTAAATTTTCCTCAAGTTTTTTTTGAGATTTGGAGTTTTTTTGCTCCAAACTATTCTTCTCAAGTTCTAATAATCTTTTATTATATCCATTTATTATTGCAAGAATAAAATCTGTGGGCTGATAAATATAGTCCTCAATATCCATTGGGTTTTTTGTACCAAACCAGAAAGCTCCTGCTGAAATTAGAGCATTAGCAAAATCAGGGTCTGACTGATTTATTGTCATTTTGGTAATAATAACAACCTGCAAAGAATTATCAATCATCTTTATTTCTTTAATTAATTCTTTGCCATAAAGTCCACCTGAAATTTGGTAATCCAGAATTACTACATCACATTTATTTTTACCAGCTTCCAAAAAACTAATTGCATCTAAACCAGTAGAAAATATTTCAATTATTTCAATTTCTTCCTTAAATAATTTTAAAGTATTCTTAATTCTTATTACGTCAAATTCTTCGTCTTCTATTATTAGCAATTTAATTTTAGATTGTTTCATTTTGTCCTTATTCATTTACTATTTCAACCGTAGTTTTTGTCCCTGGATACGTGTTTATTAAATCTATTTTCCAACCACATAATCTGCTACTTTCATAGGCAATAAAGCATCCATAACCAGAATTTGTTGAAGAATCTTTAGAAGAAGTACCCTCCGAGAAAATCCTTTTTATTCCCGAATTATCATATTCAAGTAATTCTTCTTTTACTCCCTCGCCAGTGTCGTAAATATATAGAAATGTTCTATTAATTTTTTCATCGTATTCTGTCTTAATAATAATATCAATTTTCTTTTTTTTATTATGGTCTATACAATTTTGGATTAAAGGTTCTATCATTTGCCAAATAACATATTCGTTTACCCTTAAGATTGGCACTTTATGGTCTAAATCAAGTTTAAAATTATATTGAGTGCCTTCCTTAAAAACTCTTTTGAAAATATTATCAACAATGAAGACAATAATTTCATTCAAATTAGAATTAAAAGATTGATTTCTAATTACATTAATTGGAGGGTTATATGTTTTCATGTCGTAAATAACTCGTCCAATAAAACTAGAGTATTTAACCATTCGGTTTCTAATAATTTCCATATTTAAATTGTTTAGACTATATAAATCTTGTTTAATGAACCCAACTATTTTTTCTGCTTTATGATGTGCATGATAAATTCTTTTTGTAAAAAATGATTCTTTTTGCCTTGCAATTTCAGCTCTTATTTGTATTTCTTTATTTAAGAATAATAATTTTTGAGCATTATCTCTTTCCTTTACAAGAAATGATGTAATAAAAAACATTCCCAATAAAGTAAGAAGTATTAATGCTGAAACGAGAGACCCACTAATATTATAGGAACCAATAATTGCGTGAATAATGTTATCAAAATTTGGTGTAATTTTCATATAAACAGCACCAATAATTTCACCGTGCTTTGAAAATGGAACTAGTATGTGAAATGAAATATTATCCTTTTTTAATGTAGAAATAGATTCATTTTTGAATAAATTATAATATGAATCTTTGAATAATTCCTTAGCAATTTCTTTATTGCTTTCTTCACCTTTATAAGTGTAATTACCATTTAACAGAAAATTAATAATTTCTTCACCATCTTCTAAAAAAATCACTCTATTACTTTCATCCACTACAAGTAAGCTTATGTCATCAATATTTTTTTGCATTATTTCTTGGGTTAATGTGTAATCAATTGATTCAATTATAGTTGCTTTCAACTCCTCATTTATAGATGATGAATAGATTGGTTGAACAATAAGCTCAAGAGTTGCAGTGGTTAAATCGGCTATTCTTTCTGCTGATTGCCATTTATATAACCTAATAGATTCTTGCGTTACTTCTTCAATAGATTTTACATTTATATATGAAAGTATAACTTGAGAAAGAATTATTGTAATTAGCAAAATTGTAATATGATATAAATCAAAATGAATTTTTTTAAGTAGGTTCATAATTTTTCCAACTTATTTATATTGGTTCGTTAAGATTTTATTTAAATCTCGTTGTGCAGCATTTAAAGCTTCTTGGGCTTTAAAATTACCTTTTAATGTTTGGTTAATGTAAAAAGCCAAAACGTCGGATAATCTAGTATAATCTTCTATAAAAGGTCTTCTTACTATTTGTTCTAATCTTTCAGAGTAAAATTTGATTCTTGGATATTTACTAATAAATAAACTATCAGAATAAATACTTTTAATAACTGGTAAATATTCCTCCCTAGAATAAAGGATTTTTTGAGCTGCTTCAGACATCGTAAATTTAAGAAATTTTACTGCTTCTTTTTTAACGTTGGAATATCTTGAAACCATTAAATTCCAACCCCCAATTGTTGAAACTGACTTTTCAGATTCAAAATGAGGCAATGGTGCAATTCCAAGGTAATTGATTTTGGTAGAGTCTTCGTCTTCAATTTTAACCAATTTATAAATTGTTGACCAGCCTCTAAAAAATGGAATATCATTTTTAATAGAGTAACGAAAAGAACTTGCTTCCTCAAAAGTTGAAACTTGTTTTGGAACTAAATGCTCTTTTAAAATTAAATCTTGCATGAATTGAAGCTTTGCAATTGTTCTATCATTGTTTACAGAACTAAAATAATCTAAGTTGTTGTAATTTGAATTACCACCTAAGAATTCAAGATAATTACAAATTAATCCTTCATAATTTTTACCTTGGAAAACATAAGAGTATTTTGAATTTAATTGTTTTGATAACTGAAATAATTCATCCCACGTAATTCCATGCATTAATTTTGTTTCAATAGCTTTGTAATTATCAAGTTTTGATATAAGGTCCTTCCGATAATACATAATTCCTAAATCTAAAAACAACGGAATGCTGCAAAGTGTGCTATCATAAACACATGTTTCCAATGCTGGCTTTACTAATTTAGATAAATCTTCCTTTGAAAAATATGGACGTAAATCTTCTGACCATTTAGCAATTCTTGGCACCCAAATTTGGTCAATTGAAAATATATCTATTTTTCCGTTTAATGATCTCATTGTTCGAGTTATAAGTTCTTTCTTTTTATTTGTTGAAAATTTTTCATATTTGAATACAATAAGTTCAACTTCTATTTTCCCTTTATTCTTTTCGTTAAACTCCCTAATAATTTCTCGAAGTGCTTCAGTATCATTTGCAGCAATATAAATTTTCTTTACACTTGAAGATATTTGAAAAGAATCGCGAAGTAACATTGTGGGAAAAAACAAAGAAACAAGAATAGCCAGTATTACCAATATAAAAATCATCCATCTCTTATCCTTTAATGAGTAAGAAATGTTTTCCAAAAAATTGTCACTAAATTTCTTCATTGTTCTTTTAGGTTATATTTGTTATCGAAATAGTTAGCAATTATACTAAAATAATTAGTCACTCCTTAAGAAACCAGAATTATTTCTGTATTGCCTATTTTATATATGTAGATATTAAAAAATCTTAGTATTTAGAAAAGGGAAATAATGGATTTTTGTGCGCCTACATAAAACCACTTTTTGAAGTTGCAAGCAATTGCAACTAATAAAATCTTGTTTTAAATGCCCTATTATTGGTTCTATTTCATCCCTTTTAATTTGCAAGTTTTTCATCATAATTTATTCAGACCTCGCAATTTTAGAAATATCAAGATAAGTGAGTTTCTTCATTATTATTAGAATTTCTATTGCTACGTCTTTTCTATGCGCTAGTATTTATTTGCATTAAAGAACATAGAGGAATTATTTAAATTCATAAACTTGAAATAAAATCTACTTCTTTTTTTCTATTCTGGATAGGGAGTACTGGTATTTTTTCTATAACTATTTATTTAGTTTAATCCTTTTCTCAAGTTGGTAATTGTATAGAGACTTTACTGCAATATTTGGTTTATTAATTCCTTCAATGAATGTGTTTATTGGATAATAAATATCAACTGGATAATTCCCGGTTATTCCCACCAGTCTTTCTGACGGACTATCGGTAACTCCCTTTATTTTAATTGTATCCATATTAGGATTCTCAAATAAAAAATTAAATCTAATGTTCCAGAAAGTAGAAAATGCTCCATGAGAAGGTGACCAATATTTTGCTCCTCCCATTGTAATTGGTTTATGTTTTGGATCATCCATATAAATTAAACAATTATCAAAAAGATTTTGATAATTTAATCCACTGTGTTGATCGAGCGTTGGCATAGAAGTTACCGTGCAGCCAGTATAAATAGAATTTCTTGAACCAGTATTAAATGTAAGTGAATGAACTACAGGAGCTTGTATATATAAGTTTTTAGCTAACATGTTATAGCAGTCACCAAAATGCACGGCATAATGATATTTCCTTCCAAAAGCTTTTACGTTTTCAATAGTTATATTTGAACAAATATCTGTTAATATGCCATTATCGCCATTTCGGAAATTCACGTTTCGAATCCATGAATGAGCAGTATTAGTAAGGTAGATAGCATTATAACCATCCTCTACATGGTGGGCAACATACTCTTGGTATAAAAATTCAAAAGTTAAGTTTTCTATTCCAACATTTGTAATATATTTCCATTCACTTATATCTGGCTTCCACTCTGGTCTTAAATCATTCAATAATGGTTCTTTAATTGATATTTTATTTCCATCTATTGCCTGTATTGTTACTTCTTGTTTTGTTAGAGGAATTTCTGGATTTTCCCAATGACGACTTCCAATATTCACATTTTGATTATTATAAAGATAATTAACCAAGGATGAATTTTTCCCTTCATCATTGTACCAATTAATTCTTACTATTTTACCTGTTTCCAACTTAGAATTATCTTCAACAATGAAGAAATTATCTCCTCTTTTACCTTCTACTATTTTAGCTAAAATATTTACTGGTTTATTATAATTTGAAAGATATTCCTTTCCTCTAGCCCCTGGATAATTTGTCCAAATATATCCACCTGACCAAGCATATAATGAATAAGGTTTGTCTATTCCTCTTTCCTTTTCAATTTGTCTTTTATCGTTAGCCAGTAAATATTCTTGAAGTTCAGTCATATCTTTGGGAGTTTTAAGCTCATTCAATGCTAACGGCATATAAAGTGTTGTAGTATTTTTCCCTTCGGCGCCAGAACCGCGGATTACAATATTGCTACGCTCAATATATAGAATATCTTTAAGAATAAATCTGCCCTTTGGGAAATATAGAATAACCTGTCCATCAATTTTATTGGCAGCTTCTAATGCCAAAGCTATTGCCTTTGTGTCATCCAATTTATCATTAGGAACAGCACCGAAATCGGATACATCAATAATTTCGCCCTGTGAATCTGGAATGGGTTCTTCTCCCCATTTGTAGCCAGCAAAAGAGTAATTAGGAAGAAAGTGTTCCTTCTGAACATTTTTATCCAATATTTGGGGCATCCATTCTTCTTGTCTATCCGGATGATTGCAACCAATTAATACTACTGAAATTAGTCCATAAACTAAATATCTATTTCTTAATGAATTTTTCATCTTAACTATTTACTCCTACATTTTTTTAAATCCACGAAACTAGTCTTTGAATATGAGTTATTAAAAAACTTGTTAAAAAGTCACCTATTCACTTAATCCATTTATTTCTAAATAATTACCCTTGAAATTTTGATTTCTAATTTCAATAATGGATTTTTCAAATGGAACTGATTTAAATTCTATTGTTGCTTTTCCATTAGCCATTTCAATTATTGAACTTCTTCCAGCAAATCCATAATTCTCGAATAGTTTCCCTTTCCCTTCTGCCGTGAAATAAACTCTTCCATTATAATCTAAACATCTTTTACCGTCTTTATCCACAGCTATTGCTGATATTAAATAATTTCCATTATCTAATCTTGAAGATGACAACTTAAATTCTTCTGGCTTTTGATTTTTCTGAAAAGAATAATTTACCACAATTGTATCCGAGGCAACTAATTTTCCATTTTCAAAACCATTTGAAATAATTTCATTACAGCCTTTCTTAAAATTGATGTTCCAAACTAAACCACCAGCTGGGAATTTTTTAATGTCTTTTTCTATCACACCTTTGTTTTCTTTATTAACAATCAATTCAACACTTGAACAATTGCTATAAACTCTTACATCTTTGGATTGATTTTCCGGACTACTTCTATCTAGCCAAGTATGTGATTGGATATAACAAAATTTTGAATCTTGATTCCAATAACTTTTGAATACATAATATGCATCTTTCGGTTTTCCTTCTCTGTCCATTAATCCTTTTTGATTCATATATGGGATTGCGTTTTCTGGACGTAAAGGAGTTCCAAAATCTCGGAAAGCCCATTGTGCATTCCCAGTAAGTTTGGGATTGTTTTCTGACACCAAAAGTGACCAATCAAATAAATCAACAATATAGCTTTCGCTCCAATCACCTATTTGTGCAATATTCTGAACTTTAATTTGGTTAACAGCTTCACTCCATTCGTCTGGATTTATAATACCATCACCAGTTATTGGATTATCTGTATGTCTTCCAACGTGACTGCTTCCACCATACTCTGCATGGAAAAATCTTGGATATTTTTTTTGCGCATCAACAATTGCTTTTTCATAATTTTTATAAACTCCAGAATACCATCCCGACCATATAGAAGGAGAAAATACATCAACAATATCGCTACCTTCGTAAAATTTTCTAATTGAAGTTACACGACCAGGATCAAGTTGATGTGCAATATCATTTAAGTCAGTAGTAAATTTTCTAAGTACATCGATATCTCCACCATTCTCAAATTCGGGTAACCAATAAACTTCATTACCTACTGACCACATAATTATTGATGGATGATTTATATTCTGATTTATTTGTTCTTTGAATAACCGAGTTGTATTTGCCTTCCACTCAGAATTACCAACACCACCTCTGCACCAAGGGAGTTCATCCCAAACCAGAATTCCCAATTCATCACAAGCGTTATAAACTTCTGGATCTTGTGGATAATGAGCAAGTCTCACAAAATTTGCCCCCATATCTTTAATGTCTTTTATATCTTGTCTATGTCTCTCATTCGATAATGCATTTCCCAATCCAGCAAACTCTTCGTGTCTATGTGTACCTCTTAAAAAAACTCTTTTCCCATTCAAATAGAAAGCATCATGTTCCCGAAACTCATACCATCGGTATCCAAATGTTTCCGAAATGCTATCAATTATTTTCCCATTATTAGACAATTCAATTTTTACTATATATAAGTTTGGATTCTCAATATCCCAAAGGATTGGATTTACTATTTCATCTAATTTGATTTGATAATTATTAGAAGCTAAATTTGAAATATTTTTTGCTTGGTGTTGAACCTTTTTACCCTTTGGATCAATTAAATCAATATTTAGAAGTACTTTACTGATTTCATTCGTTGATATTGAAATATCCAAATTTGTTTTAGCTATTTCATTTGAAACTATTGGTGTTGAAATATTTACTTTAGAAATATGAGATTTAGGAATAATTTTTAACCAAACATCTCTCGATATTCCTCCGTAAATGAAAAAGTCGGATAACTGTGAAGGAATTATTTCTTTGTTTATTGAGTTATCTGCCCTAACAAGAATCTCATTTTCGCCCTCAGTAATAAAATCTGTAATATCAACTTCGAAACCAACATAGCCACCGATATGTCCACCAGCCTTTTTGCCGTTTACATAAATTAAAGATGAAATATTGACTCCTTCAAAATACAGTTTGTATGCTTTATTTGGATTTATATTTTTGAGCGATAAATATTTTTGATACCAACTTCCATCTCTTCTATACCCTGGTTCATAATCAACAATATCAAATTTATTCCAAGTGTGAGGCAAATTAACCTTTTGCCACTCAACTGGCGATTGATAAAGTTTGTTTATTTCCAACACATTATCTTCAAGATAAAACCAATTATCATTTAACAGTACATCCTTTCTTGTTTCAGTATCAACATCAATTTCTTTTAAGCTTTGCTCCTTATAATACTTGTTTAACATTTCTGTGAAATAAAAATCACCACAAGGATACGATTCATCAATAGCCCAGCCCTTATGATAATTATAAACCGTGTGAATTAACAATCCCTCTTCAGTACTACGTCCTGAATTGAGGAAAGAGTATTTATTAATAACTGATTTAGCAATAATAGTTGCAGATTTTTTGTAGTTTAGATAATCATTTTTGTTTTGAGATAGGTCTGATAACAAATACAATCCAGATGCAGCAATTGTAGCAGCAGAAGCATCACGAGGTACGTTGTCACCACTTAATGATAAATCCCAATAAGGGACTGAATCAGCTGGCAAATAATTTAGGAAATATTTTGCCATTTTCTTTGAAGCGTTTAGGAACCTCTCATCACCAGTATATTTGTATGCATTTGCAAACCCATAAATCCCCCAAGCTTGTCCGCGTGCCCACGTTGATTCGTCAGTAGCACCCTGATGCGTAAATCTTTTTACAACTTCACCACTTTCTGGATTAAACTCAACAACATGGAAGGACGAATAATCGCTTCTAACATTCTCATTCAGACAAGTAATTGCATGTTTGTATGCTATATCATAAAGTGTATAGTCCCCAGATTCACCCGCAGCCCAGAATAAAAGTTCAAGATTCATCATTGTGTCAATAATCATTAGGCCAGCATTGTTTTTTGAACCAAGTTTACCCCATGCACGAATATAATTACCGTTTTGATTAAATCGTTTGGCCAACATTCTTGCAGCTTTAATGGCGGCATTTTTGTATTTAACATCTCCAGTTCGTTTATAGGTTTCAACTAGAGTAGGAAGAAAAATGAAACCCATATCATGAGTATAATCGATTGATGCAAATTGGATTAGGGAATCAGCATGTTTAATTGCTCTTAATTTTAATTCTTCATTCCCAGTGATATCATACATGTTCCAAAGTTCACCACCAATAAATCCACTAAACCAGTTAACTTTTTCTCTATATTGATATTTCCCATCTTTTGTGAACTCTGGATATCGACCATCAAAAGTGTTGTCTTTTTCAATCAATTGGTTTTCTGTTTTATTTATGAAATTATCTTGAGCAAGTAAAGAGTTTAACAACCCTATTACTACTATAATAAATATTTTAACTGTTTTCATTTTCATTTCCGTAAAATTGATTTTTAATTAATCCATAAAACTGGTTGTCGTATTGGAAAATTTCTTAATCCTTCTTCACTTTTGGGCTCTGCAGGCAATTCCTCCCAAAGCTCTAAATAGTTTTGGTTATTATAAGCGATACCCGTAAAAAGAAGGCTTGGATGCCTAACTGGCCATTGATCCCAATACATAACATCTTTTTGGAAAGGCCATTTTGATTTATCTTTTATGAATGGATAAATAAATTCCATTCCCCTCTGCATTCCTTGACCATCTGGTAATTTATATTCCCACAAATTATCTTCATGCGTTGATAATATTTGACAAATTGCTGCCATAATATCAATGTTGAATAGTGAATATCCATATGGTTTTGTTCTTTCAAGCTCCATGGGGAAACTTCCATCCAAAGCCATTTGATTAGGTAGCAGAATATTTTTAAATCTGTTAATACAATATTGAACCAATTCAATATTATTTGTCAATTTTGCATATTGTGCTGCTTGCAGAACCCAACATGAACCGTGATTATTTTTCCTTTCGCGTTCGTCAATACCATATTCATGTGTATTCATCCAGTAAAGAAATTCTGCGAACCAACTTTTAATTATTTCGGCATCATCAGAATTTATTCCATTTGTTTGTTCCAGAATAGATAAGCATTGTGCTGGCTCGACCAAATGAATTCCATCAATGAGTCCAACACCTCTACCTGCACAAATTCCTTTGATAGCTTGAGCATAATTCATATTGGGATTCATTCGAGTCTCTTTATTTACAAACCAAGTGCGTAAATGTTTTACTGCATGCTCTGCATATTTTTTATTATGTGTAATTTTATATGCCGCTGATAAAGCTGCCACTTGAATGCTCATATCACGCATTACCTTTCTGTGGGCAATAAAATTTTCTGGATTTGTCATTCCATCTTTTCTTATGTAGGGACCATTAGGATTTGTGGAATCTGGCCACCAATAATCTCCTTCAGAATAGAAATCGTTTTTTGTTCCCAAGCTTCTTTCACAACTGAAGTTAGTGAGCGGTACTGGTTCAATCATTAAATATTCATTGGCACTTGATATAACTCTTAAACTATCAATTTTAATTGTATTAATATCATGAATCTTTTCATTTATTTGTCCATAAATGCTTACACATAAAAGTGTGACAATTATAATCCCAACTTCAATTATTTTTTTCCGAAGGTTATCAAACATTTTTCTCTCTTTATTTATATTCTTATTTTAATTATTTTACCTGCACCCAGGGCATAACTTTTATGCACTTCATTTTTATCATTTATTATCAATTTTGCTTCAGAAGAAAATTCAATTAGTTGTGATGAATTATTTAATGAAATCAGTTTTAAATATCCACTTTCTCTAATTAATAAATTATCAGATTTATTAGGGAACGACATAATTAAATCACCAACCTGGATGGATGAAACACGCATATTTATTAGCGAACTATCTTTAGTTATAATTTGATTTGCATTTACTGCTATTTCACTATCAATATATTTTTGTTTATAATTTTTCCAATTGCCAATTTTTTCCACCTCATCTTCTTTGCTAATAATAAGTCTTTCTCCAAAATTAGAGAATGGATATAATAGAGTATTAAAAGAAAAATCATTCACCGATATAGCTGAAACGATAGCACTTCCTTTTCCTCTTGTATTACTTTTATCAATTGAATAATTATGTGTATCTAATTGATATATATCAAGTCCAGAACCGTTTTGAAACGTTGATCGCAATAATCTATTATTATTTTCACTAGAATAATTACCTTGCCATATTTGTTGGAAATTATGTTCAACATTGGAAATATTTTCAAATAAATCTTTAATTATGAAAAATCCCTCTTTAATAAACAAAACTATTCGGGTATACATAATTCCATTTTTTTCATATCCATTATGGCTTCCGATAAAAAGTGAATATTGTTTTTCATCCTGCCACTGAACTACATTTGGTTCTGGCAATGAAAGCCATTTCCCAAATCCTGAACCACCACTATTCCCTTTCCAATTTTGACCTTGTGGAATGGAATCCACGATAGCTACATTCTTTACAAAGGAGTTTTTAAAGTATGAATAATCCTCAAGGAAATAGCGACACTGATAATTTGGGAGAATAATGTTTCCATTTGCGTAGGCGTAAAGTCCAAGCATATCGCCATGCTGATGATCTGGTTTCTGTTCTGATAAGCCTGCTGAAACAATTAGGTATTCTGAATCTTTTTCCCATCCATTTCGCATAACATAATATCCAATTTCTTCCAATGCAGTTGAACCTAATTGAGGTTTCAATTTTTTCATTACCTTAAATTTTTCAATATCAGATTTCCTAAAAAACCAATAATATTCAGCCGTAATATTTTTATCTGAAAAATATTTATACAGAGGTTCTTCAAACAAGAGGGATCCAATTGTCATAACAGAAGTCATTTTATTATATTCTGCCCAGGGAGTGTCTGTTTCGTCTTGCAAAATCGGAAGTGTCTTTATTGGCAGTGCAATTTTAGTTAAAGCATCAAACATCATTTTCAAACGAATTTTAAAATCATTTGATATTTCAATATTATTTAATTTTGCTAATTGATACACATAAAAGTAATTATCAATATCACCAATATGATAGTGAACTGTTCTCTCAAATTGAAATCCGTCAGGCTTTACCTCTTTAAAGATATGTTCTGTCAACAGATTTAAGGAATTTTTTAAATTATCTTCACTACAATCAAACTCAGGGAATAATATACTTGTTAAAGCCAGCGCCATTACACCTTTTGTATGATGGTTTCCAAAGTGAAATTTTTTAGTCTCTTTTTCTAACTCTTCTGCATGAAAATAAAATGTTTTGATGAAATCTATTTGATCTCGCCAATTAAATTTTTCACTTGCTAAAAGTGCATTGTAAATAAATAACCAATTTGAAATCCTATTGCCAGCTCTATAAGACTCAAATATACCATTTCCACCTTTATCATAATTCCCCGAATAATAATTTGTTGCAAGTGAATTAATTTGATTAATTAAATATTGTAGATATTCGCTTGATTCATTAGAGTAATAGTAGACAAACATTATATCAACAGCTTTATGTTGCCTTGCTAAATGGCGCAATTGGTAGGCTGATATTTCAGAACCATCCTTCCCTTTTGAAGGAATAACCCATTGAGGCTCTGAATTAAATAGCGACATATGTTCGCGTGCATTTTCATAATGGCTTTTAACGTTTCCAGGAAACTGTTTTTTATATTCACTAATTTTGTAATTAAATGTTTTCCAATTAAAGAAATATCTGTCGCACATTTTATTTGAAAAGTAGTTAGCCAAATTAATTAATGCTAATTCCATTTCCCCATTCTCAAAGTCATTTTTTATTTTTATGATTTCATCATTTAATGGAACTAACTTAGAAATTAATGTAGAATCAGAAATAATATTATCAATTCCTCTTTGTCCAAAAAGAGTAGATGACAATAATAGAAATATAATTAAAATAATTTGTCCAATATGCTCTGTGTGTTTTTTCATTTCTCTCTACTCTTCTGTGCTAAGTTTCCAACTGTCCGTTCTAAATGGAAATGCTGGAAGACCAGCTTCGTTAATTAAATTCACATCGGGATTTGCTTGCCAAGCATACCTAACAGCAACTGGAGATTCTACATCTTCACTCCATACTAATATTTTATTTCCAATAATTTTAGCTTGAGCTATGTAAAATTTATGGTCCTCACCAGAGATTGTAAATTCTCGCAAGTCCTTTTCATCTTTGGAAAGAAGACCATTTGTGCAATGACTAAAACTGATGTAAACCGTATCATTATTAATTGTAAAAGACTCATAAGTTGGTCCGGCAAATTCTTTGTTTTTCTTATATGTTTTAGCCAGAGCATTTAACGCCAATCTTTTTCCAACTTCTTGCTTATTTTTTGGATGAACATCAATATTATTACCAATATCAATTGCTGTAGCCATGCCAGTATTATTAATCTTCAATACATAAGCTTGCGATTCTCTAAGTTCAGCCCATCTATCTTCGGCAGGTTTAATTCTAGGTTTAGTATAATTTGCAAGTTGCACAAAGAAAAATGGAAAATCTCCTTCATCCCATTTTCTTCGCCAATCTGTAATCATGTTCTCAAACAAAAATCTATAATTATAAGCATCTTTTGCATTGCTTTCACCTTGATACCAAATAATACCTTTCATTCCAAATGGAATAATGGGGTTAATCATTCCATTAAAAAGAATGGTTGGATATCTTTCTATTAACGGTCTCTCAGGTGGCTTATATGATAAAGTATCTAGATTAATTGAAGTTTTATAGAACCAGTTGCCAGCTAAAGAAATGGTATCATTAATTGAATTACTTATGGCTATTGGATTATAATAATCCCAGAGTCCACCAACACCATAATTATCAAGTACTAAAACCGTTATTATATTTTTCCCTTTATGCAATACTTTTGGGGGAATTTTATATGTGGATATTTTATCTCTACTTAATTGTGTACCAATTTTTTCTCCGTTTACAAAAGTAATATTTGCATCTTGAACTGTGCCAAGAGTTAAAGTGATTTTGGATTCAAGAAACTCTTCACTAAGTTCAACTTCTTTCTTAAACCATACAACACCGTCAAAGTCTCCAATTCCTCCATTCTCCCAAGCGTTTGGTATTTGCATAGTTTTCCAACTAGAATAATTTAAATTATTGTTATACCAATTTATTTCGGAGCTTAGACCTTGTTCAATATTCAATAGATTTGCTAACCAATTTTTATATTCTTTTTTATAATCTGAATTAATTTTGGAAAATATTTCATCCGAACTGGATTCAACAAAATCAATTTTACTCTTATATTTTTCATTACTTTCTAATAACTCTTTGCTCATCCATGATTCAATTGGTGTTCCTCCTTTTGAAACATGAATTAACCCAATTGGTACTTTCAATTCATTGTATATCTCTCTACCAAAGAAATATGATACTGCTGAGAAGTTTTCAACAGATTCGGGGCTGCATTCATCCCAACCACTTACTTT
This sequence comes from Bacteroidota bacterium, assembly GCA_018818165.1. Classification (GTDB taxonomy): domain Bacteria; phylum Bacteroidota; class Ignavibacteria; order Ignavibacteriales; family Melioribacteraceae; genus 1-14-2-50-31-20. Next base: position 67,779 of record JAHISP010000088.1, on the reverse strand, counting down.
TACTTGGCTATTTGGTTTTGATGCAAGTGTTAGTGGAATTGTGCATAATCTTATATTGGGATAATTTGCATTTTTGATTTCTTGTTCATAATTGTTTACACTTCTAAGTTTCATTGTCATATTACTCTGCCCAGAGCATACCCATACTTCTCCAACTAAAACATTACTTAATATGGTTGTGTCTTTACTAATTATTTTTAAACTAAATGGACCACCATATTCTTCTGGCTTCAATTTAAGAATCCAGTTCCCACTTTCATTAATTTCAATTTTTACTGATTGTTCTTTAAAAGTGACTTCAACTGAATCTCCAGATTTTCCTGTTCCCCAAATTGGGATTTCTATTCCTTCTTGCAGCACCATATTATTCTGGAATATTGATGCAACCTTTGTTTGTGAATAATTACTTGTTATATGCAGAATAAATATCACAGAAATAAGGACCAATTTATTTTTCATAATTTTTCTCACAGAACTTATATTTTGACATATATTACTTGTACACTTAGTTGAATTGAAGTATTAAAGAAAAGAATTAAAATGCAGTTTATTAGATTCATCTTCATTTTTTTAGGAAATAATTTATTTAGGAATATTTGAAATTATGCGTTACAAGTTTTATTTTAGATTGATTGTTAGCAAATCAATCTATAACTAAAATTTATTATTTTTTTATTTCTACTTTTTTGATCTCGCCACCAAAGATATAAACACTAGCTACACCAAGTGGAACTAGAATTGCTCCAAGTATAAAGAACGGAACATAGCTTGTAACTGTTAGTGCTGGAACAATATATGTAGTAAGCACAACTCCCACCGCTGCTGTAGTTCCACCAAAACCAGCAAGTGAGCCAACAGATTTACCACTAAAGAAATCGCTAGGCAATGTTTGAATATTTCCAATTGCTGTTTGAAATCCAAATAATATTATAGCAATAAGCAGTACAGCACTTAGGGGTGTGCTTGCCATTGAAGTAAATATTAGTGCTGGCAACATTATTACGCCACCAAGTACAATTGCACTTTTACGTGCTTTATTAACACTCCAACCTTTTTTCATCCACAAACCAGCAATCCAACCACCAAATATTGCACCGGTTGCAGCACCCACATAGGGAACCCATGCAAACATTCCTATTTGTTTAATATCGAATCCAAACTTATCAGCTAGATAAATAGGTAACCAAAAAACAAATAACCACCATATTGGATCAAGGAAAAATCTTGATACTAACACAGACCATGACTGCTTCTGTTTCATAACCTCAAACCAAGTTGGTGGTGTTTCCTCAGATAATTCACTTTTTTGATCAGATAGAATTAACTTACGCTCTTCTTCTGTGAGCCATGGATGTGTTTTGGGTAATGCTTTATTGATGATAAGCCAAGGTATAATCCACAATAGACCCAAAGCTCCAAGTATTACAAATGTCAATTTCCAACCAATCAATAAATATAAAGACGCAATTAAAGGTGGTGATATAATAGAGCCAATAGAAGCACCGCTATTAAATATTCCTTGAGCTAAAGCTCGCTCTCTTATGGGAAACCATTCAGCATTTGATTTTGTTGCACCAGGCCAGTTACCAGCTTCGCCTAAACCCAAGAAAAACCGGAATACACTAAAACTTACCATTCCTCTTGCAACTGCATGTAAGCTTACGGAAACAGACCATATAAATATTGAGATTACAAATCCCATTCGCGTGCCAATCCAATCGTAAACCTTCCCAGATACAGCCTGACTTATTGCATAAGCAATTGTGAACATAATTGCGATATTGGAATAATCTTCTTTTGTCATTCCTAAATCTTTTGAAATCTCTGGCCACATTATAGATAAAGCACCTCTATCAATGTAGTTTATCATTGTGGCAAGAGCAACTAAAGAAACAATCCACCATCGCAAATTTTTAATTTTTTTCATCAACATTTCTCCGAATAAACAGAAATCATTCTATTTTTTATAACCAGATTCACCAGCCAGAAAGTCTTCCCGTACTGGACTAAAAACATCTATCAATACACCTTCTTCTAAACATACTGCACCGTGTTCTACATTTGGTGGTGGATAAAAGGCATCGTTTGCTTCTAGTATTTTTGTTTCGCTCCCAATTGTCACTTCAAATTTACCGCTTACGACAAACGATGTTTGGCTGTGATGATGAGCATGTCTAACTCCAATACCACCTTTATCAAAATGAACGTGAACCATCATAATATTATCATCAAAACCTACTATTTTCCTTTTCATACCAGGAGCAACTTCTTCCCATACCAGACTATTTGCTTTTGTAAAAAGACTACTTTCATATTTCATAATATCTCCTATTGCTTTATTATCTGAACTGGACCTGTCCATTTGTATTTTTCATTAGCAACATTAATTTCATGTATGGATTTTTTATCAGAATTATTATTCGCCAACATTAATGTCCAATCAATTTTATTTTTCCCAGATATTTTTACTATTGTATAATCATCTTCATCATAAATAACACTTATGTTTTCAATTGACGGATATGAATCTTTCGTAAATTCCATTACTGGATTAAATTCTCCATGAGGCTCTATAATGCTAGCAAAAGTTTTTTGTTTGCCATTTTTACGGATGATAAATCCGTGTTCATTTCTCAAATTAAAATTTGGATCCGTTCCACCAATTTGAGTAAAATAAATATTGTCGCCATCATCAGTATTAGTAGTTACTGTATAGAACCTAGTCCCTTGTAACCAAGTAAATTGTGAAGTAGATTTTACAGTAGCATAAGCATCTTTCCAAAGATGTTGATAACCATTAGCTTCTCCCATTAAGCTTTTAGTTGAAGTGGCTGGAGTGTATTCAAAATTTGCAGCCACAAAATGCCCAAGATAATAGAAAGGTAAATCGTAAATATGTTCACTTTCAGATTTAACTTTAAACACATCTATGATAATTGGTTTAATGAATTTTTCATCATTTACCATTACCATTGTACGCTGCATATTAACGCCTGAATATGCTTTATTTTCCTTTGCCGATACGTATTGAAAATTTTTATCATCAGCATTAAAACAATATCTCTCAGAATGGTGCTTTTGAGAAGCCTTTTGTATTCCATCATATTGTGTCTTTTCATCAACAACAACTGTATTATGAGCTACTGTTTGTTTTGCAAAGCTATCATTTTCATCTAAATATCTTCCGCCAAATTTTTGCTCAACATTAATAAAACGAGCGGAACCATAGTCTTGAATAATTTCTTTTCCATTATCATAAAATAAAAAAGTCAATTTATCGTAATGACCGTGCGATAATCCATGTGAGCCATATTTCATAAATAACGTTTCTTGATCTGATGCATCACCATTACGCAAGATACCAACTCCGCCCCAACTTCCATCAGGTCCATCAGTATACTCAATGCTTTCCCAATTAAATACTGGAATCGCTTCTGGTTTCATAACATCTTTGGCAGCCATTAAACCAGGACCACTTAATGAAACTCTATCGTGCAAATTAACTAAATACAATAATTGTCTGTCATGTTCATAATGAGCATAAACAAAATTGGATGCAAAAATTAGTTCCGGAGATAGCCAATTTTTTTCTATAATAGCATCGTTTATTGGTATAAAAGCACCATGTGTATCAGTAACTTGCAGGGCAGAATAAAGTGCTTTTTTAAGTATTTGACTTCTATGCTCATAAATTTTTAATTCAGGTTGGTTGTTATTAATTGCTTCGGCGAAAATAAAAAATGGCCATAATGCATATCTAACATAATAACCGCCTTCTGTATAATAGCCATCAGGCGAGAAGAGATTATCAAGTTGAGCAATATAACCCGTTTTACCGTCTTTTTCTGAACCATACAGGGCTTGCTGAACATACTCATCATTACCAAGAACATATCCAGTCATACCCACAGCAGCTACAATCCAAGTACCGTGATTATGAATTAAATCAAACTCATGCTTGCATTCTGTCATAAAAAACTTAACCATAGGATTAAAAATATTATCCTCGTAATTTTCTCTATCGCTTTGGGAAAGCCAATCAAATATAGCATCATAAGCTTGTATTGTATGAAGCAACCAAACTGTTTCATTTAAACTTTGCCAAAACATTCTACCAGGCGTTTGCTTTTTCCCTTGAGGATGTTTCCCAAGCTTTGGATAAAGAGTTGCATATTGGTCGAGCACAGTTTTTATAAATATTGCATATTTTTTATCCCCAGTAATTTGGTATAAAAATCCGGCAAGATACATTTCATTATAATTTTGTTTATGCTTTTCGTGAGTGTAGCCTCCACCAGCATCTTTAGGGAATGGAACATCCATTGGTGAATCAATTGCTTTGTCAATCTCAACCTTAGCATCTTCAAACGATTTATCAAATAGAGGAACTTTGCCTAAAGATTCTCTTATTTTGCTTACATCTAATGATGTTAACACCAAATTTGGATGAAGTGGTTTGCCACCAATAAACGAAACCAATAAGAAAATAATTGCTATAATGTATTTGTTTTTAGTCATAAATTATCCTTTGATTAAACGAAGTAAGTACCACCATTAATTTCAATACTGGCACCAGTTATAAAAGATGCGTCATTTGAAGCTAGATATACTGCAAGATCAGCTACTTCTGATGCATTTCCTTCTCTTCTAAGTGGTGTTCCAGCAGCAACATTTTTTCGAACTTCCGGTTTGGTAAAAGTATCATGAAAAGTTGTATTAATCATTCCTGGTGAAACACAATTTACTCTAATATTTTTTGGTCCTAACTCTTTTGCTAAACCCTTTGTAAAAGTTAACACTCCTCCTTTTGATGTTGCATACGCAGATGCTCCAGGCCCACCGCCATCACGTGCAGCTTGTGACGAAAAATTAACTATTGAACTACCCTCAGGCATATATGGAAGAACAGCTTTTGTAACCATAAATACAGTTCCTAAATTTAATTTCATTACAAAATTCCAGAAATCCCAATCCATCTCACCCATTGTTTTTCTTGCAACTAAGCCACCAGCAACATTTATGAGTGTATGAATTTTATCACCAAATGCTTCGATACATTTTGCTACTAAATTATTAATATCATCGTGGTTTGTCATATCGCCTTTAACAGCAATAGCATTTCCGCCATCAGCTTCAATTATTCTTAAAGTTTCTTGTGCATCTTCGGGATTATCATAATAGTTTACACACACAGAGGCACCTTCCCTTGCTAGCCTTATTGATGTTTGTCTGCCAATATCTCTAGCACCTCCAGTTACAACTGCCACTTTTCCATCAAATCGTTTCATCTTTTTTCCTTTAATTTATTTATTTAATGTTTTCGCAATTTCTAAAACTTTTTTGGAGTGTAATTCTGCCAACTTTAAATGTTCAACCATTTCATTAAAAGCAGTTTCCTCATCTTGATTGATAATTGCATCCAATATTTTTTTATGCCAAATAATTGCAACTACTTTTGAATCCTCAACTGTTGCAAAAATGATAGGTTTAATTTTTGGCAACAAACTATGTATTGGTTGAATTATAAGTGGAATAATGATATTATGTGTAGCCTTTGCTATATTAAGATGAAATCTCATATCCAGAGCAGCAAGCTCTTCATAATCACCTACACAACTTTCTAAATCTTTTATATCGTTTGTTAGAATTTCAATATCTTCCATTGTCCTATTTTTAGCCGCTTCTCTAACAATTGCTGGTTCAATAATTTGCCGTGCGTGAGTTAGATTAAGGACACTATCTTTATCTAATTTTAGTTGTAAAAATTTTTTGAGCGGATCTACAACTGATTTTGAAGTGATTTTATTTACAAATATTCCTCTTCCTTTCTCTACGGAAATTAAACCACGAGCCGAAAGTATTTGAATAGCTTCACGAACTGAGGTCCTACTTACACCAAACTGTGTTCCCAATTCTGATTCAGTTGGCAATTTGTCACCTGGTAGAAATTTTCTACTAAGAATAGCTTCTTCAACTTGCTTAACAATTATTTCTTTTATTGGTATCCTTTCTTCAACTGATTTGAACATGTATTTCCTCCTTCTATCTTTCTACCCTTCCTGAACCATTGCCAGAAATGAGTTTATTTACCTCATCAATAGAGACTAAATTAAAATCTCCATAAATAGTTTGCTTTAAACATGATGCACCTACTGCAAACTCTAAAGCTATTTTAGTACTATCTTTTGTGAGTAATCCATATATAAGTCCCGAAGCAAACGAATCTCCACCGCCAACTCTATCAACTATTTGAATGTCATAACGTTTTGATCTGTATGGGACTTTACAATCTTTATTATCATGAAGTAGAGCACTCCAACCATTTCGTGATGCCGAAAAACTTTCACGTAGAGTTATGGCAACTGTTTCAAAATCATACTTTGATTTTAATTCTTTGGCTAATGAAAAATATCCGTTTTCATTTAATTCAGCTTTTTCAATGTTAATACCTTTTAACTTCATTCCCAAACTTTTTTCAGCATCCTCTTCGTTTGCAATGCAGACATCCACGTATTCCATTAAAGGGTTCATTACAGCTTGCGCCTCTTTTTCAGTCCACATTTTTTGTCTAAAATTTAAGTCACAGCTAATTTTCAATCCCAATCTTTTTGCAACAATTGAAGCTTCCTTTACAGCTAATTGAGCATTGCTACCTAATGCTGGAGTAATTCCCGTCCAATGAAACCAATCCTTTCCTTCGAATATTTTTTCCCAATTAAATTCTTCTGCTCTTGCTAGGCTTATTGCGGAATTTGCTCTATCATAAATTACTTTGGATGGTCTCTGACTTGCACCAGTTTCAAGAAAATAAATGCCTACTCTCTCTCCACCTCTGACTACAAAATCTGTATTGACCCCATATTTTCTTAAACTATTAATTGCACTCTGTCCAATTTCATGTTTAGGTAATTTTGAAACGAAAAAACTTTCCGTTCCATAATTGGAAAGGGCTACAGAAACATTAGCTTCTCCTCCGCCATAAGTAGAATCATAAGATGAACTTTGAACAAATCGAGAATAACCTGGAGTAGAAAGTCTCAACATTATTTCACCAAACGTAACAATCTTTTTTTTCATCATATTGTGTCTAATTTTTATTTATTTATTTTGTTATTTATCGTATTCATTATTTGTTTTGCATTTGAAGTAAGCATTAAATAGTTGTTTTCGTTTATTGCTTTCATATCAACCAATGCTCCACCTACTCCAACAGCACAAGCACCAGCCTCAAACCATTTATTTGCATTAGTTAAACTTACCCCACCAGTTGGCATAATTTTTAAATCTGGCATAGGAGCTAAAATTGATTTAAAATATTCTATTCCTAAAATATTGGCAGGAAATACTTTCACTATATCAGCACCAGCAATTGAAGCATTGTATATTTCTGTGGGACTAAATGCCCCAGTAAATATTGGATATCCAAAGCTATGACATATATCAATCAATAATGGATTGAATATTGGGGAAACAACAAAAGATGCACCAGCATTAATGGATGATTCCATTTCTTGCTTACTAAAAACCGAGCCCACACCTATAATTGCAGAATTTTCAAATTCTTTTGCTACTTCTGCAATTACCTTAAATGGATTTTGTGTGGTTAAAGTGATTTCAATATTTTTTACTCCACCATTAATTAAAGCCTCCACTACTTTAAGAGCTTTTGTGGAATCGTCCAAACGAAGAACTGCAAAGACTTTATTGAGCAGTAACTTTTTAACTATAACTTCAATATTATTTTTCATATTCATTTATTTTAAATTTAACAATAGAATCCAATACAATTTGAATTGGATCAAAAGTTGATTTATTTAATTCACTCTCTTCATAATTAGAGAGCTCATCATATAACTTTAAATATTTAATGTTATTTAATTCTAATCCAGCTAATGCAAGGAACAGCATACCAGAATTATCAATAGATTTTATTTGTTTTATCTTCCAGCTCGATGGTTCCTTTACAAAAGGGATTAAATAATCAATGACATTAATTAGAGTAACTCCATTTTCATTAATATAATTCCAGTTATCAATATTGTTTTTGAGTAATATTGAGTTCAAAAATGAATGAGCAGTTAAATTAAATATTGAATAAGAAAGAGATCGTGTACGTTCTTCTTCTAAAGGTTGGCGTGCATTTTCATCAATTTGGTTATCCAACAAAAAATGTTTTGAATGTTCTCCAAGTTTAACAATCATATCTGTATTTTTCAAAATACTACTTAAGCTTGCAACTTGATAAGTCCACCAAGTTCCGTGGTTATTTCCTCTATTCATTTCATCCAATCCATAATAACTTGTAGTTAACCATATAAAAAAATCAGCATACCACTTTTGGATTCCAGAATAGACATCTTCTTCTAATTGATTGTTCATTTTTAATAAAATAATGGCTTCAGTTAAAACAGCTAATCTTCTACCATCAATAATTCCAACGCCTCTACGATTTGTTTTGTTCCTAATTAACTGGGAATATTTCAGATTTGGATTCATTTTTGTCGCTTCATCAATAAACCAGACTCGCAATATATTATTTGCTTGTTTGCCATAATCCATGTTATTTGTAAAGTAACTATAAAACGCAAGAGCAAATAATCCTTTATAAAATTTTGCAAGTTCATTTTTATGGTTCATAAATCTATCTGGATTTCTTTCACCGTCTTTTCTAATATATGGAGCTAACGAATCTCCTTCAACAGGCCACCAGTATGGACTATCGCTATAATAATCATTCACACTTGCACCTTCTATTTTCGGAGCAGAATATTTTGTGATTGTATATGGAGCTTCTTTTAAAGCTATATTTGCCAACATATTTAAATTATCTATTTCCTTTTGATAATTTCCGTTTTCAATATAGCTTTCCTTTATCTTTTCCAAAGTTGAATAATCGAATAAGTTTAACGTCTGTCCAAATGAAAGACTTATGAGAAAAATACTAGCAAAAATTATTTTTAATATTATTTTGTTCATCATAATCCTATTTCACTAAAATCATCTTTCCAGTTAACAAGCCATGTTTTGCTTGAATTGTATAAAAATAAACACCTGAGCCAACTTGGTGGTTAAAATCATTATCACCATTCCATTGCGTGTAGTTAATTCCCGCTTCTTGAATACCGTTAAATAAATTTTTAATTGTTCTACCTGTTACATCATATACTTTTACAATTACTTTTTCTGTTTGTGGCAATGAATAACCCAATGTAGTTGTGGGATTAAACGGATTTGGATAATTAGGTAATATAGTAAACTCTAGTGGAATATTGATACTTGATTTTTCTTCATGAACTGAAACTTGTGTATCCATTCGCTCATTATATTGTGCCAAATATAATGAAGAAGGATTCAATCCAATTTTATTTGTTCCTTCAGTATGACCTATTGGAGCATCAAATGAGTCATCACCATAACCTGCAATTAAGGACGCAAAACTACCAATAGAATAATTCTGCCCAATTGGTGGCTGTTGGATTAATATCTCTCCATCTTTTACATCACAATTCCAAGTAATTGAATTAACTGACGACCAGCCATGACTTGTTCCATAATAAGCACGGTTATATAAACCAATTCTTCTAATGTTATAGCCTGGTCTTACATTATCCAATTCCCTGTGATTATCATAAAGTAAGCCTTGACTCCAACGTCTGTGACCTTCACTTGAAGCATAAGCTCCTTCCGAAGTACAATTGTAAAAAACAATTCCAGAAGTCCAAGACATACCATTAGACATATAAGCATGTCTTGCGGATGTAGCTCTATTATTCTGAAAAAGAATTTGCTGTGAAGCAGTATATGTTTCAAAGTTATATCGTCTTCCACCAGTTATTTGTGAAACTGGCTCTAATGCACTGCAATTTTCAATTGTAATTCTAGTAGCTGTATTTGTTCTAAAACCAGCTTCGTAAAAATGAAGAGTTGTAACGTTTCTTATCCAAGCATCTTCAATTAAAAATAAATCTATTGCGTTATAAGCATGACTTTCATCATTTGTCAAATTATGTGTTTCAATATCTACACGTAAATTTTCGATACCGATATTTGTTCTTAGTGCACCACGGCCATATTTATAAATATATGATTGTGACAACGATTGAATTAAAGTATTAAATAATGGAGCATCTATTGTAATTATATTTCCCTCAATCTTTGTAATGTATCTATTAAAAACTATAGGTTGACTGCCAACTGCCCAAGGAACATCGGCAGCTTCGGCACCTGGTTCACCAGACATCGTTCCACCATAGTCAATAGCCTCAAGCCATGTAGCTGTGCATGGGTGATATATTATGATATTATCACCAACAGAATATGCAGAAGCATTTGCTACTTCAAATGTATTTTCACCAACAAAAACTGTATCGCTCATAATATTTGTTTTTGTTCCTGATACTTGATCGCTCCATTTTGTTGACGTTCCTCCGCCAGCGACTATTATGGTTCTGCTGCTTGGAGAATTTCCTCTTCCATAAATTACAGTATTCGAATCTGGATTTTCGCCTTCGCCTTCACCACGTATAACTATTCCCGAAGCATTTATTTTTATGGTGCCATATACTTCGTACAGACCTTTTTCTAAAAGCAAAGTTCCTCTAAATCCATTTTCTTGAATTGGATTATTTAGAGCCATTTCAAATATAGCGTTGTTAATGTTATCGGTGTTATCACCTACAACAGGAGATATTGTTTTTACAACTGGGATAAATGGAATTGAATCGTTTCTATTTTTATAGCCCACATAGCTGAAATCGGGTATTGAATTCCCTTGATTGTCTCTTTCATAATTTAACTTACCATCATTTCCAAAATATACAATATTAGATTGCCATTCTTGAGCAGGAATAAGTGTGAAAGAAAACAAAGATATTAGAATAATATTTTTATATTTATTTACCATAATTTTCAACTACTTCATTAAAATTATTTTTTGTGATGAACTAAAAGCATCTGCTCTCATTCTTAAAATATATAACCCACTTGAAACATTAATTGGTTGCCAATTAATTTTATAACTTCCTGCAAATTGAAAACCATTGATGAGATTTTTCACTAACTCCCCCTGAACATTATAAATCTCAATACTAACATGTGATTCTTGTGGAATTGTATATTCAATTGTTGTACTGGGGTTAAAAGGATTTGGATAATTTTGTTTAAGTGCAAATTCATTTGGAATTTCAGGACTTGACTCAACCGACACAGTTGGAGTAAATGTTGCAATGATTGACTTATCACTATCCATTGTTATTTGAATAACCGAATCTGATGATGATATGTCACCTGCCCATTCATAAAATGCATATCCAAACGCAGGATTTGCTGTAAGCGTAACAATTGTATTTGGATTATAATCTTTAGAGACTGAATTAGGTGAGTAAATGATTAATCCTTCTCCAATAATAGTTTCATCAATTGTAAAATATGACCTAGGATTTACAGCCCATCTTAGGTCTCCCAAGGAAGACTTATCCTTAGCTTTATTTAAAAGTGGGGAGTTACTTGGTAAAGTAAAATCACCACTTGTAGCATCTGTGTAAAGTGGGTCATAATCTACTAATCCTGCACCTAACTTAACACTACCATTAACTTCAACATCACCTGCATTGAAAATATTATTGAATTCAAAGTTTGCATAAAAGCCATAAAGAGAAATTGAATTAAAATTTGTATCACTATTTGTGAAATTAGAATTTGTTACCTCAACACCATCACAATCTTTCGGATAAATTATTTGTGTTCCGGTATATCCACAATTATCAAATGTAGAATGATCTATTACAATTTTAGGACATGGAGTGAAAACTGCTTCATCACCAGCATAAATATTTATTGCTTCATGTGGGATATTCCAAAATGTTGAGTTAGATACTTCAAAGTAATCTACATTATATTTACTGCTATTTGCAGCTTCATCTTTTAATCTTATTCCCTCTTTACCAGCATTAGTAAATAAACTATTTTTAATAATTATAGTGTCTGCAAAAGTACCAGGATAAGCTCTGAAAAAGTTTCCATTCCCATCAACTGACACGTCATGCAAATAACAATCAACAATTTTTAATTTGTACGATTTAGACATTTCATCTTCAGTGGTTCGGATAATATATTTTGTGGGTGTGGATGTTCCAGCCATTCCATCAAGATTAACACCTTGTAGATTAAGATCACCTCTTTCATTCATCACAAAGATAGATCCAGAAGCACTTGTTTGTCTTATTATAGGCATAACTGATAAATTTGTAGAACTTTTAATATTTAATAAATTTGAAACTTCAATTGCCGTTGTATTCGAATAAACACCACCATCTGTAACCAGTTCAATTGTATCCTTGATACTTGCTTTAGCGATTGCATTAATAAGTGAATCAACTCCTGCTTGAACATAAATTGTTTTACCTGGAATTTCTGCAACCGGCCACCAAGGTGGACCAATGTCTTCTGGAGTTAATGGTTTATATATAATTGGAAGTAGAGATATTTCATCAGCTCCTATATCTATTGCATCTACTCTAGCTTGCCCATCAAAATCATTAAAAACATACGAATAATCACATGAACCAGCATTGATTATGGGACTAGTTTCTGAAGGTCGCCATAAACCATCTGTTGATTCAGAAAGCAATGGATCAATCATTTGAATACCGTCAGGTTGAAAAATACCCAAAGGACCTCCATACATAATATTGCTAGTGTATGTCATATTTATTGGTTCATCATCATAATCTATTATTTCATAAGATGACAACACAAGATTATTCACTATCTTACAATCCTTTGGAGGAAGCGACAATTCATCATCTGAGCCTGCACCGATTGTAAAAGTATTTGCACAGTTCACAAAAGTATTATTTACAACTTCTGCTCTCTTAACTTCAAAATATCTATTAAGTGGTGAATCTGGAACACCATTCATTATTGCTAAAGAACTTCTATTGCTACTGCCTCTCAAATCTTGAAAATAGTTGTTATACACTTTATGGTCTTCATCAATAATTCTTACACCACCAGTGTTTGTTTTTTTATTCCCTAAAAAGAAATTGCCATATACTTCAGCAAACTTACCATGACGCAGGGTTAAAGAACCCTCGCATTCATAAAATGTATTGTGCCTGTATGTATTATGTCCAGATTTATTAGATATAATTTCTATTTCACCATTACATCTTTCAAAGTAATTATTTTCAACTAATGTATATGAATCGGTTTGCGAATAATCACTTGTACCAATTCTAATTGTTTCACCGCCATTTACTCCAAGTTCAGGACGATATGCAAAATAATTACTATCAATTTTGTGATAATTAGTTTGTCCATCTAGCCAAACAACTAAAGTTGTTCCACTATGTTTTTTACCAGATATATAACAATGATCAATTCTATTATTTTTACCATACAACGAAATCCATTTATAGTCAGTTGAATTAGAAGCGGGATTATAATTTACAATCGCAGAATTTGTTAATCGGCAATTTTGAGAATTAATTCCAGAACTTCGGAATTCTATCACAGCACCAGAAGCACTATATCCATCAACAAAGTATAGTCCATCAACTGTTAAGTATGTTCCCCCTATTCTCAGTGTCGAAGTTCCCTTAAGGATTACTAAACCAGGCACTTCAGCTTTGAGAACAATATTGCTATTTTCTATACCATTTCCTTTAAAATCAATTCGCTGATTAACCCATTCACCAATACTCATTATTAAAGTGTCGCCAGGAACTGCTAATTGCATCGCTGTACTAATTTCAGAAGCTGAAGAAACTGTATAATTAGTTGCCATTAAATTAGAACTTGCAAAAATAATAGATATTATTATTGTTAGTAGTTTGTATATGTCTGCTTTTATTATTTTCAATATTTTTTCAAATTAAAGGATTTTATATTTTTTTTTAAGAATGGTTGACCTATAAATTTCTTATGAGGAGGAGACATAAGATTATAGGTCAACCATAATTTGTACTATTTAAGGAACATCATTTTCAATGATTTTACAAATTCCTTACCATCACTACCTTTTGCATCTAAGCGATAAATATAAAGTCCTGATGCAAGGTTTATTCCATTCCAATGAACAGATTGATAACCTGCTTCAACAATTTTATTGTTGTACAATGTTGTAACCACTTGACCAAGAATATCATATATTCTTAAAGTAATTACAGATTGAGCCGGCAATGCAAAGTTTATTGTTGTAGACGGATTAAATGGATTTGGATAATTTTGTGATAATCCAAATTCTTTTGGAATTTGAAGGTCATTTACATCAGTATCAACATCAAAAACTGCTGTTACTGATTTGTTTCCATCCATTGTGATTGTGCTGGGATTAACATTGCCTGTGAGATCACCTGCCCAATTTACGAACAAATAACCAGAGTCAGGAACAGCCGTCACAGTAACAACAGTTTGTGGATCATAAGTTTTACCAATTGGTAATGGATCAAATAGTACATTTCCATTTTCGGCAGTAATTGTTAATGCTACTGAAGTTGGAATGTTAGTTGCCCATCTTAAATCACCAATAGTTTTACCATCATAGCCTAAATTATAAAGATGCGAATTTGCTAAAAGTGTCCAATTCATATTAGCTGCATCTTCGTACATTGGATCAATGCCATAAATTGTAGCTTCATCAACTTCATTATCAACAGTAGCTATTGTAACACCACCGACATTAAATGTATCAATATTGCTTACAAATGTTGATATTTGATTTGTACCATCGTTAGTACCTTGTGCATTCATCAAATCACCATCTCTACCATGTCCCGATTTTCTAGGATTTGATATAATAATATTACGAACAATTGCTCCACCACTATTTTTCAAGTATATAGTACTTGTGGATGAATTATCAAAAGTAACATTTTCAATAATAACTGGTGCATCTGGAGTATTTGGCTCTAAATCAGAATAATATCTAATTCCCTCTGCATCAATATTTGTAAATGTACAATTTCTAACTATCAACGAATCAAAAATTCTATCGGTCGTCCATTTTTCAGTATCTGACATTCTTATAGCTTCATAACCAATATCATTAAAAGTACACCCTTCAAATTTAACGACACCAAGAATCAATTCTTTGTCAAGCTTAAAAGCATGACCATCACCAGTTTCTTTTCCATCATCAAATAAATGTCTAAATTCTACATCCATGAATGTTGCATTAGATCCCCATTTTACGGTATCTGGAGCAGTTCCATTTGAATAACGAACTCCATACTTCATTCCAGCAGAATAATTTGTGCTTCCATCAATAATAACACCTTTTAAAGTAATGTCATTATAAACTCTTAAAATATCAATTTCACCCGCAATACCATCAGGATCAGAATTACTCAAAATTGGTTTTGAATCTAATCCATCAGCTGCCTTAATTGTTAGAGGTTCCCAAACTGAAACTGTTGCTGTCGTATTACTTGTATATAGTCCGGCAGTTGTTAATAACAATGTATGAACAGTAGAATTGTTATTTGCATATTCAATAGCATCATATAAATCCCAAGTTGAATCAATTTCTAAAACTCCACCAGCAATTTGATTTTCGAGAAATGTAGCAGTAATATTTTTATCACTATCCATCGTTACAGAATCAGTTAACGATGTTCCAGTTAAGTCAACTGACCATCCATTAAAGGTCCATCCAATTGCTGGAACTGCAGTCACATGAACTATTGTATTTGTATCATAAGTAGCAATAACAGGCATTGGATCAATAGAAATATCACCTTTACCAATAATAGTTGCAGTTAAAGCAAACTGAGTTAGTGTGCTCTTAAATGAAGCAGTCACAACCATATTAGAATCGAGAGTTGTTGTAATTGGATTAGTTGTTCCGGTAACATCACCTAACCATTCTACAAATTCCCAATCGGTTGCTGGTACAGCGGTTAATTCAACTGTAGTACCTTTATCAAATGTACCTTCATCACTAGCTGAAGGATTTGTAACCACACTTCCAAGTCCAATAGAATCTATTGAAAGTGTAACTTGAGGAGTTAAATTTTTAAATTTAGCCGTAACTGTCATATTATCATTAACGACAATTGTTGTTGGGTTCTGGTTCGGAGGAAATACACTAAATCCTGACCATGATTCAAATTCCCATCCAAGCGCTGCAGCAGCAGTCATTGTAACTGAAGTACCAGGTAAATAAACTCCACCAGCTGGATCCAATTTTACAATTCCATTACCTTCAGTAACTACACTTAATATTTTACTATTAGGATCTATTGCCCAACGAAGATCACCAGCGGGTGTACCGCCTTCGGCAGCAGTTCTTGCAAGAGAAGAAGATGCAAGTGTAAAATTAGCATTTGCAGCATCAAGAAATTGTGGATCTGCAAACAACGTATCTATGGCTGAAGTACCATTCAATATTTCTCTACTTGCAACATCATAAAGTACATTATTATGAAATAAATTAGTTTCGTTAGCTAAACGCATATAATATGATGAATAACCATTTTTAGAAAATATGCTATTCTTAATTTCAACTTCCAATAGATCGGCAATATAGATTAAGGCTTTAGCTGTGCCACCATTATTATAAAATGTGCAATGGTCAACTAATAATTTTGTATTAGGATTTGTTTGCCCCTTAATTGCTTCCCTTTGCATTCCATAAAAAGTACAATTTATTATTTCGGCGTATTTTAGCTTCACTGCAGGATCTGAAGATGTTCCAGAAAAAAGAAATACTCCTTCTCTACTATTTGAGAAAGTAGAATTATAGATTAAAAGTGAATCTATTCCACAATCTGCATAAGGTTTAATTATTTTATCCGTAAAATCGCTCATATCACAGTTGTCAATTAATATTTTCATGGTACCTGAAGTATCATCGTTATCCATGATCATTGCGTATTTTGCTTTTGCTGCGCCACCATCTGCAACTCCATCTCCAGCAAAGACAATATCTTTAAGAATAATTTTTGGAGAAGAAAGTAGTTTAAACATATAAGCACTTGTTGAAGTACCAACATATTTTAGAATTGGTTTTTCCGCTAAATCAGAAGATGCCATGATAGTAATATCTTTATCAATTACTATTTGATCAGTTGATAAATATGAACCTCCACTTGTTGCAAGTTCAATAATATCACCAGCTTTGGCAGCATCAATTGCTGCTTTTAAAACATCAGTACCAGCTTCAACCATATAGACCACTGGATTTCCTACTGTTGGATCCCAGCGTAAATCTCCTGCAGCTTTTCCATCATTGGCATAGCCAATTGCAGGTGAATTTACATCTAAAGTAAAATCATAATTTGCAGCATCTGCAAATAAAGGATCTGCATGAAGTGTATCTGTTACTGTTGCATTACCAACTTCAAAGTTTGTGGTTCCCCAAACTGTATTATTATGGAACAAACTTACATCACTTGCAAAATCTGCAAACTTTTCATTATCAGCATTATTGTTTTCTGCGAAAACTGAGTTTTTTACAACTACATCTATCATATCACGAAAATAAACCATTGGTTTTTTTTCAACTTCTCCAATTTTATAGAAAGTACAATGATTTACCATTACCTTTGTATTTGGATATGTCTGACCTTTGATTGCTTCACGTTCAATGTTGTAGAAAGTACAATTTTCAATTATTGCGACATCAAGATGTACAGCTGGGTCACTTGAACCGCCAGTATAAAGAACTATTCCTTCAGAAGCACCGTTGTAGAATGTTGAATTAGTTACAACCATTGAATCCATACCACAACTTGCATAAGGTTTGATGAATTTATCATTAAAGTCATGTGCATCACAATTGTTCATATGTAAACCAAGTGTTGCAGTAGTATCAGCGTTATCAAGACGTGCTATGTATTTTGCTTTTGCTGCTGCTCCATTTCCTGTTCCATCTCCATCAAACTCTAGCCCCTCAAAAGCTAGTCTTGCAGAGCCTACGCCTTTAAACATATAAGCACTTGTTGCTGTACCAACATATTTTAGTATGGGTTTCGTTGCTAAATCGGCATGAGCTCTAATAGTAATATCTTTATCTATTACTATTTGGTCAGATGATAGATATAATCCCCCACTTGTTGTAAGCTCAATTATATCGCCCGTAAAAGCAGCATCAATTGCTGTTTTTAGTACATCAGTTCCTTCTGCTACTTGATGAACAGTTTGAGCCATTGTAATACTAGAAAATAATCCTAGAAGAACAAAAGCTGTTAGTAACTTAAATAATTTCATTTCTTTCTCCTAATTAGTTAGATAGTTAAATCATTATTTTAATAACATCATTTTCATAGTTTTAGAAAAATCACCGGTTTGTATTTTATAGAAATACATACCACTTGTTAATTGTGATGCATCAAAATTAACTTGATGAGTGCCTGCATCCATTGTTTCATTTACAAGTTCTACTACTTGTTGACCTAGAGCATTGTAAACAACTAAATTTACTTGAGTTGACTTGGGTAAACTGTAACTTATTGTTGTACTTGGATTAAACGGATTTGGATGATTTTGATTTAACTGGTAACTCAAGTTAAATGTAATTTCTATTTCATCACTATAGCAATATGAACCCTCTGTATCTATTTGTTTTAATCTGTAATATGAAGCAACATCTTTTGTTACAAAACTATATTCCTTGGGTGAATTACTATTTCCATGCCCTTCAACAAAACCATTTAATGACCATGTTACTTTATCATTTGAAGATTCTATTTCAAATCCATAATTGTTTACTTCTGTTGCTGTGTTCCAAGTTAAAACTAGTGAACCATTTATTGTATTTGCTGAAAAAGATATTAACTCAACTGGTAATGCATTACCTCCATCCGGTGCGTTTGCTATAGCTACATCTATTGTAGTTGTTGTTTCATCTAGTGTTAAAGCTGGAGTGACTACATCTGGTTCAATTGTTGTGGGGGTCGATTTTGGATCTGTTGTGTGTGTGCTACTTTGTCCTATACCAATCCAATTTGCTCTACTATCTGTTGAATAAGCTACTCGTAAATTTGTGTTGCCACTTGTTACTCCATCATTATCTAAGTAGGAAGGCCTTAATTCATTTATGGAAACTGTAGCCGCTGACATTGTTGCTCCAACATAGGCTGTTATTTCATAATACCTCAACTCAGACACTTTTTCTATTCCCCCACTTAATGTACTACCATTAGCTGCATTGCCTTCTATAATTGATGCTACAACAAAACTCTTACTTGCTAAACCAGTTGTAGAATAAAGCTTGAGTGGTCTATATCCACTCGATGTTCCTATTTCAAATTCTCTATTCGTGCCACCAGAGGTAGCCAATCCTCGTCCTAGTTTGCCATTTACATAACTTGTTGTACTTCCTCCTTGAACGCCTGAACTTGATGTAACCATGGTAGCCCAAATATTGGACCCTGTTTCAATCATTCCATCTACAAAAATCAAATACGAAGGACCAGTACTACTATTATTTGATTGAAAAAGATTACCACCGGAAAGTGTTACTTTGCTTCCACCGGTTTTATTTATTGTAATACTATTGAATTCTTCTTTGTTGCTATATGTGGTTTGAGTAACTGTTATTGTTGCATCTGTTGATCCTGCAAAAGTAACATCTACACCATTCCCGGTTGTACCATTACTCCCTACTCTAAAATCGAAGTCACCACCAGTATTTGTAAAATTACCATAAAATGTGGCGGTATGACTTACATAAGCATGAACTGGGTCTAAATTTGCGCAAGTAAAGTCACCATTACTGCCTATTGTAACGTCTCCATTTACTGTTATGTGAGATACTGTTCCATCTGTTGCAAAATTTAAATCTCCATTAACTGCTAAATTACTACACTCATTTAGCAAACCACTAATTACAACCGTATCACCGGATACTATTTCTACATTATCTGTACTAAAAGGAACTGAATTACTACTCCAAGTAGATATTGAATTCCAATTCCCATTTTGAATTGATACAATTTTCCCAATTATAAAATAAACTGTATTAGTATAACTTGAATTACCAAAAGTATTTTCAGCCCTAACTCTATAATAATATGAGGTAGATAAATTTAAACCAGTGTCTGAATAAGTAGTAGAATTTGCATCAATAGTTGTTAATAAATTCCATGATATTCCATCATTAGAACGTTCAATTCTAAACTGTTCTTCATTGAATGAATTATCTGTCCATGTCAGATCAATTTGAGTTGTGGATGAAATTACGGCTGATAAATCAGATGGTGCATTTGGTAGAGTAGTTGCAGTTTCTTCACCAATATAAAAGTCACTAAAAAGTACTGCCTCATCCCGCAAATCTGATGATGATAATAAACTTCTGTATATCCCCCATTTGGGTCTGATAAAATCATTATCATCACGAATAGTCATTATACTGTTGTTGCTATATGAAAGAAGGCTCGTTCCATCACTAACTTTTTTAATAGACATGGAATATGTACCCGATGAACCAATCTTAATTACTTCTGTGCATTCAACCCATGTATTTTCAAAATCGGATAAATTAACAATTGCAACTTTTGTAGTATTGTCATGAATAAGCTCCAATTTATTGGGTGAGCCTTTCCGAGGAGTTAAAGTAAACAACGGGTCGCCATCTTCACCGTTTACTGCC
This sequence comes from Bacteroidota bacterium, assembly GCA_018818165.1. Lineage (GTDB taxonomy): Bacteria > Bacteroidota > Ignavibacteria > Ignavibacteriales > Melioribacteraceae > 1-14-2-50-31-20. Next base: position 47,186 of record JAHISP010000088.1, on the reverse strand, counting down.
TTTATTTGGTGAATATGTGTAAAATTACTAGAAGACTGAAAACCAAAAGGTAACTTAAATTTCCATTTATATGTAACAGTCTCACCAACAACACCTTTCAAATTATCGGGTGATGATTCATATGTTTTTATTTCCATTCTCTGTCTATCTGTAACACCCTCTATACAACGGTCGTTGTCTGGTGTTACATGAATATTAAACTGAAAAACATACTCATTCAAATCTGCATCTAATATTTCTAAAATATGCCTTCCAAATTCTGGATGTGCACAGTCAGGACTTTCAACTACATCGTACCCAGGGGCAAGAACACTATTTATTAATTCATATGTATTATCTGGTCCATCGGCTTTAAGAAGTGCTTGCGAGTGGATAGGAAAAGTATATAACATGATAGTAATCAAAATGACTACTATCATGTTTATGTTCAACAATTTAGTTGGTTTTTTTTTCATAATCGACATTTGCTATTTTAATAACATCATTTTCATAGTTTTAGAAAAATCACCAGATTTTATTTGGTAGAAATAAATACCTGATGATATTTCACTTGCATTAAATGCTATGTTGTATTTACCAACATTCATTTGATTATTAACAAGGGTAGCTATTTCTCTTCCGAGAATATCATACACAACCAATGAGGTAAAACCACTTTGTTTTAGTGAGAATGATATTGTTGTACTTGGGTTAAATGGATTAGGATAATTTTGGTTAAGTGAATACTCAACGGGAATACTTAAGTCATCATCAACATCTGTACTTGGTGAAAATATTGCAGTAATATCTTTTTTACCTGTAGCAGTAATAGTTGCTGGGTTATCTGTTCCTATTAAATCACCGGTCCATTCAACAAATTGATTACCAGTATCTGGAATAGCGGTTATTGTTACAGAAGTACCTGTCACAAAAGTTAATCCCAATCTTTCTGGACTAAATTCAACAGTACCATTTCCTTCAATTGTCATATTAACTGGCGATGATGTTGGTGTAGCAGTTGCCCATCTTAAATCTCCCAAATGTGTATTATTTGTTCCAGAATAAAAAGCTGGGGAAGATGGAGCAAGGGTTAAATCTAAGTTATCTGCATCAGCATAAAGTGGGTCAAATGAAAAAAGATTAAAAACACCGTCGGCTTTTTTTGTTGCACCTATTGTGTTTATATCGTGAATTGCACCATAAACCATATTTAAGGTATCAACATTTGATACTCTCGAACCTTTTAATTGAACTTGAATTGAATACGAATTTCTATCAGATCTATCATAACCGCAAAGTCTTGCATCTGTTATTATTATATTCTGTGCTATTGTGTTTCTGCTGTTTTTAACATAAATAACTCTTGTTGCAGATTTATAAATTGTCAAATTTTCGAGGAATAAATATGCATCATTCGCATCTGATGTATCAGTATTTCCATAAAACCTAACACATTCTGCATCAATATTTGTAAAAGTACAATTTCTAACTATTAGAGTATCAGCTATTTTTTCTGTTGCAAATTTCTCTGTTTCAGCCATTCTAATTGCTTCATCGCCAATATTTTGGAATGTACAGTTTTCAATTCTCACTGTACCAGCAACAACATCTTTTAGGAAATAAACTCCATGACCAGCGGCCTCAATATCTTTGTTCTGATAAAAATCTTTGAATACACAATTTCTAACAGTAATATCAGAGCTAGTTTTAAAAAGAGGATAATCATACTCACCGTTTCCAGCTCTAATAGCATATTTCATTCCGTGGGAAACTGCATTTCCACCATCTAAGATAACACCATCAATAGTAAAATCGTTGACCACTCTAAAAATTTCAAGAACTGATGTACTATCGTCACTATGTGTAATTGTTGGCGTTCCTTCAACACCAGGCTTTTTCATAATTACAAGTGGTTTTGTAATACTGAAATATGAAGTATCTGTAGTTGTATATAATCCATTTGGAGTTGATAAGAACAGTGTATCAACTCCATTTCCAACAGCATATTTTACCGCTTGCTGAAAATCATAATTATCTGTTACATCAATACTTGTTGGTTGTGCATATAAAGAACCAACAATAAATATTGACATTAAAAATGTAAATGGTTTTTTCATTTAGTGCCTCCGACTTTTTATTTGATTTTATATTTATAATTCAATTGTATAACCGAATAAAAGATTTGTAAATTCGTTAGTATTATAATTTGTATTGCTATAATAAGAGTCATAATATCTGAGCATTCTCATTTCGTATGAAATATTTAACTTTCCATAATCTGTGTTTAATCCAAAACCGAAAGTATAACTTTTAGAACTTGGACCAGAAGTTTGAATAGCAGAACCGTCAGGAATAAATAAGTTTGGAACATCTTTGTAACCGGCTCTTATTGAAATTAATTCAATTGGTGAGTACTCAGCACCAAATCTAAATGAATGGCGATCTGGCAATTCACGAAATGTTGGGTTTGGAATTTCAAATTCAGCAGTAGTTTCGTTATATGGAGCATATTCATAATCTATGGTAAATATAAAATTATCAACTGGTGTGTATCCAATACCAAAATTATAAACTGCTGGAAAATTAAATTTATCTGTTCCTTTTGAAGACAAAGTATTTTGTTGTATAGAATCTGTATAAGTAAAAGTATAATTCCAATCCTTTTGAAGAGTATAAGGCAAATCTATTTTTACCCCAAATTTAAATTGGTTTAAATTAAGTTGAAAACCAAGATTAAACCTAGTTGTGGAATAATCAGAAGTCCCTTTTATTTCGTCATAAACATCTTGGTACCAAAATTTAAATCTTTGCTGATCCATTAAATGAAAAGTTCCAATTCTCTCAAGGTAAAGTATATCATCTGTACTCCCCCATGAATAATTCATACTAAACCCAACATTCAAAATTTCTGCAACTTTGTATGAAACAGCAAAAGCAATATTGTCCATATTTCCCGAACTTTTTCTGTAGAAACTTGACCAATTCATTACCATTGTGTCAACACCATCTACTCGCCCAATATCACCACCATATCCTAAATATCCAATATGCGGATCAAGATATGTCTGATTTCTATCAAGGTCTTCAATATTTATAATGTTATTATAAGCTGCTGAAACTGTAAAATCTTCACCAGAAATTGTAAATGGAAAAGCAACAGCAATATTATTAGAAGTAAATTTATTTTGTGATTCCTTCCAATCTGCAGCTTCTTCTGAGTATGGATCTAATCCAAGAATTGGTTCTCTAATTACATATGAAGAATCAATTAGATTATCATCTGTCCACAATCTTTCGTGATCAAACATTCCATCTTGTTCAGGGTTTGGAGTGTAAAGACCTTCTAGGTAAAAAGGAAGTGTTACAAATAAACGATTAGGTTTATAGTTCTGATTTTCTCTCCAAGAGTTAGTTAAGTAATTTCCAGAAACTGCAATTTGAATATTTTTAACATCAGAAATTGAAGCAGGGTTATAAAACATAAGGGAAACATCACCAGAAAGAGCAGTGACTGCACCTGCCATAGATGCGGCTTTTGCATCATTATCATTAAAATCTGTTAAGCCTTGGAAAGAGAATAAATCACCACGATGCTGTGCTGATAAAGACGAAACTGCAAGGAAAGCAAACATCATTGAGAAAACTTTAATTTTATTCATATTCTTTAACATAGTTAAGTGCTCCACTATAAAAATTATTTTAGACTTACGCTTATTGAGATTCTATGAACAGAACCTAAAAAATCACCATGATTTGAAAAAGCATAATCAACATTTGTACCTTTGTACGATATTCCAGCACCAAGATTAATGCCTTTATTATCATCATTAAATAAATATCCGCTTCTTAGATAAAGCATTTTACTGAAAGAATATTCAAGCCCAACTGCATATTGCTGATTATAATCACGTGGTTGAATAATATCTGTAGAAAGCAATAGAGAATGGTCTTGAAGTTTTGCAAATAATGAATTATCGTCTGAGAATAAATAAGCTGAGATTCCAATATTTAGAGTTTGTGGCAAAGGATAGTTTTTATCTAAATAAATAATCTCTTGACCAAAATTTCTGATAGAGGCTCCAACAACTATTGATTTAAATCCTGTTTTAAAAAGCATTCCACCATCAAATATTATTGCGCCTTTTCCATAATATATTAGGTCTTCATAAGCATATTTTAAATTAAGCCCAAAAGTAAATCTATCATTCAAGTCCTTTGCATAAGATAAACCAAAAACTATTGATTTTGGATTAAATGTATTTCCAGTAAGACCTGGATTGTAAACACCATTTTGATAACCCAAATAACTGACTTTTGTTTCCTTTATTTCACCAACATCAGCCATCATTCCCATTATTCCTATTGTCCCTATTCCTTCAACTTTATAAGCTGCACTAAAGGAATATTGAGTTGCATCCATAAACCAATCAAGATAACTTACAGCAGCGTCAAAATTGCTTACCGTTGTTAATCCAGCAGGATTCCAGAATATTGATTCTGAGCCAACTCCAATTGTGGAATATGCACCACCCATTGCCACAGCACGGGCAGTAGGAATTACTTTTAGGAATTGAAATGAAGTTGTACCAACTTTTTCGAATGCAAAAATATTTACATTTAAAAGCAATTGTAACAAAGTAAAAATTAAAACATATTTAATGAATTTCATCTATAAGCCTTTAGTAGATTATTCTATTTAATTATTACAAATTTTCCGTTTGATTGTTGTCCATCAGGTGTTGTTACTACATAAAAATATATACCCGAAGCTATATCTTGACCATTTCTTGTTACTTGAAACCAAGCTGTTGTATAAAGAGGTGCATCATGATTAATTGTTTCAATTAAATGACCCGAATATGAAAATATTCTTATTGTACATTTTTCAGTAAGTCCATAAAATCCTATTTGATTGTCCACTTCACCAGAGCCGACAAATCCTGACTTACCAAGAAAAGGATTTGGAACTACATGAACATCACCTAATTTATCAGCCGCTCCAATATTTTTTGAAAATGATTTTAAACTTGTTTTACCACTTTCGTTTCCATTAACATCTACAGAAGTAACTGCGTAAAACCGTTTCTCACCAATTTTGAAATTTTGATCTGCATCCAAGTATACATATTTGTCATTATTATCAACTTGCCCAACAGCTATAGAGTCAAGTAAATCCCAAGGTCCCATACCCGCAACACTTTTGTAAATTTTAAATTTATCTAAAGCTCCTGTCAACAAAGGATGTTTGAAATCTTCAACAGCGCGACCCCAATTTAGTTGAACGTTACCATCGTCGGTGTTTTCAAGAGTGATAATTGGAGCTGGTGGAGGTACAGGTATTTTGTAACTTCCTTTTCTAGGATTATTTTCTGGCCAAACTGGAAGATCTGGTTCTTTACCTAAATAAGCCTTAAAAGCTTTATTAGCAACTTGCTGTACGTTTTTAACTTTAGAATTAACATAATCAGGATATCCAAAATCGGTTAAATAATGTTCCGTTAATGTTTCACCATTTATAATTACTTTTTTATCCCAACTTTGAATAGGATTCCACTGCACTAATACGCCATTTTGTCCAGATGGTCCTCCTTCAACTTTTTTACCAGCTTGACCACCATAACCAACAACTTCTGCATATGCATATCTAAGAGTATCACCAATATTTAAGCTATAAGGACCAAAGACTATGTGCTTCTGTCCAGCATCAATGCTTTGTCTGTAATTAAAAGCCGCACGCCCATACCATCTTGAATCATTATGAGGAACAATTGGCCAAGTAGTGCTGCCATCAGAATATACTCCACTCCATCTGCTATCTGGGTTAATTGACCAATCTTTCATTTTGGCAGAATTTGTATTTCCAGTGCTAACTTTATTTGACCATGGTTGTTTGATATGTTTATTTTCATCAAGCTCGAAATACTCCCCGTATGATGTTCTAAGAATTTTTACAGCTTCTGATTCATTATTGTTTTCATCAACTGGGTCAACAATCGCAAGGTGATTAGTATCATAATATAACATGCAGTAACCAGGTGCTTGAGGTGAATTTAACCCTCCACCAAATAATCCAGTTTGTGAATTTCTTAAAAACAAATCTCTATTAGGTTCTGGTTTAGCTTGCAAATATTGAGTAACAAAATCATCTGCCCCTGTATGTGTAGTTAAATTAAAACTTAGCCAATAATCTGCATCCCAATAACCATGTTGGTCTCCTCTGTAAATTCCGCCTTCATATTTCCATTCTTGATAAATTCTTTGATATCCATACATAGAAGGAGCAAAACCATAATTAAATAAAAACATTGCATCGGTAAGAGAGGAATCAACTTCCAACGTTGCTGGATTTCCGTCTGTATCGCCATTATATACAAATTCATATTCGTAAATAATCATATCGTCATAATCTGGATAACTCCAAGCTCTTGATGTTCTTGTAACAGTTATACCAATTGGTGTAGCCCAAGATGCAATAATTATTTCTTCGGCTTCATTTGGGTTGTAGTTTGTATTCAATGTCCCATCTGCTAAGATTGGAAAGTTTTCAATTTCCTCCATATATAACGGGAAACTCCATCTACCAAACGTAACTTCAGGAGTACCTGCTCCAACGCCGCCACAAAATGCATATTTTCTATTTATCTTTCCTGGATTACCTTTAACATTGGCGGCTATATAAACGCCAGCACCAAGTAAGTTATGCTGTCCGCTGTATTCAATTCCTTCTACAAAGGCTTTAGAGCGAGAAGGCCATTCCATTAATGGTACATTTGTAACGTTTCCCGATTCACCAGTGGTCCAACCCCTTCCTATTTCGCCAGTATTAAATACTGTTTCATGTAACATTCCTCTGTCATGAATTTTGTATTCTCTAATTTGTCCATTTATAAAAGTATAAGAGACAAGCAAAAGAAGTACCGTTTTAATTTTGTTATTCATGTATTAAACTCCAATAGATTTTTATTTTTTAGTAAAATCCAATTCTAGAATTTCACAACTGCACCAAATCTAAAGTGCCTTGGTAAATTAGTTAATAGATAAATTGATTGATCTGTGGTATATGGATAATATTCGTCATAAACTAAAACTTTATCTCTTTCATTCTCCCATTTGGGTGTATTCAAATCATTATTAAATGTTCGAGAATAATTATATACTTGCTCATTTAGCATATTAAATCCTTCAAGATAAAGAGTGATATCTGTCCTACCAACCTCAAGTCTTTTTTCAATTCTCATCCGAACATCAGTTTCTATTGGTGACCTTTCATTGTATTTTAAACCTTTTCCTGTAACATCCCAAGTGTAAGGTCTTCCAGTTAAAAGTTTGTATGTAACACTAAAATTCATATTACCAATTACTGGAATATTCTTTGGTGTTAAATATCTAAGATTAGCAACTATTTTATGTGTCCTATCATAATCCATATAAACATCACCAGGATCAGGAAGTTCAATTTTATCTTGTCCCTCTGGTGGGTTTTCAAAAAATGTAACTGGTGCATCAAGAGTATTGCTACTTTTACCTGTTGCAGCTTCGTAATTATATCTTAAATATCCTCTGATTTCACCAACAGTTTGCTCAACATTAATGCTAAATCCCTTTATATCTGCGTAGTCTCTGTTAACGTAAGTTCTATAAGCCGATTGTTGTTCATCATAAAAATATGCTGTTTGAATCAAGTCTGTTACATCTTTATAATATGCACCAACGTCAACTTTCATTCCAAATGAAAACGCCTGAACAAGACCAATATCGTATGATTTTGTGTTTTCTGGTTTTAATCTTGGATTACCTATTATTTCAATTTCGTTAAAATTAGTTACTTGATTATAGAATATATAATTAAATGCGGGACGTTGCGTAAAGGTACCGTAATTTAAATGAAATACAGTTGATTCTGATAATGGGAAAGAAAATCCTAATCTAGGCTGAAGTTTTGTATAAAGTTTTGAATCTTGCCTTGATGCTAGGCTAGGATCGTAATATTGTCCCCTTTCAAGATAAGGCAAAGAAGGGTCATAATTTGGATTTCTTAAAGGAGAATATAAATCTGAATAATAGTTAGTATTAAAGTTATAGAAATCAAATCTTAGACCAATATTTGCTATTAAACCAGCTAATTCTAGTTTATCTTGAATATAAATACCACCTTCATATGGGAAAGCATTAAAATTTACTATTCTATATGCTCCTTCATTTGTAACATTCATTTCTCTATTAACAAGCAAATCATAATAGGTAAACTGCAACCCAGCTTTAAGCATATTATATCTGCTAACTTGAGAAAGTACACTTGCAGTAAAATCATAAGTATAAACTTGTTCTTCACCTCTATCGTCATTTAGTTTACCAATAGTGTGGTTGGAAGGACCAGTATAGTCTACCCAATTAGTTCCATTAGTATACTCTTCTGTAAATTGACCATCTTGCAATAATTCAATTCTACTTTCTGAATAGGAGTTTAAAATATTAAACTTAACATCTAAAACAGATGATTTATCTAGAATGTGATTCCAGTTAAAACTGTACTGTATTGTGTTATCACGGTTTTGAGTAACGTAAAAAGTTCTATCAAAAAGCCATCTTAACCAATTGCTATTTAAATAACCTTCGGAAGATTTATTATAAATAAATCTAAATACCAATTTGTTATTGTTATCTAGTTGATAAGTAAAATTGGACATTATTTGCAAATTTAAGTCAGAATCTTGAAGTGGAACTTTAGAAGCTTCAGAATTAATGCGGGCAGCTGTAAAATTTTTCAAACTTTTAGTTATTGGGCCACCAGCTGTAAAATCAAATCTAACATCAGGTGTGTTATCATATTCAAGACCAACATCTCTAATTGATTGCATCCAAGATACTTGTCCAAACTTAGCCACAAATAGTGAATCTTCCCTAGTAAGAGGATTAGGGGGCCAAACATTTCTTTCTGGTAAATAAACGCCACTAAATCCATATCCAGCATCAAACAAAGGACGTCCAGGATAAACAGGATTTTCCTTTAGCCATTCCTCTGTATTTGAAAGAATATCATAAAAATACAAATTACTAGCGGAATAAGGTGAACCGTTCCATGTTTTATAATATGGTGCAACAACTGCAGCTTCAACCCTTGTTGACCATTTTTCACCACCTTCACGAGCCATCATATTTACTACACCAGACTGAGCATTTCCATACTCAGCACTAAAGCCACTTGTGTACACTTCCACTTGTTGCATACCAGTAACAATAGGACTAAATGCTCTACTGTTAGTAAGTGGATTAACAATTGAACCACCGCTAAGTAAATATTGGGTTTCGCCAACACGTCCACCTCTAAAATGATCATCCACAACATCTGCTTGTAGTTGTAAAATGTCATTTATATCAGCAACTCCTGCAATAGATTGAACATCTGCCATATTATAAACTTGTTTAGTAGCAGTTACATCTGGTTCAACTTTTTTAGCTGAAAAAGCGACAACAGTTACTTCATCAGTTTGTATTTGTTGTTCTTTAATTTTAAAATCAACAGAAGTCGTTCTATCAACATCAACTATAACTTTGGTCATAACCTCTGATTGATATCCAACATATGAAACTTTTACACTATATAATCCTGGTAGAATATTCAAGATGTAATACTCTCCATTTATATCAGTTGAAGCACCATACACAAAATTAAGTGGCTGCTCTTCTCCATTTACCCATTTAGAAATAACAATAATATTTGCTCCAAATAAGACTTCGCCTGTGGTTGCGTCAGTAATAGTACCAGCAATCTTGCCCGTTTGGCCTGCAAAAATAATTGTGTGGGATAAGATGAGAGATATAATTGTAAAAAAAAGTAAATATTTTTTCATTCAAAGACTCCGAGCGTTTCATTTGAATAGATTTAATTATTGAGTATTAAATACATAAAAAAGCAAAATATTTTTTGACTAGAATATGTATGACAACATACGTATTAACAATATTTTTGTCAAGAAGTTTAATCCATTAATTCAATTAATATCAATTATCACATTGCTGTCCAAAACAAGTTGTAAAATTCATAATTATGAAAAGAATCAAAGATAATAGGATGTATTTCAAAAGTATCCCCATATATACGAAATAAAAATTCCCTCAATTTATACTGAAAATTTAAGGGAATTACTGTAATCCAGCTTTTTAATATGAAATTGAGGGAATTTATTAATATGTATATTTATTTTGGACAGATGTGAATTATCAGCTTGAGCCATTACACCAACATTTGTCACATTTACTAACTACAAATGTATATGAATTTCAATTGCAAAAATAATTCTTGTTTTGTACCTTCTATTAAGGTTTAGCACCAATAAGATTTTTAATTCTTTATTTTTAACATAAATAAAGTATTTAACTATAGTTTCATTCTCTTAAAAATTATTTGCACTTATTAACACATTAAATTTGTTAAGGCGATGAAAAAAACAGATTCTATACCGATTAAAGACGCAGAAACAATTTTAGATAATGTTTCTGATGGAGTCTTTACGGTAAACAAGAATTTGATAATAACTTATTTCAACAGTGCTGCCGAAAAAATTTCTGGAGTTTCAAGAAATGATGCATTAGGTAAATTTTGTTTTAATATTTTAAAATCAAATATCTGTGAAACCAATTGCCCAATAAATACTTCCCTTGCAAATAGTAGTGATATAATTAATTCGCATCAAATAATTTATCGTGTTGATGAAGACAAGATACCACTTACAATAAGCGTTGTTTCCCTGAAAGATAGCCGAGGTAGAACAAAAGGAGGTGTTGAAATATTTAGAGATTTATCTAAAGTGGAAGCCCTTGAAAAAGAAATAAAAAAGCAATACACTTTTGAAGATATTATTTCAAAGAACCATAAGGTTCTCCAAATATTTAATATTCTTCCTATTATTTCGGAAAGCGATAGCACTATTCTTTTAGAAGGTGCAAGTGGAACCGGCAAAGAACTTTTTGCCCGAGCAATTCATAATTTAAGTCATAGAAAAAATGAACCTTTTGTTGCCGTAAATTGCGCCGCACTTCCAGATACTTTACTTGAATCGGAACTCTTTGGCTATATAAAAGGTGCCTTTACAGATGCTAAAAAGAATAAACCAGGTAGATTTGAGCTTGCCAAAAAAGGGACTATTTTTCTTGATGAAATTGACAGTATGCCACTGGCAACTCAAGTAAAATTATTGAGAGTTTTACAGGAAAAAGAATTTGAGCCACTGGGTGCAACTCAAACTGTGAAAACAAATGTTAGAGTAATTTCTGCCACTAAAAATAATTTACACAAATTAGTTCAAGATGGTCAATTTAGACCTGATTTATTTTACAGAATAAATGTAGTTAAAATTGAACTCCCTTCCTTAAAGGAAAGAAGGGATGACATTCCTTTGCTTATTCAACACTTTATCAAAAAATTTAACCATCAAATGCAAAAGTCTATTAGAAATGTATCAGATGAAGTGCTTAAAATACTTTTGAATTATTCCTATGAAGGAAATATTAGGCAACTTGAAAATATTATGGAACATTCATTTGTAATGTGCCAAACAGATACTATTAATTGGGAACATTTACCTCCTGAGATTAACTTTGCACAAAATCAAGATTCAACAATCCCAAAATTAGATATTCCACTTAAAGAATCTGAACGCAATAAAATTATTGAGGTTTTAAACAAAAATAATTGGAATACCTCGGATTCAGCAGATGAATTACAAATCCATAAATCTACTTTGTGGCGAAAAATGAAAAAATATAGACTTTTACACAAATAGATAATCGCATAAATGCAAATATTATTGCTTTATTTTGCATTTATGCAATTGTAAATTATTGGATAATCAATAATTTACTTTAATTCTTCTTTTTTTCGTCAATAATCAAATTCTTCTTTCTGGCGTGATTTTTGGGATGTTATTAAGTATTATTCTTTTAATCTAAAAGACTATTCTGTTCTTTGGATTAATAGTATATCTGTTAAATGTGGTGCTATAAAAATAGTTTTTTTTAATATTTTATTATTTTTGAAATGGAGAGTAATTATGGCTATACTAAGTAATAGAGGAGAGAATAATTCTAATAGAAACAATTTATCTAATAATGATTATTATTCAATGTTTCTTGATTTACATTCATCAGAAATTAAGTACATAGTTCCTTGGGCTCAATATGATGAAAAAGTTGAACATGTGGAAAATATGCGCAATTTTGATCCACCTAAATTAGAAGTTGAAGAAAAAGTTTTAAATGATATTTTATCACAGAATAAAACTTTTATTTGAACTGATTATTACATTTTGATATACAACTTAAAAATGTAAAATATTATTAAACCCTGATTTATGCATTAGAATAAGCAATAATTTAAGAAAATACTCAAAAAAGTATAAATCAATTTAGTTATAAACAATTATAGCTGAGTGATTTGAGAAGTTGTAAAATCTTGATTTAGTGCACATTTTCAGTTTCAAAAGCAATTATGGAATAATTGTTTTTAGTAATGCATAAACAGGGTTTAAATATTTAAATTTACAATCTATGCACATAGTTAAGACTTGCAATATTTTCCCAAAAATTTGATAGAGTACCAGAAGAATAATTTGTTAAAGAATATCTAACCTTCAGTTTTAACATATCAGAATTAGTAATTCGATAATCACTTTGCAAATTTAGTTGAACAACTTTTGTGAAATCCGAATTTGACATTGAAACAGTAAGGGCATTATTCCATTTTGCCTGGAAAAATCTTCCATTTATTCTCATATTAAATGACAAAGTTTGATTTGTGGCTCCGGTCCAAGAATCTATAACTATTGCTGTAAATCCAGGAGCTACTGACCATATTTGATTAATTGTAGTGCTAATACTTCCAAAAATATTTTTTACTGTTATATTGTTATTACCGCCAAGATAAAAGCTATAATTTGTAGATATTTGATGTGAATAGCCAAGCATAGCCGAGTTTCTTAATCCAAATGCTGGAAATTGATAGGATAAATTAGTTGCAAATGTTGAAACTTTACCATCAATTTTTAATGTATCACTTGCAGAGTCGTTAAACATTTTATTTTGAATTACATTAAGCATTATTGAAAGACTTTGAATTGGACGTACTACTGCATTGAATCCGAATGTGTTTCTTTTAAGCGTAAATTTCTTTTGATTTAGTAAATTATCGTTTTGCGCATCATATCTTAGTTGAAATGTTAAAATATTATCAAACATTCGGAACCCCATCATAGCTCCATATTTTTTCTTATCATTTATAACTGATGTCATTCCAAGTGATCTAAATCCAGGATTAATAACTTCATATTTTAATGATGAATTGAAAAAATCATATTTGAAATCTAGCGCTCCTTTATACGCATAATCAACATTTGAAGAATTTCTCAAAGTAAACAAATCATTAAAAAAAGAAGGAACTCCATCTATTTCTGCAACATCAGCATATACATTTTGCGTAAATAAAGATGCTGTTGCTTCACCTCTAAATCTTAGAATATTTTTTAATATTTTTAAATCTGTATTAAACCCAAGCAAAATATTTTCTTGTGGAGTTATGCCAACCTGCGGATTTCCTCCAGCACCTGTAGTATCAACAATAAACGTACTTTTAGGAACGGAATTGCTATCATCTCTGGCAAGAACAATATTTATATCAAAAAATGAAGTTCTTTCATTTCCAATTCCTATTTTTATTGCTCCCATGTTTTGACTGTAAACCGAAGAATATGGCGAAGCTACAATTGAACGACGAGTTTGTCCGCCAATTGCTTGAAAACGAAACCAACCTGGATTTATTTCAACTCCGCCGCCGCGAATATTAATTCCATTAAGAGAATAGTCGGAAAATTTATGATTAAAATCACCAACATGCGCCTTTCCCCAACTCCACTCTGGATGGAGAGCAAATCTATTAATTTGCTGTCGCGCATCATTTCCTTCGGTTGAAACAAACAAATCGAACGAAATGGAAAAATTATTTAGAAAAGTAAAAGTAGGACGCAAAAATAATCGTCCAGTTGAAGTTGGTCGTCTAGCTATATCGCGTGAAGTAGAATATAATTCCCCATAGGCACCAGCATCACCACTTATAGAAAATATTGAAGGAGAAATCATCTCAGATAGCTTGGAGTTAATACTCAAATCAACCTCAGAAGAATCATGTTCTTGTGCAAAAATTAAATTAAAATTTAAAAAGATAAATGCTAAAAAGTAAAGGTGTAAATTTTGTTTCATCATTATTCTCTATTATTTAATATTTCTTTCGCTTCTGCTATTCTATTTGCTTTATGCAATGCTACAATTAAAAATTCCTTCAATAATTTATTGTGGGGTTGTGCAGAATAAACATTTAACCATTCATCGCATAACTTATCTAGAATATTATCTTCACGATGTAATTCAATTAGTTTTTTATATATTTCTTTATTTTCTTGATTAATTGATAGCGCCCTTTTATAGCTTAATATTGCTTTGGCTTTTTCCCCTTTCTTATAAAATATTTCTGCCATATGAGTATGAGCATCTTCCACTTTTGAACTTCTTGAAATAACCTGTTCATAATATTTTAATGAGGAGTTATAATCACCTATTCTTTCATAATAAAGTCCTATGTAATAAAGGACTAAAGAAGATTGTGGATAACGTGAACGAACACGATTAATCATTTCGAGGTATTCACTATTTGAAAGATTTTTAACTAAATAATTTTCAGCTTCATTAACATTATCTTGATAAAGCTTAACATTATCAACATTTTTATCAACTTTGATATTTGACAAATTATCAGTTTCATTAATTGAACTTATAATTGATTGCTGCATTTTCTGAAGTGCAATTATATTTTGAATAAAAGCATCTACATAATATTTTTTAGCGCTTTCATTATCACCAGTCAATTCAAATATTCTAGAAATTTGCGCCAATGAAAGCGCATCATTTTGGTCAATATCTAATGCTTTGTTAAAGCTTAATTTTGCTAAATCAAGATTGTTTATTTCGGAATAAATTAAACCAATTTCATAATAAGTGCTTATATCCTTTGGATATAATTCAGAATATTCTTTATAAGTTTTTAATGCTATTTCTAGTTTATTACTTTTGTGATAAAATTTTGCTAGATTAAAATATACTGACTTTTCTTTCAGATTATTAGATAACGCTTTATTCATAAGAATAATTCCTTCTTCTGGCATTTCCTTTTTTGAATAAAGTTCAGCTAACTCAGCATAGGCTTTATATGATTTTGGATTACTACTTATAAAATCTGAATACATGATTATTGCTAATGAATCTTGCCCTTCGTTAACATACGTTTTAAATTTTGCGAGAATAATTTCTTTATCACCTGGAAATTCCTTTTCCATTTTATCGTATATTTTTCTTTTTTCAGATTCCTTTCCTGTAGCGGAAAAGTAATACAACATCTCATCATAAACAGTTCTTTCTTTAGGATTATTTTTCAAGAGAATATCGTAAATAGCAAAGGCTTCAATAATTTTGTTTTTACCTCTGTAAAGCCGCCCTAATTGAAGTCCAATTTGTAAATTGTCTGTGTTCCTTTTCCAAACTGGGGAAAGCGAATTAATAGCTTCGTCATATTTTTCTTGGTTAATTTGCAATAATGATTTGTCAACAAGTAATTGATCGTTATTAGGATTTTTTAACAATCCTGCATCAATAGTTTTTTCTGCATCTTGCAAATTTCCCATTTGTATTTGAGCATTTGATTTGAGAATATATGCTTCATAATCTTTGTCATCATATTGAAGTGCCTTGTTTGCTTTACTTATAGCTTTTCTAAAATCTTTTTGTTGAAATGCTATTTTAGCCATATTAACATTTATTTTGGCCAAGTAACCAATTATTTCAGATTTTTTAGGCTCTAGTTTAAGGGCATCAATAAATGAGTTTTCGGCTTTTTCAAAATTATAATTGTTCACATAAAGCTTGCCAAGTGTTTTAACTAAATTTGAATTATTAGAAAATTTCTTTGTGGAAATTTCTAATAATTCAATCGCTTTATTATTTTCACCAAGTTCAATATAGCAGTTAACTAAATACTCATAAGGAGCAACTTCAAATGGATTTGAAGCAATAAAATTCTCAAACTGACCAGCAGCTTCTTTATAATTTTTGTTATTATATTCAATAACACCATTTGTAAACAAATCTTGAGCAACTAACGAATTAACCGATAGAATCAATATTAAAATTACAAACCTATTTTGGAGAAATTGTTTCATCATAATTGCTTTCATTTCCAGAAGTATCTACTGCTTTAATTCTATAGTAATAATTTTTATTTCCTGTTAAATCGACAAACTTGGTTTCTTTAACTACATTTTTATTTAGCAAAATAAAAGTACCTGTTGGATAATCTGATCGATAAATATTGTATCCATTCATATCGTAATCTATTGACTTAACCCACTTTAGCTCAACTTTTCCATTTATTACTTTTGCTTTCACATTACGTGGTGCTGGTGGAGGAGAAAAGTCAGTAAATTCAACGGTATCTTTAATTGCACTAATACTAATATTACCAGCAGTATCAACTACTACTACAGAATAAATGTAGTTTCTTCCTTTTGCAATACTTGTATCAATAAATTGAAAAGGAGCTTTATTAAATTCGGCTATCTTAGCTTCTTTCATCTTTGGCTCTGCTCTATAAAGGATATAATTTTTAGCATCTTGCGAAGGACTCATTCCGCAATCAACTGAAACATAATTTCCTTTTGATGTAGTATTAAAATTAGTTGGTGCAAATGGTGGTTCAACGTCGGGAATTTGAACAATTATGTTTACAGAATCACTTTCATTATTTGAACTATCAACTGCTGTAATTGAGTAATAGAACTTGGCTCCATATCCAAAACCCTTTTTACTATCACCTGCATCAATAAAATTTATTCCTTTATAGCTAGACAAAGTGATTCGAGATTTCATTCCAGTAGCTCTTTCGCTTTTATAAATATAGTATCCATTCAAATCCTTTGCAGTAGCAGCTTTCCAATTTAGGTGAACTTTGCTATCAACAATTTTATAAGTTAAATTAGCTGGTGCATCGGGTGGAAATTGGTCTTTCAAGTAAACAGAATTTGGATTGCTTTGCTTTCCAACATTGCCAACTGTATCAACAGCACTAACAGTATAAAAATATTGTTTCTTTTCTGCTACCGTGCTGTCAAGATAAAAAGGAATGTCAACAGGTATTTGCTTTTTATTAATTTTTTCAAAAGTTCCTTTTAGGCTTGTTGCTCTATAAACATTGTATCCTTTCGCATCAAGTTCTGTGCTCATATTCCACGAGATTTTCATTCCATTTTTGTAGGCAGTGGACATAACATTTGAAACAATTGCTGGTGGAGTTTTATCTTCAAGTAATATTTCTGCCACATTTGAAGCTTTGCTTTCGTTGCCAATTGGGTCAGAAATAGTAATCTTATAAGTGTAACTAACCCCTTCTTCCAACCATAAATCGTCATATTCTGGATTTGTATTATCATCTCTAATTACAATACTTTCATTTACCTTGCTATATTCGCCATTTCCCTTTTTTCGATAGATATTGTATCTAAATCCTAAATCAGTAAAATCGCCAGACCATTTGGGATAATTCCATTCTAATTTAATTTGTCTATTTCCTGAAGTGAGCTTAAGATTAGTTGGAGCATTTGGAATTATCATATCTGCTTTTACACTTTTTTCAAGGCTATCAACAACTTTTCCAGACATTGTTTCAAAAATAATTTTATAAGTGTAAGAATTTCCTATTTTAATATTAGGGTCAACAAACCATCTTCCACTAACTTTTGCTGCATTATTGCTAATAAAAGAAAGCAAAGCACCCCGAAATGTTTTTGATTTAATTTGACGAAGAATATCAGTTTCATTTTTACTATCAACAGCTTTGGAAATTAAATCCCAATCGTTGCCTAAAATAATTCTTGCTTCCGTTGGGTCAATTATTGCTCTAATTGGTTCATCCTTTGTAAGTAAAACATAGCCAGTATCCGATTTACGATAAACATTATAAACTTCATTTGTTGAAGGTGACTCGGTTAAAAAGATTGCTAACGAATCTCCTTTAACCATTGTGAAAAAGTCTTTCTTTTTTTGAGCATTTGATGAAATTACTAATAACAGTAGTAACCAAATTATCAAATATGTTTTTTTCATTTTTTCTCCTATAAGCAATCGTATTGCTTAGTTTAGATATATTAAACTTAAATATTAATTCAAAGTATGTGTTCTTGTAACATCCTCTGAAATAAGCCCATCATTATTATAACTTCGAACCGTAACTTTAATGTAATCTCCTGCATTCAATCTTAATGTTGAATATGAAAGTACCTTTGTGGTTTTTGTTCCATTGCTTGTCCAACCTTTTACCGATGAATAAGTAATATCGTAACGGTCATTAGCTTTCTCAATTTTATATTCAACTTTTTGAATGCCCGATTCTGGATCAACTAAATTACCAAATCTTAAACCAACAGCTGGAGGATCATTTTTTGCTGGGGATCCAGAATTAATTGTAACAGTAGGGGCAAAAGGACGACTAGTATCAGGAATTCTTATTTCTGAGCTACCAACAGTAGATAATAATCCAACAGTATTCATACTACGCACTTCAACTTTCAAGTCAATATTGTTCCCTATTCCATAGTCGCCAAGATTAATTGATGTACCATTAAGATTATCTGTTGCACGCCAATAAATAACTGAAGTCCAACTATCACTTCCAGAAACTTTTTTATAAAGCATATATTGAACATTTTTTATTCCAGTTTGGTTATCAACAAGATTTCCAAAACTAATTGATAAGAAATTACCTCTTGCCGCAATGTTATTTATTCCTAATGTAACTGTTGGAGTTACTGGAGGTGTTTCATCTTGAAGAAAATATCCCGTATAACAAATTGCTCCACGAGTTCCTTGACCATTAACGGCTCTCACAGCAAATATAGTTCTATCTCTAAAAGGCAATTCTGGCATTAGAACAGTTTGGTTATTAGCTATGTCATTTGGATAAAATTTAATTCCATCATCAAAACTGATATTTGCTCTGGTTGAACCAAGCCCAACTTCATAATATTGAATCCCAGACTGTTCATCATCAGATTGAGATTCAAATACAATATATGCTCTTTGATAATTTGAAGAATATGCAAAGTTTACAAGGGGCCTGCTTGGTGCAGTGTTATCAAATGGTTGCATTTTAAATCTTAACAGATTACTTCTATTTCTTGCTAAGTCATAAGTTCTAATATCTACATAAAATGAATCGATGTAATTAAGCATATTATTTAATTCCGGGAAGTAGGCATTATCAATGCGGTTACCAAAATTAGTAACCCAATCGGACGCTATTTCTGGATGACCAACTTTTGAAACCATAAGCTCTTTCGCAAACGGTGAACCTGTATATTCATCTGTAGGTATTGAATAATTTATAATAAGATAAGCTTCCGAATTATCGTTCATTTTAACAAGATTGTTCCCAAATTGCCTCATTGACATTGGTGGTAAATCAATCTCATGTCTAATAGTACTTGTTGCAGGCACATTAACAGCTGGGTGAGCTGGCAATGGACGTGCAACTGGTGCTGGTGGTGGAACTAAATCAACAAATAAATAATCACTCAAACCTTGTGGTTTTTCCATCCAATAACCATCACCATTTTTTGCAGCAACTTTTAATTGGTAGTATTCCCCATTCTGCATATCAAGTCCGTTAATTACTACATTGGTTCTTCCAAAGTTATTTGTCCAATTACTATATGGGTTTGGTGGAGTATCGTCTCCTGTATTTCCAAATGGATTCACACCTGGATTTAATTCTAAATCATCAGCATTTTCAATAAATTGAAAACCAGCACTTCCAGGGCGCTGTGTTTTAACTAATTTGTATCTATACTCTTGAACACCACTTTCATCGTCGTTCCCAGTCCATTCCGCGCTAACAACTGAAGAATCTCCAACAAAATGCATATTGTAAAAGTCATCCCATCCTGTTGGATGATCATTTAAAGCACGTGTCAAAAAGTGATAAGGAAAATCTATTCTTGACATTGTGGGTGGTGTTCTATCAACATCATAAGTTGTTTGTGTTATATCTCCAAGTCTTTCAGTTGCCGTATTAGAGAAAGTTGGTCTGTAAGTAAGAGATCTATGAATTGAATATCCAACTTCGTTAACTGCCTTTAAGTGAAATGTTGTTTCTCCAAATGTTGTTTGATTAACTAATGGCGCATAAAATAAGTTAAGGTTAATTTTATTTCCGATTGATTGATAACCTTGACTATTAATATGAGGTTGCTCACTTTCAAAATCCACTTGGAAAGTTGCATATGTATTTCTTGGTCCAGATACATTCCATCTAACATTGGTATATGCACAAATTCCCAAATCATAATTTACAGCTTCCAACTGTGTTATAGTAGGAACTGTCATTTTTTGTTCAAGTAATTCCATTGCATTTTCAAGTTGAACCTTTCTTGCAGATTTTATTACTTTACCTGTTCTATCAATTAATCGTGGTTGAAAAGAGTTATCTTCCCAATCAATAAGTTTTTTAACAATATCATATTTAGTTTCTGACAATGAACCTAAGGTACTATACAATGTGTTTATCTTATCAGTAAATTCTGCTTGAACTGCTCCTGCATTTTCAATATGTTCACGTTTTGCCCATTCAACATTGTTAATCATAGATCTGCTAGTATTTTTTAATTCTTGAAGTCCAAGGCCTGCAATATCTTTCCACAAACTAATTCCAATTTCTGTTGAACGGTTTATAGCCCAAGTTCTGAATTCTGCCAAAGGTAAAGATGAATTATTTTCCCAAACCATATTTTCAGCTCCACCAGCTGAACGCCACGTGGCTTCATCATCACCTTTTAGTCTTGAGATAGCTTCCACTCTACCATTATTTATTAATTTAAGAGCCATGTATCCATTAGGATTTCTATCAAATATTCGTACAGCTTTATTTCGCATTATTTGACCGACAGACAATGGAGTACTATCTCTGTTCAGAAGTTCAGCGTATCTATTTGTTGACCAGGTTTTAATCTGTTTGTAATACATATACTGTTGCAAATATGTACTGTGTATATATTCAACAAGACTTGCGTATGAGCGTGAGAATTTAAGAGTCCCTGAGTTTCCATTTCTGCCCTTAAGTATCTTTTCGATAGTTGCAATATTAGTATTAAGTTTTTGGTATTCAGAAAAAACTCTTTCACGATAAGCATTAATTGAGTTAATACCATTTTGCAAACTAACACTGTTCTGATTTGATATATCTTCATCAACATTCATTGAAGATTGACCACTTATTATATAATGCCCATTTTCATCAAGTCTGTATTGAGGAAAGATTGTTCCAGCAGTTGGATCAACAGCATTACCATCAATTTCATTTGACGTTTGCGTAATAATCTCAAACCCCTCATCAAAGGTTGGAAGTAATGCATTTTTGTCTTCGTTATATAAGTCAATGGCTTCTTGAATAGATCTATTTCCTTCGGTAAAATCAGTTAAATCTGGGGCTCCTTGTCCTTTAAATACATTATCAATATTCCATCTCAAAAGATCAGATTCTCCAGATACTCTGCTTGGATTATAACCATAATGGTCGGTTATTTCAATAGCCAAAAGGTCATTGAAAAATGTTTCTGCTTCGTGTCTTTCAATTTCATTTCCGTATTTATATTTTGAACCCCATTCAGTTAGAGTTGCAAATGCGGCTCTTAATTCATCATTACTAAATGACACCCCTGGATCTGGTCTATTCTCAATAGAAATTTTCATATCCTCCATTTCTCTTTCAGCTGCTTCGGATTGCCCCATCGCTTCTGCAATTAAAGCATCCATGTCAGAATCACTTCCTCTGCCTCCATCAACTTCTCCATTGGATATTTTTGCCCAAGCAGAGCCAGACCAATCCGTAAACAGAACATGTATCTCTAATCCTGCTTGTCCATATAAATATACATTTCCTTCAGAACCAAGTAATGCGCACTGCAACCAGCCTTTAGCTTTTGCTACACCCCAAAGTATTTCTGCTTTAACCCAAGCTTTAGCATAAGCACCCCAAGACTTACCAGGCATGTACCAAACTTTCACATCAATTCCAGCACCAACTTCAATTATCCATAAATCATAATTAACACTAGAGCTCATACCTAACATAAAGCCAGAATTACCAACAAAAAATTCACTACTTGACTCTAAATAATTGAATAATTTAATTTCTGATTCGCCATATATTGCCCACTGATCTGTGCTATAAACATAAAATCCTACTCGGCCTGTTCCTTTAACAATACGAGCAACATCTATATCAATTGCAATTTCTCCTTCTGCTTCAAAGGTTGGTGACCATTGAACCATTAAATGAATTTCACCTTCAATTTTATTTTCCATGTCTAAGACTACAACACGTCCATCAAGCATAAATTGTCTGTCCGTAACCGTGATTAAAACTCTACCATAAATTAAGACATCGCTCACAATGGCGGCTTGTCCAAATAAAAAGATTGCAAACTTCCCGCCTTGAACAGCAATTTTGCCATTTGATTCGCTAACATTAGCTAGACGTTTCACGGCAAGGATATCATCTGCATTGGGATTATAGAAGAAGCCTCCACCTACACCAGTAATTACTATTGGAACAATATCTATTCGCATATCAGATTGGATAAAAAAGCCCCAACTAACTTTGTTATTAATTTTAGCAACTTTACCAACAACACTTCCACTAAAATCTCCGATAGTTGCACTACCTCCTGCACGCATCATAAATCCATTATCACCTGTGTAGTAAAGTAAATCCATTGAAGCACTCATGGTTCCTTCAATTTCAAAATGAGCATTTCTTACAAGTAGAGTATAAGAGTTATCTGTACTATATGTTAAAAATCTATCGACGCCAGCAGCTCCAAAGCCATCAATTGTAATTTCACCACCAAAACTAAGATAGTTATTTACTGTTATTTGCGTTGAATCTGCTCTAGCACTACCGCTAGCAGCTCCAGGTGACTCACCACCTTTTACCCAAATTCGTGTTTGGCTATCACTATATCCAATATTATTTAATGTTAGCGAACCCACATCCTCAATTGTAAGTGTTCCACCAGTAATTCTACCAATGTTTACTATTCCAGTTTTATTAAATTGGAAATCAGCAAGATTTAAGCCACCTTGAACTGCATCAAAGTTAAGACCAAATTCACCACCAATTCCAAAAGTTAAATTATTATTTCTATCAGAAGTTAATTGAACTGTATTAACTTTTACTTTGAACATATCTTCATCAAAGTTTACAAAATTACCATTAACAGAAGCAGAGCCCCAATTTACATCGCCAGCAAAAGTTATTTCAAGTCCGGGCACAATACTGTTAATATTTGATTTATTTCCAAGTGAAACTCTTTTATTTCTATTGTTATCCCAATAAATATCTGAAACCATTTGCACAGAACTATTAGAAATATTCGCAAAGTTTAACTCAAGAGCAAGATAAGTTAAATCAAATTTTGCTTTCCAGAAATCATATTCTGTTTCTGCGGGGTTACCGATACGTTGCGGTTCATTAATTAAAACAATTTTATTGCCAATTCTATTATCGGCTGTAATTGTTCCATTTGCATCAAGATTAAATCCAAAATTAAATTGCGTGTCGTTTCCAACAGGTTCTGGCAGTTTAATCCAGCCTCCAACAGCAAGTTTGTTATTACTAATTCCCACATTATTTATAGCTATGTAATTATCCACAATTACCAAATCGCTATTTAGGAAGTTTGCTTGTCCAATCGAAAAAGTGCCATCAGTTCCGATAGTGAAATTGCTAAATGTTACTTTATTATCCGCCTTGCCAAAGAGAGTGATATCACCACTTAAAATAAGCTTAAGCACATTATCTGCATAAGTAAAACGGATGGCTTTATTGTTTACATCTTTATCAAATATTCTGAAGTCAGAATTGAACAATTTAAAGCTTATAGGGTTAGCTGCTGATTTTGAAATAGCTTCTGCAGAAACATTATTTTTTGTAATTTTTAATCCTTCAATACCTAATGCAAAATCATCACCAAATTGATTTGCTCTAAATTCACCACTTAATAATAATTCAAAATCTTCTTCAGAAAGAGTTAATTGCAAAGCCGGATTATCACCGATGCTACCAGGTGTAAATGTTCCAATTCCAAAATCAAATACTTCGCCATCGGCAAAATCGAAAGAGAATGTAAATTTATGTTCTACATTATTCCAGTTAGCTGCGTATTGAACTTTTGTTGTATCTCTATCATGCACAAACATTAGTGGAATAAATTTACCGGAAAATCCAACAGAATTATTTTCACCAAAGGAAACATCAAGTCCTTCAAGAGTTATTATGGCTTGGCTGCCAAGATTAGCAAAATCTAAAGTTGGCAAAACATTTCTAGGATAAACTTCGGAATAAGTTCCAAGATTTACAGTTCCCGCAAGTCCATTTCTATTAAAGCGAAGCTTGCGCATTTTAATTGGCATTCCGCTAAGAATATTTGGTAAATCAACTTGGGCATCGGCAGAAAGTCCGTCATTTTTATCGTAATGAATTTTGAAAATATCTGCCGGAATTCCTCTATCACGTAAATTCAAAATAGAGGCTGAATCTTGACGAGCAAGAGTAATTTCGCCGCTAACTATTTGTCCGGTTGCCGGGTTTACAACAACATCAAATACTGTAGGAATTGAATCAACTTCTCTTCCTTCAATTTGTAATGCAGGAAGAACAAGTGAAGTTGGATTTTCTTCTGTAGAATAAATTCTTAAACCAGCATCAACAGTCTCTGTTTGAACTAATACACGATTTCCACTTTTAATACGTAGATATGCTATTTCTCTATCCGGTAATGGAATAATTTCAGGTACAGGAATTAAGCCAAATATATCACCTAGATTTAATCCATCGTGTGTTAAAGTAGCAATAATATTTTCAGCTTCACCCTGAACATGAATTAGATCTGCACGTCCTTCTGAAACCATAAATGGACGAAGAGAGAATTTAAAATCATTAGTGTAGCGTATTTTCAGATTACCAAATTGATGAGCCGGGTCTTCATCCCAACGAATTGCAGCAATAGCCTCGCCATTTGTGGATAAACCATCGGCATCTAAAACTAGATTTGAAGTAAATCCTATTTTAGCAGTTTGATTTTCAGTGAGTGGAGTATTAGCTGAAATTACAGACCAAACAACCTCACCATCTTCTAGTGCAATTTTAATAGCAAAATCAGCGTTTATTTCTACACGTCCACTGTTAACTTTAAATTTTCTGAAATCAAAATTGAAGTTTTCAAATCGTGCATTTCTTGTCTGTCCGCCTGGCAATAGCAAATCACTATCACCATTTATTGTTAGCCCATTTCTATCGAGTACAGCTCTGTTAATTGTAAAACGCAATACTGGCTTGTCATTTGGAATTGCCCAAACAAATTGTTCTTCAATAGTAATTGAACCATCAATAATTTGTCCCGTTAACAAATCCATTTGCAAAACACCATTTGCCGTAACAGAATTTCCATCACCAGTATTTACAACCAAATCGCCAGTCATATCTAGAATTGCAACTTGCCCTGAATCTGAAACAGAGAAATTAATTGAAGATGATGTAACTTGAAATTGCCCAAAACCCAAATCAATAGGGCATCTTGGAACAAAATTATTTATAATACCTGAAATTTGCCCACTACTGTTAAGTGAAAAAGTTGTTTCGGTCAAATCAAGAGTTGTTTGCTCACCATCGCATCGTAAATATTCTGGTAAATCTAAATGTCCGTTAAAATTAAAATCAACACCTTGATTTCCGTTGTCATCAAATAGCCTTCCTGAAATTCTCGTTAATGAAAAACCAAAACCATCACCAAAATTAAGTTTTAAGCCATCCAGCAAGTCAAAATCAATTGGGTCAATATTTCCAATAAGTTTACCGTTTAGGAAATTTGCATCCAACAAAGTTAAATGTGGATATCGCATACTTCCAGAAGCACCTTCCATATTTGGGAAATTTATTTCAAAATCAATGTTGAAATCCCAATTATTTCCTTCTCCGCCAAGTGGATTAAACCAGTTGAAATCTAATTTAGGCATACGGAATGCAAGTGGTTTTAATTCAATTCCTTCAAATTGGAAAGCTAAGCTATCTGAAAATGATGGGATTGAAATTCTATCCATTGTATGAAAGCCAGTTCTGTTCAATGTTACATTAGGAATATTTGGTATTTCTAATCCCAAACTTGGAATTGATAAATTCAAATCCATTCCAAATTCAAAATCCCATCCAGTAAATCCATTTGCATCTGGAGTTGAATTATAATCAAGTCTTCCAAGAACAAAATTGTTAAATCCAATTTTGAATTGTTCCAAATCAATTTTAGGAATTGCAACATCGTCCATTCGAGAATCAACAAGCTCTAAGCCATTTTGATTTTGCTCTAACAAAGTCCAAACGCCCCATGATTTACCTTCTCCTAAATTAAATCTTAAATCAGAATCAAGCGTAATGTTAAAATCGAAATTACGAGTTAGTAAATCCGCATTAAATTGTCCAGAAATATTATTTAAATGCAGATTTAATTTATCGCTATCTGGAATCAGTGAAATAATTTGGTCAATATCGCAGCTAACACGTCCTTCCAACATTCCGTTTTGTGAAAGAGTTAATATCAAAGAATCTTGGCAGGCTACTTCAGTATCAAACAATTTTGCTTTTCCAGCAAGACGGAATTTTGTTGTCCCATCCAAGTTGCCGTAGTAGATTGAATATATTGTGTAAGGAATTCCAACACGAGTTAAATCAAATGAATGAATGCTTTCTTCTGGAATAACACCTCTTATAAATCCGTCAGTCACTTCGCCGGTTCCGTCGTCAAAAGCTATACTAAAATTAACTAATATTTTAGGAGCTTCTGCTAAATCAAACTGCATTGAAGGAAATACTAATTCAACAGGCTCGCCTTCTCTGGTGCTAAAACGAGTAGAATTTCCTTCAGCATTTACGTTTACTAATAAATTATCATCACGTTTAATTTGCAAATAGGCAATTTCTAAAGTTGGTAGTGGAATTTTATCAGGAATTACTCTGTTTAAAAAATAGTTTATATCTGGGAAGAAACCATCTTCATTAAAATATGCAACTTTATTGTCTTTAAAGATTATATCACATTTACCGCTAATAACCTTAAATGGTTTAAGTGAAAATGCAAAATCGTTACTGAAATCAGTTGATAAATCACCTAATACTTTTCCTTGATATTTTAACTGCGCTTTACTATTGCCTTTTAGTGTAAACCCATTTTTATTTAGGGCAATTTTTTCGGGAAGTGTATAATATAAATAACTTTCTGTATTTGGAATATCACCACTTAAAACAGTTTTGAAATTAATATTATCATCCGCAAGATTGTCAATAACCATCGCAAAAGGCTCATCAAAAATTACTTGTCCATCTTCAATAGTATATTCATCCAAATTGATAGTAAAATCATCGAATGTAACACCAATTGCTTTATCTTTGCTCAGTTGTAATGTTGATCTTCCATCAATTAAAAGTTTTCCTCTTCCAATTTTAGCTTCTGCAATATTAAAAGAAAATGTTGGATTTTCACTTGGTAAATCCCAAACAAAATTATCTTTAATTTCACCTTCCGCTTTAATTATTTCGCTATTTACTAATTCATAAATGACTAAAATTTTTCCAACTTCTTTTTGATTTGATTTAGCTGTAAATGAAACTGCGGCTTCGCCATCCAAATAAATCTTTTGTCCGTCTTCATTTTTAAATTCAATTTTGGATTTTTTCATATAAAGAGAAGCAAGACCAATATTTATAGGGCATTTTGGAACAACATCTTCAATTATTCCACTAATACTGCCATTTCCATTAAGAGTAATCATTGATCTTAGCTTAATGTTTTCTTCTGCTCCGTCACATTTCAATCTTTCAGGAAGGCTAATATCTCCACCAATTTTTACATCTGGGAGAAAGCTCATAATTGAACCATCGAAAGAAGTATTTAGTTTTCCAGAGAATGAACTTACGTTAAATCCTAATCCGCCAGGGATAGTTATACTCTTCGCATTTGGAAAGTCAATATCAGGAAGGATTAAATTAAAATTACCATTTGTAATTTTAGCTTTTAAATTCCAATTTGGAAATTTAAAATTTTCATCAGTTCCATTAGGTAGATTTGGCATACTGAATTTAACATTCCAATTAAAAGCCATTTGTGCTATTGAACCAGGATTCCATTTGCTAAAATCAAAAATAAATGCTGGGGCGGATATTCCAAACATTTCAATTTCAAATGCTTTAAAATCAATTTTTGGAATAGAGAAATTTGAGAAATTCACTTCTGGAAATTCAAAGCCTTTTGGAGTAAAAGAAACACCCGTAATAGTTGGTAGTTTTTTATCGCCAAAATCCGGGAATGATAAATCAACATCCATTGCCAAATCAAAATCCCAAATTTTATTTTCATACGATAAACTATTGAGCTTAAGATTTTTCAAATTCCACTTAAGCCAACCTAAATCAAGAGTTGATGCATCAACATCTACGTTTGGGTTAAACGATAACAACTTAAATTTATTGGGTGATAATTCAAAAGAAAGGTCGGCTCCAAAAAGATTATCTGGATTAACATTAAACTGTAACCCACCATCAACAACTACTTTATAATCATGTTTATTTGATAATAAGTTACCATTTATCTTTCCATTAATACTTTTAACATTAATATTAAATAAATTAGAGCCTTGTAAAAGAGCTATTTCTTGCATTACATCGCACGAAATACTTGCAGAAAAACCACCATTTTTTTCAAGCGTTATTTCATCAACTCTGCAATTAGATTGTGTGCCAAAGACTGACAGACTGCCTTCAAGTCTTGTTTCCAAATTTGGGAATGATAAAGCAACTGAAGAAATATTTAACTTAAATGAATCATCACCTATTGAAAACATTGGAGTTGAAGCATCGCCAATTGCTGTAAGTTCTCCTATTAATTCGTTATCTATAAAATTTAATCTTCCAATTAAAGGAATTCCATTTTCGTCACCTAAATTAAACTCACCAGCAAATGATAACTGCTGCGGTGGAATAAATTCAAGCTCCGTTGGTTTAAAATAATCGCCCGTTAAGCTCTTATCTAATATTTTTTCATAAATAGAACCAATAATATTTCCACCTAAAAACACTGGATTTTCATAACTGTCTTTTTGTAACATTAAATTTTGAGCAAATGCATCAAGATATTTGTCAATTCCATCAGTGCCTTTTATTAACATTCGGCACGAACCATCAAGATTTATGAATGATGTGTTATCGGTTATATTTAGTTGTTTCAAATCAAATAGATATGCATAATTTTCAATTAGCGTTAAAGTATCTATTGGAAGTTCGCTGTTGGGATTTCCATAAGTGAATTGCCAAATTTCTGAATATCCATCATTTGATGCAATTGGAACACCTTCATTATTGGTTGCTTGAACTTGCCATGCATAATTATGATTTTGCTCAAGCGGGTAGTCGTCCAAACTATATGTATACATATTTTCATATTGAACTTCAGTTTCTAATATGGGTACGTTTGCCTCAAATGCTCTAAATGCAGTTTGCCCATCAAGAATTTCCACAATTTTAACATGATAATACACCAAAATATCTGATGGAGTTGAAACAGGATTCCACATAAAACTTGGTTGTGCAATTTCTATTGAACCTTCCTCATCTGGTAATAATAATTGTGGCGGATTTGGTAATAATATTTCAAAATCTGTGCAAGTTTCTGTAAGTAATTCGCCACTAGTTGAAAAAGTAGAAACACAAATTGAATAATTTGATTCTGGCAACTTCCCAGTTTGAATGACCAATCGCTCCAAATCTGAATTTGTTTTTGTGCTCTGCCAATCTGAAATGTCATTAAATGTTAAAATTTCGGACATAGGACCAGATAAATATTCACGATTATCTGTGCGACCTCTTATCGCTTCGCCATAGCCATCAATATTTATTATAATTTCAAAATAAAATTCAATTGGCGATGTTCCCAGATAATTTATGTTAAGACTGCCAATATTTGGGTTTCTTTCCCAATCGGTGAAATAAGGAGAAGGATTATTTGGAAATGAAATAAAAGAACTCCAATTAGTGTTCTGTGAAAAAACTGAACTAAATGTCAGCAATAATAAAAATAATATTCTTCGCATTTTATTTACACCATTATTTTTTACTAAATATCTTCCCTTCTTAACAAGATGGAATAAACTATATTGTTTGATACTTTATACTTAATGTAATTTTCTGTAAGCAAGTTATGCCTATAAAAAGATAGTTTCAATCCCATGAATATGGGATAAGGTGGGATACGTGATTTTGAACACAAAAATAGATTTATTGAATATTATAATTTATAAAAACAGTAAAATAAATTTAAATACAAATATTTGATTTTATTTTTATTTTGAAAAAAATGGATTGCAAATTTAAATCTGTAATCAGTTCAGTTTCTTTTTAATAAGTTCTGTACGAGAATTTATTTGCAGTTTTTTGTAAATGTTTTTTACATGATGCCGAATTGTTTCTATGGAATTATCCAAAGTAATTGCAATTTTTTTGTATGTAAAACCGTCAACTAGATAATTAACAATTTGGCTTTCTTTGGAAGTAAGAGCCGATTTTTCATTGTTTGATTTTGATTCTGAATTAAAATACTCAATAACTTTGCGAGCAATAATTGGTTCCATTGGTGCACCGCCAGAATTAATATCAAGTATTGCTTCTCTTAGTTTTGGAAAAGGAGTAGTTTTAAGCAGATATCCTGCAGCTCCAGCTTTTAAAGCGCGGAAAATTTTATCGTGATCTTCATAAACCGTAACCATAATAATATCAATTTCTGGATATTTTTCTTTTATAAATTTCATTCCACTAATTCCAGAAATACCAGGCAGATCAATATCAAGAAGCAATACATCAACCCCTGTATCTTGTAAGTTAGCCTCAAGAAATTCTTCCACCGATTCTGATGCCACTGCACAAAACATGTCAGATTGCATAGAAATAAACTCTTTGAGAGAATTTCTTATGTCTTTTATATCTTCTATTATAGCTACTGAAATCATACTACAACATAAGATTTTAGTTTTAACATTTCAATCCCATAACCATGTGATTATAGTTTTTTAATTACTAGTGATACAGAAAGCCCATTTTCATCTATAAAATTAAGTTGTGCTTTAATTCTTTCAGCACGCATTTTCATATTCCTAAATCCATTTCCTTTGTTTACATCATGTTTTTTTAATCCAATTCCATTATCTATTAATAATAATGTTAAGCCTTCGTTATTTGCTAAAATTGAAACATCAATTCTTTTGGATTCGGAATATTTTACAGCATTGTTTAAAGCTTCTTTAAAGATTAGATAAAGATTTTGTCGGATATTTATTTTTAATTTCTTAGAATTAACATTACAATTTGCATCAAAATTAATATCAATTTCCTTTTCAGCAACATGATTAAAAGCAAAATTTTTCATCCTGTCAATTAAGTCTTGAAGAGAATCGTTGCGAGCATCAATTGACCAAACAATATCGCTCATCATTGAAATCGCTTCTTGACTTAGTGCGGATAAATTTGCGATTCTATTTTTTATTTTTTCTGGCTCAACATCATAATTGAGCATTGAAGCATTCATTGAAATTTTTGTAAGGGATGATCCAACATCATCGTGTAAATCGCTAGCAATTTTAGTTCTAAGTCTTTCCACTTTTATTATTGATTGCGCTTTTAAATAAATTCCAAAAAAGATAATACCCACCACAATTAAAAATACAATTGTAACAAACCACCAGGTAACCCAAAATGGAGGAAGAACAATAATACTTAACTCTGTTCCTTTTTCGTTCCAAACACCATCATTGTTTGAGCCCTTTATCTTTAAATTATATTTGCCATGTTTTAAATTTGTAAAAGTTAGTGACCTTCCATTTGCTAGATAAATCCAGTCATTATTAATTGGCTCAAGTTTATATGCATATTTATTTTTGCGTGGTTGTGAATAATTTAAAGCAGAAAATTCAATATTAAAATCCGTTTGATAATAATTTAATGTAATTGTATTATTTTCAATTGCATCTAAATAATTTTTGTTTGCCAATGATGAATTTAGAAATTTGATGTTGGTTATAACTATTGGTGGAATATATTTATTTATATTAATTTCATTTGGACGAATGATATTTAATCCTGAAATTCCACCAAATATCAAAGCTCCATCAGAAGTTTCGTAAAAAGCATTGTCATTAAATTCATTGCTTTGTAAACCATCCCCAATATTAAAGTGATTGCTTCGAGCTGTTGCAGTGTCAAATTCTGCAATTCCATTATTTGTACTTAACCATAAATTTCCAGTGGAATCGGGCAGAACTGCATAAATCACATTATTAGGAACATTTTCGTTTGCTTTATAATTTTTACAAGTACTATTTTCTATATCAATTTTAAGTAATCCATTTCCATAAGTTCCAATCCAGAAAATATTGTTTTCGTCTACATATACTGAAATCATTTTTGTTTTTTTGATGCAGCTATCATCATTAAAATCAATATAATTGAATGAATTCAATTCTTTATCATATTTACTGAGACCTTTGTCGGTTATAGCCCATAAAACATTATTTCTATCAAAAAATATTTCCCTCATTCTTCTTGGCTTGTTTTGGCTTATTGAATTTAAAGGGTAATTTTCAGCATCGCCATTTTGATTAAATTTAAATATTCCATTTAGTGAGGTAGCCACCCAAAGATTTTTATCTTTGTCAAATTCAATATCTTTAATTGCATTATTAGCACTTAAATTAAAGCCTAAATTAGCCAAATTAATACTATGTGTTTTTTTTGTGGAAAGAGAATAATGAATTAGATTATTTCCCCAATCGCCAATCCAGAGGTCGTCACCATTTATATGCGTAACTCTAATTAGCTTATTGCTTATTTCAGCAATTGCTTCAATTTTATTATTTGCTTTATTTATTTTATTCAACCCGCCACCAATTGTACCAATATAGAGATTCCCTTTGTTGTCTTCGGATATAGAACTAACAATATTATTGGATAACCCTGATTTTATATTTATAGTTTTGAATTTTTGTTTTGTAGGATCAAAATAATTTACTCCACCAAATGAAGTACCAATCCAAATAACTCCAGATTTATCTTCAAGAATTGCATTAATAGAACTGTTATTCAATAAATCCTTTTCAATCGAGTTATAGGAAATAAATTCGTCATTTTTGTTATCATAAATCCTTAATCCACTCCACTCTGCAAACCAAATGTTACCTTCTTTGTCCTTAAATAAATTACGTAAATATTCTCTAATATTGGCATTAAATTCAATTTTGTTTTGCAAATTTTCTACTACCTTATTATCTACAATATCATATTCTATTAAACCAAAACGAGTTCCTACCCACAATACTTTATCATTTTTAAATAATAGGCTCTGCACAACTACTTTTTCTTTTTTGGATATAGATTCTGGATGCAGATTTATGTGTGTAAATTTTTCTGATTTAATATCAAATTTTGAAAGAGAATTTGTTCCACCAATCCATAAATTTCCCTTAAAATCCATTACAATTGCAGAAATTAATGCATCTTTACCATCTCCTAATATATTGTAGGATTTAATTTTCTTATCAGCAGAGATAATTGAAAACCCTTTATCAGTTCCAATAAACAAATCACCTTTTAAGTTGTGTTTAATTACATTAATAAAATCATCAGAAAGTGAATTAATATCATTTTCTTCATGATAATATTGTGTAATTTTTCCATTATTAGGATTATATGAATTGAGTCCTCCGTTCGTTCCAATCCAGAGAATTCCATCTGGAGTAACATCAAGTGCAGTTATTTCGTTTGAGGATAGGCTGTTAGAATCTTTGAAATCACTATAAAATTGTTTAAATAAATATCCGTCATATCTGTTAAGTCCATCCTTTGTTCCAAACCAAACATAACCAGTGCTATCTTGAGCAATTGCTAAAACAGTGTTTTGCGATAGACCTTCGTTGATTGTTAAATATTGAAATGATAAATCTTTTAAATTATTTTGAGCAAAAATAATTTGCGTAAATAAAAGTAAAAGTAAATGTGTTTGCTTCACAATAATTGAAAATAATTTTTAGAAGCTAAAAGATAATAATATTTACATCTTTTATGTAAATACTTTTTATGCTTTCTTGAAAATTTAGGATTACAATGGTGGCGTTAGAATACGAACAAAATGCATCTAGCTTTGATTTAAATATTATTTCAATTTCATTAATGTTTTTGATATTTAGGTATATATTAAAATCATACTTATTCTATTACCACAAAATAAGTATGATTCATAAAATAGATTGTTATTTAATTTTATAGACCAACTCTAAAACCAACATTGCTGCCCCAGCCAACATATCCAAAACCGTTTGAGTAAACGCCAAGATCACCATTAATAAACAAGTTGGAAATTACTGGAACATCAACACCAACGCTAAAACGACCGTTCAATAAATCATTAGTGTCATCAGATTTCTTTAGCAAATTATCATACGACAAAGTTCTGTATGTGTAAACAAAACCAGCAGATAAGTATGGCTGAACATATTCTATTTTTATTGGATGTAAAAATAATGCATAGTTAACTCTAATATCTTTTTCTTCTCCATTTCCAGCTTCAAGATTATCTTTTAAATATTCAAATGTTAAACCCATTGATAATTCGTTTGTTAATTTACCAGCAAATACAAGTCCATAACCAAATGGATTACTGGTTTCGCTTATTCTATCACTGCTTGAATTATTGTGGAAATGACTTCCAACAATTCCAACAGAAAACTTTGATGTTTGTGCGTTAATCCCTATTGAAAACAATAGAACTGTTAAGAAAACTAATGACTTTTTCATGATTTACCTCATAATTTATTGTTAATTATATTTTGAATAATATTTACTTGTTTTATTTTATTATAGTTTCATATTGTAAATATTGTTTTTTGAATCATTATTCATAATACTACAAAAATTTTACTTTGCTATACCGTACTTAATTATAGACTTAACATTTTGTCTAATTTTATTTATTGGGAAATTTTTAGGTTCATTTGCCCAGCAATTAACAAGGTGTCTAATTGCTCCAAACACAAATTGCTTGAATATTTTAATATCGATATCAGCGGAAAACGATTTGTTTAGAATGCCTTCTTTAATTATTGTTTCGCCAATACTTAAAAATTTATCGTAAAAATCTGTAAACCCTTCTTTGTTTGATTTTTGAAGATGATTTTGTTCATTTACAACAACCATTGCTAATGCTTGGTTTGCAGTTAAAACATCAAAAATAAGGTCAATCATTCCGTCCAACTTTTCAGCTTGCGATAGTGAAGAATTTATTGTTAGAAGCTTAAATTCCTTGTGTAACTCTGACCACAGGTTCGCGAATATCTTCAATAGAATATCTTCTTTATTCTTAAAATAGACATAAACGCTTCCTGTTGCTACGTTGGCAATTTCTGCAATTTTTGAAATTTTAGCAACGTGGTAACCATATTCAGCAAAAACTTTTATTGCTGCTTCAAGAATATCTTTTTCTTTATTTCCTTCTTTAACTCTCATAACATTTTTATTTTTGAATTATGATTCAAAAATAATAAATACTTATAATCATGTCAAGATATTTTTAAGTTTTTATTTATACTTTGGAATTGTAAAACTAAATTTGCTGCCCTTTCCGTATTTACTTTCTGCCCACAATTGTCCGTTATTTTTTTCTATTAAATCTTTACATAAAATTAACCCCAAACCAGTACCTTTTTCATTTTCTGTGCCAACTGTTGAAGTTTTACTAGTTATACTAAAAAGATTTGGAATTATTTTGTCATCAATTCCAACACCATTATCTTCAATTGCAATTTTAATATGTGTTTCAAGTTCCATTGAAGTAAGGATAATAGTTCCACTTCGGTAAGAAAATTTAATAGCATTGTTCAATAAATTACGAAGAACTGTTTTTAAACATTCTTCATCCACAAAAATTGTGTAGTCTATTATTTCATTTATAATTGTTATATTTTTTTCTTTAGCTGCAAATTTGACTACTTCCAAAACTTCTAGAACTGTTTCCTTAATAGATAATTTTTCTGGTATTACATGGAACGTACCCATTTGCAGACGCGACCAATTAAGCAAATTTTCAATTAACTTAAATAAATTATTTGTTGATGAATGTATAACTTTGGAAATTTCTTTAATTTCATCCATTGAAATATTACCCATATTTCCAGTAATCATTTCAGTAACACCCAAAAGAGTATTAAATGGAGCTCGTAAATCGTGAGCAATAATGGAGAAGAATCTATCTTTATTCTGGTTAATTATTTCTAATTCTTGCTTTGCTTCCGATAATTCTTTCACTGATTCTCTTAATCTTCTATCAGCATATTTTTTATCTAATACTTTTACAATCTGTTCGGAAACAAATTGCAAAATCTTTAATTCTTCTTCAGAATAAGCATCAACGTTTTCATAATCTTGAACAGCTAGCACACCTTTATAATCTCCTTCAAATTCAAGATATATACCAACCCAAACTTGCGAAAATTCACCACTAAGGGCTACTTCTCCACTTTCCTGTAGTTTTTTATCAACTTCTGCTGTAATTATCTGACTTTTCTTTGTACGCAAAATATATTCTGTAAGTCCGTTCCCAAATATTTGAGGTTCTGGTGTTGAGTCATATTCATCAACATGATAAGGAAATGTGATCATATTTGTTTGAGAATTATGCATAGCAACAAAAATATTTTTAGCAGACATAAGTTTTTGAATAATTTGATGAAGTTCCTTATATAAATCTTTCAGTGAAATTGTTTTGCTTGCAGTCTCCGAAATTTCAAACAAGGCTTTTTGCAATTTTTCGTGCTTGGTTCTATCAGTAACATCTTCAACTAATCCTACACCTCCAATTATTTCATTATTATCAGAATATATTGCATTAAAACGAGCAACAACGGGTGTTGTTTTTCCAGTAAGAACCGAAGTATAATCATTTTTAAAATAACCATAACCATTTGCAAAGTAATTTTCTATTACCTCTTTGAAATCTGTATGGTTGAGTTGAGTTAGCATATTAAAGCCTATCAAATTTTCTTTTTCAGTTCCCATTATAGAAGCAAATTCGCTATTGCAATCGGTAACTCTGCCTACTTTATCAAAATGCAAAATACCTAATGGTGAATGATTGAAGATATTTCTATAAATCTCTTCACTCCTTTTTAAATCATCCAATGCATTTTTTGCGTCTGTTATATCCGAAATAATTCCATGAAAATGAGTAATGTTCCCTTTTGAGTCTATTCTGACAGAAGTATTGTCGGAAACCCATTTAATTTTATTATCCTTAGTAATTACTCTATATGGTTGATGTGAAAAGCTCAAATCTTTTTGTTCAATGTTTTTTTCAATTTCTTTATTTACTTTTTCGATACACTCGGGATGAATTAAATCGCTATAATTAATTTGCCCAGTTAGAAACTCAGTTACGTCATATCCTAATAAATTTTTAACATTTTCGCTTACAAATTCAGTTGGGGAACCCGGTTGGTTTTTCCATAGAAAAAGTACAGTTGAGCTAGAATTTATTATTTCATTAGTTAATTTACGATTGGTTATATCTCTATTTAATGATTTTAATCCAATAAATATATTATTATTAAAAAGTCTTTCCGAATTATGCTCAATGTATACTATTTTTTTTGATTTATGACGTATTCTAAATTGCAAATTTCTAACATTTACTGTTTGAATATCAACACATCTTTTTTCCCATATTTTTAGGTCTTCAGTAAGAATTAAGCTATTAAATAAATTTGGGTTGTTTATAAAATCTTCGGAGGTGTAACCAGTTATTCTTTCGCAAGATGGAGAAATTGAAATTATGTTATTATCCTCATCTTCCCAATATTGCATATCATGCGAGTAAAGGCTATCTATGTTTAGAATCTTTGAAATATTAGCAAGAATTTGTTTTAGTGTTTCTTTTTTTTTCATAATAAACAATTTAGTTAAAAATTGGTCTAATAATTCAAAGAAGATTTATATATGAGTTTCCTCTAAAAAGCCCTAAATCCATTTTTTTGGCTTTGATTTCGAATAAAATTCAAAACATTTTTTCATCAAAAATACATTTTTATAGCAGACTCATATATTAAAATAAATTTTAAGTAAAAAAGTTACTAAATATTTTACATTCTTGGTGAAAAAACTCTGTGGGTTTTTAGATTGCATTGTTTTATGGGCTAAAATTTTATTATTTTTGGGCATATAATAATATCGTTCTATCGTTTATAAAAGATGTTTTGTCTAAATAAATATTTGCTTTTATAACGCAAAGCGGGTTGTATTTTAATTAACATTTAATAAGGAATTCTTTATGAGGAAGTTTATTATTGTCCTTTCGGTTACTATTGTAATTGTGATGGTAGCCTTCAATATTTTCTCCGATAAAACATATCATCCCACAAATGCTGTAGTTTTAAAAGCAAAATATTCTGAAAAACCCGTTAAGGTGGTAGATCACAGTAAATTTGCTGCTCTACAAAAAGATTTTGCACGTCCACAAGATCTTACAAAAACATGTATTAGCTGTCATAACAAACGGCATTTAGAAGTTATGGAATCTTCTCACTGGAATTGGGAAAGACCTGATTACATTGAAGGAAAAGGAATTGTTTACTTAGGTAAAAAAAATATAATAAACAATTTTTGTATTGGAACTCAATCTAATGTAAAAAGTTGTGCAAAATGCCATATTGGGTTTGATATGACAGAAAATGGTAAATCTTTTACCGATTCTACAAATATCGATTGTTTGGTTTGTCATGATCAGACAAACTCATATGTAAAAGGTGCTAATTTAGCTGGAGGCCCAGATCCAACAGTTAATTTAACAAAAATTGCTCAAAATGTTGGAAAACCAAGCCGCGATAATTGTGGTGTTTGCCATTTTTATGGTGGTGGTGGAAACAATGTTAAACATGGCGATTTGGATAACACAATGTTCCATCCAGATAGATCAATCGATATCCATATGGATGAAGCTGGCCCAAATTTAGTTTGTACAGACTGCCATATGACAGAAAATCATCAAATTCAAGGAAAGGTTTATTCTATTGCAACTTTAAATACCGAAAGATCAAATTGTGAAGATTGCCACACTGAAACTCCACACAAAGCATTAATATTAAACGAACACACATTAAAAGTTGCTTGTCAAACGTGCCACATTCCAATTTATTCAAAAGGTACACCTACAAATCTTGATTGGGATTGGTCAACTGCTGGAAGATTAAAAGACGGGGAACCGTATATGGAAGAAGATTCACTTGGGAACCATATCTACAAATCGATCAAAGGATCATTTACTTGGGGCAAAAATATCGAGCCCGATTATGTATGGTTTAATGGAACTGCAAGCCATTACGTGTTAGGAGATAAAATTCTTGACACAACAAAAGCAGTTGTTCTTAATCCTTTAAATGGCTCTTATGCAGACAAGAACTCTAAAATCATTCCAGTAAAAATACATACTGCAAATCAAATATTTGATCCAATTACAAGGTTAATTATTCAACCAAATCTTTATTCGGATAATATTGGCGAAGGCGCATTTTGGAAAGATTTTGATTGGAACATTGCTTCAGAAAAAGGTATGAAAGCAATAGGATTGCCGTATAGTGGTAAATATTCCTTTATTAAAACAGAAATGTATTGGCCCATTAACCACCAAGTTGCGCCAAAAGAAGAATCCTTAACATGCACAAATTGCCATCAAAGAGAAAATAGTCGTCTTGCTGGATTAAATGATTTTTATTTACCAGGAAGAGATTATAGTTCTTTAATTGATTTGTTTGGGTTCTTACTTATTTTGGCTTCCCTAGTTGGGGTTTTATTTCACGGATTTCTAAGAGTTTATTTTTCTAATAAACAAAAATAAAAGGTATTAAATAATGAAAACAGTATATATATACAGAAGTTTTGAAAGGTTTTGGCACTGGACACAAGCATTTTTAATTTTCTTTCTTGTTTTAACTGGTTTTGAAGTTCATGGTTCATATTCTTTTTTTGGATTTGAAAATGCAGTAATTTTTCATAGATATGCCGCATATTCACTTTTAGTATTAATTGTTTTTGCTATCTTCTGGCATTTTACAACAGGCGAATGGAAACAATATCTTCCAACAACTAAATTTTTAAAAGCTCAGATGGATTACTATATTTTGGGCATTTTTAGAAATTCCCCGCATCCAACTAAAAAAACAGTTTTAAGCAAATTAAATCCATTGCAAAGAATTACTTATTTAGTACTTAAAATACTTGTAATTCCGGTTATGGTAATCTCTGGTTTGTTTTATATTTTTTATAGATATTCATCAGGTGGTTTTATTAGTGGGCTAGACATCGAAAATTTAGAACCAGTTGCATTAATACATACAGCTGGCGCTTATGCTTTAATTGCGTTTGTTGTAGTTCATGTTTATTTAATTACAACTGGGCATTCGCTTCTTACTAACTTAAAAGCCATGATGACTGGTTATGAAGACATTGAAGATGAAGACGAAACTAACTACAAAATTAAAAATGATAAGGAAATAAAATGAAACCCAACAAATATATGAATCCTTACTTAGCAGGATTATTGCTTGGCTTGTTATTAGTAATTACTATTTATATAACAGGTCATGGATTAGGTGCCAGCGGAGCGGCAAAAAGTGTAGTAATTTATTCGCTTGAAACTATTGCTCCAGCACACTCCGAAAATGTACCGTATTTGCAAGATTTTAATGCAACTCATGCAGGTAGCCCATTAAAAACTTGGTTGGTATTTGAAATTTTAGGTGCATTACTTGGAGCTTTTATTTCAGGAGTTCTTGCAAACAGATTGAAATTTACCGTTGAACATCATTCTGGAATTACATCAAAAACACGACTTGTGGCAGCTTTAATTGGTGGTGCATTATTTGGTTTTGGTGCACAACTTGGTAGAGGTTGCACTAGTGGAGCTGCTTTAAGTGGGATGGCAGTTTTTTCCACAGGTGGTATTTTAACAATGATAGCCATTTTTGGTGGTGGATATCTTTTTGCATATTTCTTTAGAAAACTTTGGATCAATTAATTAATTTGAGAGAGAATAATGGGACCTTTAGTACCAGAATTTATAAATAATGAACTTAACCTTGTGTTTGCCGTTTTAATTGGTATAGCATTTGGGTTTATTTTAGAAAGTGCTGGCTTTTCTTCTTCGAAGAAATTAGCTGGCTTATTTTATGGTTATGATTTTACAGTTTTAAGAGTGTTTTTCACTGCTGGTGTTACAGCAATGGTAGGCGTTCTTGTTTTGTCACACTTTGGATTATTAGATTTAGATTTGATTTATGTTAATCCTTTATTTTTGTGGTCAGCAATAGTTGGTGGCTTAATAATGGGTATAGGATTTGTAATCGGTGGATATTGTCCTGGAACAAGTATGTGCGGTGCTATGATTGGGAAAATTGATGCAATGGCTTTTGTTGTAGGAGCAATGCTGGGTATTTTAGGATTTATTGAAGGATATCCATTGTTTGAAGGTTTATATACTGGATACGATTTTGGAATTCCTCAAGTATCTGAAACATTAAATATATCGTTAGGTTTATTTGCATTTCTAATGATAGTAGTTGCTTTTGGAAGTTATTGGCTTGTTGGAATTATTGAAAAAAAGGTAACAAAAAATGTTGTAGTAGATACAACATCAAAACGTTCACTGTTAGTTATTACAGTTGTTGCTTTAATAATTGGGCTTGTTGCTTCAACTTTGAAACCAGAAAAAGCAATGATTCTTGATAAAATAAACGACTCAGCATATATTTCAAGTTTCGAAATTAATACAATTTCTTCGGATGAACTAGCTTTAAGATTTATGTATAAAGACAAAAGTTTACAGGTTATCGATATCAGAGATTCAAAAGATTTCCAAACTATGACCTTGCCAAGTGCAACAAATTTATCGTTAAATGATTTTTTCACAAAATCATCAAAAAATATTTTCAACTTGGAAGACAAAGTGAATATTATCGTTGGCGATAATGATGTTAACTCAAAAAAAGGTTATATTTTAGCAAAGGAATTGGGATTTGAAAATGTTTTGCAATTAAAAGGTGGATTTAATCAGTTTAAGTCCGATATAATTGATTTTAAAAGCTCATCAACAATTGAAGCAAATTTAACCGATAATCAACGTTTTAGAAGAGAGGCATCATCAATTGTTCCAGTATTAATTGAAAAATCTAAACCAAAAGTTATTGAAAAACAAAAAGTAAGAGCTCTTGGAGGATGTGGTTAATTTTAAGAAATGAAAAAAAGAGACGTTTTAGGACGTCTCTTTTTTTGAAATATTTAATCTAAATTACTTTTAACAAAAATCCCATTAAAATACCAGCCGCAACTGCAGAGCCAATAACACCCGCAACATTTGGAGCCATTGCATGCATAAGTAAATAGTTTGTAGGATCTTCAATTTGTCCAAGAGTATGCACAACTCTTGCACTATCTGGTACCGCAGAAACTCCAGCAGCACCAATCATTGGGTTTAATTTATTATCCCCTTTCAAAAACAGATTCATAAATTTAGCAAATAGTACTCCACCGGCAGTTGCAACCATAAATGAAATTGCACCAAGCACAAATATTAATATTGATTCTGGAGTTAAAAATGTTGTTGCTTGAGTTGATGCACCAACTGTTAAACCTAAAAGAATTGTAACAATATCAATTAACGGTTTTGCTGCAGTATCAGCAAGTCTTTTTGTAACACCAGATTCTTTAAGCAAATTCCCAAAGAAAAGCATTCCTAATAAAGGTAAAGCACCTGGAGAAATAAATGTAGTTAACAATAATCCAACAACTGGAAATGACATTTTTTCAAGTTTTGTAACTGCTTTTGGAGGTTTCATTTTTATTAAACGCTCTTCTTTTGAAGTAAGCAATTTAATAATTGGCGGTTGAATAACTGGAACAAGAGCCATATATGAATATGCTGCAATTGCAATAGCTCCAAGTAATTCTGGCGCTAATTTAGATGAAAGGAATATAGCAGTTGGACCATCAGCACCGCCAATAATCCCAATAGCTGCAGCTTGATTTACAGTAAAACCAAGGGCTAAGGCGGCCATAAAAGTCAAAAATATACCAAGTTGAGCTGCGGCTCCAAGTAACATTAATTTGGGATTTGAAATAAGCGCAGAAAAATCCGTCATTGCTCCAATTCCAAGAAAAATTAGTGGTGGATAGATACCTTTCATTACTCCAAAATAAAGATAATTAAGAACAGAACCCTGTTCATAAATACCAATTTGCATTCCCACATTTTCAATAAAAGGAATGTTTCCCATTAAAATCCCAAATCCAATTGGAACAAGGAGTAATGGTTCATACTCTTTTTTAATTGCAAGGTATATGAAGAACAATCCAATTACAATCATTACTAAATGCCCAATAGTAAGATTGGCAAACCCTGTAAAGCTAATAAATTGATTTATGCCTTCCATTAGTTATTCCCCTATCTCAACGAGAACGTCACCTTCAAGGACAGAGTCTCCGTTGTTAACTTTAATTACGGATACTTTACCAGATTTATCAGATCTAATATCATTCTCCATTTTCATTGCTTCCATAATTAAAAGGTTATCTCCAATTTTAACAACATCACCAACCTTTACTTTAACTTCCAAAATTGTACCTGGTAATGGTGCCTTCACAAATCCAACACCTTTTTTCTCTGATGGTTTACTTGTTTTAGCACTATCCGATCCACCAGAAGGCACAATTTGAGGTCGCATTAATTTTGGTGTTTTTACCTCTTTAATAGTTTTTACAACTTCAACTTGGTACGTTGACCCATTAACTTCAATTTCAGCAATATCATCTTCAATGTTTACAATTTCAACATTGTACTCGTTTCCACGAATATTAAATTTAAATTTTTTCATTCTTTCAACCTTATATTTTTACCATTCGTCAAATAACGAACTAGCTCCCCATTATTAGGGGACTTGTTTATTTTACATTTATCGTTTGGGATATTCTCTTAAACCATAAAGCTTTGAACTCCATGGTGAATAAGTTCTTTGAACTCTTTTTATTGTTAAAACGGTATTTTCTATATCATGATTTTCTTGAAAATGAAGATAAATGGCCATTGATATAGCAGCACTTATTTCTCCAGAAATTTCTAAATTTTCTGCATCAGCCGCTCTATGTCCAACTGATTTTAATTTTCTCCTTTGCCTAGATATCAGAATTTTTTGGAAATATGTAATTATTATTGAAAGAATTAATAATGCAGCAAACACTATTAAATATCCAACAACAGAAATAAATATTCCGTCATTCTCCCAAATATTTGAAAAGCTAAATTTATCAAACATAATTGCTCCTTATTATAATGGAAGATTTGAATGTTTCTTAGGAGGATTGCTATCTTTTTTTGTTGATAACATTTGTAATGCTCTAATAATTCTGAACCTAGTATTTCGTGGTTCAATAACATCATCAATGTAACCATATTTTGCAGCCACATAAGGATTAGCAAATTTTTCTTTATACTCTTCCTCTTTCTCCAAACTATATTTTGCTCTTTCTTCTGGATTTGTAAAAGCATTCAATTCTTTGGAATAAAGCACTTCAACTGCTCCTTTAGCTCCCATTACAGCAATTTCAGCTCCAGGCCAAGAGTAATTGATATCTCCTCTTAAAT
This sequence comes from Bacteroidota bacterium, assembly GCA_018818165.1. GTDB lineage: Bacteria > Bacteroidota > Ignavibacteria > Ignavibacteriales > Melioribacteraceae > 1-14-2-50-31-20. The sequence goes on along the minus strand of JAHISP010000088.1, from coordinate 2,295 downwards.
GTTTAGAGCTCATTACATCATAAGCTCCACCATATGCTTTGCGAAGAATAATCGTAATTTTGGGAACTGTTGCTTCACCATATGCAAATAGTAATTTGGCACCGTGAATTATAATTCCACCGTATTCTTGTGTTGTTCCAGGCAAGAACCCAGGAACATCCACCAAAGTAACAATTGGAATATTAAATGCGTCACAAAAACGAACAAAACGTGCAGCTTTTCTTGAGGCATTTATGTCCAAAACTCCAGCTAGATAATTTGGCTGATTTGCAACAATTCCAACAGATGAACCATTAAATGTCGCAAAACCAACAACTATATTTTGTGCATATTGTCTTTGTACTTCAAGAAACTCTCCATTATCAACAATTGAAAATATAACATCCTTAACATTATAAGGTTTATTAGCACTTTCAGGAATAATATTATTTAATGTGTCCTCTAATCTATCTATTGGATCGTTACAAACTTTATGTGGTGGGTCTTCCATATTGTTTTGTGGAAGATAACTTAATATTTTTCTAATTAATAATAGTCCTTCAGCCTCATCTTCAGAAACAAAATGGTTAACACCAGATTTGGTGGCATGCACTTGAGCTCCACCAAGCTCTTCGGTTGTAACTGTTTCACCTGTTACTGTTTTTACCACTTTTGGCCCAGTAACAAACATATAACTACCTTTAGACATAATAGTAAAATCTGTTAAAGCAGGTGAATAAACTGCGCCGCCAGCGCAAGGACCAAAAATAGCAGATATTTGTGGAACAACGCCAGAAGCCATAATATTTTGTTGGAAAATATCTGCATATCCACCAAGACTTTTCACACCTTCTTGAATTCTAGCACCACCACTATCGTTTATACCAATAATTGGAGCTCCAATTTTTAGAGCTTTTTCCATAACTTTAACAATTTTTTGTGCAAACATTTCGGATAAAGAGCCTCCAAAAACAGTAAAGTCTTGAGAAAAAACATAAACCAAACGGCCATCAATAGTTCCATATCCAGTAACAACTCCATCAGAAAGATACTGCTGTTTTTCAAGACCAAAACCAATTGTTCTATGTGAAACAAACATATCAAATTCTTCAAAACTACCTTCATCTAATAAAAGTTCTATTCTTTCACGCGCAGTCATTTTGCCCTTTTCATGCTGAACATCTATTCGTTTCTCCCCTCCACCCAATCGCGCTTGTTCGCGCTTTTTAAGCAGTTCGTCTATCTTTGCTTGCATTCCCATTATTTCTCCTTTATTTTGAACGAAAGGTTATTCCAGAAATCTCTCATTCTATATTTTAAATTATTTTTTTTCACAAATTTCTGTTAATACTCCACCTGTTGATTTAGGATGAAGGAATGCAATATCCAATCCTTCTGCCCCCTTGCGAGGTTTTTCATCTATTAATTGAATTTCATTAACTTTCAATTCAGAAAGAGCGCTTTCAATTCCATTAACTGCAAAAGCAATATGATGAATACCTTGTCCACGTTTTTCAATAAATTTAGCAATTGGGCTATCGTCACTAGTCGCTTCTAAAAGCTCAATTTTTGTTTCCCCAATTTTTAGAAACGCAGTTTTAACTTTTTGTTCTGCAACTTCTTCAATTGCATAACATTTTAGACCTAAAACACCTTCATAATATTTTAACGATTCATCAATGTTGTTAACTGCTATTCCAATATGTTCTATATTTTTTAAATCCACGATGATTCCTTGTTTTTTACAATAAGTTTTACAAAATACGTGCCGAAAACTTTTAATGCAATTATTTTCATCCATTCTGATGTATTATTAGAATATGAATTTAATATCTTGTATTAATTAAGATTATTTTCTCATTAATCAGAAAAGTAAATTATTTTTTTTGACAAAATAAAAAATATACTTGACAAAAATGACTACTAATGCTATGTTTGGTATTCAAATTTTGTTTTATTTAGCGATAGCTCAATGGTAAATCATTAAGCTATTATCACGATAGAATCGGGATGCAAGTTCCTGACTATCGCTTGACATTTTGAAAGTTTTATTCCGCGATAGCTCAATGGTAGAGCATTCGGCTGTTAACCGAAGGGTTGCAAGTTCGAGTCTTGCTCGCGGAGCCAAAAAAGCCTCGATTTTTTTCGGGGCTTTTTCGTTTTAAATTAATTGAAGCAATCATGATTTATTTCCTCTACATTCTTAAATCTAAATCCGCAAATAAATTTTACGTGGGAATTTCCCAAAGTCCAACTCTAAGATTACAATATCACAATTCTTTTGAAAAAGGATTTACTGCCAGATACAGACCTTGG
>JAHISP010000104.1 GCA_018818165.1 Bacteroidota bacterium | reverse complement strand
TTATAAATATAACCGATAGATATCAAAGCGTCAACGATATTCGATTACTTTGTCTCTGCTGCCCAATTTACTGTGACCAAATTGTGCCCAAAATGGTGTCATGTTATTCAGCGTTATTGGGGGATATAGGCTTACAAACGTAAGGGTGGGGGGTATAATACCCCCGTCCAGTAGACAAGTGATTGTATGGCAATGAATTAAATTGGTGGAGGTGGGGGGAATCGAACCCCATACTCGCGTTGTGGCACAATGACTTACACCGTATTGTGACCAAATTGTGACCGTTTTTTTAGGCCTATTTCAGTAGCAACATCTTCTTCGTCTCAACATGGTCATCAGCCTGGAATCTATAGAAATAGACACCGGTTGATACTGACTGTCCGGATGTGCTCGTGCCATCCCAGGTAATCGTGTACGAGCCGGCTGATTCTTCCCGATCGACTAGTGTCCGCACTTTCTGACCAAGCAGATTGAAAACATCGATCCTGATACTGCTTCGTCTTGGAAGATTGTACTCAATAGTCGTTACCGGGTTGAACGGGTTCGGGTAGTTCTGTGACAACTCGAACCTGTAGGGCAGAGTCTCGCCGTATTCGTCTTCCTCAACATCTGTTATGATGTTGGTCGTAAAGGCGGCATAGGTGCCCCCACTTGGTATGGCCGCAGTAACCGAATTATACTGGATGTCCACCGCAGACGTCAGCGGCTGCCACTCGTGTTCATCGGGGTCCCACAAGTTTATCTGCAGCGTTGTCTCGTCACCCATAGACATATCACCATAAGCCAAATCATCGTCAGAGTAGTAGATAGTAAGACCGCTTGAGGTTAGGTCGCCGTCGGATACCAGACAGTGCGTTTTCCCCGCCTGCAGTGCCCCCGAGGTCAGGTTGCCCCGGATAGTCGGATACTCCGAAGAAAGTACCATGATCAAGCCGAAGGCATCAGGCGACTCAAGCGACAACTGACAGTCACCAGTCGGACCGTAGATAGAACCACTGATAGCTTCCGATTGAGCAACTTCATACTCAAGATCAAGGAAGAACGGCAGGCCAACGGAATCAACCGCCCCGACGGTGAACGAACCGTGACGCCCCAGTGTATCGCCGATTGCGGCTGTATATGCAGTAGCTCCATGGGTAAGCGGATACGAATACACCTCGCCACTAGCGGTCCGCAATTCAAGCGACGGAGTCTCGTTAAAGGCTTGCTCGAAAGTGAATCTGACAGTTACAGTGTCTCCGGACAAATCGACCCCGGGTACAAGCGGATAATGCCCCTCAACTTGTCTCACTTCGATTTCAAGACTGTCACCCTCCGCTGACAGACTGTACGCTGTACCATAGCGACTGACACCGGATTGACCCACTACCGCCTGTCCCACCAACCAGATCTTTTCCGGCTCCTTCAGCGCCAAGCTCATGCTAGGCGGAGTCTCTTCCCGGTACGCCCCCATAAACACGTCGATTATGTCATCGGGCCGTGCTCCCAGAACCCAGATGTACCCTTCCTTGAAATTCGAGTTAACCGTAAACTTGGTCGACCGGCCCTGCAGAGAACGCCCGTAGGCGATACTCGTCCCGGGGATCTGTTTCTTAAGAGTCACACGCATCTCCCCCTGAGGGCTGCCACTGAAATAGGTGCGAACGGATATGTCGCGCGTCCCGGCTTCCTGTGGCAGCAAAGTACCGGGGAATATTACCAGCGCCCCCACATCGTAATCCTTGGGATCGCCCAACTCATAGCCATCCTGGTTGGGTCCAGGAATGGTCGCGAGATTGGGGGGGGGCTTACGCTCTTCCGGGTCGTCTGTGTCAGGCTTGTAAAAGACCGGCCGGGGTAAAAGTCCGTAGGCACGATCTTCCGCCCAGTCGTCAAACATAGTCCAGCATGATTTCTCCCGATTGATCCACTGCTGGTTGTTCTGACACTCCTCAGCCAGATACCAGAGATCCACCGACATCTCAGTGGATTGCGGGTTCGCAAGCCAGTACGTCCTGTCCATGAAGCCATAATTATCAATGACTGCGCAGCGCAACACATTTTCTACCCACGTGTTCGTGGGGGCGTTCCAGAACTTGTATTCGTCCTCAAACATGAAGGCATAGTGACCCAATTCATGCGCCATAGCCCGATACATTGTGGACTTCGCCAACTGATGAGGGTAGGTGCCGTAACTCACGTCTCTTCCGAGTGACTCACTGCCAAACCATATACGTGGCATATGAATCTGCGCGTAATAGTACCACGGTCTCTCTATACCGGGGACAAGCATATCACGAAACACGCAGTATGGACGCAGGAAATTGTCGGAGTGGATTACGATATCGGCGTCATCCCAATGCTGCATGTTGTCTACAATAACAACCGTGTCCAGACGGACCTGGCCGTCGAAGACGTCATAAAGGTAGTTCGACATAGCCCGAAAATTGGCTCGCAATCCTTCGTGATAATACGTGCTGGCATCCCACTCGATAGACACAAGCAGATTGTAACGCAGCTCGGTGTGGTCCAGCACTACTTGCTGCATCGAGTTGTCATTAATCTCGGTAAGATCGATGTGCCCATATTCGTCGAACTTGATCGGATCAACCCATACATTGTAGATAGTACCCAGGATAGACTGGTGCTTCTCAGCTTCCTTTGAGTCGACCCGTTTTGTGATCAGGGCCAACTCACCAACATTCAGGCCGGTGCCTACACCACCGGGAGCGATCAGCTCGTAATCTTCGCCGAGACCAAACTCCAGAACACCCTCCAGGTCGGTCTCAAAGCTGCCCGCTTGTCGCACTATGAAGCCCGCAACGCTTGAGTCTATTGAGTATAATTCGAAATCCTCCTCGGCCACTCTATTGCTGTCAAGCGAGCCGTCGAGCAAAACGAACTCCTTAATACCAAGCTTTGCTATTTTCGCACTGTTTGCCACGTAGATATAACCCAGCGAGTCAACTCTTATGATATTGTAGTTGGAGCAATCCGTGGTCCATTTTAGCTCTCCGTCAATATCATAGCACTCGATCCGGTCAGTATAGAGCACGAACATGTTTTGGTTCTGATCAAGTGTTCTAGTCACGTGTGGACCAAGCAGACCAAAATCTCTTTGAACAACAGCCAGTGTGTCATAATCCGTGCAGTAGTAATGCGTGGAACCGAGTTCTTCCACCTCACGGATCACCCGAAACAAGCCGTTGCTCATTACCCAATATGCAACAACAGCACCACCGGGCGTAAGCTGCCAGCGCAGTCCGCCGCCTGGGTAATGACACCGCAGACTCGAAACAAGATCGGGAACGGATTTGACATGATTGATCAGATTGCCTTTGAAACCACCATAGTTACCGATAGTATGAGACCAGTTTCCGTAACCCTCTGGAACGTCAACGTACCAGGCGATAGCTCCGGCCTGATTGTACTTGAATATCCGCAAGTCGATGTCTGGCGTGCAACCCTCGATGTAACCGCACGTATCGTCAAGGCAGTTGGGATAGTAGATAGCACCTGTCGGATACGCATTGCCATCAAGGTCGTACGTTATGCGATCGTATGTGTATTTGCACTCGGCGGTCGGCCCACTATAAGAGGTTCTGTAAACCTCAGAACCCGTTGAATCTATCTTGCAGAGAAAGAACTCCCAAATCCAGTCCTCGTCGATATAGCTAAAGCAGTTGCCATCAATATCCTGTTCTCCAAAAACGTAGGTATCGCCGGAAAACCAGTCAACGAGATTGTTCTTCGCACCCTCTTTAGAACGTAAGCCGTCACGATTGTACACGTGCGTCCACTGATAATCACCGTCCTTTGAAAGTCGGTAAGACAGAGCGTCAACCGTCGAGAATACAGCGTTGCAGACGACATAGGCGTTTCCATAGGCATCCGTGCGTAAGTTGACCAACGCCAGATCGACTGTGGTGTCATATGTGTGCGTCCAGACGAGATCGAGGTTGCTGTTGTATTTGCAAACCTCCACATTGCCCGACGGATTTCGGGCGACCAGCGCATTGCCGGAAGCATCGAAACACAAAGTCCCTTGAATGCGGTCTATCTCACGTATTATGGCTGGTTGTGAATATATCGACTGGGTAAGGAAGCAAACAGCAGCGGCAATGAAATAGCCCCAGGTCTTCGAGAAAACACGGTATCTTTGACAAATGGAATGCATCAGACAACTCCTTATCTCCGCGGATTGGTTGTCGTACAGCACAAGATGTCGGACTAGTTTGTCCTTTTGTTCGTTTGCGATTCTCCAACTTCTCGGCGAATCAGATCAGCGACCAGTTGCTGGATTGTGGTGCAGTCGTGAGCCACGCGAATCTTGAGTTTGCGGTGGGTTGTCTCGTCAAGTCGGATGTGAATCATCGGACCGCGGGGAGGTTCTTTAGGACGTTTTGGCATACTCACACTCCACATCTAATCTTACGGTTATAAATATATCCATTGTGAGCTATTCCGTCAATTATAATCGATACATTGTTCCCTATTGACTTGGTCTAGTTTGAGCAGAATCGCCGCCTTGTGTTGTGACCAAACCGTGGCCAAAATGGTGTTACGATATTCATCGTTATTGGGGGATATAGGCTTACAAATCGAGGTGGGGGGGTACGACACCCCCGTCCGGCAGATAACTTAATGTTGTGTAATGAGTTATACAAATGGAGGTGGGGGAATCGAACCCCATACTCACGTTGTGGCACAAGAACTTACACCCTGTTGTGACCATTTCGTGACCGTTTTCTTGGCCTACTTCAGCAGCAACATCTTCTTCGTTTCTACGTGATCGTCTGCTTGGAAGCGGTAGAAGTACACACCAGTTGAAACAGTTTCACCGGTCGAACTCGTGCCATCCCAGGTAATCGTGTACGAGCCGGCTGATTCTTCTCGATCGACCAGTGTTCGCACTTTCTGGCCGAGAACATTGTAGACTTCAATTGTAACTTGGCTCCGCTCCGGCAGACTATATTCGATGGTCGTCACCGGGTTGAATGGATTGGGGTAGTTCTGTGAGAGTTCAAACAGGTAAGGCAACAACTCGCCATGGTCGTCATCCTCGACGTCGGTGATGATGTCATACGTAAAGGCGGCAAAAACGCCGGATTGGGTGATGGGTGCGTAGATTACGTTGTCAGCAGTATCAACCGACCCGCCAATTATTTGCCAGCCGGTTGCGTTATCAACCCATTGATATGCGGCCAGTGTCGCTTCATCGCCCAGGTACTGGTCTCCCAGCCTCAGATCGGCATCGTCGTACCGTATCACAACCTGATTTGATCCGGTTATGGGATTGTCAGGGTACACTGACAGGCAATGCGTCTGCCCGGCCCGCACTGCATTCTCATCGAGCCCGGTGCGGATGACGGGATACGGCGATGATAGGATGAGTGCTTTGGTGAGGGAGACGTTGGCCGAGTCCAGCCTGAATTCGCTCTGTCCCTCAGCACCGAAAAGCCAGATGAATGGCCGCTCATGATCCCCGCCGGTGATGACATACCTGTTGGGCACAAAGAAAGTCCGCAAGGAATCATCGCTCGCCCAGATCATGAACGAACCGGATTCTCCCAGGCTATCTGAGACAGTGGCCGAGTAGCCGGATCCAGACAGGCTGACAGACTGGCTGTAGCTTCCGCCATAGGACGGCCACAACTCCAGAGTCGGCTCAGACGGGAAGGACTGAGTCGCCGTGATATCATACATTGCTCCATCAGCGGTCAACATTGCCTTGCTGATGAGCGGATAATATCCCTGAACCTCATTCAGCTCGATAGTGATGCTGTCTTCGGCACTGTTGGCCGAGTAGCTGTTGCCAACTTTGCTTACGCCCGATCCTCCCGATTCAGCCATACCATAGAGCCAGCCGGTTGTCACCTGCTGAGGCGAGGCCAAGGCAGGTGATAGTGTCACAGTACCGAGGCTGTTCCCTTTGCTGGCCATAATCTGATAGGCAGCATCTTTCACGCCCAACACCCAGGCTCCGGACGCGTCCGAAGAGTTACCTTGACTGATGACGATTTCCGACGGCGGACCAGCATGAGGATTATTCCAAAGTTGTATCTTGGCATTATCCCCTCCTGTGGAATGATGCACTGTAACATGCTTGTTCGAATATCCGGCTATCTGAGCCGATGGTGTGTTAGGAGAATGAATCATGATGCCAACGTCGTAATCAAGATTGGTCACATCATTGTTGGGACCCGGGAAGTATACTGCAGGATTAGTCACTAAGTGCTCAGTCGAATCGGTTGCATCCGGCTTGAGTATCGGCACAAACAAATTGTCAGGTCCCCAGGGAACCGCTTCTACCCAGCGCTCGAAATGATCCCAGCAGGAGGAATTCAGCGTACCCCATTGTTCAGTGTTGCGACAGGAGCTTAGGTCATAGCGGAATGCATTCGACATCTCCGACGACATCACTCCGCCACTTATTTCGTATTGCGAGTCCATGAAACCATAATGGAATATTGACGTGGGCAAGCAGCGGAGGGTGGCGTCATCTTCAACATAACTATTAGTTGATGGATCAAACAGACGATACTCGTCGTAGAAACCTAAGGCGTAATGACCAAACTCATGGGCCTTTGTTCGATAATCAACAGATTCCGTGGTTAAGTCCAGGGGATAGATACCGCCAGTATGGTTACGAGTGCCATCGCCATTGTACCACCATATTCTCGGCATGTAAATCTGATAACCATCTGTTGCACTGCGTAGCATTCCCGCCACCCCTTTATCACAGTAGGGTCGTATTGTGTTATCGGCGCAAATACGCATATCGGCTTCATGCCACTGATCCCTGGCGTCATAAATCAATACCGTATCCAATCGCGCCTGCCCGTCCGTCACGTCATAGAGGTAGTTGGACATACGAGCAAAATTGTCTTCAAGGTCACGCAGATAGTACTCGGTTGCCTCCCACTCCACCGAGACCAGCAGGTTGTAGCGCAGTTCGGTGTGATTGAGCACGATGTTCTGATTTCTGGAAGTCAGTGTGTCAAAGAACATGTGGCCGTCCTCAGCAAACTGAGCGTTGTCCAGATGGACGCTGTGCATGGTGCCCAGCAACGCCTGATGCTTCACGGCCGGGACGCTGTGCACATGTTTGGCTATCTTGAGGCTGTCGCCGACCACCAGCGTATCGCCAGTCAGATCCAGCTGCACGAAAAACGAATCCGGACCGATAGGTGTCAGGCTCAGTCGTCCCTCACTGTCAGTCGTGAACGAGCCGAGGGTGTCCTCATCGAAGTACGGCGGATTGTTGCTTACCTTTATGAGATTGAACTCAATATCAGGAATGCTGTCGCGGCGGGCATCGCGGATGGTGAGGTGTTTAGTGCCCTCTACATACTTGATAGATATCATGGTATATGGCCAGCCGCCGGTATGATCGATAAACGATACGAATACTGATCCGGAGTCGTCAACCGCCGCTTCGCTATACATGTCAGAAATACGTCCCTCGGCAACATCGAACTCCTCAATCCAAGTCAGATCGCCCAGGGAATCTACGCGTGCCGTGAAATGCCCTTCTCTGGAGAAATCACCATAAGAGCCAGTAGTGATGACATCATAACCATAGAGCTTCACATCAGTGACAGTGCACCAGACCAAGGCTGTATCGATGGCCGGTAGAATATCCACGGTCCACAGTGAGGTTCCGGACGAATTGTATTTTTCGATCTGTGAACCTCTGGCTGTGATTATCGCTCCGCTATCGTCGACCAGTAACTCACGAATCCACATGGAAGCGTCACGTCCCCATAGCAATCCACCGGCCCCGTGAAGCTTGTTGATCTTTGCACCAGATTCAGGACGAACTGCCATAATTGCATTACTTTGATAATCTGCTGCCACGACCGTGAGATCATCGTACCCATTTTCACCGTAATCGAACTCCCGCATCCAGGTCAGGCTGCCGTCGGCCGCAAGTTTATATAGCCGGGCATTTCTATTATGGGTGACCCATGGAGAGTTAGAGTGATAACCAGATAAGTATAAATTGCCGTCTGGAGAGATTGCCAGACATTCAGGCCAGTCATCGTAAAGATAATTCAATATAACTGAGAACAACTCAGATCCCAACGCACTAAAACCTCTTACAGCAATATCCGAATCGTAACCATGCCACCGTATACTATCATCTACATATCCATTGGGATTAAAATATGAGTCAGCAACAAAGCAGTCGCCAGATGAATTGTACACAACCGTTCTTCCACCGTAACCGTTCCAAACTTGGCTTATGACCGGAACACCGCTGGAATTGAGTTTAACAAGCATGCCAAGCGACTCACTCATATCCCATTTGGTTCCTGTCATATATGTGTTGCCTGCCCGATCGATCTCTGCATCGATGATAATGCCTTGAGGGCTTAGATAATTCCATTGAAAGTTGCCACCTGAATCATACTTCATAGCGGCGCAGCAGTCCCTCACACCATCCCAACCTTGGAACGCTGTATAGCAGTTGCCATCGCTGTCAATGCCTGCGGCCATCACCTGGTATGGAGCGAGTGGCGTGTAACTTCGTACCCATGCGGTATCCATCAGGGCCTGCGCCGCTCCGGTTAAGATAAGCCAGCCGCATAGTGCAGCAATTGCCGTTGCCGACAACGACCTTCTCATCGTGGATCTCCTGTCTGCCGACTTGACGCTAATAAAAACGCACTGTCAGTCACTTCATCTGAACGTCATCATTGCCGGCACGATATCGATGCTGAATACCTAATCCTTGATGCAGCGGATCGAGTGACCGGCATATTTGCTCAAATTTCTAAGGGCAACTGAAGCATCGAAGGAATGCAAACTGCGAACATATGCTCGGCTACTGTTGTATTCTGTTGCTGTCCAGAAGTAGGCTTCTTGCCCCAAGGCGCTATATGACCCTTGATAACCGCGCTGTCCCCCGGGTAGAGCTGTGAAGTCGGTTTCATTGGTAGCACCTGTATTGGGACTCAGCCAATGGACCGTTCCAGTATCTTTCAATTTACCGCCGGGATCGGAGCCGACGTAACTCACCAGTGTCATCCAATCGGAAGCTGTGGCCACGTGCCACCCTTCGGGAGCAATGTTCCGACTGTCGTTCACCGCATGCCAATTATACAGAAGCCCATATATCGCGGCCGTGTCATCGCTGTTGGTGTACCGGCAAAGGGCGCCCGTGGTAAGGCCCTCCCAGGTCATACCATCGGTGACGTCCGGTATGGGATCGCCGTTCCGATAATGTGTGACTTTCAGATTCTCGGCCATCCAGACCTGGGTACCGATCGTGACAGTCTGATATACATTTCCGTCAATATCCGTCACCGTACTCGGAGATGCGGTTGTACTAAACGACTGAGCGTTTCCATAACCAGTCCCGGCGCCGTTGGTAGCATAAGCCCTGACATAATAAGGCGTTCCTGCAGTTAGACCGGTCAATGAACTGGTAAAACTCCCTGACCCTGCGCCGTCAGCGGTAACGTTATCTCCCATCGTTGGAGTCGCGTTCGTGCTCCAGCAGACACCGCGAGCCGTTACCTCGGCTCCGCCATTTGATGTCACAGTTCCGCCGCATTCTGCCGTCGTCTCGGTTACCGCGCTGACGGCGATAGTAGATACCGTAGGGGCCGTTGGTTGAACAGGGTCGGTCCCTTTGTCACCCGAGCATGAACAGAACAATGCCAGAGACATGACCGCAAATCCGAGAAGTGATCCCTGTTTTTTCATAGATTCCTCCGTCGGGCTTATCTCTAATCTTTTTCAGCCCTTTTTTTGAGCCAGTCAAAGAGATCCTTAAGGCTGTCAAAATGAAACTCTGTAGGACCGCTGAAGCAGGTCGCCTTGCCGGCCCAATCGTTACCGCATCGGGCCATCTGGAGCAGGACTTTTTCAACTCCCGATGTCTGAGGCGAAGCGGTGGGTTTGCTTGGTTTCATGGTTTCATTATCGAGTTGCGAATGACAGGCGAATGACAAGTTGCCCGACATTCCCCTCGTTTTTTGACGCGGGAGATTGTATGTTTTTGGTATTTTAGGGCTCATGATGTCTCAGAGGTTCTTTGTCAGTAACAACACCTCTGAAAGACGAGTTTAATATAGCCCTTTGTAGCTGGAGTAAGTGCTTGGCAATCAATATACTAAGAAGCAAGCTTACCGTTCCGGGTCGCCTACACCGAGCGGTTGAACGTCGGCGACTGCTCGGAATGGCGAATGATCCAGACGGCGCAAACCTTCTACTGCTCGTCGCTCCGGCCGGGTATGGTAAGACAACCCTGGCACAGCAGATTCTTGATTCGCGTCCGGATGCCGCAAAAGCCTGGTATCATCTCGACGACTCCGATGCCTATACTGACCAGTTTCTTGCGTATCTCGTTGCTGCTCTGCCGAACGTATTATCACTTTCTAACGCCACGTCACCAGTGACGGAAGTCTGCCGGACAATCGAAGACATTTGCTTTGCGATAGAGCAGTACCAAGGGCCTCGTACCTGCCTCGTCCTTGACAATTGGGAGTGTGTCGATCACAACCCCGACATTGCCTCAATACCCCCGCTGCTCGCCCGAAGCGGCCGTGATCGGCTAACGGTGATTATCGCTTCGAGAGTTCCTCCTTCCTTCAAGACCCGGCGAGATCAAGCTCGTGGCACTATCCTAAGAATCGATACTGCCCAACTCGCGTTCAGTCTGCCCGAATGCCACGAAGCCATGAAGGCGCATCTCGAACGGGATGTCGAGGACGAGGTCGCAGAGAGATTCTGGAAAGAGACTGCGGGATGGTGTGTTTCTGTGGGTTTTATCGCCAACAGGTTTCCTCAGAACGGATTCTCTGCCGCAGGCCATGTGAGTCTGTCCCCCAAACGGGCCGACGCATTCCACGAGTATTTCACGGAGGAAGTGTATGAGACCCTGCCCCCCGATCTCGCCAGATTCCTTTGCGAGACATCGCTGTTTGAAGTACTAACTACCGAACGATGCGCAGCGGTTTTTTCCGTGCCTGAAAAGGCGGAAGAGTTACTTCATCAACTAAGCCGTTCAGCGATCCCGCACGTCGCGCTGGAAGAGCGGGGACACTACCGCTTGCACGCACTGGCAAGACAAGCACTGAGATCACATCTGGATAAGATCGCAAAACCGGAGCAGGTCGCTGCCCTGTGCCGATCCGCCGCCGACAGCTACCTGAATGAGGGGTTGGTCTATGAGGCCATCGGCTTGCTCATGGAACTCGAGGACTATGATCGGGCTCTTGGTCTGATGGACACGAAATGGTCGGACTTTTACGGCCAGTACGGGTGGGCCAGAGTGCAGCAGTGGCTGGACGCTTTACCCGCCGAATATCACAGCCGCCCGGCATTTGTCAAATCTTACTCCAACGTGCTCAATGTTTCTGGAGACAATAAGGGAACTATCGCTTTTCTAAGGGACAAATTGTCGCCCGAGCGATTCTCGGATGATATTGAGTCTTTCGGCAGTCTCTGGGCGAATTATTGGTGGGCTCGCATAAACACGGAGCCGGGGCCACATTATGACGCCGCTAAGCAAGAACATGACAGTCTGACGTCGGTTGCTCGTGGCTTCAGCTTGACCATGCTCGGCATATTCCAGAATACGCTTGGCATGGCCGCTTATCTTGAACTCCGCCTGCACGAGGCGATCGCACATGTCAGAAGAGCGTCCGAGCTGGTTGAAGAGCCGTATGTACGTCTCAGAATCATCGCCAACCAGAATGAGGCGCTGTATTCTCATTTACTGGGTGAATCTGTCTCCGCCCTAGATGTTCTCAAACAAGCTCGTGAGGACTGCATTCGTCTGGGTCTTCAGTCACAGATCCCTAAGATGTACATGCTGGAGGCGAACATGCACCTGGCCATGGGGTACTGCCGCGAGGCGCTCCAAGACATTGACCATTGCGTCGCCAGCATGAGAGAGTCTGGCGGCTATAGTCTGCAGCTCGATGCTTATATCG
>JAHISP010000087.1 GCA_018818165.1 Bacteroidota bacterium | reverse complement strand
TGCAATAATTGACTAAAAAGTGTTATGTTCATTGTGGCTCCTTATTTAAATTTATTTCCGAAAAACAAATTTATGCTCAGCAAAGTTATTTTGCTGAGTTGGAGCCTGCTTTTTTCTATTTTATCGTTTTGGACAGATGTGTTGTAAATAATTGAACAACATATATTTGTGGAGCTTTATTTAATAAACAAGCTTGAGATTTACCTCAAGCTTGTTAAAATCAACTTTTATTTTAGGAAGATCATTTTTTTAAGAGAAGTGAACTTTTGATTTTCATTTTGAACAGCAGTTGCAACAAATCTTATGAAATAAATTCCACTTGAAAGATTTTTTGCATTCCAAATTTTGGAATATTTACCGGCATTCAATTGGGCATTTTCTAGTATAGTTACAGTTTGCCCAAGTATATTGAAAATTTCAATTTTCACTTTGCTTTCAAAAGGAAGTTCAAAATCAATTTTGGTTGATGGGTTAAAGGGATTAGGATAATTTTGAGATAACGAATATTTTTTAGGAATATTTTCTTCTTCTTCTTCAACGCCACTTACAACAAATATTGAAACGGTGTTTGGTTTTTCCAATTCAATATTACCAACGTTATCTTTTGATAGAGCATAAAAATCATATTTATGTCCGCCTAAAATATCAACATCAAGAGAAGTCTGGTCAGTTGAGCCAACTGGATAGAAACCTCCATCGTTATCCGACATGTAAACAGTAGTTGTACTTATTCCGCTTCCATTTTCTGGGTCAGTTGCATTCCAAGTTACAGTAACGGAGTTACCAAAAACAGTATCAACCAATGCTGCTAATGTTGTAACGGGAGAAAGGAAATCAATAGTATTTACAACTTCATTAGTAATTATTGGTTTATTTAGGTCAAATGTAATGGCAGCAGTATTCTTTAATTCTGTTCCACTAGGCAAATTGTTTTTAGTCATTACAGAAAAAGAAACATAACCTTCTCCTTCGGGTGGAGTTACGTTTGGTGGTAATTCAATATCAACAATTTCCCAAGTAACAACATTTCCCTCTACTTTTGTTATCCAATTATAATTTTCACCTTCATGACTTGCTTTCCCAAATAGAACAGTTTCTGGGTCAAAGTTTTCAGATAATGTATCAATTATTACAATTTTCCAGGCTGGTGCAGAAGCTTCTTTTTTATTTTCAAAAAGGATTTGATATTGCATTCTTCCAGCAGTTGTAATAAATCCTCCAGTGCCAAATCCAGATGGAGCAACTTTTTCGTTAGGATCCCAAGAAGTAACTTTTGTTAGCTCTCGTCCCTTTTTACTGCTTTCCCCAGTAATTTTCCTTTCATTTCCACTGCAGTCTTTCACTTTAAAATCATCATCAAGATAACGCGACATACCTTTATGCGTTTGGCTAATTGCCGTATAAGCATCTTTAACTAAATTAGCTTTGTTAACAGCGCTTACCGCACCACTTCCTAATTTTCCAACTGCATCACCAATTGTTTGTTCGGCAATTGCTGTTGCTGGCTTTTCATAACAAAACCAACTTTTATTAGTCTTTCTAAATGAATCTTTTACAGCGTCATAAAGTACAGAAGAGACTGTTTCGCAATCAGCTACTGGTCTCCATATTTCTTCTGATAGCTGAAATGCTACATCCTTTACATAAGATGTAACAACAGCAACCCCGGCATATATTAAAACTCCACTTAATGTAATTACAAAATCAGGTTTATAAAGCGATGCTGTTTTTGCTAATCCTGGTGTAGCGGAAATAACTACATCAAAAGTTCTTTCTTCATGAGGTTCCATGCTGCCAATCCATAAATAGACTGAATCTCTTCGTCCATCAAATGTTAAGCTATCTATAGGAATTCTAATTTCTGGGGCACCTTCAGGAACTGAAGGAATAATTTCATCAATAAAACCACCTTCTCCATCAATTCCTAATTCCATAATCATTTCATTACTTTCAACATCGCTATTATTTACATAGTGGATAGTAAATCTATTAGGAGGTCCAACTCGAATAGTATTTCTTCCAATAATTGAAAGAATTACAGATGGTCTTACAGAAACTGGGTCTGGACTTGATGATAAACAATAATTGCCACTCATTGGAGCATCACTAAAAGTTAAATAATTTAAATTACTATTTCTGGTTGTATTTAAAGTTGTTGAAATTTGTTTCCAAGTTTGCCCATTATCTGTTGAGTGAAATATTTCCAACTGATCTTCATTGTTTGAGCCTAATAATTCATCATGATAATAGAAAGTAATTTTTGAGGAATTGAGATTATTATCTGGAGAAGAGTTAATACTCCAATATTCTTTTACTGCATTTGCATAAGATGATGGTACTTGAAAACCATGATTTGTAACCCAGATAGTATCTAAGCCATGTTCATTTGGAATATCAATTTGCATATCATAACTATTATAAGTTCCACCAGCTTCACTTGTCCTAACAAATGTAACTTCTCCATTATTTTGGAAACTACCTGTTAAACTTGTACCTGTAATTGTTAAAATTCCTCCAGATCTAAGTTTACAACTAGCGCCTGAGATTACTTCTAGATTTGATATAGTATTTTCACCAATTAATTCTACTCCAGGGTTAACAACTCTAATTTTAACATTATCGGCTAAACCATTTCCATTAATAGTTCTAGGATAAGTACCAAATAGTTCTATTGCATTATTAGTTGCAGTCCCATTAATTTCAATATCGCCAGATACAGAAAGGATTAATTTGTCTCCACCACTCGGGTGGTTTCTAATAACTCCATTATTAGTCAAATTGCCAGAAATACTTAAATACCTTGAATATCCGTAATAGTAATATGGATTTTGTAATGTATCAGTAACCGTTAAGTTTCCAATTATTGATACATTTCGTATGGAAATAGTTTCTTTAAAGTTAACATTTCCGGTAAAAGTTAAATCCTCCAAAATTGAACCATTCAACCCAATTACATCTTTCACATTTTTAATAGTTCCACTATTTTCAGTAATGTCATTTCCATCTAAAATTAAGCTGTTATTGTTCATATCCCAATAGGAAGTTTTATTTCTAAAATATATTTGATTTTTAAATTTTATTTCCGAAATGGCTGTTGGAATTGACAATGAATCATAAATTTCAAAACTATTTTGAAAAACTTTATTATCAGCTAATGAAACATTTTGAACTTTGCTGCCATTAAAAATAATTCTTGAATTCTCACAAATATTGTTATTTGTCAAATTTCCAGCTAAGTTAATAATCAATTTATCCCCACCGTTTGAATGATTTCTAATCACACCATTATTAATCAAATTGCCAGAAATACTTAAATACCTTGAATATCCGTAATAGTAATATGGATTTTGTAATGTATCGGTAACAGTCAAGTTTCCAATTATTGATACATTTCTAACAGAAATAGTTTCTTTGAAGTTAACATTACCAGTAAGAGATAAGTCCTCAAAAATTGAACTGTTCAACCCAATTAGATCTTTAACATTTTTAATAGTACCAGGATTTGCAGTAATATCGTTTCCATCCAAGGTTAAAGCAAAGCTATTCATATCCCAATATGAAGTATTATCTTTAAAATCTATTTGGCTAGTGAGCTTAATATTAGAAATAGCTTTAGGAATTGTATTTGAATTCCCAATTTCAAAATCATTTTTAAAAACTTTATTGCTAGCTAAATAAACATTTTGAACTTTACTTCCATTAAAAACAATTCTTGTGTTTTCACAAATATTGTTATTTGTTAAGTTGCCAGCCAAGTTGATTATTAATTTATCCCCAC